>JBNKHV010000136.1:0-76238 GCA_050290545.1 Polyangiaceae bacterium | reverse complement strand
CCTGTCGGAGCTACTGGCAGGGTGAGTTCGGACAGTTGCGTCAGGTTCCGTGAGCGGCGGAACCTGGCGCCGTTTGGACCAAAGCGGTGCGCACAAGCGGGTGCTAAATGAGCGAGCGAGATTCTCGATCGCTCATTTTTTGGGGTGGGGCCCCAGTTCACTGGGGCGGGGGCTGGGAAGCCCCCGAAAAAGACCAAGATGTGTCGAGCGAAGTCGACGTAGAGGAGGTTTTGTCGCGCCCTTGCCCCATCTGGGGCGCGGCAAAACCGTTCGAGAATCGCGCTCGCTCATTTAGCGTCGATTGTTTCTGGCGTGGACCGGCGGGGTGCGATACCTCGGCACGATGAAGATCGCGAACGACATGGTGGTCGGTATCGACTACACCCTCAAAGACGACGAAGGCACCCTGCTCGACAGCAGCGAGGGTCACGGCCCCCTGCACTACCTGCACGGGCACGGCAACATCGTCGAGGGCTTGGAAAGTGCGCTGGCCGGACGCGGAACGGGCGACAGCTTCGACGTCACGGTCGCCCCGGCGCAAGGCTACGGCGAACTGGACGAGGGTCTCGTCTTCGAGGTGCCGAAGGATCGACTCCCGAGCGACATCACGCCAGAAAAAGGCATGGAGTTGATGCTGAGCACGGACAGCGGTGGAACGACCGTCGTGCGCGTCAGCAAAGTGAAACCTGCGTCGGTCGAGCTGGACGCCAACCACGAGCTAGCCGGCAAGACCCTGCACTTCTCCGTCACAGTGCGTGAAGTGCGCGCGGCCAGCGGTGAAGAACTGCAGCACGGTCACGCACACGGCCCTGAAGGGCACCATCACCACTGAGTCCCACGTCACTCAGTCCCACGTCACTCAGTCCCACGTCACTGAGTCCCACGTCACTGAGTCCCACGTCACTGAGTCCCACGTCACTGAGTCCCACGTCACTCAGTCCCACGTCACTCAGTCCCACGTCACTGAGTCCCACGTCACTCAGTCCCACGTCACTCAGTCACTCAGTCCCACGTCACTGAGTCTCACATCACCGAGTCTCGACGATGTCGAAGGTGAACTCGTCGCCAGCGAGTCTCACCTCGACCGTCGCCTGCGCTGGGGTCTGCCCCGCGAGTAGATGTTCCGCCAGCGGATCTTGGATGTGGCGAACGATCACTCGCTGCAGCGGCCGGGCCCCGAGCGCCGGATCGTAGCCGAGCTCGACGAGGTGGTCCTTCGCCGCGTCGTCCACGTTCAACGTCAAGCCGCGACGCGACAGGAGTTTTTGGACGTTCGCCAGTAGAATGTCGACGATCTTGCGCAGGTCGCTCTTCGACAGCGGACTGAAGACGGCGATGTCGCCGATGCGGTTGAGAAACTCGGGACGGAAGAACTCCCCGAGACGCTCGAGCAGCACGTCCTTGAGCGCCTCCCGACCTTCCTTTGACTCGAATACCGCAGGCTCGGCGTCGATGATGCGCTCGGAGCCGATGTTGCTCGTCATGATGACGACGGTGTTGGTGAAGTCTGCCAAACGGCCTCGCCCGTCCGTCAAACGGCCATCGTCGAGCACCTGCAGCAGCAGGTTGAATACGTCTTGATGCGCCTTCTCCACCTCGTCGAAGAGCAGCACCGAATACGGCCGACGTCGCACGGCCTCGGTCAAGAAGCCCCCCTGGTCGCTATCGGCGTAGCCCGGAGGCGCTCCGAGGAGTCGTTGCGCCATGTGCCGCTCCATGAACTCACTCATGTCGAGGCGAGTCAGTGCTTGCTCGTCATCGAACAAGAACTCCGCCAACGCCTTGGCTAGCTCGGTCTTGCCCACACCGCTGGTGCCCAGGAAGAGAAACGAGCCGATGGGGCGCTTGGGGTCGCGCAGCCCGACACGTCCTCGCCGCACCGCCAGTGAGATCGCCCGCACCGCATCGTCTTGCCCCACGACTCGGCGTGAGAGGCGTTCCTCCATCTTGAGCAACTTCTCCGCTTCGGCTTCCAACATCTTCGCGACGGGGATCTGCGTCCACTCCGCCAACGTCTCGGCGACGTGCGCTTCGTCCACCACTGCCGGCTCGGGGTCGATACCCGAATGGCGAGCCTCGCTTTCCGCAGCTTGAAGGCGCTTTTCCAAGTCGGGGATCGTGGAGTGCTCGAGCTTACCGACCGTAGCGAAGTCCTCACTGGCTTTCGCAGCTTCACACGCGCGTTTGGCCTCGGTCAGCTCCCGCCCGAGCTGTCGCACGGCGGCCACGGCGCCACGACGCGACGCGATCGCGTTGGCTTGCGCCTCCACGCTGGGTTCCAACTCCGCGATGCGAGCCTGGAGCTCGGCGAGCTTGTCGCGGCTGCGTTCGTCGTCGGCTTCCAACAACGACTGGCGTTGGGCTCCCAGGGACGCCAATTCGGTGCGGGCAGCATCGAGGGCGTGGGGTACGCCGTCGGTTTCGACGCGACGAGCCGCGGCCGTTTCGTCCAACAGATCGAGAGCGCTGTCCGGCAAGAAGCGATCGGGCACGTAGCGTTTGGCCAACTGCACGGAGGCAACGATGGCGGCTTCGTTCACGCGCACCCGGTGATGGCTTTCGTAGGCGCTGGCCATGCCGCGCACGATGTCCGTGGCTTGCTCCAACGTCGGTTCTTCGATGCCCACGGTCGTGAAGAACCGGGCCAGCGCCGGGTCTTGACTCTGCATGCGTGTCCAACCTTCCTGGCCGGTGGTCGCCAGCAGACGCAGCGTGCCGCGCGCCATCGCCGACGAGAGCAGATCCCCGAATGAGGGTGCCATCGGATTACCGCCGAGCACACGCCCGATGGAGGGGATGACGATGATCGAGGGCACGTCCGCCGAAGCCGCGGAATCGATCAACTGCCGCATCCTGAGCTCGCTCTCACTGCGCAGTCGCGTCCCCGCGGTCAACGCGCCCACGTCGAGTTCGAGCAAGCGCACTTGCACCAAGCTCGTGGGCACGTCACCCTGCGCGATCTTGGCGGCCAGCCCACGCACGATGGCGCGCTTGCCGACCCCAGCCTCACCGATCAACAACGGGTGACACTTCTGCCGTCGCTCGAGGATCGTGAGCAGACGCCGGATCTCGTAACCGCGTCCGACGACGGGGTCGAGCTTCGACTCGCGAGCAGCCTGTACCAGATCGCTGACCCACTCGGACCTCGCCACGCCCTTGGCCGAGCGTTTACTCGCCGTGCGCAGCGCTTCCATGTGGGGACGCAAGCCTCCGGGACCGACGCCCGCGGCGGAGAGTACGTCGAAGACGGCCCCTCGTATCTCCTGAGTGAGCGCGTTGAGCAAGTGCTCCGACTCCACACCCGTGCCCGCCTTGCGAGCCTCTTTCTCCGCTCGCTTCAGCAACGCCAAGAGCGTATCCGACAAGAACGCGGCCTCGTCGGAAGTGCGAAGTCGGGACAAAGCCGCGCGGGCTTCGGCCAGCAAGTGTTCACTCGCCGCCCCCGCAGCGTCGAAGACTGCGGCCACCCCCGTCTCGCGCTCGAGACCTCGGACCAGAAGATGCAGTGGGTCGACCAATTCGTGGCGCAGCTCGTCTGCGAGCTGCTGCGCTGCTGCCACCCAGCCCTTGGCGGATGCAGAGTATTGGTCCAGTGTCAAAGTCCCCGTCTCGCCTGCCATGGCTGCCAGGCTAGTGGACGGAGCGAGATTCGCGAATGGTGTTTTTGATGAAGCGCCCCCCGCGGTGCGAGCTGGGCCCACACACGTCAAATGACGAAGGCGACGCATCGTGGACCAATGCGTCGCCTTCCTACACTTGCCGGAACGCTCCGGCGGTTAGCAGCTGATTATTCGCCAGCTGCGGGTGCGGCGGGCTTCTTCGGAGCCGAAGCTGCCTGAGCGCCCACGGCGGGCTTGGGCGTCTCTGCGGTCTTGTCGGCAGCTTCTTCCTCGCCGCCTGGATCGATCTCCGCCTCGAGCTTCGCCAGCTCGGCCTCCAGGTTCTCGTCGTTGATCTCGCCCTCGGCAGCTTCCTCGAAGTCTTCCTTGGTTTGCAGCTCCTCGGCTAGGGCCGATATCTCAGCCTCCTTCTCCTTGGCAGCCTTTTCCTTGGCGTCCTTCGCGTCCTTGGCGGCTTCCTCTGCGGAGACCTTCTCTTCTTCCTTGGGAGCTTCTTGCTTCTTGGCGCAGGAGGCGGCCGTCAGCGCCAACGCCAGCATTGCGATACTGAACTTGTGCATCACTCTTGACCTTTCTCCTCGTCAGCGGGCTTCGAGTCTTCGCCAGCCTTGGGCTTGTCAGCCCCCTTGTCGTCCTTCTTACCTGCCAAGCGGTCCTGCTTCTTCGTCAGGCGCGCCATCGTCCGGCTGTGCCGGGCGTTCTCTTTGGCCATCAAACGATTGATCTTCTTGAGCAGCTCCGTCTTGGCGTCGCCGTCTTCGCGCTGATTCGCGAGGCTCTTCATGCGCGAGAGGTTCGCTGAACGACGCGCGTGCATCTGCACCTCTTGCTTGACCGTCTGGTCTTTGAGGTGCTCGCCGTAACGACGATGCAAGAGCTTGATGCGCGCCATCTTGCGTGCGTGACGGATCTTCTCGCGGTTGGCCGGGTTGCGCTGCGGACCGTTCTTCAAGCGCTCAGCCTGCTTCTCCAACGCGTCTGCAGCGCGCTCTTTGCCCTCTTCGCGCAACTTGGTGGCGCGCTCCTTGAGCTTGTCGATGCGCTGCTGCAGCTTCTCGTCACGCTTCTCGTCTTTGTCGCCAGGTTTGTCACCAGGCTTGCCGGGCTTGTCACCAAGCTTGCCGGGCTTGTCGCCCGGCGGGCCCTTGCCTGGATGATCGTCGGCGTGGGGGCCTCTGGCCATACCTGGCGGCTTGCCACCCGGACCGCCCGGATGTTTGGGACCAGGCGCCTTGGCGCCAGGGCCGCCCGGAGCACCAGGACCCTTGGCTTTGGCTTCGCCCGGGCCTTTGGCTTTGTCCGCACCGGGACCGGGCGGTTTGGCAGCCTGACCGGGGGGGCCTGCTCCGGGAGCACCCGGTTGCGCCTGCGCATCAAGCGCACAAAGGCCGAACAGCGCGATGAATGTGACGATTCGCCGTGTCATGAAGTCCTCACTAGAATCGGTGGTTGGTGTTGACGCCTACCGTCAACGCGAAATGAACCTTAAAGGCAGCAGAAACAAATTGGAAGCAACATCACAAAAGCCACAGGTTCCCTGACTTTGAAGCACATGTCACCCCCTCGTGCACGCTCGGATTGTTTGCTCCGGGCGACCAAAAAGCGAGAGCAAAACGCACCAGTGGTTGGATTTTCACGGAATCGGCGGAGCGGGTCGTGCGTTTGCTCGACGCACGGAAGTGGCCCGCGTGAGAATGCGCGGGCTACCCTCGATCGATGCTGCTTTCGGAGTTCCCATCCTCGTGGTTGCTCGGCGCCGCGATAGCGCTGGGCTTGCTCTTCGGCAGCTTCTTGAACGTGGTCATCTATCGCCTGCCACGTGAGCAGAACATCGCCTTCCCGCCGTCGACGTGCCCGGCATGCGGCGCGCGCATCAAGCCCTACGACAACATCCCGATCCTCAGCTGGTTGCTCTTGCTCGGCAAGGCGCGCTGCTGCAAAGCGTCCATCTCGGTCAGGTACCCCGTCGTCGAAGCACTGGGCGGTGTGATCGGATGGGGCGTGATGCAGGGCCTCGTGCTTCCGTTGCCCGGGTTCACCCCCCTGTACATCGCAGCGCTCACGTTCCTGTCGTACTTCGCGCTCGCCCTAGGCCTGTTGGCAGCGATGTTCATCGACCTCGAACACATGATCCTGCCCGACGAGATCACCCTCGGCGGCACTGCGTTGGGCTTGTTGAGCGTGCCCTTGCGCCAGCTGGATTGGAGCGACGCACTGCTCGGCGGCGGCGTGGGCTTCGTCATCGTCTGGCTCCCCTTCGACGTTCTCTACCGTGCTCTCCGCGGACAGGCCGGCATGGGTCTGGGCGACGCCAAGCTCTTGATGCTGGCGGGGGTCTGGTTTGGTTGGGTGGGTGCTCTGTTTGCGCTATTGGCTGGCGCCATTCAGGGCACCATCGTTGCGATCGCGGTGTTCGCAGCCCAGGGGCGCATCGATGAGCCGGATGCGGTAGTGAAAGAGCGCGAAGACCTGCACCGCGAGTTGTCAACCCTCAGCGACGAGGAGCGAGAACAGGCACTCGCGGAGATCGGCGACGACATCCTGACGAGCGGCCCTGGTGAAGGTTTGGCGCAGGCGCGCCTTGCCTTCGGCCCGTTCTTGATCTTGTCGATGTTCGAGTTCATGTTCCTCGGCGGTTGGCTCGAGGAACGTTTCTACGAATGGTTCTGGCAAGTGTGAGGTGGACGGTGGCTGTCCTCGGGATGAGCATCTCGGGCTTGGGGTGCAGCTCGAGCCTGAAGGTCATCCCGACGGGGCCCCATCCGTTGAGCGGGGGTGCGCTTCCGGTCGCCGTCGACTCGGAGCCGCCCGCAGCGCAGATCGAAGAAATCCCGACCCGACCGAGCCGCGACTGCGCCTGGGCCGACGGACAGTGGAGTTGGCTCGACAATCGCTGGAAGTGGCAACCCGGTCAGTGGGTGCGGGTACCCGAGGGCTGCTACTACGCGCACGCGCTGATGGTGTGGGTCCCCACCGTCAACGGCCCCGGCGCGCTCTTCTATACGCACGGTCAGTGGTACCGGCAGGGTGGCGCCGGCGTGTGTGAGGAACCAGCGGGCTGCTGAAACCGCGGGGACCGCACCGGGTCGGAATTGCTCCGACTTTTCACGCCCTGAGCCGCCTTGCAGTGCTGCTGAGCAGCATCGCCACGGTCGGCCGTTTCGAGGGACAAGCAAAGCCGGCGCTTTAGCGCGACTGGCTATTGTCCCGAGTGCCGGCGTTGGTCTAGCCAGCCCTAATGAGTTCGCACATCTATCGTGAGTACGACATTCGCGGCGTCGCAGACCGTGATCTCACCGATGACGTAGTCGAGGCCATCGGCTGTGGCCTGGCGCAGATGATCCCGCCGGGCGAACCCGGCAATGCGCCCAAGATCGTGGTCGGCAAAGACTGTCGTCTCTCAGGCCCGCGCATCTTCGACGCGTTGACCCGGGGCCTCCGCAAGGGCGGAGCCGACGTCGTCGACATCGGCGTGGGGCCAACGCCGATGATGTACTTCAGCGTGCACCACTTGCACGCTGACGGCGGCGTCATGATCACCGGCAGCCACAACCCGAAAGACGAGAATGGCCTGAAGATCATGATCGGGAAGGCCAGCTTCTACGGCGCGCAGATCCAGGAACTGGCCCGTCGCATCGAAGCAGGCGAGTTCGACACCGCCGACGGGAAAGGCACCCTCACGACCAAGGACACGAAAGAAGACTACCTCGCGGCGGTGACGAGCGGGTTCGACGTCGCCGATCGGAGCGTGCCCTTCGTCATCGACGCGGGCAATGGCTCAGCAGGTCCGCTCGGGCTGGCCGCGTTGCACAAGGTCGGGCTGTCGCCGACGGCGCTCTACTGCGACATGGACGGCACCTTCCCCAATCATCACCCGGACCCAGCCGATGCCCACTCGCTGGAGACTCTGATCGCCACGGTCAAGGAGAAGAACGCACTGGTCGGGCTGGCGTGGGATGGCGACGGCGATCGTTTGGGTGTCGTCGACCGTTCGGGTGAGATCGTGTGGGGCGACCGTTTGTTGGCCCTCTTCGCACGCTACGCGCTGCCCCAGAACCCCGGTGGCAAGGTCATCGGCGACGTCAAGTGCTCGCAGAGTCTCTTCGACGATGTCGAGAAGCACGGCGGTACTCCCATCATGGGTCGCACGGGGCACTCGTTGATCAAAGCGCTGATGAAGAAAGAGAGCGCCATTCTCGCCGGTGAGATGAGCGGGCACTTCTTCTTCGCCGATCGCTACTTCGGCTTCGACGATGCCATCTATGCCGCGCTCCGCATCATCGAGATCGTTGCCAGGGAAGGCAAGTCGGTGGTCGAGCTCTTGGCAGACATGCCAGAGCCCCAGTCGACCCCCGAACTGCGCGTCGACTGTGCGGACGACGTCAAGTTCGCGGTCGTCGACGGCGTCAAGCAGCGCCTCTCCGCCAAATACGACAACGTCGTGGACATCGACGGCGTGCGCGTCAATCATGCCGACGGCAGCTGGGGCCTGGTGCGCGCATCGAACACGAGCCCGAAGCTCGTGCTGCGCTTCGAGGCTCCGACGGCTGAGCGCCTGCAAGAGGTAAAGGCCGAGACGGAAGCCGTCATTGCGGACGTGGTCGCCACGGTCGGCAGTGGTAGCTAGCTCCCCCTCAGATGAGCGAAACGGACCCAGCGTGGACGGTCTCGAAGGTCCTGTCGTGGGCGGCAGACGACTTCAAGAGCCGTAGCTTCGACTCACCGCGGCTGGACGCCGAGCTGCTCCTGTGTCGGGTGCTGGGTTACGACCGCGTGCGCCTGATCGTGGACGCCGCTCGCCCGCTGACTCCAGAAGAGCTAGCAGGCTTCCGTGAACTGATTCAACGACGCCGACGCGACGAGCCGATTGCCTACATCCTGGGCCAGCGCGAATTCTATGGCCTGACCTTTCGCGTCGATTCGCGGGTGCTCGTCCCCAGGCCAGATACGGAAATCCTGGTCGAGGCCGCTCTGCGACGCACGCAGACTGCCGACCAATTCGGTGTCGCGTTGGACCTGTGCACGGGCTCCGGCTGTGTGGCAATCGCCTTCGCCTCGTCGCGCCCCACGTGGCAGGTGTGGGCCACGGATGTATCGAAGGATGCGCTGGAGGTTGCCAGGGACAACGCATTGCGGCTGGGGATGGCCCGTGTCTGTTTCCGCCACGGGGATCTCTATGGCGCACTCGATCCGCAACTGCGATTCGACCTGATCACCGCCAACCCGCCCTACATCCCCAGCGGGGACATCCCCCACCTGGACCCCAACGTCCGGGACTTCGAACCTCGTCTGGCGCTCGATGGGGGAGCTGCCGGACTCGACATCGTGGAGCGCGTGGTGACCGGCGCGCGCGAACGCTTGAACCCCGGGGGCGTCCTGGCGCTGGAGATCGGCTTCGACCAAGCAGCGCGAACGAGCGAGCTCTTCGCTCGGGCTGGTCTGGAGCACGTGGCGGTAGATCGAGACTACGGCAACCGCGACCGCGTCGTCAGTGGCGTGATGCCTGGCTAGAGCCGCGCTCCGCGCGTCGTACTCGGCGAGCGGCGCTGCTCAGAAAAAGCTCGGCTCTTTCTCGTCGCCGTCGTCGCCCTCGTCACCGCAAAGTACGCTCGGCTCCTTCTCGTCGCCGTCGTCGCCCTCGTCGCCACAAAGCGCGCTGGGCTCTTTCTCGTCGCCGTCGTCGCCCTCGTCGCCACAAAGCGCGCTGGGCTCCTTCTCGTCGCCGTCCTCGCCCTCGTCGCCACAAAGCGCGCTGGGCTCTTTCTGGCCCTCGTCTGGCGTGTCGCCTTCGCCGCAAGCCATGGCCCCCGTGGAGAGCGCCAGAGCAGCCAGTGATGTCATGGTCACAACCGTCATCTTGAGCAGCATGATCCGGATCTTGGACCTCGGGAGGTAGGCGTCAAGCGACAATGCTCGGCGGCGGCGCGCTCGACCTCCAAGTGCTTCGGAAGTGCTGCGGATTTCCTCACCGAGCGGTTCTCCGATGCGGCGTTTCGTCCAGCTCGAGGAGGGCCGTGCGAGGAGGTGCCCTCGGCCTCAGTCCGGCTGAGTCGCATAGAGATTCAAGCGCATCCCGAGAGTCACCGCGTGGACCGTCATCGACTGACTGAACTCGCGGGTGTACTGCAGCGCCGGACCCGAAGAGAACTTCCAGAAAGTCCACGGTTCATAGAACGCGCCAAGCCCCAGCATGCTCGTGAACCCCGCGTCGGCTACGACTTCGCCCTCTTTCTCGATGACGTTCCCCCCGGCACCGAACTCTCCGAACACCCCGACGTCCCGGTACGCGCCGCCCAACGCAAACAACGGAAAACCCTCGACGCGAAAAACGAACGCGCCCCCCGCCAGCTGCTGGTCGAAATCTCTCCGCGAGCTCATTCCAAGCGCGAAGGTGAGCCAGTCCCGCAGGACTCCGCCGAGCCAGAGCGAGCTGCCCGTTCCGAACCCCGAAAGGGTCTGCCGGTATGCCGGGTCGTCGATCTGCGACAGCTTGTTGGGGTAACCGACCGCATCGAGATACGCCGCCCCGTAGGAGACGCCAACGGTGAAGCCACTTCGACGCTCGGGACTCGGAGCTTCATAGTCCCCGTATTCGCCTTCGGCCGTTTGAGCGTGGGCTGAAACCGCCCAGCCACCGATGACGAGCGCTGTTCCCACTGCCGCTCCGCCCTTGAACATGTCCCGGTTCTGGTCTGGCACGCCCGAGAGGTCAAGCCCCAGCTGCCCCAGTGGTCCCCGTCCCGGCTCGAGTCGCAGAAAATTGGGCCGTCCCACTTTGGGTGTGCAACCCATGGCTCATGCTCAGCAAGCACCAGCGATCCCGCGCATCGTCGGGGCTCTGCGCCCTGGCGCTGGTCCTGAGCGTCAATGCGTGCGGAAAGACAGGGGACGGAGTGGCCTTGAGCCGCAGCGAGGCGTTGGAGGTGCCGGACGTTCCGGTGCCAGCGTCGGACGGCCCTCGCTTGGGAGCCGTGGCACATACGACCCCGGTGCGTGAAGCGCCGAATCGTGACGCCAAGATCCTCGGCTACCTGCACGCGGGCGCTACGGTACCCCGAGCCGAAAAACCCTACAGTACCGAAGGCTGCGACAGCGGTTGGTACCCGATCCGACCCAAGGGCTTTGTCTGTCTGGACGAAGGAGCGACCCTGGACCTGAGGCATCCCACGCTCGCCGCCATGGCGATCCATCCGGATCTGGACGCGCCGATGCCCTACACCTACGCGCGCACGAAGGTCGACGTCGACATCTTCGAAGTGGATGACGGCCGTCCGCGCGGTGTCCGCGCGACGTCGGAGATGGAGAGCCGAAGTGGCGTCGCCGTCGTGGGCTCTTGGGAGGCCGAGGACGAGAGTGGCAAGCTCAAGCGATTGGCAATGCTCACGGATGGTCGCTTCGTCGATGCGAGCAAGCTGGAGCGGGCCAAGAGCAGCGAGTTCGCTGGGGTCGCCCTCGGTGGCAACGTGAAGCTGCCGATCGCATTCATCGTCAAACGCGGCATCTCGGCCTGGGACATCTCCGGACCAACTCTGGAGCGGAAGCGACGGCTGGAATACCACGAGACACTGCCTCTGACGGGTCGGTTCCGAACGAGCCACGACGAGAAGTTCTGGGAGACGTCGGAGGGCGACTGGGTACGGCATCGTGACGCCACGATCGTGCGCGAGCGCAGTCAGTTCCCCGACTTCGTCAACGACACGCGACATTGGCTCGATGTCTCCGTCATCGCCGGCACGGCGGTCGCCTACGAGGGCAAGTCCGCCGTGTACGCGACGTTGGCCAGCGTCGGCAAGGACCGCCTCGGCGAGGACATACCCGACGCTCGGGTCACCGAGCGCGGCGAGTTTGCTGTGGTGAGCAAACACATCACCGCCCTGAACGCGAAGACGACCGGCTTTGCCAATCGGGTCGAAATGCACGACGTGCCTTGGGTCTTGGAGCTTTCTTCCGGCCAACTCGTGCACGCGTCTTTTTGGCACAACCGCTTCGGGATCGAACACGGTCCTGGGAACTTGCAGCTATCGCCAGCTGACGCTCGCTGGCTCTGGACGTGGGCAACGCCACAGGTCCCTGACGGCTGGCACGCCGTGCTCAACCTGCCAAACGACGACACGTCGACCATCATCAACATCCGCAAGTGACCTGTCACCCAAGCGCTTGACCCAACGCAGCCGCTTGCCGAGTCGACAGAGCAGGCTCCGTGTTCGCTTCGAAAATCGGTCACGCGACGACAGCGCTTTCGAGCTCCGAGACTTCATTCCGCAAGGTGGGGGCACCGTGCACGAGGCCCTGGTGCTGGTCGCCAAGCGAGCGCAGCTGAGAGCAGGCGCCGGCTCGCCCGAGACGCGACCAGAGCACCAATGGTAGGCGGCCCACTCGCTCAGAGTTGCGCGTCCAACCAAGCAGCCGCTTCGTCGACGCTGCGCTTGTCAACGTCGCGGTCGACCATCCAGTTCGCTTGCCGCATCGCGTCCACCGAGACGGCACCAAGCAGCGGAGCCAGCCCAGAACCGAGCGCCGCGTTCGATGCCAACTCCGGGTTCACCAGAAGCACCGCATCGTAGGGTGGCAGGGCGTCTTTCGGGTCTTCGAGGACCACCAGATGGTAGGCAGCAATTCGGCCGTCACTCGAGAAGGCCGAAATGGCTTCGACGGCACCGTCGCGAACGGCCGCGTACATGAACGTCGAGTCGTAGCTGACGGTGTCTTTGAAGTTGAGGCCGTAGGCGTCGCGGAGACTGCGCCACTCGGGACGCTGAAAGAACTCGTAGTCCCCGCCGAGCCGCATCGTGCCAGCAATCGGTGCCAGCGCCGCGATGGACGGCGCCGCCAACGCCTTTGCCGTCGCGGAGGGCACGGCCAAGGCGTAGGCATTCTCGAAGCCGAGGTTGCCCAACTGCCGGACCCCGTGAGTCGAAGCCAGCCAAGCCCCCGTCAGGGCTTCGACCTTCCACGCGGGCAACGACTCGGTACGCTTCATGTAGTTGGCGTAGATGGTCCCGGTGTAGTCGACGTAAACGTCAATCTGACCGTTCTTCAGGGCGTCGAATGCCACCGTCGAACCGAGACTCTCACGGCGCTCGGTGGCAAACCCCGCTGCGCGCAGGCGACGCTCGATCACTCGCGCTAGGATGTATTGCTCGGTGAACGTCTTGGCACCGATGCGAAGTGCTCTGTCGAGCGCTGGCACGGCGGTCTTTGACGCCGCGTCCGTGCTGTCGTGTCGGGCGGTTTCGCCCGGCGGCGGCGTTGGCACGTCGCTGCCCCGCTCCCACAAGGCCCCGGACCCGCCTCCGAGCAACAACACGCTCAAGCCGAATGCCGCCGCTACGACCACCGAGCGACGGCGCTGCTCTAGCCCTTTCTGCACCGTCGCCAACAGCCCATCGATGGCCAACGCGAGCGCGGCGGCTGCTATGCACCCCACCAAGACGGCAGTCCAGTTCCTGGTCTGTAGGCCCGCGAAGATGTAGTTGCCGAGACTGGGTTGCCCCACGGGCGTGCTCAGCGTCGCCATGCCGACGACCCAAACGGCCGCGGTGCGAATACCAGCTACGATCAACGGCAACGCCAAAGGCAACTCGACTTTGCGCAGGATCTGACCTTCAGTCATGCCCACGCCACGCGCCGCTTCCAAGACCGCAGGCTCGAGGGTGGTCAGACCGGTCACCGTGTTCCTCAGCACCGGCAACATGCTGTAGAGCACCAACGCGCACAGCGTCGGCCAAAAGCCAAAAGCCCCCAACAACGGCACCATCAACGCCAGCAGCGCCAAACCAGGGATGGTCTGCACCACACCGGCACTCGCGAGCACGAACCAACTCCACGACCGGGACCGCGCCGCCGCGACGCCCAGAGGCAAGCTCAGCAGCACGCCGATCAGTAGTGCTGACGTCGCCACCACGACATGAGCCCCCAGGTAGTTGGGCAAGAGTACCAGCTGACGACTCAGTTCGTCAGCCATCGGTCGTCGCCTTGGTGCGCAACTCGGAGAGCCGCCTCAACTGCCGCTCTGGCATCGCGAGCAACTCTTCGACCATCTTGGCGGCGGGCTGCTGAAGCAGCCGTTCTGGGGGTCCCTGCTGCACGATCGTTCCCGCGTCCATGACGATGATGCGATCAGCGAGCAACAGCGCCTCCGTCATGTCGTGGGTTACCATCAAGGTCGTCAGGCCCAGTTGACGGTGGAGCGCATCGTACTGAACCTGAATCGCATCGCGGGTTACCGGATCGAGAGCGCCAAAGGGCTCATCCATCAACATGATGCGGGGACGCGCGGCGAGCGCCCGGGCCAGGCCCACGCGCTGCTGTTGTCCTCCGGAGAGCGTGGACGGCAACCTGTCCAAGAGCTCTCGATCGTCGAGGCCGACGAGTACGCTCAGCTCGGCGACGCGCTCGGAGATCTTCTCCTCCTCCCACCCCGCCAGCTTCAGCACGATCCCGATATTTTCTCGGACGGAGAGGTGAGGAAAGAGGCCAAAGCGCTGAAACACGTAGCCGATGGAGCGCCGAAGCTCGATGGCATCGCGCTCCTGAACCGATTGCCCCGCGACTCTCACGACCCCGCCGTCGGGCTCGAGCAGACGATTGACGAGCTTGAGCGTCGTCGTCTTGCCACACCCCGACGGGCCCAAAAGGGCCACGAACTCCCCCTCCCGGACGTCGAAAGTAACCCCGGCGAGCACGGGTTGCTCACCATAGCTCTTGGTGACGGCATCGAACTCGATCATCGCCAGCAGCGAGCCCCCAGGGCCAGGTCGTTTGCTAGAGTCGGGGCTCGCCACTGCATGGCCCCATGATGCAGAAGCCGCGCCACGCAGTCACCCACTTTTGGGTTGCGCAACGCGCGCCTTGCCGGTACCCGGAGGGCATGGGACGAGGGTGGCGCACGAGATTGGATGTCATCCTCCCTGAGCGCGTGACGCTCATCAGTGGCGATCGCTTGCCCGTGCGTGTCGTCGGCTACGTCTTGGGCTTCGTCCGCTGCGCCGGCGAGCGGCGCTTCGTTTGGGGCAAAGTGGACGAGACATTCTGGGTGCGTGCTCAGAAGCGGCTGAACCTTCGAGTGCGCGCCTCTGGCCTCGGTGGTCAGGCGGAACTCGCCGTCCAGCTCCGCGCCAAACACCAGCTCGCCAGGCTGCGTGGGGTCGTGCCCAGGCCAGTGCTGCCACGCCGCCGAATACCGAGTCCGACCGTCCGTGGCCCCAAGTTCAACACGCACGTGCCCCGAGTAAACATCAGCGTGCCCCGCGCCCGCATCGAAGGCTTGCCATGAGTCAGACCAGCCAAACCCAACCCCAACCTGCCCCCAAAGTCACGACTTCCACAGCTCAGAGCGCCGCCGCTCCGACTCCAAGCTGGTGGACGCGCTTGCTCTGGTTTTGCGCTGGTGCCGACACGCAACTGCTGCGTCGATGTCCCGGCTCCGACTGGATCAAGTTTCAGGGCATCGGCGGAGTCGTGTTGGCAACCACGGTCTTGGCCTTCGCCTCTGGCTCGTACGCGTTCTACACCGTGTTCAGCCCCAAAGACACGACGGCGCTGAGCAGCCAAATCGATCCGGGCACGATCCCGATAGCCGCCGCTGCCGGTTTGATCTGGGCGTTGGTCATCTTCAACATCGACCGCTTCATCGTCTCCAGCACGGGCAAAGGGGATGGCACCGACCAGATCACGCTGCGTGAGCTGTTGCAGTCCCTGCCACGTCTGATCATGGCGGCCATCATCGGAGTGTGTATCTCCGCACCGCTGGAGATCCGCATTTTGCAGCCGGAGATCGACGCGCAACTCGAATTGGAGCAGAACGAGTACCTGCAGAAGCTGAATCGCAACGCCGAGCAGCGCATTCAGAATCGCAAAGACGAGCTGGGGGTCAAGATATCCAAAGCCCAGGAACATCTCGAAAAGCGCTCGGCGTACTTCGAAAAGCGCCGCCTGGAGATCAAGGAGCAACGGCGATTGCTCGAACTCGAAGCCGAGGGACGCACGGCCAACGCCATCCCGGGTCGCGGTCCCGCGTGGCGAGACAAGAAAGAGACGCTCGACAAGATGGAGGGCGAGCTTTCGGAAGCGCTCGCTGCGGACACCGAAACCAATGCCCCACTCAAAGCGGACATCGGCCTGTGGAAGCAGGAGTTGGAAGACTTGGCGAACGAGCTGAAGCGAGCTCAGGAGAGCAATGCGCGACAAGCTCGCCACCTCGACGGCCTGATGAAGCGCATTCACATCTCCCACGAGATCGGCGGCGTGGTGCCGTGGGCGATCTTGCTGATGCTGCTGGCCATCGAGACGGGGCCCATCTTCTTCAAGATGATGCTCACCAAGAGCGCCTACGACTACATGAAAGAAAATGAGCTACGCCTCGCGACAGCGAAGCTCGGCGTGGAGGTCGAGGCTCAAATCTACGTCACGGAAACGAATCAGGTGGTCAAGGTCGACGTCTATCATCAAGTCGAAGCCAGCTTGCGCGAGGAGCGCCGCCGCCTGTCCTCGGAAGAAGAGCTCGCCAAGTCCGTGCACAAGCGGTTCTTGGAAGAGAAGAAGAAGGACATCGAACAGGGCGATGGCTACGAGAAGTACGTCGACCCCGCGTGAAGGTAGATGTCGCGAATGCTTCCCTCTCTGATTGGCTTCGACGCCGAGATCATCGAGCGCATGGAGCAGAAGCAAGCCCGACGCTTGCGCAACCTGCTGCGCTGGTACTTCGCGCCCTGCGTTTGCATGGGTGCGTCAGGCGGGCTGTTTCTGTGGTTGGTCGAGGGCTCGGTGGTGGGCGCTCTGTTGCTTGCAGGGGCGATTGGCTTGATGGTGCTCAATTTGTTGCGCTTGCTCGTCGCGGGCGGCGGAGCCGCGCCGCACTGGTCGGAAGCTCGGGCTGCACGCTGGACGCCAACCCTGCCCCCACTGTTGATCTTGGGTGGACTGGCAGCCTGCTTCGCCCAGCCGGTACAGCTCGCAGCCTTTTCCTCACTCGTCGACCAGGACGTGGAGCAATACAGGGCGCAGCTACTTTCGGAGCATGCTGACGTGCAAGCGCTAACCACTGCCGAGAGTTACCGTCAACGGCTCGACGACTGCTACTTCGCAACCTACAGACTGTCGGTACTCTGGCATCACCCCGAGAGACCTCTGCTGTTCACGTTCGTGTTCTGTGGCGTAGCACTCCTGCCGCTGCTGCTCGGGCACACGACTCACCTCGGAGTGCTACGAGCCTATGAACTGCTGCGCTGGCAAGACACGCGTCACGACGTCCTGACGCAGGAGCACGAACACCAACTCGCAGTCCACGCTGCGCTCAGTCACTACCGCTTGTTTGCCCCAGGGCCACTGCCGAAAATCGCCCAGGCTCCCCACTCGACGGCAAGCGAGGAAACATCATGAGCGATTGGTTTCGCGGAACGATCGAAGGCGCCTACGTCGGCACTCCGGCTCGAGTGCAGGCCACCGGCAAGCTCGAAGTGGCGCCGTTCGACATCACTTTGTACCGGGCGTCCATCAGCTCCATCGAGCGCATTCCGCCACCGGAAGACGAGGCCGAAGTCGATGCCCAAGACCCCACGGTGGGCCGCGCTGGTGTACCAACTCCGACCGCACCTCCCGAAGCTAGGGGCAGCGATGACGGCTCTCCCAAGCAGGAGCAGAAAGCCCTCGCGCTGAGACAACCCGAGCTCCACGATGTCGTCTTTTTGGGGGTCGGCAGCGACGACGCCCGCGACCACCACACCGCCTACGACTTGAGAATCACCGACGTACGGCTGCTCGATTCCACCGAATCGGACGGGCGACTCTACGGGCGTCTCGTCGGTCGCGTCGTCGGCTCCCTCGTCCCGAGTACGGCAATGACCCGTGAGGCCGAACTGCACCGGCAACGCCGGGCCAAGCGCAACGCGAACATCGGCGCTTGGGTAGAATCGCTGCGTTGGGTGATGATCGGGTTGGCGGCGTGGCTAGCGTTCGGCCTGTGCGGAGGCACGGCGGGCACGCTCTGGTTGGCGGTCGTGCTCCCCTCGGCGTTGCTGCGACTGTTACTCAGCGGCGTCTTCTCCCCGACCCATGGCGCGCGCGTCTTCGGCTGGGCACTCGTTCTTGCCAGCGCGACCTTGGGAGGCCTGCTGTACTACCGGGTCACGACTTTGGAATGTGCGTCCGCACTGTGGTGGCTTTCGGGCATGGTGCTGGCAGTGGTCGTCAGCGCCGTCCTGCCGTCGCGCTATCCCTTCCTGTGGACGAAGCTGGTCCTGGCGACTTCCACTCTGTGTCTGTGTGCCTTTGGTGGTGGTGCCTGCGAAAAAGAAGAGGTGCTACCGAGTGTCATCAGCCAAGGGCCACGCACGGATCCCGACGGACGCTGGCCAAGGGATCCGGGGGGATTCGACGACGTGCGACCTCACGAGAGCCGGGAGTTCGCTGCTCCGATTTCCCTGCAGGCAGCGCTCGCTCTGCCTACTTGGCCCACGACGTCTCCTCCGGTGGTCACGCTGCCATTGACACAGCTGCTTCCGCCCGATGATGCAGCGCAGAAGGCAAAGCTATTCCAATTGCAGGAGCTCCTCACGCGCTACTCGGATCGCACCATCGTCCTCGAGGTGCATGGGGATTCCGACGACGCGTCGAAGGCGATGTCGCTGTTGGAAAGCTGGATGGGCGAGCAATTCGGGACTGGCTTCCGCATCGAGCTGCGCGCAGCGGGAGTCCGCTTCCCCCTCGTTCCTGCAGATAGCCCTGGCGATCTGGGCAAGCTCAACGAGCGTCTCGAGGTCTGGCTCCAACCAGAGTGAGGCTCAGCCGAGCCAAGGCCCCGTTAACCTGACGCTTGGCGCGGGTGCTCGGTGCACCGATTCGGCTCACATGGGATTGCTTAGTCAGTATTGAGTAACCCCGTCGTGGCGCGTGCTGGGACCTTCTACTGCAGCCAGCGCGACGCGCTCGCACGGTCGGCGAAACAGTCTGCAAATCCAGCCTCCGAGAGCCAATCCCGCGCCGGAGTCGCGCCTTTACTATCTTCCACATTACTGCCAACATGGGACGGACGATGCCGACGGCAAAGCCCTCTACGCAGCACGCGCCGCGGGCGGAGCGTCCTTTCGTATTCGGCGGCCCAGGCGAACCGCTCGTTCCTCCACCTGCCGTACTCGTCGTCGAAGACGAGGCCATGGTAGCCCAGGACATCGCGCGACATCTGAACTCTCTCGGATGCGTGATCATCGGCAACGTGTCCACCGGTGAGGACGCGCTCGAAGTGACCCGAGCAATACGTCCTGAACTCGTCGTGATGGACATCCAACTCAGGGGAAAGCTCGATGGCGTCGCCACGGCGGCACGGCTGAGGGAGCAACACAATTGCGCACTGTTGTTCCTGACTGGGCGAGACGACGCGGACACGTTCGCGCGCGCAGAAGTCTTGGAACCGAGCGCCTACGTTCTGAAGCCCTACAACGGCTCCTCGCTGCGAGCCGCCGTTCACCTGGCTCTGTTCAAGCATCGAGCGCACCAAGAACGCGAGACGATCCGTCGGGCCCAGCTGAAAACGGAGGCGCGACTCCACGCCATTTTGGATAACACCCACGATGGGGTCGTGTGCGTCGACGCCCATGCCAAGATCGCGACCTTCAACAAAGGCGCCGAGCGGCAGTTTGGCTACGAGGCGGCGGAAGTCGTCGGGCAATGTCTGAGCATGTTGCTTTCGCGAAGCGAGCGCCCACCGGAGCAGCGCGCCAGAGACTTGGTGGCCCTCAGTGACGGGCGCGAGACGCCACTCCTTCGGCGCGAGATCGGTAGGAAGAAGAGCGGCGAAACGTTCATCATGGAGGTCAGCCTGTCTCATCTCGGTTCAGGCTTGGGAGATACTGTGGTCACCTGCATCCGAGACGTCACTCAGCGCGAAATGCTCGAGCGCGAGCTGCGCCTCGCTGACCGCCTTCAGGCCGTCGGACGCGTCGCTGCCAGCGTCACCCACGATTTCAACAACCTGCTGACCGCGTTGGAGAGCTGCTCCTATCTCCTCGGGAAGCACACGGATGACGCCGGAACCGCACATCTAAACAATCTGATCGGCACCATCGATCGGGGGCGCGCCCTGACCCGGCAACTATTGCGCTTCAGCCGCGCTGAATCGGACCTCGGCAACCCGGTCGTGGTTTGCCTCGACGATGCGGTTCATGGGGCGGAGAGTCTCCTAAAACGCCTGCTCCGCAAGAACATCTCGTTTGCCGTCGACTTGGGCGCTCCTGGCGCTCACGTCAACGTCGATGCTCACTTGGTCGAACACGTCATCATGAACCTGGTGATCAACGCCCGAGACGCCATGCCCGGTGGCGGCAGCGTCATGGTCGAGACCAGCGTTCGCGCGCTGGAAAAATCGCTACCAGCAAACGACGGTTGTCCGTTGGCCGCAGGCGAATACGCAGTCATTGCCGTCGCCGACACCGGGTCGGGGATCGAGGAAGAGCACGAGACCACGATCTTCGATCCGTTTTTCACGACCAAGTCCCCAGGGCTCGGAACCGGTCTGGGCTTGTGGTCAGCTCGTGGAATGGTCCGTAGATGTGGCGGCGACATTCATTTTGAGACCAGTCCCGGGCGCGGCAGCGTCTTCTCTGTGCTAATCCCGCTACATGGATCGGAGGTAGGCGGTACCGATGAGTCGTAAGTCGACAGTGGAACACCGCGGCAATGTGCTATTTGCCGATGACGACGAAAGCGTCTTGGCGCCCACGAGCGAGGCGCTTGAGTCCGTCGGGTTTACCGTCACGGGGGTCTGCACGTCCGATGAGGCTCGCGACATCCTCGCCCACCAGACGCCAGATGTGATCCTCCTCGACATCAACATGCCGGGCAACGAGCAGCTGCAGTTCGTGCAAGCGCTGTCCAAGAGTACCTTGGCGACCCCCGTCGTGTTGATGACGGGCTACCCCTCGTTCGAGAGCGCCATTGGCGCCCTCAGGTTGGGCGTCGTGGACTACATCACGAAGCCCCCGAAAATCGACGAGTTGTCGAAGCGACTGACGCGCGCGATCACCAAAGGGCGCAATCTCCAGCTGCTGGAAAGCGCCGAAAAGAAGCTGACTGAACTCAACAGTTGGATGGAGGGGTTGAGGGCGACCCTACAGACGGCGGGTTCCAACGTCGATGTCGACGGCGTGACCGAACCGAGCTCCGATAGTCAGGGATGGTACGGGCGACTTCCGCGTACCGAACTGGACCAATTGTCCAAACGCGAGTGTGACGTATTGCGCGAAATGGCCAGGGGACAACAAGCCCAAGAAATCGCGAGCAGCCTCGGGTTGTCCGTCAGCACGGTGCGCTGCCACATCCGCTCGTTGTTCGTCAAACTCAAGGTCAACTCGCAGCTCGGGCTGATGGCGAAGCTGGTCGGAGCGCCTCAGTCGAAACGCAACTGATGGTCGCTGGCAGCAATGGCCGACGCGCATGGGGAGACCCACGACCTCGCTCGCCGTTCGTTGCACTCAGAATTCGACGGTGAATCGACAGCGGTAGACCAGGGACGTCTCCACGGCCTTGCCGGCAGCGTCGAGTCCGGGAGCCCATCGGCTCTCGCGCAACATTCGACGGCAGGCTTCCCCGAATCCACTGTTGCTCTCGGAGAGCAACGTCGCGCTTCGAACACCACCTGTCGCTGAAAGCTGTAGGCGCACCATCGCCTGCCCCTCGACGCCTCGTCGTCTGAGCTCCGCCGGGTAGTGGCGCAGCAAAGCGGCATTCAGATTGGGCGGCGTGGGGCGCCGGGAAAGATCGGATAGGGCAACGACGCGCGGTGCAAGCTGCTGCGGGACGTGTCTGGGTGCCGGCGCTGGCGGAGCAGGGCGCGACGGCCCTGTCCGGCGCCCGCCGCCGCGGCCTCCAACACCCGCGATCGCCAGCCCGCCCGGACCGGCATTGGACAGTCGGAGCCCCGCGAGCCGTAACGGGACGCTAGGAGCTTCCACCTCGCCTGCGGCAGTTTCGGCCGCCTGCAGCGCACTCGAGGATGTCGGCAGAGACTTGGCAGGTTCGCGCTCGATCCTCGGCGAGGCCGCGGGGGGAGCCTCAGGCGGAGGCGGCGAGGCGGGCTCTGGTTCAGGCTCTGGCGCAACCGGCTGTGCCTTCGCTTCGGGTCGCAACTCGACCAAGCTCGTGATGATCGGTCGAGGCAAACGCGGCGTGGGCTGGTGCTGTGCAAGACCCACGAACAACGCGGCGTGAGCGGCTACGCTGCCCGCAAAACAGAGCGCTCTCAGGCTGATGCTCAGCATGGCGGCGCTCAGGGGACGGGGGTGACCGCGATCGCGACCTGCGTCAGCCCTTGCTCACGCAAGACGTCCATCACATGCACCACGTGCTTGTGGGCGACCGCTCCATCGGCGGCGACCAAGGCGTGCTGGTCGGCATCGCGAGCGACACGCTCAGCCGCGAGCCGTTGCAGCGCGGCGTCGCTCACCGTGTTTCCGTCGAGCCGCACGACGCCGGCAACATCGATCTGCAAGACCAGCGGCTCCGTGGCAGCTGCGCCAGTACTTCCCTGAGGCAACTGAACGTCAAGTGCCTGGGCAACGACGGTACTGGCGGTCACCATCATCACGACGAGAAGCACCAACATGACGTCGACCAACGGCGTAACGTTGATCTGACTGATGAAGTCGTCCTCGTTCCGAGATCCAGCAGCCATCAGGAAAGCCCTTTCGCGGCACGAGCAGCGAAACTGGCCAGTACCCCACGCCGTACGAGCTCTACGCTCGCGAGCCGAGCTTGGATCAGACGACGGAACAAGTTGAACGCTGCGATCGCCGGTAAGGCGACGAGTAGACCTACCGCCGTTGCAACGAGCGCCTCCCCGATCTCGTTCATCAAACCCGAGGTGAGCGCGCCCTGGCTCTTGTCCAGTTCACGGAAGGCGCCAATGATGCCGATGACTGTCCCCAAGAGCCCGACGAAAGGCGCGTTGCTGCCGACGGTGCCCAAGAACGCCAGATTGCGCTCCATGTCGAGGCGAACCCTCTCCGTCTCGCTGAGCATGTGTTCGTCGGCGGTCCTGGCGTCTCGGGCTCTGAGTGCGGCCGCCACGACTCGCGCCTCGAAGCTCGGCGACTCCATCGCGAGCTTCTGCGCAGCCTGCCACTTCCCTGCGTCGAGCTGTTCGACCAAGCGATCGCGCAGGCGCAAGGCATTATCTCGAGAGAACCAGAAACAAGCGGCCCTCTCCAAAATGATGCCGATACCCACCACGCTCAGAGCAACCAACAGCCACAGTACCCAACGAGCACCCAGCTCCGTCAACGCACCCAACACCAATTGCAGATCCATCTCCAGCTTCCTTTCCAGTCAAGGAACCGCGCAGAAGGCGCGTTCCAGAACGTCGACTCCCCCCCGATCGTCACGCACGACCAGGTAGAAGATCGCCAGCTCACCCTCCGTCGACACCTCGAGCTCCTGATCGAGCGTGAGCCCGAGGTTGAAAACGGTGGCTTCATCCGTCGCGGTGATGGACGAAAACGGGCGCTCCAAGCCCGGCACCGTCGCCATGTGTGTAAACACGAGTCCCTCTCTGTCGAGGGCTCCGTACTCGTCACGATCGACTTCCACCGCTTCGCGATCGTCGCCCAGCATGCGAAACTCGATGTCGACTCGCTCTCCAGCCCCGAGCAGCGGTACCATCGCTTCGCGGCAGGGCGCCCCTGGTGGCGGCGCGTCTAGTGCCGGCTGCCAAAGCGCGCCATCGTAGCGCAGTTCGTCGTCGCTGAGGTCCGGGTTGTCGTTCGTGTCCCCCAGAGCGACGATGGGAGTGCGCACGAAGAACTCCTTCCCCGCCCCCTCAGAGCACTCGAAGCGAGCTTCCTCGCGGAGGTAGCCCGGGCTTCCGTCCTGACACACGACACCGCTCAGCACCCAATCCTGCCCTGCATCGAGTCCGTCGTCCAAAGTCAGCTCGAACTCGAAAGGCGAGCCCGTATCGCCAGCCCGCTGAGCGTCGTCGAAGGCTTCGCCATCGCAACGCGCCACGCCGAGCGTCGTAGGCAGAGCTTTGCAGGCGCGGACTGCCACGGACACCTCAGTGGAAGTCGGAGCAGCCAAGAACACGCGTGCCACGAAGGACTCACCGGGGAGTGGCTGCGCTCGGTCTTCGTCCTCCACCTGGAGCTGCACGGCGATCACCCGCGGAGCAACAACGACGGCAGGATCGACGAGAGGGTCATCACAGCCGAACGTCGACACCAAGATGACCCAGGGCAGCCCGAGTGCAATCGCTCGACTCGAGAACGAACGGCCGAGCACTCCTGCAACGTCGAGCCCGACGCTGGACGCAGACGAACTAGATCTCATAGCTCACCTCGAATTCCGAAGTTGGGGAAGAAGGGCGTGCCAGAGACTTGCTCCCTCTTGGAGTAGTCGTAGCTGTAGTCGTAGCCCTCGGGGTTTTGTCTGTTGTAGACGTTCTGCACGTCGAGGTAGAGCGCGAGGCTCAACGGATCGAGCTCGAAGCGCTTCTCCGCGCGCACGTCGAGCTGATGAAATGCGGCATTGCGACGGCCGTTGATGGGGCCGAACTCAGGTAGGTAGCTATCGCGTCCAGCGTCGTAGGCTGCGCGAACGATCGGTGTGAAAGGATTGCCGGTGACGTAGCGGAAACGTGCACCAAGCTCCCAACCGGCCCCCAATGCGTGACTCGCGGCCAGATTGAGGATGTGAGTTTGATCTTGATCGAAGAGACGCCAGGGGTCGTCCCGATCTTGACGTTCACTGCGAGAAAGGGTGTAGGTCAGCGTCGCGAAGGTCGCTGGAGACGGTGCGTAGTCCAAAGAGGATTCGAACCCGTAGATTCGACCACGCCCGTCGTTGATGAACGTTGGTGGCACCCCACCTTCCGTGCCCACGATACGATCGTAGAGATACTTGTAGAAAACCTCCACGCTGGCCGAAACGGCGGCGCTCAAGCCCTGCTCCACTCCCAGGCTGGTGTGCAGGGCGTGGTAGGGCTTGATGTTGCCATTGCCGACCGGTTCGAGACTCTCGTAGTACAGCGGCGCTTGAGAGAACCAGCCGACACCGCTCTTGACCACCGTCGAGTCTGCGACGTGGACGCGCTGACTGATACGAGGGTTCAAGGTGATCGCGGACAGTTTGTGAAAGTAGTCGGCGCGAAACCCCGGGACCAAAGTCCACCCCTCAGCGGGATGCAGCGCAGCCTCGGCCCAAAGAGCGGGCATGATCAATTCGAACGATGTCTCATTGACGACCAGCTCCGCTCGTGAGGCGTCCGGGTGGGGAGCGTCCCCTTCAGCAGCCGACGCCACCGATCCGAGGTAGCCTCCGGAAAAGAACTGGTTCTGAACGTCGAACCCGGCAGAGAGCTCCGCCTCGTCACCGAGGGGAACGTCCCACTGGCCCCTGCCGTCGACCACCCAAGCGTCGAGCGCAGCGTGCGAGTTGAGTCCGAATCGCTGGCGCAAAACATCTTTGCCGAACGTGACGTTCAGGGACTGGCGCACGCGCCCCAGCCGAGTTTCGTGCAGCAACTGCAAACGATGGTGTTCGAGAGCCGCCCCCACACGACCGTCGAACTGAGGGTCGACGCGACTGGGTTCGGCGAAGACCAGCTTCAACTCGTCGCGCATCCCGAAGACGGCGACACGCAGTCGAGCGCCGGCTCCCAGCTTCACGTTCCAGACGTTTTGGTAGTCCCAGTACAGGGGAGCAGCGACGACGTTGAAGGTCCCGTCCGGTACGAAGCTGTCGAAGACGAAGTCGATGTTGCTGCGTCGCGCCGCCACGGCCACGGCGACTGACTCACCCAGAGGAGCCTCCACGATGGCGCCTGAGTCGACGAGACTCACGTCCACCACGGCATCGAAGTCGTCAGGGTTTGGATCCTTCAGACGCGCTTCGATGATGCCGCCGCTCACACGACCGTAGCGGGCCGAGAAGTTCCCCGGGTACAACTCGACGGACTCGAGCAACCGCGACGGGATCACGCTGGTGACCCCACCGAAGTGGTAGAGGAGGGGCAGCTGGGTCCCGTCGACGAAAGTCGTGCTTTCCGTCTGTGCGCTGCCACGGATGATCGGGTTTTCCCCGCCGCCTGCCCGCGCGACACCAGGGAGTATCTCCACCGCGCGCAAGGCGTCCCCGCGCGTCCCCGGCACCCTCACGATACGCTGCACCGGCACGGTGCGCCTCGTCGTCTCACGACGAGGCGCCTCAGCTTCCGCAACGGCTTCGAACACCTCGTCCAGGGTCGGCTGAGCACCAGTGGGGGACATCACGCCGGTCGCCTCGGAACCGGCGGGCACAGGTTGCCGCGGAAGTTGCTTCGCCGTGTCATCCGCCGGCAGTCCCTCGCTGTCGTGCGCAGCAGACTTCGCATTTTGGCCCTGCTTTTTGGGCGATTGTGCTGCGGTACTCGGGAGTGAGGCGGCATCAGCGGGCTCCGCTGCGTCTGAAGGCTGAAACCAGTAGCGGTATTGGACCACGACCGGGGTCGGCTTGCCGTCCACTCGCGCGGGTTCGAACGAAAAGCGCTTCGCCTCCTCGAGTGCCTTTGCGGCTAGTTCGTCGACTCGAGCGTCGACGACGACAGCTGCGCTGACCGTTCCGTGCTCGTCGATGGTCAACTCCAAGTCGACGAAGCTGGGCTCGGCGAGCAGTATCCCCTCTGGCGGCCGCTCGTTCACCTCTGATAGCAACACTGGGGAACGCACTCCCGCAGGCGCTTCCGCAGGAGGCCCCCCCGTGCGCTTCTCCGCTTCCGTCGAGACCTCAGCCTCGGGTTGAGCACCGATCTGAATAGACAACAGCGAAGTGGCGACGAACGAAGTTGCAGCGACGCACCAAAGGCGCGTTCGCCGCGTGAGGCGAAGTGGAGACAAGGCAACCTCCCATCGAGGCCGACCTCGTGGCGTTCACACACAGGCAGGCACTCGCGAAACGAAAGCGGTCGAGCCCATCAGGCGGGCTCTTTTCAACAATCGTCAGCTAGTGCCCGAGTGCCGTCAGAGCGTTCACGAGCAGGCGACGTTTTTTTGCGCCGTGCCCCGCACGGCAGCCGGCTACTGTTCTTGCACGATGGCAACGCCGCGAGACGTGCCGAGGCGCTCGGCGCCAGCATCGAGGAGCGCCCTGGCTTCGGCGGCCGTTCGAATGCCCCCAGACGCCTTCACCTTCGCCCGCTCGCCACACCATTCGCGAAGCGCCGCAACCTCGCCAACCTCGGCGCCTTTGGGGCCAAAGCCAGTGGAGGTCTTCAGGTAGTCGGGCTCCGCCGCCAAGACTTCGTGAGCGAGCCGCTCCAGCGACGGGGGAGAGAAGTAGCCCGTCTCGAGGATCACCTTGAGCGTCGCTCCCTGCGTGGCAGCCCGAACAGCCAGAACACGCCCACGCACTTCACTCCACTGCCCGGCGCAAGCCGCTGAGATGGGAACCACCATGTCCACCTCTTGCGCGCCCTGCTTCAGCAACCACTCTGCTTCCGCGACGTCGGACGCTTCCGACCCCGCTCCCAGCGGAAAGCCGACGACACTCACGACCCGAACGCGTCCATCAACACGGGCAACAGCCCGTGGAACGAACGTGGGGTTGACGCAAACGCCGACGAAAGCGTGAGCCAGCGCCTCGTCACACAACGCGTCGATCTCCTCCGGAGTGGCATTGGCGCGCAGGAGCGTGTGTTCGATGTGAGCGTGCAAGGACACGTCGCCGGCCTAGCGGGCCACCAGCCGCGTGTCAAACCGATCCGCTCGGCTCAGATGCCACTCACCGAGCGCAAACGCTCGGAGATGCGCGTGTTCGTCTCTCGTGGGGCAGCTGCGAGTTCGAGTGCCGTCGCCAGATCCTTCGGCGAAAATGGCTTTTGCAAGCAGAGCGTGTCCGTTTCAGCCAGGAACTGGCGCGCTTCTGGCGTGAACGCACCGCCGGTGATGAAAACGAAGCGCTCCGCCAGCTCCGGCACTCGTGCTCGAACGGCCTGGAACAGCTCCATGCCGGTCATCGCCGGCATCATCACGTCACAAAAGACGACGTCGAAAGGTTGGGTGGCGATCAACTCCAACGCCTCGGCACCGCCACTCGCGAGGGTCACGGAGTGTTGCGCGCGCAGCAGTCTGGAAACGGCGCGAGCAACGAACGGGTCATCGTCGACGACCAGCACGCGCATCGAGCGCACCGTCTCCGCAGGTGGAATCGAACTGGGCCGCGTGTTCGCGCCGACCACCTCCCCGATCGACGGGAGCCACACCGTAAACGTCGAACCCTTTCCGACCTCGCTCTCCACTTCGATGTCGCCCCCCAGCGACTTGGTGATGTTGCGACAGATGGACAACCCCAAGCCCGTGCCCATGCCCACGGGCTTGGTGGTGAAGAACGGATCGAATATCTTGGTCAGCTTTTCATGGGCGATGCCGCAACCGGTGTCTTTGATCCCCACCGCGACGCGGCCCTGATGGTGACGAACGGTCACGACGATACGGTTCGTGGTTGCGCCGCCCTCGGTGATGGAATGCACGGCGTTCATCAGCAGATTGAGGAAGACTTGACCCAGGCGGTCGCTGGCCCGCACCGGCGGCACGTCGTCGTCGTATTCTCGCTCCAATCGGGCCCGAAAACGTATCTCGTTGTTGGCAAGCTTGATGGATGTGTCGAGCACGTGGCGCACGTCGACCGGACCAATACGCTCCTCCGAACGAGCGAAGGTTTTCAGATCCTGGACGATGTCGCGAACGCGCTCTGCCCCGGAGCGGGCTTCTCTCAACGCGTCGCGAAGTTCCGTGTACTCGATCGGCAGCTCGCTCAGCACGTATGAGACGTTGTTCAGGATGTAGACCAGAGGGTTATTCACCTCGTGCGCTACACCAGCGGCCAACACGCCCACACTCGCCAGTCGGTCTGCTTGCGCAAGCTGCACCTCCATCTGCTTGCGCTCCGTGATCTCGCGAGAAATCGCCAACAAGTAGTCGCGCCCGGCATAACGCCTGACGGACACGGCGATCTCCACCGGAAAGGTGGTACCATCACGGTGGCGATGGTAGCTCTCCATCGAGATACTGCTGTGGCGGAGGTGCTCGAATTGGTCCGCGTGAACCCAAGGCGGCTTTTCGACTTCGATATCCTCGACGCTCATCTCCAACAGCTCGCGGCGCGAGTAACCGAGCATCCTGCAGGCCGTCTCGTTGACGTCGATGAACGTCCCGTCGGCTGGATCGATCATGTAGATGGCCTCGCCCGCTTGATCGAGGACGGAGCGAAAGCGGGCTTCCTCGAAGCCGACGCGTTGCTCGAGGCGTTTCATCGCTTCGCGCAGCGCACTCTGGGCTTCTTTTTCTTGAGTGACGTCCTTGGCAGCACCGTAGATGCGCACGACACGCTCGCCCGCGGCATCCAGCTCCGGGCAGGCGTGATCGCGCAACCATCGGGTTCGACCGGTGCGGGTGATCACTCGATACTCGAGGGTCGTTGGCTCACGAATGGCGAGGGGGCCCGGAGCGGAGGAGAACGCTTCTCGGTCGTCGACGTGCATGAGCACCATCCAGCCGCCCATGTCGTTCACCTCCTCCACGGTATAGCCGGTGAGTTGCTCGAACGAGCCCTGCGTCCACTCGATGGCAACCTTGTGCTCCTCGTCGATGCGCACGGCATAGACGAAATCGGAGGCCAACCCAGAGATCGCGCGATAGCGAACGGCGTCTTCTTCGCTCATCGCCACCACGCTCGAGCGGGCAGCTCGGCGTCGCTCCTCTGCCAGGATGGCCCCGATGCGCGCGCGCACCGCCGCCTCAGCCGCTTCTGGGTCCTGTCCTCGGGCGAGTTCGAGGATCTCGTCGATCGGGTTGGTGGATGGCATCACGTGGCGCTTGCCAACGTCTGGCGAAGAAGGGCCCAGGTGGAGTGGACGGCGCGCACCCAGTAAGGTTAAGGGAACAAATCGCGGAAGCACGCCTGACACTCCGGCCTGCCCGCGTGCCTCCCGGGCCGAAACGGCGGTGGCCGATGCGAGACGTCGATTGCGCCCAGGTGACAAAGCTGGGCTCCCTGGCCGGGTCCTCGAGCTCGGCGAGAGGGTCGAGTAGCGCTGTGTCGGTACCGTACGGGAATGTGGGTTCTTGTCAGCGCCCGGCCCTCGCCAAGGGCCGGAGCCGACGGGCCTCCGGCATCGGAGCGGCGCCCCTCTTGTACAACGCGGCGTTTGGTGGCATCTCGCGATCCCTTTGGATCCGCCAAGCGGAGCCGACTGAAGAAGAGGTTCGAACAGTGAGTTGTGTTTGCGGAGTCGGAGAATCCACCGAGACGTGCTGTCTGCCCATCATTCAAGGCAAGGCAAAAGCCAAAACGGCCGAAGCGCTGATGCGCTCTCGCTATGCGGCCTACGTCCTGAAGGAGATCGACTATCTCCTCGACTCGATCCACCCCGACAGCCCGGGCGAAGCGGACCGCCGGACCACGGAGGCGTGGGCACAGGCAGCGGACTGGAAGGGTATCGAGGTCGTCTCCACCGAAGCGGGCGGGGAAGAGGACGAAGAGGGCATGGTAGAGTTCATCGCCCACTTCGAGATCAAAGGCGTACCGCAAACCCACCACGAGAAAGCCCGCTTCAAGCGCCACAACAAGAAGTGGCTGTACTTGGATGGCGACGAGATCAAAGCGCAGCCCATCGTGCACAAAACACCTCGCGTCGGGCGCAACGATCCGTGCCCTTGCGGCAGCGGAAAGAAGTTCAAGAAGTGTTATCCCAACTGCCCCAATCCGTTCCCTGAGGAACTACGCCCCGCCTGAGCGCCCTTCGAGCTCGGGCCGGCTGCGACGCTGCATGGGCGAGCACGATCGTCGGGGTAGTTTTTCTGCTCCGCGTTCGGTGAGAGCCCGAGAAACTCGGGGCTACCGCGCACGAGCACACTTCTGCGAGCCGATCACGACGGTGACTCCCTGATTGCTCGGGACGAGTCGATTCCACAGGCGGGTGAGCGCGGGCTCGCCCGTGAAGATGTCGACGTGCTTGCCCTTCACTTTGAGCCCGCGGTCTTGCGCGACGAAACAACCATCGTGAAACGTGTTGCGCTCGATGTCGCGCGGCAGGCCTTCGTATTCGGGTATGTAGACGGGCGTGCCCAGTCCAATCACTTCGTCATCCACAGCGACGGTCAGTAGCGGTGTGATGGCGCTGCCCATGGCGCCGCGACCCCACGGAAAGCGAGCCTTGTCCAAAGGTTCGTAGCAGATGCGTTGCTGGGTCCGGGGGCAGACCGCAGCGCAAGAACACCCTCGCTTGGCGAAGCTGACCACGGTGCCATCGCCCAAGACGCCGCTGCCTTGAACGCACAGGGCGTCGTGGAAGTCCGACTTCACCTGGGCGATCACGCCACAATTGCTGTCGTAGAGCCGCGTCCGCTTGCCACTGAACTCGGCTTCCGAAGGGAAGTCGTAGTACGTGTTGCGGAACTTACCCAAGACGTTGCCTTCGGTACGCGCCAACGCGATGCGCTCGCCAACCACACCTGGATTCTCGATGGGATCTTCCGGGCGGGTGGCCCCGATGCTCCGGGAGCGGAACCTGGGATCGGCGGCAGCCATCTGCTGTTCGGGGGGCGTGAAGTCGCCGAGCTCTGTCGGGTCGTAGTCGGGCGAAGGCTCTGCCGCCCAGGGTGTGGTGCCTGAACAGGATGCACTGAAGACGGCGCCCATCAGCATTGCCAAGAGCGCACGGCGCCACGGCACATCTACGTCGAGCGACGGTGCGCTGAACGGTTTCATGAAGCATCTCCTTTCGAAGTCTTCGGCGGGACGTTGGCCGACGACTTCGACTGAACGAGGGGCAACTCGCGGCGCTGACTGACAGCCTGAGCCAGTGGCAGACGGGTCTGGGGAGCAGCGGGTTCGTGACTGCAATCGCTGCCCTGGTGTCGAGTGACGGCGGCTCGCAGCGTCTCGGTGTTGGCGATCCAGTGCTCGACCACGGCCGCCGGTGCCTCGAAGTCTGCGAGGGTCTGCCGCAGGATCTCCAGGCGGCGCATGAAGTGTCCGCCCATGATGGGGTGCTTGGCGTGGGCCTCCGCAATCGGACGGCCCGTATACGTCACCGGGCCGCCCAAGTGGGCGGCGGCGAACTCGAACTCCTTGTCCTTCACCCGCTGACGGCTAGCCCGAGCAAAGAAGAAGCCGATCATCGGGTCGTCGAACACACGGTCGACAAATCGCTCGATGATGGCTCGAAGGGGCACCTCGCCGCCCAGCTGGTCGTAGAGCGTAGCCACGGAAGCTACCGGGTCATGACCCAATTCGGACTCGCCGGCCAAACAATCTGCTCAGCTCGCCGGGGCGAGCCGCTCAGTTGGGGCGTGCCGCGCGCTTGCCAGCGCGAGCCGATTTGGCACCATTGCTCGCGCCGTTCGGAGCCTCGGCGGGCTCTTCTCGGGGTGCCTCGGCATTCGTAACCGGCTGAATACCGTGCGCCTCGAGTATCTTTTGCTCGACCAGCCGCATTTGCTTCGGGTTCTGTTCGATGTAGTCGCGGGCGTTGTCTCGTCCTTGGCCGATGCGCTCGCTGCCCATCGAGTACCAAGCGCCGCTCTTCTGGATGATGCCGGCATCCACACCCATGTCGACCAACTCCCCGGTGCGACTGATGCCCCTGCCGTACAGGATGTCGAACTCCACCTCGCGGAATGGCGGCGCCATCTTGTTCTTCACGACCTTGACGCGAGTCCGGTTGCCGATGACGGTCATCTCTCCCGTCTTCTTGTTGTTTTCCTTGATGGCACCGATGCGGCGAATGTCGAGACGCTGCGAAGCGTAGAACTTCAGCGCATTGCCGCCCGTCGTCGTTTCTGGACTGCCGAACATCACGCCGATCTTCATGCGGATCTGGTTGGTGAACATCAGGACGCACTTGGAGCGATTGACCGTGCCCGTCAGCTTGCGCAGTGCCTGACTCATCAAGCGCGCCTGCAGACCGACGTGAGAGTCTCCCATGTCCCCCTCGATTTCCGCCTTGGGAACGAGTGCAGCCACGGAGTCGACGACCACCATGTCGACCGCATTGGAGCGCACGAGCATCTCCGCGATTTCCAGCGCTTGCTCACCGTAGTCGGGTTGACTGATGAGCAGCTCTTCCGTTTTCACGCCGAGGTGACGCGCATAGGTGATGTCGAGAGCGTGCTCGGCGTCGATGAACGCCGCGACGCCCCCTTGGCGCTGGACGTTGGCGATGGCGTGCAGCATGAGCGTCGTCTTGCCGCTGGATTCAGGGCCGTAGATTTCGACGATGCGCCCACGAGGATAGCCCCCGATCCCCAGCCCCACGTCGAGCCCGATCGAACCGGTAGGAACGACTGGAACATCACCACCGATCTTCTCGCCCTCGGCCAAACGCATGATCGCGCCCTTGCCGAACTCTTTCTCGACGCTGGCGATCGCCAAATCCAATGCCTTGAGCTTGTTGTCGTCCATCGAACGCATCCTTTCGTCGCAGGGTCTTCTCAAGACCTGCCCTTATCGAAGCTACCAATCTCCACAACACTTGTCAGTCTGCCAACCTGGATGCGGCCAGCTGCACGAGGAGCCAACTCGTGGCTGCGCCGTGCACCCATGGGGCCGCGACTGCCGAACCTACGGTCGGCGCCCCGACGGCGCCCTGCCAAACGTGGTGGGACGCCCCAGGGGCAGCCACGGTCGCTATCGCCGAGCTTCGCCTCAACGCACGAAGACAGCAGGAAAGCACCGACCCCTCCGGGCGCGGCGGCAGGCATGTGAGTACTGAACAGGTTCACGTATGTTCAGTGTTTTACTGGGCTGGTGTTCAGATGTCAAATCTCCGTGGGACCGCAACTGTCCGACCCAAAACATGAAACAATCACAGACGTTTACCCATCATTCGGGCGCCCCTTGGGCGACCCAATTCAGGAGTCGCATGCGCTCCTGAGGTGCGAGGCAGCCCTCCGGCTCCGGATCAGCGAACTCGCCATCGACCACGCAGCGCCTCCCGAAGGGCATCTCCCCGCTTTCGATCACCTGGGCAATACGTCGACCAGCCTCGCGCGCCGCCTCGTAGGCGACGGTTGGGTTGCTGGCTGCGAGCCCCGGTCGGGAGCTGTTCGTCGACGAGTGACAGCTAGTCCCCGAACAACGCTCGGTGAAGATCGGACGGACGTCGTCGTAGCTGAGGGCTTGGACGAGGGGGGGCCGCCCCGCATCCATCCTCGTCTCTTCGCCCGCGTCTTCAGCGGTGTCGGGTTCAGTCGCCTGCGCGTCGGTGTCCGTGAGCTCATCCGAGTTCGCCGGCTCGTCCGTGATGGTGATGAAGCCGTCGGAGCTCGCGCACCCCATGCTGCAAGAGATGAACACAGCTTGAAACAGCAAGGCGGCACCAAACCGCTTCAATTTCGGCATCTCGAAGGCACTCGTCCTTTGGGGTCGAGCGACGAGGTTATCATGCATCACTCCGCGGGTCCCCCCATTCCAGGGACGACGGCAGCCGAGACCCACATCGAAACTTCGGATGAACAGCCGGGTTGCCCAGCCCCAACATCAGCTCTTATCGACGGGGTTGCCTGCTTGCAGCCAACCCGTGATGCCCGCCCGCATCACACTCACGGATGTGTAGCCAGCGCTCTTCGCTTTCGACGCTGCTCTCGGCGCGGAAAGGCAGTTCGGATTGCTGCAGTAGAACACCAGCCGAGTGCTCTTGTCCGCCGGCAATTCACTCAACGCAAAGGTATGGTAGTTGCTCAGCAACAGCGCGTTGGGCACGACTCCGAATTGTTTCCGGGTGTCTTCGTCGTTGGCGTCGACCGCGACAGCCCGCTTCGCGTCGAGCAGCCGCTTCACCTCCTCCACCGCCAGCTGCTCGAACTCTGCGTGCGGATCCGCGGACGCGGCAGAATCGGCAGTCGTGGGCCTGCTCGCTGGCTCTGCTTTGCCCTCTGCCTCTGGCTGCTTCGAGCAGGCGATGGCGGAAACGGCGATGGCAAGAAGAAGGACGCAGCGGGTCATGGGTGACAACTATTGCCCAGACGCCCAACGACGCAAGCGGTCCGCGTCGGCGCCAGCGGGACCGTTCCTCGCCGCCGCGAATTCACGCGTTCTCCCGCTCTTCCTCGCGCTCGACCCGCTTCACCTCGACGGCCTCAGCGCGGCGCGCACTCGCTTGCAGCACCTTCAGCTCCAACGGCCCGAAGGAAACCTGGTCGCCCACCTTCGGCATGCGCCCGACCTGCTCCGCCATGAACCCCCCAATGGTGAGTGAGTCGGTTTCGGCATCCACCGACAAAGCCTCGAACACTTTACGAGTCTCGGCCCATCCTCGGCACAGCAAACTTCCATCGGCGCGCTTGGTGATGAAGGGGTTGACGCGATCACTTTCGTCTTCGATCTCTCCGACGATCTCCTCGAGCACGTCCTCCAGCGTCACGACCCCTTGAGTGCCTCCGTATTCGTCCACCACGATCGCCATGTGCCGTCGACTCTCTCGAAACGTCTGCAGCAGACGCTCCAGGGGCATGGATGACGGGACCACGGTGGCCTTCGTCACGAGGGACCCCCAGTCGACCTTGTCGGGGTTCTCGTTGACGGCGAACAAGAGGTCCTTGGTCAACACCACGCCGCTGATGTCGTCGGCATTGCCCGTCGGAGTGAACGGAAAACGGCTGTGGCCAGTCATTCGAACCGTTGCCAGATTGTGTTCCAAGCTCTCGTCACCCGAGAGGTAGCTCATGCCGCCGCGGGGCACCATGACGTCACGCGCCTTGAGCTCACGCAGCGCGATGGCTCCTTCGATCATCGTCGCCATGCTCTTGCGCACGACGCCCTCGCTGCGTCCGAGCGCTGCTAGCAAACGGATCTCGTCGAGAGAGGTCACCGGTGCCTCGGAGCCGCGACGCAGCCAGCCGGAAAGCTGCCGAGTGATGATGATGATGGGCCAAAACAGGAACACCAGCACCCGCACCCCGTGGGCGACAGGCACCGCCAGGCGGTCTGCCAAGGTCACACCGATCGTCTTCGGCACGATTTCGGTGAACAACAGAACCGATAGGGTGAAAACAGCGGTAAATATCCACAGCGGGGCGTCTTGGAAAACGTCCTCGAACGACGCACCGGCGACCGAGGAGCCAGCGGTGTTGGCAATCGTGTTGAGCACCAAGATGGCAGCAATCGGAACGTCGATCTCGCGCTTGAACTTGCGCAGGATCTTGCCCGCGCCGGTCTTGCCGAGCGCCTCCACCTGGGAGTGCCGGACGCTCAGAAGCGCCGCCTCCGAGATCGAACACAGGAACGAGAAGATGAGCGCCGACGAAACAGACAGTGCGAACACGAGCATCGCTTGACGAGAAGCTATCGCATTACGGCCGACATGGCGATGCCTCTGCCGCTGCGGAGGGCGCGGACTCCGCCGCTACGGTTGCACGTTGCGCAATCCGTTGGAGACGGCACGAGTGAGCCCTTCAGCTGGGACCTCCGCAGATGCGGTAGCGGGAGCCAGCTCCTCTTCGACGCTGGGCACCGGCCGGGCTTCCTCCACTTTCGGGCGGGGCGCAACGGGGGCTGCCGCCTGAATGATCACGGGGGATGGCCGGTTGACCATGCCGCGAGCGCCAAAACCCGCGGCGACTCCCAAGGCCGCCGCCAACAGACCGACACTGACGCGCGACGGCACGGGCAAGCCAAGCGCGTGCCAGAACCGGACACCGAGCGGTACTCCGGACTGAGCCATCGCTTCGCCCTTGTCCGCGGGCGGGGGCAAGAGATCCGTGGCCCGACGCTTCGGCGATCGCCCCAATTCGGAGGGATCGGTTGCCAGACGCCGCGCGATCGCGCTCAAGCGGTGGGCGAGCTCGCGAGCAGACTGGATGCGCTTACTTCGGTCCTTGATCAAGCACTCCTCGATCAGCTCGCCCAATTGGCGATCCAACGTCGGAATCAACTCCAGGATCGGTCGATGCTTCCGCGTCATGATGTCGACCATCAACGCGTTGTAGTTGGAGCGACGAAATGGAGCCCTCCCAGTCAGGCTCTGATACATGCCGATGCCCAACGCCCAGAGGTCGGTGCGTCCGTCGACTTCACGTGCACCGCGCGCCTGCTCGGGACTCATGAAGATGGGATTGCCCAACACGGCGCCGTCACACGTCACGCTCTGGCCCTCGAACACCGGCCCGAGTGTCTTACTCACGCCGAAATCGAGGATCTTGGGCACGATGGCGCCATCTTTGCTGCGCCCCAGGAAGATGTTGTTCGTCGACAGGTCGCGATGCACGACGCCAGCGTCGTGTGCCAGCTGCAAAGCTGCCGCGATCTGCGCGAAGTAGGCAGCCGTCTTCAGAGGCGACAGCGACCCTTTGCGCTCGATGAAGTCCTCCAACTCCTCGCCGTGGAGCAACTCCATGACGATGAAGGGACGTCCATCCTTGCCCAACGCAACGTCGTACACGTCGACGATGCTCGGGTGTTGGAGAGTCCCGGTGGTCTTGGCCTCCCTCACGAAGCGCTCGAAGGCTTCGTCGTTCTCGCTGAACTGCGGTAGTAAGAACTTGATGGCGAAGTCGCGATTGGTCAGCTCGTTCTTTGCCGCCCAGACTTCACCCATGCCACCGGAGCCGAGAGGTCTCAGCAGTCGATAGCGTCCCGCAATCTGGTCACCGATATGCACGCGCCAACGGTTACCGGCGAGACAGTCAGCGGGCCAAGAAAATCCAATCGAATTTTTTGCCCCGCGTCGCAAAGCTCTCGAAGTCCTGACGAACAAGTGCGCGTTTTCACTCGTGTGTCCGGCTCGCCCTGGATCCGAGGCGGCGTTGTTGTCAGCTGTAGCGGCAGGTAGTCAGGTTGCTGCTTTCTTAGCCACTGCCGCAGCACGCTGCTGTTGTTGCTGCAGCATCTGTGCGACCGCCCGCGAGCGCTCGATAGCGAACTGCTTGACGTCGCGCTGAGGCGAGCCGGCGAGAGCGTTGAGCAGCTTCGTCACCTTTTCCATCTGGCGCGTCTGCATCAACGCTTCGAAGTAATTGTTCGCCAGACGCACGTCCTTGAGCATCTTGTTCTCGTGGGGTGCGAGCAACTTGACGGCTTCGTCCAGCTTGCCCTGCTGCCCGTAGAGCGCGGACAAGGAGATCAAAGCGAGCGGGTTACCGCTATCGCGCTCCACGGCCTTCTTCGCGAAATCGATGGCCTTGTCGCGAGAGCTCTCGTCGTTGGAGAAAACGCCCTGCAGTGCGACGTAGGGCGTGGCGCTCTCCTTGTTGGAGGGAGAGTTGGCGAGTGCCTCGACGGCCTCGATGCCCGCTTGCTCGTTTTCCCCCTCGCGCACCAACGAGTAGAGCGAGACCCAAGCCTCGACGCAATCCTTGTCGATCTCGATCGCCTTTTCGATGAACGTACGTGCTTCGCCAGCTTTGTCTTGTTGGGCGTAAACCTTCGCCAGGTGAAGTGGCGGGAAGGGATTGTCGGGCAGCAGGTTCTGAGCGCCCTTGAGCGTGCTCTCGGCCTTGTCGAGATTGCCTGCCCCGAGTTGCGCGACACCGAGACCGAGCCAGTCCTCACCTCCGCCACCGCCGGCAACGACCTTGGCGAGCACCTTCTCCGCTTGTTCGGCGCGACCGTGACGCATCAGCTCTTGAGCGTAAATGCGGCCGCGGTTGAGATCGCTGGCATCTTCTTTCCAGTGCTTCTCCAAGCCAGCGAGCAGATCGTTGAGCCCGATGGTGAGCGGACGCCCTTGTTGATCCTGCACCTGCACGGCAGGACCGTTGAAGCCCAACAGCTCCCACATCTGTTCTGGTTTGACCGCCAGCGGGCCCTCTTTGAGTTTGGCCTCGAACTCTTCCGTGGGCTTCTTGACGGGAACGAGAATCAGCGCGTTTTGCGGAATGGCACCGTTGAAGGCGCTGACGGGCGCGACGATGGCGGCCCCCCCACTGATGGAGAGGTTGGCACCGAGCGGAGTGTTGGCAGGAGCTTTGGGCTGGGACATGGGAACCTCGGGCTGTCTGAAACGAAACGGGTCCGCTGATCTAGTCAAAGTCTCCCACAGAGGAAACACCGGGGCCGGGATTGTCCAAATTGCACCGCTGGCATCGGCGCGGAGGCCGTTTCGGTCGAGCCGCCCAGCCAGACCCAATGCTGCCGGCCTGTGGGTGGTCTGGTAGCCCAGGAGCGGCCGCATTTTGGCCGCGCTGCGCCAAATCCGGGCGCTCCGGGCCCCCTCGCGCCTCGCCCCACCCTGGCGGCGACGACGACCAAGGGCTATAGGTACCGCAGAGTCCATGACCCCCATCGCAGCCGTGATCGTTACCATTTTGGGCCTGGCCATCCTGATGGTGGTGCACGAAGGTGGCCACCACCTGGTGGCTCGTGCGTTCAAGCTGCGGGTCATCCGCTTCAGCATCGGCTTTGGCCCGGCGCTGTGGCGACACCAGCCACGCGGCAGCGACACGATCTACCAAGTCGCCCTGATCCCGTTCCTGGCCTACGTCCAGATCGCGGGGATGAATCCCTTCGAAGACAACGATCCGAACGACGAGGGTAGCTACGCCAACGCAAGTTTGACGGCTCGCATCATGACCGTCTTCGCGGGGCCGTTGGCGAACTACCTCTTCGCCAGTGTCCTCTTCCTGTTCGCGTTCGTGGCCTTCGGCAATCCCGTCTACTCCAAGACGACGGAGATCGAAGTCATCCCGGGCACGCCCGCCGAATCCGCGAAGTTGATGGACGGTGACAAGATCCTCAGCATCGAGGGCACTCCCGTCGCCAACTTCGACGAGATGCGTGAGATCATTCTCGAACACCCCGACAAGCCTTTGGCGATGAAGGTCGAACGGCAAGGCACGGCGCTGGACCTCACGGTCACCCCCGCGCCAAAAGCAGAAGGCGGAGGTGGGCAGATCGGAGTGCGTCGCCAGAAGACTTACGAGCAGATGAGCTTGAAGGAAGCCGTGACCGAATCGGTACTGCGCCCCGCGCTCGTGGTGCGAAACCTGGTGGTCGACCTGGCCAGCCTCGTCACCCAACGCACGAAACCCGACGTCGGCGGCCCCGTGCGCATCGTGAAGTACGGCGCTCTGATGGCCGAGACGGGCACCTACGAGATCCTCTACTTCTTGGCGCGCCTCAGCGCCTATCTCGGCGGCTTCAACCTGCTGCCGGTACCCGCTCTCGACGGCGGACGACTCATCTTCCTGTGCTACGAGGCGGTCGCTCGCCGTAAGCCCAACGCGAAGATCGAGGCGCAGATTCACGCCGTGGGTCTGCTCATGTTCCTGGCGCTGCTGGCCGTCGTGACGGTCAACGACTTCCAGCGCTGAGCGCCACGCGCGATCGCGGAAGCTCGAAGCGCGTCGAGCCCGAACACGCCGGGCTCAGGCCACCGAGGCGCACCTGAGCCGAACACGCTGAGCTGAGCCTGCGAAGTGTGCTGAGCCGAATACCGCGCCCAGCCTGCGAAGCCTGCTTCGCGCCGCGCTCAGCCAGCGAGAACCTCGAGCAGCGGCGGCACGCTCATCATCAGCTCGTGCGCCACGGCTCTGGGGGCGAAGAGAACCAACGCGCCCTGCTCACCCGCCTGTACGTTGCAGGGGGCGTTCTGCGCCGTCATCATCTTGTCGGGGAAGACGAATCCGCCAGGAGGCAATTCCACCGGTGAGGTCCCTTCGCGATTGAGTTCCAAGCGGCCGCCACCAACCACGAACAGGCTGTGGATGCTCTCCCCGGCCTCGAGCAACATCTCGCGCGGCGCCAGAGCTCGCACCTCCAGACGGCGAAACACGGTGGCGCGCAGTGAGTCGTCCAGGCGCTCGCCCAGGGGACCGAGGGCCGCGCCACAGACCGCGAGAAAGTAGTCCGCGATGAAGCGCAGTTCATCCTCGACCCACGGGCACTCTGCGAGCGCGGCCTCGAGCTCATCGGGAGCCCACACCGCAACGCGCGTTTCATCCACCTTGGCGACGACACGCAGCTCGATCGAATCGGACAGCGTGCCCTGAGTGAATACCACGTCGGCTTGATGGGCGACGGCACCAGCGTCATCGGAAAACGCCGGCAGGATGTCCACACTGCCAGAGGTGACGACGGCTGCACCGAAGAACGCCACTTCCTCGCCTTCGGCGAGCACTTCGATGCGAGCTTGCGCAGCGAGCTTCCGCTGTACCTCTGCGGGCAAGTCTTCGAATCCTTGAACCTCTTCCAGGAGGATCCCGTCGACGGCGGCCTCTTCGGATGCCTCAGGCTCGAGCGCGGTCGGCGGTTCACTCGCGAGGGCAGTGTCGGGTGGACCGAGATCGGAAACCTCCAGCGTCAGCTCACCCAAATCTTCTGGAACGGCAGCCGCGGGCAACACGGACGCCACGTTTCCGGCTCCGTTGGGGGCATGACTCGACCTGCGGGCACGCCCCGACGGCTTCGCTGGAGGAACCGTGCGCGGCTCCGGGCGATAGCTGGCGGGGGCCACGCTGGCAGGTGACACGCTGGCTGGGGCGAAACTCGCGGGTTGTCCGCTCGCGGGAGGAATGCTCGACGGCACCGGGGGGTAGCTCGGTGCCACTGACTGAGGCGGCGGAAACGAGCTTGGCTGCACCAGGTCGTAAGTCACCCGCTCTTCGTCGTCCTCCTCCAACTCTTCTTCATCGTCGATCAACGTCAATGCCCGGCGGACGGACTCGGGGGCGGGGGGCAGACTGGAAGGTGCGTACGGCCGGGACGACTCGAACTGTACCCCACCAACCTCGGGGATCACGGCATCAACGCTCAACGGCTCGATGTCCACCGAGCTCAGCCGGTCGTTGAACGACGGCCGAACCCCACCTACCCCGGCACGCTCCGCTGACGAGATGGGCGGACGGCTGGCTTCTGGTCGGTAGCTCGGAGGCGGACGGCTCTCCAGCTCTGCCAAGTCGAAACCGAGGGTCTCGGGATCGAGCTCTTCCACCTCGAGTTGCGGGGCGGACGCCATCGGGGGCCTCACTGGACCGGCCTCCGCCAGACTTTGTCGATCGACCGGCGGTTGAGAGAAGCCGGGGGGCGCGGGAGCCTGGTGCGCAACGGGGGGGAACTGAGATGCGGGTAGGGGCGGGGGGCCGTACGAGGGCATGCCTGAGCTGCCGGTACGAGGTGGCGACTTGAGGCGCAACGACGGTCTGGCGGCTGCATTCGGCTCCTGGCTGGTTCTGGGCACTGGGGGCGGGCTGCGCACCGGACGCGAAGGGCTGCGAACGGCTCCGGGGGGCGGCTGCAGTGGCGGGCGCTTGGGAGCCGACGCCGGATCATCGACGTCGATTTCGATTTCGAGACTATCTGACGTGGCGTGTGCCGGCGCCCCGCCGCCACCGAGGTCCCACATGGCCTCCGCCATGCGACGAGCGGCCGCGCGCAGCTCGTCACCACGATGGGGCACACCAGCTGCGTCTGCGGCGTCCGCCGCGCGCTTGATCCACACGATCGCGTCAGCCTGCCCACCTTGTTTGAGCTGAGCCAGCGCAGTCTGCAGCGCCCAACGAACATCATCGGTATCGTCGGCGCGGGCTGCCAGTCCGTGCGAAGGTCCCCGAGTCATCGATTCTCAACTAGCTTAGACACAAATTTCGAGACGCCCACGCGATTCTGTTCCGGGGCGAGATTACTGAGGGTGAACGAATATCTCGCGTTCCTTCGATCCGTTGGGTGGACCGACGATCCCTCGAGCCTCCATCGACTCGACGATCTTGGCAGCTCGGTTGTAGCCGATCGTCATCTTCCGCTGTAGCCAAGAAGTCGAACAACGTTGGGTTTCTGCCACAATCTGCACGGCTTCATCGAATCGAGCGTCCAAATCGGCGTCGGGCTCGCTCTCATCGCCTTCCTCGTCATCTCCCTTGAGGATGTCGTCGTGGTACACGGGCGTACCCTGTTGACGGAGGTAGGCGGTGAGCTGGTCCACCTCTTCTTCGCTGACGAAAGGACACTGCACGCGGTGAGTCTCGGTCGAACCGTTGAGCTTGACCAGCATGTCGCCCCTGCCGAGCAGCAACTCGGCGCCCATTTCGTCCAGAATCGTCCGGCTGTCCACCTTTTGCGCCACACGATACGCGATACGAGTGGGGAAGTTCGCTTTGATCATCCCCGTGATCACGTCGACGCTGGGGCGCTGCGTCGCGAGCACGACATGCATGCCCGCGGCGCGCGCTTTCTGCGCGAGTCGCGCAACGGCCGCCTCGACCTCTTTTCCTTGCTGCATCATCAAGTCGGCGAACTCGTCGACCACGATCACGATGTGGGGCATCCGCCCGGGCAATGCGGTACCGTCCGAGCCCGACTTGGCGGCGGGCACGCTCACCGGACAGCCGTCGGCGGTCAGCGCCTGCACCTCTTGCGGCTCGGGGGCGGGAATTTCTCCGCGATGAACCCGGTCGACCCAGCGGTTGTAGGTGGAGATGTTCTTGGTGCCAGCGATGGCGAAGGCCTGGTAGCGCTTCTCCATCTCGTCCACAGCCCATTTCAGGGCCTTGGCCGCCTGGCGCATGTCGGTCACCACCGGCAACAACATGTGCGGAATGCCGTCGAAGGGCGCCAACTCGACGACCTTGGGATCGATCATCAGCATGCGAAGCTCGTCCGGCGTGCGCTTGAAGAGCAAACTGGAGAGCATCACGTTGAGCCCGACGCTCTTGCCCGCCCCCGTCGCACCCGCCACGATGACGTGGGGCATCGCCGCCAAATCCGCGTAGAAGGGAGCGCCCACGATGTCGCGACCGAGCACGACGGGCAGTGGCGCTCGCTCCGCCAACGAACGGAAACGCTTGTCCTCGATCAACTCCCGCAGATTGACCGGAATACGCTCGTCGTTGGGTAGCTCGAAGCCAATGCGCGCCTTGCCTGGAATCGGTGCGATGATACGCACCTTGCGAGAAAGACCCAGCGCCAGGTCGTCGGAGAGGCCAGCGACCTTGCTCACTTTCGTGCCTGCCTGAGGAGAGACCTCGTAGGTGGTCACGGTGGGCCCCGGGTGCACCTCTTCCACCTTGCCGGTGACGCCGTAGTCCGCCAGCGTCTTCTCCAGGCGCTCCGCCAACTCCAGCACGCGTTGCTCGTCCACGTTGAGCGAGGCACTGCGACTCGCGTCGAGCAAGCTCGTATCGGGCAGAGTGAATCCGCCTTTGCGCTCCGCGCGACGCTGGCGAGGCGCACGTTCGACAGCGGCCAAATGACTGGTGTCGACGATCTTCAACGCTTCGTCCGTGGCGGCTTTGGGGGCATCGGCGTTCGTCGTCGCTACCTCGGTGGCGACCGCTGGCTCCGGCTTCGCCGCTGGAGCTTCGCTCGCAACAGGTTCGGCTGCAACCCGCTTCGCGGGCTTCGATTCCTCGTCGGGCCCAACCTTGTTCAACTCGAGCACGACTTCGGGAGCGGGCTCGTCGGGCTTCGTGACGGCTTCGGAGAGCGCCTTGCGCAACGATTCTGCGATGGCTATGGGCGGGGCCCCCGTACGCTCCATCGGTTGCCACTCGTCGTCACTGAGTTCGGCAATCAACGCTTCGTCACTGAGCTTCTTGTCGATGTTGGGCTTGCTCGCCTCGAGCTGTTGCTTGCGCTCTTCTCGATGCAGCGCTCGAGCGCTCAGCCAAGCGTCAGCGAGCCGTCGCATCAACACCAACGCGCGCTGCGCCACGATACGAGACAGCTCCGCACCCCGACGGCAGAGCTCGATGAAGGAAAACGAAGCTCGCCCGATCAAAATCAGGGCGACGACGGTCAACCCCACGAGGAACGAACCTGCCGTGGAGAACAACGCTTGAAATAGCTCCCCAAACAACAAGCCAACGTTGCCGCCGACCGGAAGCCCGCCGAAGGCAACGGCGTTGGGGAAGGCGATGTGGCAAAGCGCAGAAAGCACGATCGCAACCACCAGGTTGCCCGCCACCCGCAGGCCCGAGACGCGAACGGGCAGGCGACGCAAGAGTGGCGCAGCGATCACACACAACTCGATCGGCAGCGTCCAAGCGACGTTGCCGAAACCGCGTGCAAGCACCGCCGCGATCGCGGCGCCGACCGGCCCGACCCAGTTCTCGCCCTGTACCGTCGGGTCGTGCAGACTGAGCCGCAGCGAGCACAACGCCAGCGACAAGTAGGCTGCAACGACGATCAGCAGCAGAGCAGCCGCTTCCCTGCCCCGCGGTACGACCTCGGGCACGGAGTCGCGCTCTCGCGGCGCGCCGCGAAATCTGGGAGTGAAAAGCTTTGCGCCCATGAAACTACTATTACCTACACCAGCACACCCCGCTGGACCCAGTTCTCAACCAACTCCTGAACAGCCGGCCCGATTGACGGAGGCCGGCTCGCCAGGACCGCGCTTGGGGAGACACCGGGCCCTTGGCAAACTGGGCGGGTCGGCTTGAGTCGTGTGAAATCGGGAACGTATAGTCCGGAGCGCCGATCTCGAAGGTTGCGGGATGCGGTTTTCAGACCAGCCTCGTGAGGGAGGACGTCGGGTCCAGACGCCGACACGAACAACGATGGGATCGCGAAAACTCAAGCCCTTCCGCACCTGGTGCCTCCTGTGCCTATGCCTGGCATTGGCGAACTGCCGCACGGACTCGAAAGACGTCCAGCGTTGGGCGGATACCCAGCAGGGGCCACGCAAGCTGGTCGCGGTATTGACCCACGCCAAGTACCCGTACGAGCTGCGCGTCGAAGCAGCGATGACCCTCATCGCGATGCACCCTCGGGGTGGTCGACGAGTCGGCATCGAAAAGGCGGTCGACGCTTTGGCAGAACTCGGCCTCGCGGAGCGTGAGCCGTTGCTGGCTCGGCTAGTGCCCGCGTTGGTCTCCGAACTGTCAGCCCCGGCACCGAAAGCGGGCACCGAGGACGCCTCAATCCCCTACAAGGACGCTGCCTACGATCTGCTGACGAGTCACGATGGCGCGCTCGTCAAATCCGAACAGCAGCGAAAAGCGCTCGAAGACGCGCTCGCTCAGTGGGCCGTGACCGACTTCGTCGCGCGCATGAGCGCCGGCGATCAGAAGGTGAGCATGGAGCAGATGCTCAAGACGCTCGGCGCCAACAGCGTTCGCCCGCTGCCCGACAAGATCACGGTGGGGGCACAGAAGGTCGACCGTATCGCCCAGCTCATCGCCGACGTAGGAGACGACGAAACCAAGCTCCGCGCCAGCAAGAACCTCGTGAAACTGGCGCAGTACGTTGCCTCGGACAAGTGGCTGGCAGACAGACGCCCAGAATTGGAGAAGGCGAACGCAGCCTCCGGACAGAAGCCGGACCCCAAGGCCTTCGACAAGCAACTGGCGCGCTACCAAGAGGAGGAGCTGCTACGGGTTTTCTCGTCGCTGCGACGGGTGGGTGGCAAACCGGCCGTCGACTTCCTGCTCGCCTTTGCCGCCGAAACCAAACGCTCGGAAAAGCAGCGCACCGGCGCGCTAGCGGCGATCGAGAACAAACTCGATCCAGCGGACGAGCAGCAACTGGCTACCGTCGTGAAGATCGCGGGCGCTGAGGACACGCCGGACCCAGTGCGCGGCTTGGCCCTGCGTCGCATGGGTGAGCTTCCACGCGACAAGGTTGCGGAGCCGCTCTACGCGCTGTTCGACCACGAAAACTGGAAGGTTCGGTGGCTGGCAGCGGAGCTTCTGCTCAAGTTGAGCAAGCCGGAACACGTCGCGGAGTTCATGGCCAAGCTCGCGAAGGTCAAACACATGTCGCTGAGCGAGCCCCTGCGCTACGGGCAGCTGATCGGCGAGATGAAGGGCACGCCAACTCCTGAAGAACTAGTAGATTCTTACAGTTCGAGTTCAAAGAAGCCCTCCGTGCGGCTGACCGCGTTGGGGTACTACTACACCCACGGGACCCTACAGAACGTCGCGAAGCTGGAGCGGCTGCAGAAAGAGCGCGGCAAGGTCCCGGGATGCGCTGAGGAAGCGAAAGACTGCGAGTGGCGCTGCGCTGAGCAGGAGATTGAGACCATCGGGGAATACGTCGAACATTGCATCCTGCCGGCGATACGAGCTCGGAACAGCGGACCAACCCAAAAGAGCACTGCAAAAGCTTCACAAGAGCCCCAAAAGACACAGTAAGATGGCCGGAGATCATGCGCCCAAGTGGGCGAGGTGAACCCGTCGATGTCCGATACCAGCAAGACGATTCGATCCTTTCAGTGCCGCGATGTTCTCTGGGAACGATTCGAGCAAATGGCCCGCGAGCTCGAATGCTCGGTGGATTATCTGATCAATGACGCGATGAAGCAGTACGCACGGCAACGTGGGTACGGCGCGACGCGCGGCGGAGGGCTTCCCGCCCCCAGCCGCACATCGTTGCAGCCGCCCGCCATGCCGAGCTCGGCGCCGACTGTCGCTCCTCCGCCACCACCAGGTGCACCGGCGCCGCCGCCTCCCCCCGCGGCAGCCCCCCCGCCACCTCCGGCGGCTCCCCCGCTGCCTCCGGCGGCGCCTCCTCCGCCTCCAGCTGCTCCCCCTCCGCCCCTGGCGGCGCCGGCTCCCCCGCCGGCAGCCGCACCTCCCCCGGCGCCCAGAGCCCGCTCTCGCACTCCGGGCGTGGGCGGGCCACCCCCGCCCCCGCCACCTCACGGCGGACCGCCGCCCGCGCCGAGTCGCGCCGCTGCTCCTCCCATGGCACCGATGGCTGGTCCCCCGAGACGCGCCATCAATGTCTACTACATGGGCCAGCGCTACACGGTAACCAAGGACCGTTTCATCATCGGCCGCGGCAAACAGACCAGTGATCTGACAATCAAAGATCCGAACGTCTCGCGTCAACACGCGATGGTCGAGTTTCTCAACGGCCAGTACTACATGGTGGACATGGGCTCGACCAACGGCGTCGAATACGGCGGACAGCGCGTCGCTCGCCAGCAGATCAACGAGAACGACGTGTTCCGTGTTTGCGACCACGAGCTGCGCTTCTCGTATTACTGAGCCACCCCAATCCCATGCACGTCGCGGTCTTGGGAGCCGGCGCGCTGGGTCGGGCATATGCCGCGACCCTGCATCGCACCGGTTGTAAACTCACGCTGGTCACCCGCCGCGGCGAGGAGTCACCGAGCTTTCACGCGACCAAGGTCGGCCTTTGGACTCGTCACTGGAGCGTCGATGTATCGGTGTCCACCAGCCTTCCAGACTGTGACGTGGTGCTGGTGACCGTGCGCGCGGAGAACGTGGACGAGGAACTGCTGCGACGACTGGCCACCTGCGACGCCCCCGCCATCGTGCTGACGCCCGTGATGTCCGAGCAGACCGCAGCGCGCTGGCAGGAGCTTCCGCGCGCCTACGGCGCGATGGCCTCGTTGCTCTCCGAAGCACATGGGCAGGACGTGGAATTCCTCGTGCCCCCCGTGTCACGCACTCTGGTCAGCGCCGACGCTCAGACGGAACCCGGCGTCGTCGAACTCGTCCGACGCCTGAAGCGCGCCGGCGTCGGAACGAAGTTCGCACGGCACCTGGAGCGCGATGCGCGCGCCACGAACCTCGCTTTTTTCCCGCTGCAAATGGCGGCAGCCGCGGTACCGGACATGGGACAATGGCCTGCTCGACACGACGTGCTCGCAGCCCTCGCCGGAGCGCAGACGGAAGCGCGCCGCCTGGCGGCCGAAATGGGTCAGCCTGATCTCGGCGTTCGCATCCTGGCCTGGATTTGTAGCTCCGCGTGGCGTTTGGCGTGGTTGCTGCGCTTGGCGCCGGTGCTGTCCCCATTCGTCTTCGGCTTTCTGCAGCACCACTTCGGACAAAAACTCCCAGCGCAGACGGCACTGTTCACTTCCGAGCTGCGACAGTTGGCAGCCTCTGCGGGTCTCGATGAAGGAAGAACCCAACGGCTGCTCCCACCCGTGCTCGCGCCGCGCCAACTCGACGGATGACGCCCCCCGACCAAATGGGCGAGCACGATTGTCGGTCAGTTATTCTGGCCCCCGTTGGGTGAGGGCCCGAAAAACTGCCCTATGCAGGCGTTTTCTCGACTCCATTCCTCTGTTGTATCGAATGAGCGTTCGCGAATCGCGCTCGCTCATTCAAACGCCGTGCTTGGTCGCAAACTGGAGCGCCTCGCAACGACTTGTTAGGTTGACCCCATGAGATCGGAGCCGGATACCGGGGCGGGGCTACGATCTCGTGCCATGGCGGGGTGGCGACGAGCTTGGCTCCGCGCCTGCCCACTGTTGCTCAGCTGGTCCTTCGTCGGCGTGAGTCGCGCCCAAGCGCCACCGTGGTTCCCGACTGGAAGCGAGCCGCTGCCCGCGGACACGGCAAGCCTCGAAGTGATTACCCACGACGCGCCCATCTGGTTCGAACCGCGCCACGGTGCACGACGCCGCGGCTCGACGCAACTCGGCGCTCGACTTCCGGTCTTCGGCTTCCAAGCGCCGCACGCGAGCTGTCGGGGTCGTTGGTTTGCCATCGGGCCCGAAGCTTGGCTGTGCGAGGAACACGTGCGTCTGAGCCGCTGGACCACGACGGTCGCCCCGTTGGTCTCGGCCGGGCCGGATGGGCTGCCCTATCACTACCACTTCGTCGGAGCCGACGGCTCTTTTGGCTACGCCGACCTGCGGCTCGCCGAGGAGGCCGTGCCCGACTCGCAGCTGGAGCCTGGCTTTGCCGTTGCCCTGCAGCGCGTCGAAAGCAAGAGCGGAGGTGAAGCCTACGGTTTGACGACTCACGGTCTGTGGCTACCACTGCGTGACCTGCGACCAGCCAGCGTTCCGAGCTTCGAGGGACAGCTTCTGTCGCCGGGAGCCCCTCTGCCGGCCTGGGTCCATCGCGCCGCAGCAAAGGTGTTCACCAAGCCGTGGCATGCCACGCGACACACCGTGTCCCGACTCAGTCGCGTCGACATTTTGGAGCAGGTCGAGCGCGGCGGACGAACATGGTTCCGTATCGCTGAAGACCAGTGGCTTCGGGCCGACGACGTGCGACGGGCACGTCGTCAAGAACCGCCTGCTGGAGCCCTGCCCGACGAGCGCTGGCTCGACGTGGACACCGAGTCGCAGACACTCGTTGCCTACCGAGGCGAGCAACCCGTTTTCGCGACCTTGGTCTCGACGGGCAAGGGCACCGCGGACAGTCCGCAGGCAACTCCCCTCGGAACTCATCGGGTTTGGGTCAAACTCGTGTCGACCGACATGACGAACCTCGAAGATGCCGACGCCAACCGCTTCTACGCCATCGAGGAGGTGCCGTGGGTGATGTTCTTCAATGAGGGCTATGGCTTGCATGGCGCCTTCTGGCACGACTCCTTCGGTACCAAGCGCAGCCACGGCTGCATTAACCTGAGCCCCAAAGACGCGCATTTTCTCTTCGAGTGGGCAGGGCCACGGCTACCACTGGGCTGGCACGCGGTACACCCGACGGACTACGACCGAGGTACGCTCGTGGTCGTCAGGTAGACGCTCGTCGAGCAGACAGCTCGCCGACGCCCTCACCGACGGCGCACTGGCTCCGCATCTCCGAGGCCGAAATCGATCGGCTCTTCGGTTATCGGCAGCCTTGTAGTACGACGCGAGAAGATGGTTTCGATCATGCACGCCGCCCGGGATATTGGGCGAATCCGCGAGATTTCGACGGTCTTGGCGCGCCATGGCTTCGGAGAGATCGCCTCGCGGCTCGGCTTGGTGCGCAAAGATGACAAGCTCGCGACGGGCGATGATGGAGGTGCGACGTTCGCTGTCCGCCTGCGGCGTGTGTTGGAGGAGCTGGGCCCATCCTTCGTCAAGCTCGGACAAATCGTGTCCACCCGGGCCGACGTCTTGCCTCTGGACGTGATCACCGAACTGCGAAAGCTTCAAGATGCCGTCAGCCCGGTTCCGTTCGACGACATCAAGCTCCGAGCCGAAACGTCGTTGGGCGTCGAGCTGAGCGAGTTGTTCGAAAGCATCGACCCCCAACCGTTGGCGGCAGCGAGTGTCGCTCAGGTGCACCGCGCCAAACTCAAGACCCCTTCTGGCACCGAGGAGGTGGTGATCAAGGTGCAGCGTCCGGGCATCGGCGAGACCATCGCCAGCGATCTGGACATCCTGCACAGCTTCGCCGCCCTGTTGGAGAGAGCCGTCCCGGAGTCTCGCATCTATTCCCCCGTGGGTCTGGTGCAGCAGTTCGATCGCGCCATCACCAGCGAGCTCGACTTCACGACGGAGGCGGAAAACGCCAGCCGCTTCGCTGCCAACTTCGCGGACCAACCCTACGTGAAGTTTCCCAAGGCGTATCGCGAGGCCTCGAGCAAGCACGTCATCACCCTGGAGTACCTCGACGGCTGCAAGATCAATCAAGCTGTCGCCCAGGGCTTCTCGGGACCGCGGCTCGCGCGCATCGCCACCAAGTTGGTGATCAAGCAAATCTTCGAAGACGGCTTCTTCCACGCCGATCCACATCCCGGCAACGTGTTGATCCTGGGCACTCCAGAGAAGCCAGTCTACGCCCTGATCGACCTGGGCATGGTCGGGCGCCTGAGCCCCCGCATGCGTGACCAGACGGTGGACCTCATGGTCGCCGCCATTCGTCGAGACTACGAGGCGGTTGCCGACGCGATGCTGGCGTTAGCCTCTCCCACGCGCAAGATCGACAACAACGCCTATCGCGCTGAAGTCGCCTTGTTGGCCGATCGCTACCTCGGCAAGCAACTCAAGGACATCGAGATGGGCATTCTGATCCGGGACTTGGTGCGCACTGCCACCAAGTACGGGTTGGAGGTTCCGCCGGACTTCTTGCTGGTCGGTAAGGCGCTGATGACCATCGAGGGCATCGGCAAAGAGATCGCTCCTGACCTGGACATCCTCGAGGAAGCCAAGCCGCACTTCTTCGACATCCTCAAGCAGCGCTACTCGCCCGAACGCATCGGCAGCGAACTGCTGCGACGTCTGGAGCGCCTGGGCGGAATGACGTCGACCGTGCCCGACCAACTGCAGGAGGTCTTGGAAGACCTGCGCCTCGGGCGCCTCACGATGCAGAACCGGGATCCGGACCAGCAACGGTCCATCGAGCACCTCGGCCGACGCATCTTTGCGGGCTTGGTGCTGTCCACCCTGATTCTTTGCGCCACCTTTCTCTTGGTCTACGGCCCCCGTTGGGCAGCCACGACGGCCGGGATCCTGGCCGCGCTGGGACTATTCGGGCACCTCCTGGGCGAGACCTATCAGCGCATCGTTGGGCGTCGTTGAACCGCGGCCCCCCGCGCAGAACGCGCTGTTTGGCTGGGTGTAACGTTTCACTCGACGACTCCCGCCCCCAAACGACAGAAAGCGAGTCTCACCACGTCGTGGTGCCGACTCGCTCCCAGAAGCGCAGAACCAACCGAGCGCCTCCGACCTTCAACGGACGGAAGCTCTCGTCGGATTCGAGCGGGCGGCACGAACGTGCACCCGCGGCGCGAATTCAGCCCGCGAGGACCTTGCCCTGCAGGAGGAACGCAATCACGAGGGCCATCAGAACCAGAGACTCGATCAGAGCGAGACCGAGAATCATGAGCGTCTGAATGCGGTCACCGGCGCCGGGGTTGCGGCTCACGCCTTCAACCGCAGAGGCAGCAGCGCGCCCCTGACCGATGGCACCGCCGAGCACGGCGAGACCGATAGCCAGACCGGCACCCAGAGCTGCGAGGGACTGTGCGTCGAACTCGTTAGCCGCAGCACCCGCCTGGGCAAAAGCGGTGCTCGAGAAGAGCGTGGTCATGAATGCTGCCAGCCAAGCCAGCCTGTTCTTGATAGACATGCGTCGAGTCTCCTTATTCGTTCTTATCGCGCGGAGGCGAATAGCTTTTTTTGGGGGCGGTGACCACGGTTTTTTGGGTGGCCGTATGGGAGTCGTTTCAAGTGTTTCGAAATCGGGGCGAATGGTAGGTCACGATGCTCGTGTCACGATGCGTGAAGGGTCGAGTGCTCGAGTTCTTGATCCAAATGCTCAGTCGTCTGGGTGCGCCGCGATCGAGATCGCTCAGTGGTCGAGATGCTCAGTGGCCAGACCGATGTAGATGCAGGTCAACATCGTGAAAACCAGCGTCTGAACGACGATCACGAGACAGCCGAGGATCATCACCGGCAGCGGCAACACCAGGGGAAACATACCCAGCAAAATGCCGAGAATGAGGTGATCGACGCTCATGTTGAGCATGAGACGAACGGCCAGAGTGATGGGGCGCACACACAACGAAACGACCTCGATCAAGAACAGCAAGGGCGCCAGGTACCAAGCCGGCCCGAACAGATGCTTGACGTAGCTCCAACCGTTGGCAGTCAGACCGTAGACGTTGAATAGAACGAACACCACGATGGCGCAGCCCATCGTCACGTTCAGGCTGCTGGTCGCCACCGGGAACGACGGCAACAGCGCCATCACGTTCGAGAAGAATACGAACAGGGCTGAAGCGCCGATCACCGGGAAGTACTTCTTGGCGCGCACGGGCCCCATCACGTTCTTGGCCATGTCGTAGAAGTAGCCGATGAACGCTTCCATGAAGGTGCGCAGGGTCAAGCTCGCATCAGGCACGACGGCATTGTCCGTGTCTTCCAACTGGAAGCGCACGCGCCGAGCAATGAAGAGCAACAACACGACGACCAGAAGCGCTGCCGCGACAGGCTCGAACGTGTGCCAATCGGAAGGCTTGTGACCGATCAGAGTGTCGCCGATGACCTTCGCATTCTGCGAAAGGTTATCTTTGATGCCTTCGAGTAAGAAAGTTAGCCAGCTGCTGTGTCCAGGCACTTCAACCTTCCCGTAGCGATCCCGCTTTGGAAACTTGTGAGATGAGAATTCCGACGGGCAGGACTGCGAGGCCCATCAGGAGCGGCAGGCCCTGCACGAAGCGCGAGTCAAATAGCAGGTACAGACCTGTAATGACCACGGAAAACTTCAGGACGAAAAGCCCTGCATAGCGACCTGTGTGGCCGCCCGACATGATGGCTGCAACGCCGCGAGCGATGAGCCAAAGATTCCCGATCGCGAGCGCTGCGCCCACCCCAACACTGGCCGCAAAACGCCAACCGTACAGGGGCAGCGTCACGATCGTCGCGACCAGACCGAGTGCGGCACATCGCCACAGCACAGACGTCCACTGCGCGTTCGTCGTCACTTCGCGACTCCCTGAAAATCGTGGGTCCCCGATTGTCGGCTACTCGCGATCGTCGAAGTACTTCTGCCGCTCGCGGCGGCGCTCTTCTTCCGCTTTTCTCGCATCTTCTTTCGTTCGCTCGAGCGCTCGCCAGACAGCCCTCACCCCGTGGGCAAGACCAAGAAAAAAGCCAATGATCAGAAAGGTGTCGCCTGTGCCCCAGCGCTTGTCAGCGAGACTGCCGACGTAGCAGGGCACAATCACCCCGAGCACCATCTCGAGGCCTAGGGTGCCGTAGCTACCTAGTCCTTTCCAGCTTCCTTGCACTCACACCGCCAGGGCGGCAGTCGGGTAACATGCCCCCCACGCAAGGGCAACGTCGAGATTGTCGCAGGTCCTGCATACAATGCCGCTACACATGATTCGCTCTTTGAAGCTCCTCTCGCTCAGCTTGGCCGTTACGCTCTCTGCTGCCAGCCCGTTGTGTGCCCAGCCCGCCGAAGAACCGGCTGCTCCTGCAGCGACGCCTTCAACGCCTGAGCCTCCAGCTTCCCCGCCGACGGAGACGCCCACGGCGCCGGTGACACCCGCAGGCGCGGAGGACGCACCTGACGCGACGCCTCAAGCGCCACCCCCCGCGCCGCCCCCTGGCGACACTCCGGCCAACGCTCCGAGTGGCCCGAGTCAGAACGCACCAGGGGCGCCGACAGACACGGACGTGCCCCCAACAGCGCCCGCTCCCGAGCAGCCTCGTGCTGCTGGCGAGCCCATCTACGAACCGCCCCTGCCGCAAGCCTACGTACAAAACGAGCCCGCACTCCCCCCGCCGCCTCCCAACGTCGCGCCGAACCGCGCGCTTTGGTTGGGTGCGCGAACGGGTTGGTTCTTTCCCACGGGCTCGTTGTGGCAAGACGGGGAGCCCATCAGCGGTGTGTGCTGCGCCTACTACAATCGGGGTTGGGACGACTTCGCCAGCTCGGGCCCGATGCTCGAGCTCGACGTCGGCGCCCGCCTGGGGCACAGCTACAACGTCTTTGCTATCTGGGAGTACGCGTACCTCGGCGATGGCGACGAGCTGGGCGACGAGTTCGGTGGCCAGACCAGTGCCACGAGCAACTTCCTCGGAGTTGGCCTGCGCTTCTCGACCAATCCCGACGAGCTCGGCATCGTCGTCGAGATGGCCTTGGGCTGGCGACGTTTCAAGGCGACATGGGACAACGGCACCGAGTTCGCCGCCACGGACGACCTCTTCAACACTCGCATCGCGTTCGGTGCGGACATCCGCCTCAGTGAAACGCTCTCTCTCTCGCCGATGTTGTCTCTGGGCGGCGGCGTCTTCGGTGAGGCTGAATGGAAGCTCTCGGATGGTTCACGCGAAGGCGCGTTCAGCTCTTTTGGCGACTTCCTCGTCGACGAGCCAGCGCAACACGTGCCCGTCATCCTGCAGGTGGGCCTTCACTACGACGCGTTCGCCAGTCGCGACTGAACACGGAACCCCAGCCAGAAGCCGTCTCGCCGGACGCTTCCATCCCCGCCCCCGGTGACCCCTCACCAGGTCTTGCCTGCCCGCTGACTGCGACTCGGGGGCTCGTCGCTGACGGGCAACTCCACGACGAAACGAGTCCCTCGGGGTTCGTTTTCTTCGCAGCGGATGCTGCCGCGGTGGGCATCGATGATCTGCTTCGAGATGGCTAGCCCCAGTCCCGTACCGTGGCTCTTGGTCGTGAGGAAAGGTTCGAACAGGCGCCGACGCACCTCCGCGTCCATGCCGCTGCCAGTGTCCTCGACCCAAATCGCGACGTTCTCGCCGCTGGGTCGCACACTGACGCGGAGTTCGCCGCCCTCGGTCATCGCTTGGCGCGCGTTGCGGACCAGGTTGTGCACCACTTGGCGGATCTGAGCTTCGTCGACCCACACGTTCGGAAGCGGTTCGAGCACCTCCAGGATCGGTGTTACCTTGGCACGCTCCAGGTCTCGTTTGACGAAACTCATGGCTTCGGCCACCACGTCGCCCACGTTTTCGAGCTCCAGGTTTGGACTCTCGCGACGGGTCAACGACAGGTACTGCTCCGTGAGCTCCGTCAAACGCGCCACCTCGCGCGCGATGGCCTCGTGCAAGGCACGTGCTTCGGACTCCTCCGGCAGCTCGTCTTGCAACAGCTCCAAGTTGAGCGCGATCGACGATAGCGGGTTACGCACTTCGTGCGTGACGTGAGCGGCCATCTTGCCAATCGTGGCCAAACGTTCACTCTCCAACAGCTCACGGTTGGCCCGGGCAATGGCGGCAACCATCGACTCGAAGGTGCGCGCCAAATCCCCGATCTCGTCCCGGGTCGCGATCGCTGGCCGAGGCGTGAGATCGCCGCTGGCGACGGCGTTGGCCCGCTCCGTGATCTGCGCCAGAGGCCGCAACACCCGCCGCGCGTACAACGCCACTCCCACCCCCAGAGCAATGGTGCCCAGAGCCCAAATCAAGAGCACTCGGAATGTCCATCGGTCGCGACGCGAGATTTCTCCCATCAAGTCGTCGAGGTGAATGTTGACCCGGTTCTCGAGTTCTCGCAGTTGATTGAGCGCCAACGTGCCGCGGGTGACCAGCTGATCCCGCAAGCCCTGGGCCGTCGCTACGTCCCCCTGTTCCAACGCATCGAACAGACGCCGCAGGATCTCCTTGTCCTCGTCGAGGAACTGCTCGATTTGAGCGGCTTCGAGCGACAACGCTCGACGCATGTCGGCGTCCTTCTCCGGAAAAGCTCGCGCCAGAGCGGCGCGTACTTCGGCAAAGACCTTGGGCCGCCCCAACGTGTAGTGCGTCTCGAACCACACCTGCTTGTCGGCGGGGTTGCGCGCTTCGGTGATGTGGTTGAGCTGGGAATTGAAGGTATTCTGCCCCGCGACCGCGTCTCGCAGAGCGACGATGAGCGGGATGTAGCCGGAGCGCATGAGTTCCGTCTCGCGCACGCTGCGGCGTTGTCCCAAGACGCTGTAGCCGATGACCAAAGCGAACGACACCGTCACCACCGCATACGAGAAGAGGATGCGGCCCAGGACCGTGCGGCGGCGATTCCAGGAGATCACGGCTGAGGGTTCGTCTGTCTGCCGCCAGCGTCGTCTGAAGGCGGCGCACTCGTCGGCGCCACGGTATCGCGACCGGAACGCTGCAACTTCTGCGGCAAGCGGATCTCGAAGGCGGCACCTCGTTTCGACGGCAGCAGCGCGACGCTGCCCCCGTGCTCTTCGACGATCTTCTTGACGATGGCGAGCCCGAGCCCGGTGCCCCCTTTCTTGCCCGCCGTGACGAACGACTGAAACAGACGCCCTTGGATCTCTTCTGGAATGCCAGGCCCCGTATCGCGCACCACGATCACGAGCTCGTCGCCGTCCATACCGGCTTGGATGGTGAGCACCCCACCACGCTCCGCCATGGCCTCCAGCGCGTTGCGCACCAGGTTCTGGATCGCCCGAGCCATGCGCGACTCGTCGAAGCGCGCCACGACCTTGGTGTCCACATCCATCGTCAGCTCCACGGCACGCCCGTCGATCTCGTGAGAGAGCTGCTCGCGCAGGTCGCCGAAGAACTTGTGCAGGTAGACCTTGCGCACGAACAGCGTGCGCTCCCCGCGAGCGAACTCCAGCACCTCTTTTTGCATACCGTTGAGCACGTCGAACTGCTTGAGGATCTTGCGCGCGAAGTCCGAGCGCACGGCGGCGTCATCGGCGTTCTGCATCAGTTGCACGTAGCCGCTGATGAGCGTCATCGGCGTTCTGAAGTCGTGGATGACCTGCGACAGCAGCCGACCGATGCTCGTCAGGCGCGCCGAACGCTCGCGCTCTTCGTTCGCTTGGTACAAGCGCAGCGCGGTGGTGACGTTGGCGCTCAGAAGGCGCAACAGGGCTTCGTCTTCGTCGGAGAATTGACGCGCGGTACGCTTGCTCAACACCGCCATCGCCCCAAGCGAGGCTTGTTCTCCGTCGCCTTCGAGACCGATCGCCAACACGGTGTTGACTGCAAAAGGGAAACGCCCCTCGACGTTGTCGGAGTAGCGCGGGTCCTTCTCTGCATCGACCAGGCGAAACGGAGCCGGGGAGGCCATCGCCGAACCCAAGAGCCCCTCGCCGTTCTTGACCCCGAAGCGGTCCAAACCGGAGTGCCCTTCAGCGTCGAAGACGTACTGCACCAAGTCGCCGTCGTCGGGGTTGGAGACGAGTAGGGCCGCGCCACGAGCTTCGCAGGCACGAGCCGCCGCCGACAACGACTCCACGATCAAGTCCTCCAGAGAGCCGGCGCGCCCCGTGGCGCGTTCCAGCTCGAAGAGCAGCTCCAGATCGCGCACCTTGCGTTCGAGCTGGTCTTTGGTGTCGAGCAGTTGTCGGTTCTTCTGGATCAGTGAGAGGAAGAGACGCGAGTTGTCGATGGCGACAGCCGCCTGGGTGCTGAGTGCCGTCAGGATCGCCTCGTCTTCGTCCGAGAACTCACCGCTCGCCTTGTTCAGGACTTGAATCACGCCGATGGTGCGTCCCAGGTGATTCTTCAGCGGCGCGGCCAACATGCACGTCGTGTGGTAGCCCGTGAGAATGTCCCACTCCGGTTGAAAGCGTGGGTCGGCGTACGCGTCGCTCACGCGCAGCGGCTTGCCGGTCTTGGCGACGGTCCCGGCAATCCCTTGGCCGATCGCGACGCGTATCGACTGCACTTTCGACCCAACCATCACACGGCTGACCAAGTCACCGCGGCTGTCGTCGACGAGATACAAAGTCGCGCGATCGGCATCGAGCAGGTCCGTGAGCCGTGCGAGGATCAACTCGAGCAAGTCGTCGAGATCGAGGGTGGTGCCGAGGGCGACGCCCACCTCGCGCAAAGCCGCAGCGATGCGCTCTTCGCGGGCCAGGGCAGCGCGAAGGCGTTCGAGCTCCTGCGTGGAGGTCTCGCCGCTCTCGTCCTGTGTCACGGACGGATCGAACCACGGACAGCCAGGCGGATCTAGAGCGCATCGCAAAATCGAAGCCGATGGGGAGGCTAGTGCTTGTGCCCAGACTCCCGCATACTAGGATCCGCCGCGGCTTGGCCATAGGTTCGGTGACCCTGGGGCGAGCCCGAAAACCCTGTCACGGATGTATCGAAATGGCTCTCAAGCAACTCCAACTGGTGATTCGCGGACGCGTCCAGGGCGTGTATTTCAGGGCCTCGACACAGCGTGAGGCGCGACGCTTGGGCGTCGTGGGATGGGTGAAGAACCGCCCCGACGGTGGCTTGGAAATCCTGGCTGAGGGAGAAGAGACGTCGATCCGGGAGCTCTACGGCTGGGCACAGAAGGGCCCGAGCGCTGCGCGGGTCGACCGGGTCGACACCCGTTGGCGCAGCTTTACCGGGGACTTTTCCGACTTCAGGATCATCGATTGAGTGAGCTGTCCCCGCTGCCAGCCTCGTAACCCCGCCCCCGCTCAGCGCAGCCCCCGCGGCAGTGCGAAAACCTGGCGCCCGGCGCTAAATGAGCGAGCACGGGTGAGGCAAAGCCGGCCGAGAATCGCGCTCGCTCATTTGCTCGTGTTGCTGGCTTGCCTGGGCGTTTCTGCTCGAGCCGCCGCGGATCCACCGGAGCCCGAGGACGAAGGGCAGCCCGCGGACGGCATCTCGGTCGCCCCACCGCTCGCGCCTCTGCCCGAAGTCCCGCGTCGGTGGTTACCGGAGCCGAAACGTGAAGACCAGCTGCTGCTCGACGAGTTGCTCCAGCGCCTGACCTCGGACCAGCCCGGCGATCGCACCGTGGCGTTGGAGGAGGTGTTGGCGATCGACGGCTCGCTGCTCCCGGCGGTCAAAGCCCGCATCGATCAAGAGGGGCAGAAAGCCGACCGCCGTGCGATGAAACGTCTCTTGCTCGATACGCGCCGCGATGCGCGAACCGAGACGGAAAAGGCGATGCGCCAGCGCGGCGAAAAGGGGGAAGTCGAGACACCTGACTACTTCCCCATGATGCTCAGCAAACCCAAGCCCGATAACGAGCATTGGCAGCGCTTGGTACGGGTGCTCGCGCTCAGCCGCATGTGCGTGCAACTGGGTACCGTCGAGGCAGTGCGCGTGTTGATCCACGTCTACGTGCGCTTCGAGTTCTTGCGTATCGACACACAGCTGCAACTCAAGAAGCTGGGCGACAAGTCCTTGGCGGCGTTGATCGAAACCACGCGTCACAAGGCCGCGACCGTCTCCAACTGGGCCAAACGCCGTCTGGACTTCTTGGGCAAGGCCATCCCGAGCGAGGTCGTGCAGGTCGAAGATCCCCAGGTTCTCTCCGACGTGCTGCGCGCATACGGTCGCATTCAAGATCCCGACGCCGCCCGGCTCGTGATCTCTTTCGCCAACAGCGAGCGCTCGCAAGTGCGCGAAGCGGCACGCCAAGCCGTCGCCTTGTTCGGCGAGACCGCCAATTGGTCGTTGCGGGATACCTACGAGAACATGGTGGGCAAGAAGCCCCCCCGCGAGTGGTCCTGGGATCGCACCGCCCGGGAACTGTTCCGCGAGTTCGACCGCATTCGCCTGGCAGAGCTCTACGGACACTACGAGGCAGGACTCGAGGCCTTGGCCAAAGACGATCTGGAAGCTGCTCGGGCCGCGTTCGACAAAGTGGTCGCGCGCGCACCCAACTTCGAACCCCGGGACAAGTTGGTCGAGGCGTATCTGCGCTACGCTGAGCAGAAGTTCGACGCGGTAGACTTCGCAACGACCAGACTCGAGGCACCGGGGGCGAGCCAAACGCCGGACACCACGAAGTCCGACACACCGAGTGCCGGCGCCGTTGATCCCAAGACCGCCGAATCCGACGAGGGCGCGCGGGCAGTGGAGAACAGTCTGCTCCGGGTGGTGCGACTCTCACCCAATGAAGAGCAACGCAACCGTGCCGAGAGCCTGCTCTTGACGCTGGAGGCCAAACGGCTTTCCGAACGAGAGATCGCCGATCGCTCATTGTTGAAACAAGCCCTGGAGCTCGACGCCCAAAACACCCACGCGAAGGAGCTGCTGGAGGAGCTCAGCCGAGAGCCCTTCGTGGAGCGCAGCGCCTTCTTGCGCTGGGTCTGGCCCGCCGCCATCGGCGTCGCGGCAACGCTCTTCGCACTGTTGATCGCGTTCGTGCGCCTGCGTAGCTCGGCGACCAAGCCGAGCTGAGAGGCGGGGCCGAGCCTCATTCCGAGCCGCGCGTCCGCCCGACGCCTAGTCGACCGCGCCCCAGCTCTCGGCAACTCCGGTGCGCGCCTCCGGAACACCACCGCCCCGCGACGACGAGTGTTGTCGACGCCGCTGCACCTACACACGACGCCAGTTTTTCCCCACTTTCTGTCGCTTCGATTCCGCCCTGCGTCGCCGCAATCGCGCTCGACGTCGAAAATCCCGCACTCGACGCGTCCAGGACTGTAGTTTCGGGCGCGTCGACTGCAGTGCACGGCGCGTCGACTGTAGTCTTTTTCGCGTCGACTACGCGTCGACTCGAAATCGAGTGCAGTCCCGCTCGCGTCGACTGCAGTGCGTCACGCAGCGTGCGCAGTATTTTCGGCATCGAGCGCAGTGCCCGCCGTATCGAGTGTCGTCTTTTTCGTATCGTGTGGACTGTCCGTCGCGCCGCAGCAGTTCGCCGTCGTATCGTGCCGAGCCCGCAACGACTGCCTTCGGGTGTTCGCCGAAACCGCGTGCGTCCTGTTGCCCGCGCGGCCCGGAGTGCTCTGAGCGAACACCGGCGTGGCGGCGCAGCTGGCGAAGACTTCGTCGCCGGCGCGCCCGCCTTCATCGTGCTGGACAGGCGCCACGTCCACGAAACCTTCGAAATGCTCCCCTAAAACGACGACGGCCGCGTCGATGCGCGGCCGTCGGTCTCGTGGGGTATGTACGGATGAGGTTTACTCGTCCGCTTTGGCTTCTTCCGTCGCCTCGGCTTCTGCCGCTTCGCTGCTCGCTTCGGCTTCAGCTTCCGCAGCCTCGGGGGCGGCTTCCGCCTTGGCAGGAGCTGCCTCGGCCGACCCGGCCTTCTTGGCGCGGGGGGTCATCTCCTCTTCGACGAGTTCGATGAGGCACATCGGGGCCGCGTCACCACGACGTCGACCGACGCGAATGATGCGGGTGTAGCCACCGGGGCGTTTGGCGTAGCGCTTGGCCAGGTCGGTGAGCACCTTCTCCACCAGGTCGACCTTCTCACTGGTCTCTTCGGTGGCGATCACGCCGTGTCGCTGCAGGAACTTCGAAATGTCCCGCTTCGTAGCCAAGCGCCGTGAACGGTCTGCAGCGTTCAGGCTATCCCATGGCGTGTAGGCTGCGGGTCCCAGACGACGAGCCTTGGAGATCAATCGCTCCGCGATACGTCGTAGCTCTTTGGCCTTGGCGTCCGTCGTTTCGATGCGCTCGTGCAACACGAGGTTGGCCGTCAATGCGCGGAACATCGCGCGGCGGTGGCTGGTATTGCGGCTGAATTGACGACCTTGTTTGCGGTGTCGCATTGTCCTGCTCCAAATTGATTTCGAATGAGTCTACCGAGCTGCTCAGTGGGCTGCGAGCCGGAGCTCAGCCCTGAGCCTGCTGGGTCTTCCAGCGCTCGACCATCTGTGGCCAGTTGTCGAGCTTCATGCCGAGGTTGAGGTTCATCGTCGAGAGGATCTCTTTGATCTCCTTGAGCGACTTGCGGCCGAAGTTCTTCGTCTTCAGCATGTCTTGCTCGGTGCGCTGCACCAACTCGCCGATGAGGGTGATGTTGGCGTTCTGCAAGCAGTTGGCAGAGCGGACCGAGAGCTCCAGCTCGTCCACCGAACGGAAGAGGTTCTCGTTGAGAGGCTCTTCGTTCTGGCTCGGCAGTTGGTACGACGTCTCTTCGGTCTCTTCGAAGTTGATCCAGATCGAGAGCTGCTCTTTGAGAATCTTGGCAGCGAACGCCACCGCATCAGCAGGACCGACCGATCCGTTCGTCCACACCTCGAGTACCAACTTGTCGTAGTCGGTGATCTGTCCCACGCGAGCATTCTGCACGGTGTAGTTCACCTTGCGGATGGGGCTGAAGATCGAGTCGATTGGAATGGTGCCGAGAGCCATCGTGGGGCTCTTGTTCTGCTCGGCGCGGACGTAACCACGGCCTACACCGACCGTGAGCTCCATGCTCAGCGGGCCCTTCTTGTCGAGGGTCGCGATCAAGTGATCGGGGTTGAGCACCTTGAGCCCGTCGACCAGCTGAATGTCGCCAGCTACGACTGGGCCAGGGCCCTCCTTCTCCAAGCGCAGCGTGTAGGTCTTCGGCTGCTCTGCCTTGAAGACGACACCTTTGAGATTGAGCACGATGTCGGTGACGTCTTCGACGACGTCATCGATGCTCGTGAACTCGTGCAGCGCGCCGTCGAGGCGCACGGCCGTGATCGCGGCCCCCTGCAGAGACGAAAGCAACACTCGACGCAGCGAGTTACCCACGGTGATACCGAAACCACGCTCCAGCGGCTCACAAGAGAACTTCGCGTAGAAGTCGCTAACCGAGTCGGAATCGACGTGAATCGAACGCGGACGGATGAGTTCACGCCAATTGCGCACGCCCATCTCGTTGGTTTCCTTCTTATCGTCCATCGTGTCTTCGTGAGACTGATTGTCCATGTCGCTCATCAGATGCTCCGTATCTAGGGTTCGCGCGACCGTCCCAGACGCCCAAAGAACCAGCTCAGTTGGTGCGTCTCGCGGCCTGCCCGCGTCGAGGTGAGTCGAAACTGACCTCTATGCCGCCCGGCAGCGCCGGGCAAACTCTTCGTTTAGCGTGAGTAGTACTCGACGATATACTGCTCGCGAATCATCGGCTCGTTGAGCTCCTCGCGAGGTGGCGGCGTCTTGAACACCGCAGCGAAGTTGTCCTTGTCCACCTCGAGCCAGCTGGGTCGCTCACGACCCTGCGCCGCCTCGAGTGCAGCCGCGACGTAGGCGATCTTGCGGCTCTTCTCGCGCAGCTCGACCTTGTCGTTGGCGTTCACGCGGTAGCTCGGGATGTTCACCCGCTTGCCGTTGACCAGGATGTGCTTGTGACGCACGAGCTGACGCGCCTGGGAGCGGGTCGCAGCCATGCCGGCACGGTAGACGACGTTGTCCAGACGACGCTCGAGCAGGCCGAGCATCTCTTCACCGGTACGGCCCTTGAGGCCCGTCGACTCGGTGTAGTAGGCGCGGAACTGGTCCTCGAGCAGACCGTAGATACGACGCGCCTTCTGCTTCTCGCGCAGACGAAGGCCATACTCGGAAATCTTGAAGCGGCCTTGGCCGTGCTGACCAGGGGGATAGGGCCGGCGAACCACCGAACACTTCTCTCCATAGCAACGGGCGCCTTTGAGGTAGAGCTTCGTGCCTTCGCGGCGACAGAGCTTGCAAACGGGACCAATGTAACGAGCCATAATCTTATCTCGAAAAAAGCATCAAAGGGTCATCAGACGCGGCGACGCTTGGGGGGCCGGCAACCATTGTGCGGGACGGGGGTAACGTCACGGATCAGGGTGATGCGGAAGCCGACTGACTGAAGTGCACGAAGCGCACTTTCGCGGCCGGCGCCCGGGCCCTTGACGAAGACCGCCACAGAGCGGACGCCGTGATCCATCGCCTTACGACCGGCCTCTTCTGCCGCCAGCTGCGCCGCGAAGGGCGTGCTCTTGCGCGAACCCTTGAAACCACGAGCGCCTGCGCTCGCCCAAGAGATGGCGTTGCCAGTGACGTCGGTGATCGTCACGATGGTGTTGTTGAACGTCGACTGGATGTGAGCAATCCCGGTGGGAATGTTCTTCCGGACGATCTTTTTGCCGCCGCGCGGCCTTCTTCCTGCTGCCATTGTCGATTCTCTACTCTGAAGTCTCTAGGTCGATGGACGTGGCCGCTCACTTCTTGCGGGAGAGCACGCCCTTCTTGGGACCCTTGCGGGTACGGGCGTTGGTCTTGGTGCGCTGCCCATTGCAGGGCAGGTTGCGGCGATGACGCAAACCGCGGTAGCAGCCCAGGTCCATCAGGCGCTTGATGTTCTGCTGCACTTCACGGCGCAGGTCGCCCTCGACCTTGAAGTCGCGCTCGATGACTTCACGGATGTTCTTGACATCGCCTTCCGTCAACTCGTCGACGATGCGGTTCAAGGGAACGTTGGCCTTTTCGCAAATCGCGACGGACGTCTTGTCCCCTACACCATAGATGTAGCGAAGAGCGTAGCGGAGCGCCTTTCGGCGGGGCAGATCAACACCAGCAATACGTGCCATAAGTCAGTTTCTCCTGCGCACCATCAACCCTGCCGCTGCTTGTGGCGGGGGTTGTCGCAGATGACGCGGACGACACCTTTGCGACGGATGATTTTGCACTTTTCACAGATTTTCTTGACGCTCGGACGGACCTTCATGGGGCGCCTCGATTCTGGGCTCAGAGTTTCTTGGTGATTTGACCCCGAGTGGGGTCGGTAGCGGATAGCCGGAGCTCGACGTGGTCACCCACGATGAGTCTGACTATCGACGAACGGGCGGAGCTCGAAAGACCAACGCGAACCGTGCGACCGCTGGAAAGCGCGACGCGGTACATGGCCCGCGGTAACACTTCCCGGATGGTGCCGGTTTCGGACTTGGTGTTGGTCGTTTACGTTCTCCTTCCGTGTTGAGGTTGGTGGGTGGAACCCGCGACTCAGGACAGTGCCTGTTGGATGCGGGAGGTGACTTCCTGGGGTTTGCCGGTGCCGTCGACCGTCTTGAGCAACCCCTTGGCCTCGTAGTAGGGCAACAGAGCGGCGGTCTGCGCGTCGTACGCATCGAGACGCTTGGCCACCACCTCTTCGCGGTCGTCGGCCCGCTGTTCGAGCTCGGCGTCCGGGGGAGGCGGATTGTACTTGAGATGATATATCTGTCCAGTCCGAACATCGGTGCGGCGCCCAGTAGCTCGCTCGACCAGAAGCTCACGCGGAACGTCGATCTGCAGAACTGCATCCAAGGGGGCCCCCTTGTCGCTCAGAAGCTTATCCAAGGCGTCGGCCTGCGGCTCCGTGCGTGGGAATCCGTCGAGAATGAAGCCCTTCTTGGCATCGTCTTCTTCTATCCGCTCCGCGACGAGGCCGATCACGACCTCGTCCGGGACCAGGCCGCCGGAGGTCATGAAGTGCTCAGCTTTCTTGCCCAGCTCGGTGCCGGCAGCGCGCGCTGCACGCAACATGTCACCCGTCGAAATCTTCGGCACGCCCAGCGACTCCGTGAGGAACGCGGCCTGCGTGCCTTTGCCGCTCGCGGGTGCTCCCAAAAGAACGATTCTCATGCTCCCCCCGATGCTGGGCGACGCCCCGTTAAACGAGCGGCACGTGGGCCGGTCAGACCCTCGTAGCTCTGCGTGATCAGGTGGGCCTCGATCTGATTGACCGTCTCCAAGGCAACGCCCACGACAATCATCAAGCTGGTTCCACCGAACTGGAACGGCATGCGAAAGGCGGAAGCCACAATCGCCGGTACGACGCAGATGGTCGCGACATATACGGAGCCGCCAACCGTAACGCGTGACACCACACGGTCGATGTACTCCGCCGTTTGGCGACCGGGGCGGATGCCAGGGATGTTCGCCTGCTGCCGCTTCAGGTTGTCGGCGACGTCGACGGGTTGGAAGGTGACGGCCGTGTAGAAGAAGCAGAAAAAGATGATGAGTGCCCCGAAGGCAGTGTTGAACGCCCAGTCGCCGCGGTTGAGGATGCCGTTGAGACGGTTCATGCCGGGGATGTTGAGCGAGCTCAATGTCTGCGGCATCATCAGCAGGCTCGACGCAAAGATGGGCGGAATCATGCTGGCCATGTTGACCTTCAGCGGCAGATGCGCCGTCTGCCCACCGTACACGCGACGCCCAACTTGGCGCCGAGCATATTGAATGGGAATGCGACGCTGGGCCCGCTCGAAGAACACCACCGTGGCGATGCAAATCAGCAGGATGCCGCCGACGATCAGCACGGTCAGCGGCTGGATCTCTCCAGCACTCGCGGCGAAGTAGCGACTGACAGCGCCCGGAATGCCGCTGACGATCGACGCGAAGATGATGAGCGAAATACCGTTGCCGATGCCCCGGTCTGTCGCCTGCTCACCCATCCACATGATGAGTGCCGTGCCCGTCGTCAAGGTGAGGATCGTCATCAGACGGAAGCCCCAACCCGGACTCGCCACGACGTCGCCGAACTGTCCGCCGCCCATGTCAGCGTTCTGACCCTCGAGCATGCTGGCCACCCAGAACGACTGCACGAGGCTCAACGCGATCGTGCCGTAGCGCGTCCATTGCTCGATTTTGCGACGGCCCTGCTCACCCTCACGCCGCAACTCCTCCACCTGCTTGGAGACCAAGCCCATCAGCTGCATGATGATGCTGGCGGAGATGTACGGCATGATGCCGAGTGCGAAGATGGACAGGTTCTCCAGCGCTCCGCCCGAGAACAGGTTGAACATGGCGACCAGGCCGCCCTGTTGCCCCACCAACGCCTGCATGACGGTGCGGTCGACCCCGGGGATCGTGATGAACACGCCGAGTCGGTAAACCACCAAAATTCCGAGGCTGAACAGGACTCGATTCCTGAGCTCCGGGATCCTGGGGATATTGGAAAAACCGCTGAAAAGGGCCATGGAGGTTCTCGATAGTGATGCTGGGGACAAATCGCTAGCTCAGCGTGCCGCGGGCGGCCTCATTTGGCCGCCGTCGGTCGCTCAGTTCGCCTCGCCTTCGCCCTCAGCGGAAGCCGCCGCGAGCACAATGGCCTTGCCACCAGCCTTTTCGATCTTCTCGACGGCGCTCTTGCTGAACTTGTGAGCGCTGACCGTGAGCTTCTTGGTCAGCTCGCCGTCTCCCAGGATCTTGATGAAGGCGTCACGAGGCTGCACGAGCCGTGCATCACGCAGCGCCTTCTCGTCCACCTCGGCACCAGCGTCGAAACGTTCCAAGAGCGAAACGTTGATCGCGACGACCGTCTTCGGGAACGGAACGCGGAACCCGCGCTTCGGGAGGCGACGCTGAATCGGCGTCTGGCCACCCTGGAAGTGCAGCTTGTGGATGTTGCCGCCGTTGCGAGCCTTCTGGCCCTTGAAACCGCGACCGCACGTCTTGCCCTGGGTCGAACCACGACCACGGCCTTCGCGGCGCTCACTGTGGCGAGCCCCTGCCGGTGCTGCCAATCGAGCTAGTACGTCGCTCATGCGTTCACCTCTTCGACCGTCACCAGGTGCAGAACCTTCTTGATCATGCCTCGGAACGACGGCGTGTTGTCCACGACTACCTTTGAGCCGATCCCGCGCAGCCCGAGACCCTTGAGGATCGCGCGCTGCGTGTGGGGGCGGCAGATGGTGCTCTTGACTTGTTTGACTGAAAGACGCGTGCTCATTGTTGATCACCCTCAACAGCTACCGCTGGAGCAATGGCGTAGCGCGCGATGGGGTAGTCGCGAGCCACGTGCTCTACGCCCAAGCTACGGCGACCCGCGAAATCCTCTGCGGAAGACAGATCGCGCAGAGCCTCGATGGTCGCGTAGACAGCGTTGTACTTGTTTGCCGAGCCCAGGCACTTCGTCAGAATGTCGTGAATGCCCGCAGATTCGACGACCGCACGCACCGGGCCGCCGGCGATGACGCCCGTACCGGGAGCTGCAGGGCGAAGCAACACGCGTCCCGCGCCGAACTGACCGATCACCTCGTGGGGGATGGTCACGCCGACCAGCGGTACCTTGAACATGTTCTTGCGTGCCTGGTCGTTGCCCTTGCGGATGGCCTCGGGCACCTCGTTGGCCTTGCCCAAGCCCACACCGACGTGACCCGCTTCGTCGCCGACCACAATCAGAGCCGCGAAGCTGAAGCGACGCCCACCCTGGACGACCTTTGCCACGCGATTGATGTGGATCACGCGCTCTTTGATCCGATCTTCGTCCAGATTCTCAAATGCCATGAATAGTCCTCAAATCTGCTGTTCGCGAGTCGATTAGAATTCCAGGCCCGCGTCACGAGCGGCGTCGGCAAGTGCCTTGACGCGGCCGTGATACAGGAAGCCGTTGCGGTCGAACACCACGCGGCTGACCTTACGCTCGAGGCAGATCTTGGCGATCAGCGCGCCAACTTTCTTGGCTGCCTCCATCTTGTTGTCTTCCTTGGCGGCGCTCTTCACGTCACCAGAGAGAGTGGAAGCGTGGGCCACGGTGACCCCGCCCACGTCATCTACGACCTGAACGTAGATGTGCTTGGTACTGCGGAACACGCTCATGCGAGGGCGCTCTGCATCACCGGAGATCTTGTTGCGGATGCGAAACTTGCGCTTCTGCCGCCCGGTCAACTTCATGCTCATCTGACTGCCTTTAGCCTTCTGGGATTACTTCTTGCCGGCCTTGCCAGCCTTGCGACGGACCTGCTCGCCACGGTAGCGAACACCCTTACCGCCATACGGCTCGGGCGGACGGAACGAACGAATCGTCGCCGCAGCTTGACCGAGCACCGCCTTGTCCGACGAGCTCAGGTGCACGATCGTACCCTTGGCTTCCTTCGGCACGTCTGCAGTGACGCCTGGGGGCAAGGTGTACGCGACCGGGTGCGAGAGACCCAGAGAGAGGTGAAGCACCTGTCCCTTGAGCTCTGCGCGATAACCCACACCATGAAGCTCCAACGACCTGTTGTAGCCCTCGGCGCAGCCGATGACGATGTTGTTCAACAGTGCCCGACCGAGCCCTTGCAGGCGCGGAGCATCTTTGCCCGCTGCGCTGCTACTGACGATCAGGTTGTCGCCCTCTTGCTTGACCGAAACGGACTCAGGCAAGTCGAGCGCCAAGGACCCCTTCGGTCCCTTCACTGCCGCCTTACCTTCGGTCAGAGTGACCGTGACCCCTTTGGGCACCGGCACCGGAATCTTCCCGAGGCGAGACTGCTTCTGCTCTGTTGCTTGCTCAGCCATCACCAAACCTCACACAGAATCTCACCGCCCACGCGGTTCTTGCGGGCCTCTTGATCCGTCATCAGCCCATGAGAGGTCGAGATGATGGAGATACCGAGACCGGACAAGACGCGGGGGATGTGGTCGTGGCGGGCGTACACCCGACGACCAGGTTTCGATACGCGCTTCATGCCTCGAAACGCGCTGGCGCGTTCGTGGCCGTACTTGAGCGCTACCACGATGTTCTTGTGCTGAGGACCATCGCCCTCTTCCACACGAACGTCGGAGATGTAGCCCTCGCGCTTGAGAATCTCGCCGATTGCAATCTTGATCTTGCTGGCGGGAATACGAGTGACTTCGTGCTGCGCGACCGCTGCGTTGCGGATACGCGCCAACATGTCTGAAATGGGATCTGTGACCATGTCTCAGTTACCTCGCGCCCTTACCAGCTAGCCTTGGTGACGCCCGGAAGGTCACCCTTGAGTGCCAACTGCCGAAAGCACAGACGGCAGAGTCGGAAGTCTCGATAGACGGCCTTGCTACGGCCGCAGGTGTGACAACGATTGACCGCCCGAGTCGAAAACTTGGGAGTGCGGTTCATCTTCGCCCATTGACAAGCTCGTGCCATAGTTCAGCTCCTGAAAGGCATGCCGAGCTGGGCGAGCAACTCTCGCCCTTCTTCGTTCGTCTCGGCGGTTGTGACGAAAGTGATGTTCATGCCCCGTGCGGCATCGACCTTGTCGAAGTCGATCTCGGGGAAGACGGTTTGCTCTTTGAGGCCCAGGGTGTAGTTCCCCGCGCCATCGAATGCCTTGCGGCTGATTCCGCGGAAGTCGCGAACGCGAGGCAGCGCCAAGCTGACCAAGCGGTCCATGAACTCCCACATGCGGTCGCGGCGCAGGGTCACCATCACACCGATGGGCATGCCCTCACGCAGCTTGAAGCCCGCGATGCTCTTCTTGGCGCGGGTCACGACCGGTTTCTGCCCGGTGATGGCCGTCAACTCGTTGACCGCAGCGTCAATCAGCTTCGGGTTGCCGACGGCATCGCCGAGCCCGATGTTGACCACGATGCGACGCAAGCGGGGCACCTGCATGGCGTTCTTGTAATTGAAGCGTTTCTTCAGCGCCTCGACGACTTTCGTCTCGTACTCTTGGGCGAGACGCGGCTGATACTCGACACTCATGACGTGTTCCTATCTCCGTCTCAGCTGCTGGCGGTTGCCGACGGGATGACGGCGCCGCTCTTGGCGATGCGCACCTTCTTGCCGTCACGGACTTCGTGGCGAACTCGGGTGGGCTTGTTGGTTTCGGGATCCAACAACATCACGTTGCTGGCGGCGACGGGCGCCTCCATGCTGATGATGCCGCTGGGGCGCTCGGGCGTGGGCTTCATGTGGCGCTTGACCATGTTGACGCCCTCGAGCACGACGCGCTCTTGGTCCTTGGACAGCTTCTTGACCGTAGCCTGGGTTCCCTTGTGGGCACCGGCGACGACGATCACCTTGTCTCCAGTTTGCAACCGACGCATCACAGCACCTCCGGAGCGAGACTGACGATCTTCATGAACTTCTTGGCGCGCAGCTCACGAGCCACCGGCCCGAAGATGCGGGTACCAACCGGCTCTTTCGCGTTGTTGATGATGACAGCGCTATTCGTGTCGAAGCGGATGTAGCTCCCGTCGGGGCGACGGAGCTCTTTCTTCGTGCGCACGATGACTGCCTTTGCCGTGTCGCCCTTGCGCACCTTGCTGTTGGGAAGTGCTTCACGAATGCTGACGACGATGATGTCACCAACGCTCGCGTAGCGGCGGCGCGAGCCACCCAACACCTTGATGCACTTGACGGTCTTGGCGCCGGAGTTGTCGGCTACGTCGAGAACGGACTCTACTTGAATCATGACTCGGTTCTCCGGTTACGCGAGGGTAGCGCGCTCGATCAGGCGCACGACCTTCCACCGCTTGTGCTTCGAAATCGGGCGATGCTCCATGATCTCCACGCGATCACCCAGGCGATATTCGTTCTCTTCGTCGTGGGCCTGGTAGCGCTTCTTGACCTTCACGTACTTCTTGTACATGCGGTCCATCTTGTAGCGCACGACCTCGACCACGACGGTCTTGGCTTGCTTGTCACTCGCCACGCGACCAATCATGCGACGCTTGTACGCCGCCTTCGTCTGGTCCGGGCTCGCCGTCTCGGCAGCTGCTTCGCTCACGCTTCACTCCCTTGGCTAGCCCGTTGCCTCAGGATGGTTTCGATGCGAGCGATGTCGCGTCGGCCCTTCTTCATGAGGCTCGTATCTTCGAGCTGGCTCGTGTGGTTCTTCATCTTATGCTGGAACATCTCGCGACGGGTCACGTCACGGAGTTGCTCCAAGTCTGCGGTCTCCCGCTCTCGCAAGTCCTTGGCTTTCATCACAGCTCCTCTCGCGTCATGAAGCGCGTGCGCACGGGCAGCTTGATCGCGGCGAGCTTGAATGCAGCTCGCGCCTGCTCTTCCGTCACCCCGCTAATCTCGAACAGCACCTTGCCGGGCTTGACCGGGCAGACCCACAACTCGACGGAGCCCTTGCCTTTGCCCATACGGACTTCCAGCGGCTTCTTGGTGACCGGCTTGTCGGGGAAGACACGGATGAAGAGCTTGCCCTGACGCTTGACGGACCGCATGATCGCCATGCGGGAGGCCTCGATCTGACGCGCGCTCACTCGAGCGGCCTCAGTGGCCTGCAAGGCGAAGTCGCCAAAAGCAACGTCTGAACCGCGCCACGCAATGCCGCGGTTCTTGCCCTTCATCTGTTTCCTGAATTTGGTTCGTTTGGGTTGAAGCATGGGATTACCCTGTTCTCATCCTCGTTGGGGCGTTCTCACCCTCATTGGAGGATGCGGCGAGACTTGCGCTGAAGCACCTCACCCTTGAAGATCCAAACCTTGACGCCAATGATTCCGTAGGTGGTGCGTGCTTCGGCCAAGCCGAAGTCCACGTCCGCACGCAGTGTGTGCAAAGGCACGCGGCCTTCGCGGTAGGTCTCGATGCGGCCCATTTCGGCCCCACCCAAGCGGCCCGCGCAACGAATACGAATGCCCTTGGCGCCGAACTTCATCGCGGTGCCGAGTGCTTTCTTCATGGCACGTCGGAACGCGATGCGTCGCTCGAGCTGGGTCGCGATGTTCTCAGCGACGAGCTGCGCGTTGGTCTCTGCCTTGCGCACCTCCTGAACGTCGATGAACACCTCGTTCTGGGTAAACGATTGCACGCCAGCAAACTTGGTCTCGCCCTTGGCGGCGGTGGTCAGATTGCCCACCTTCAGGGTTTCGATACCCTTGCCGCCCTTGCCGATCACCATGCCGGGACGAGCAGTGAAGACGATCACCTTCACCTTGTTGGCGGCGCGCTCGACCTCGACGCTCGCGACGCTCGCGTTGCTGAGGTAGTTCTTGACCGCGCGCTTGATGCGCAAGTCCTCGTGAAGCCAGTCAGCGTACTGGTTGGCCTCATACCACTTGCTCGTCCACGTCTTGATGACGCCGAGACGAAAACCATAGGGATGTGTTTTCTGACCCATTCTCGATCCTGCTTGATGCGCTTCGAAAGGACTCGGTGTTGCCGCTGATTAGTGCGAATCCAACTCGATGTGGATGTGGCTGATGCCCTTGACGATGCGAGTTGCGCGCCCTTGGGCACGCGGTCGCCAGCGGCGCATGTGTTGATTCGGACCCTCGTCCACCGTCGCCTTGCTGATGAACAGCTCCTCGGCGTCGACGTTCTGGTCCTTCACCTGCGCGTTTGCGATCGCGCTGGCGATGAGTTTGCGCACGATGGGCGCTCCGGCCTTCGGGGTGAAGTCGAGGAGCTGAAGTGCCTCCGCCGCGTCACGGCCCCTCACCATATTGATGATGACGCGTGCTTTGCGCGGGCTGATGCGCTGAAATCTGGCTGTAGCTTTGCTTATCATCCGACAGTTTCTCCGGTGAGACCCGCCGTCCCTGCAGAAGGCCAGCCGGGGCTGGGCCTTCTTAATGAACTCGAAACCAGCTGACGCTGGATTTCTCGAAAAGTGGGGCGACCCCGGTGCTCGGTGTAGCCCCGCTGCCAGGGCCGCCTCTCAACGGGTGAGAGGTGCCCGGGCGAAAAGGGAACGGCTTCGTAGCAGACGCCCAAGCTACTCGCAAGCGAGTTAGCGAGATGCTTGGGCTCCTGCTCAGACTAGCAGTGGTTGGTTCTTAGCGACCCTTCTTCTTGTCGCCGGCGTGCCCGTTGAAAGTCCGCGTGGGCGCGAACTCTCCGAACTTGTGGCCCACCATGTTCTCAGTGACGAACACGGGGACGAACTTGCGCCCGTTGTGCACGGCAAACGTGAGGCCGACGGCCTCGGGGAAGATGGTCGAGCGACGCGACCAGGTCTTGATGGCCTTGCGCGAGTTTTCAGCGCGGGCAGCCATGATCTTCGCTGCGAGATGCCCGTCGATGAACGGGCCCTTCTTGATACTGCGTGCCATTTCTTACTTCTTGCTCCGGCGCCGGACGATCATGTTGTCCGTGCGCTTGTTGTGACGAGTCTTCTGGCCCTTGGCGAGCTGGCCCCACGGCGAGCACGGGTGCCGGCCACCACTGGTGCGGCCCTCACCACCGCCCATGGGGTGGTCGACGGGGTTCATGGTGACACCACGCTGGTGCGGACGACGACCGAGCCAACGGCTACGGCCTGCTTTGCCCAACTTGATGTTCTTGTGGTCGCCATTGGAGACGGTGCCGACGGTAGCACGGCAATCGACGTGCACCTTGCGCACCTCTCCGCTCGGCAGCTTGACCTGAGCGTAGGCACCCTCTTTGGCCATCAGCTGAGCAGAAACGCCAGCCGAACGAACCAGCTGAGCGCCCTTGCCCTTCCGCAACTCGATGTTGTGGATCGCGGTTCCGACTGGAATCGCGTTGAGCGGCAAGCTGTTGCCCGGTTTGATGTCTGCGTTGCGGCTGGAGATGACCTCCTGCCCCACCGACAAACCGTCGGGAGCGAGGATGTAGCGCTTCTCGCCGTCGGCGTAGTTGAGCAACGCGATGCGCGCCGTACGATTCGGATCGTATTCGATGGTCGCAACCTTGGCGGGAACCCCGATCTTGTTGCGACGCCAGTCGATCACGCGATAGCGCTGCTTGTGTCCACCGCCACGGAAGCGGGTGGTGATGCGGCCGTAGTTGTTACGTCCACCGGTCGCACTCTGATGCTCGACCAATGCGCGATGCGGCTTGTCTGTCGTGACTTCCGCAAAGTCGCTCGTCGAATACTGCCTGCGACCGTTCGAAGTGGGTCGGAATACGCGAATGCCCATGATTATTCCTCCGTGTCTTCGGTTTCGTCGAAGAACTGGATGTCGTCACCTTCGCGAAGCGTCACGATGGCTTTCTTCCAATTGGGGCGCTTGACACTGCGGCGGCCGAGGCGCTTGACCTTGCCGCGCTGAATCAGCGTGTTGACGTCGGTAACCTTGACCTCGAACAGCTCTTCGACAGCGTTCTTGATCTGGACCTTGTTGGCACGTTTGTCGACCTCGAAGATGACTTGGTTCGCGTCCATGCGAAGCATGGCAGCCTTCTCGGTCATCCCGATGGGACGTCGAATGATATCTTCCGGTTTCATGCCTTGCCTCCGCTGCAGCGTGCCTCGATGGCCTTTGCTGCGTCCTTGGAGACCACGATGTGGTCGTGACGAAGCAAGTCGTACACGTTCACGCCCTCGGGGGGCAGGAATTGATTGCTCGGCATGTTGCGGATCGACAGGCGCAACTTCTCGTTGCCCTTGTCATCGACGACCAGCGTCTTGCCGTTCGTCTTCAGGTCGCTCAAGACGCCAGCCAGAGCTTTGGTCTTGATCGCCTCGAGCTCGATGCTGTCGACGACGGTCATACGACCCTCTTTGACGAGCAAGCTCAGGGCCCCACGCAGTGCGCCAAGACGTACTTTGCGCGGCGGACGACGGCTGAAGTCCTGCGGCTTGGGCGGGTGAGCCCGACCGCCACCGACGAAGATGGGCGCACGGATGGTGCCGTGACGGGCGTTACCCGTACCCTTCTGCTTGTAGATTTTGGCGCTGGAACCGCGAACGGCTGCACGCTCTTTGCCGGCCTTGGTGCCGGCGCGCTTGGACGCCAGCTGAGCGACGACGACCTCTTGGAACAAGTGCTCCTTGATTTCGGCGCCGAAGACGTCCTCAGCCAGGTCGAGCTCGCCGACCTTCTCGCGCTTCAGATTGAATACATCGACTTTGGGCATATCAATGCTCCTGGTTAGCTCTTGATCTCGACGTCGACACCCGCCGACAAGTCGAGCTTCATGAGCGCATCCAATGTCTGCGGGGTGGGCTCGAGAATGTCGATCACCCGCTTGTGAGTGCGCACCTCGAACTGTTCACGTGATTTCTTGTCGACGTGGGGTCCACGCAGAACGGTGTACCGACGAATGCCGGTTGGCAGAGGAATAGGACCAGCGACGCGGGCCCCAGTGCGACGAGCCGTCTCGACGATGTCGCTGGTGGACTTGTCCAACAGCTGGTGGTCGAACGCTCGAAGGCGAATTCGGATCTTGGTTGTGTCAGCCATGTCTGATTACTCGATGATCTTGGAGACGACGCCAGCGCCGACCGTCTTGCCACCCTCGCGGATTGCAAAACGCATCTGCTCCTCTAGCGCCACCGTCGTGATCAGCTCGACCTCCATCGTGATGTTGTCGCCGGGCATCACCATCTTGA
>JBNKHV010000135.1:0-3718 GCA_050290545.1 Polyangiaceae bacterium | reverse complement strand
TTGACGGCGTCGCGTCTGGCGTTGCAGCAAGCTTGTCAGAGCGGAGATGCGATCTACGGGGTGAACACGGGCTTTGGCTCGCTGGCACGGCAGCGGGTCGAGGATGACGACCTCAAGCAGATCCAGCAGAACCTCGTCTTGTCCCACGCCGCTGGCGTCGGGGAGCCGTTGCCAGAGCCCGTCGTGCGCGCGATGCTGCTGGTACTCGCGGCTTCGTTGGCTCGCGGCTTGTCTGGGGTGCGTCCCGAAGTGGCTGAAGCGGTGCTCGCGCTGCTCAACGAAGGTGTCGTACCGGTCGTGCCGAAAGTGGGCTCCGTCGGTGCCTCGGGTGATCTGGCGCCGTTGGCGCACGCGGCCTGCGTGTTGATAGGTGAGGGCGAGGCCTTCGTCGCAGGACAGAGAGTCGTCGCTGCCGAGGCGCTGCGTCGCGCGGGCTTGGCGCCGCTCGTGCTTTCCGCCAAAGAAGGCTTGGCGTTGATCAATGGCACGCATCTGATGGCGGCGCTCGGGGCTTTGACGCTGTCGGAGCTGGAGCGGGTTTTTTCGGCGGCGCTGTGCGCGGCGGCGATGTCGATCGATGCTTGCCGCGGCACCGACGCGTTTTTGGACGTGCGCGTGCAGCGTGCCCGGGGTCAGCAGGGGCAGACGGAAGTGGCCGAGCGCCTATCGCAGCTGATCGACGCCAGCGAGATCATTCCCAGTCACCTGCACGGGGATCCCCGCGTGCAGGATCCGTATTCGCTGCGTTGTGCGCCTCAGGTACTCGGTGCCGCTCTCGATGCCATCCGCTTCGCCCGCGGCATCGTCGAGCGCGAGTTGGGCGCCGTGACCGACAATCCGCTGGTTTTCGCCTCCGCCTCCGGCGCCGCCACGACGAGTCGCGACATCGTCTCGGCGGGGAACTTTCACGGCATGCCGCTCGCCATCGCCTTCGATACGCTGTTGATCGCGCTGTGTCACGTCGCGGGCATCGCCGAACGCCGCGTGTACTACATCTTGGCGGCTTCCGATTCCGAAAACCACTTGCATCCCCACCTGGCGCCGACCCCTGGCATGCACTCGGGCTTGATGATCGCGCAGTACGTGGCGGCAGCCTGCTGCAACGAGCTGGTGGGCTTGGCCACACCCGCCAGTGTCGCCAACATTCCGACCAGTGCGGGCATGGAAGACTACAACTCGTTCGGCGCCACCTCGGGGCTGAAGTTGCGCAGCGCCATCGAGCGTGTGACTCAGGTGGTGGCAATTGAACTCCTGTGCGCCGCCGAGGCGCTCGAGTATCAACGTCCTCTGCGTTCGGGCGCGGGGGTGGAGGCGGCGTTCGAAACGGTTCGACGTCGGGTGAGCCGGCGCCAATCCGACCGCCCCCCGGCTCCGGACATCGCCGCCATCGAAGCGCTCATTCATGCTGGCGCTTTCACCGCGTGACGGCGCTGGCGGCTTGTCCGCCGGAGAAGCCTGCTACACTATCGGGTCGACGCGCTGTCGGCACAGGACCGTTTCGCTAGGGACCGTGAGTGCATGACCGACAATGATCAGCAGCATCGTGCAGGGAGGCCGCGCGCTTCCGGACCTCGCCCAGTGCGCGCGCCGCGCGGCAGTCAGCTGCGCTGCAAGACGTGGCAAGCCGAGGCGGCCTTGCGCATGCTGATGAACAATCTGGATCCGGAGGTGGCGGAGGATCCCGACCATCTCATCGTCTACGGCGGGCGCGGCCAAGCCGCACGCTCGTGGAGTGCCTTCGACGCCATCGTCGATTGTCTGACCGAGCTCGAAGCCGACCAAACCCTGCTCGTGCAGTCGGGCAAGCCGGTCGGCGTCTTGCGCACGCACGCGGATGCGCCGCGGGTGCTGATCGCCAACTCGAACCTCGTGCCCCACTGGGCGACTCAGGAAAACTTCGACGACCTCGCGCGCCGCGGGCTCATCATGTACGGGCAGATGACTGCGGGCTCGTGGATCTACATCGGCACTCAGGGCATCTTGCAGGGCACCTACGAGACCTTCGCCGCCTGCGCCCGGCGACACTTCGGCGGGAGTCTCGAAGGTAAACTCGCCGTGACGGCGGGCTGCGGCGGCATGGGTGGCGCACAACCGCTCAGCGTGACCATGAATGGTGGCGTGTGCCTGATCGCCGACGTGGATGAACACAAGCTCGTGCGCCGCCAGCAGAAGCGTTACCTCGACGAGATTGCCGACGACCTGCAAGATGCCATCGCGCGCGCCCAGCTCTACGCTCGTGATGGTGTGGCCAAGTCCGTGGGCGTCGTCGTCAATGCCGTCGAGCTGCTGGAGGCGCTGCTCGATGCCGACATCGTGCCTGACGTCGTCACCGACCAGACGCCAGCTCACGACGTGCTCAGCTACGTGCCGCTGGGGCTGAGCGCAGCGCAGGCTGCGACGCTCCGTGAAGACGATCCAGCCTCGTATCAGACGCGCAGTGTGGAGACGATGGTGCGGCACGTGCGCGCGATGGTCACGCTCTTGCGTCGTGGCAGTGTCGTGTTCGACTACGGCAACAACTTGCGGCAGCGCGCCCAAGAGGGCGGCTTCGAAGAGGCGTTCGCTTTTCCCGGCTTCGTGCCTGCCTACATTCGGCCCGAGTTCTGCTTGGGTCGGGGGCCGTTTCGCTGGGCAGCACTCTCTGGAGATCCGAAAGACATCGAGCGCATCGATCGGGCGCTGATCGAGACCTTCCCCGAAGACGAGTCTCTGATGCGCTGGTTGAAGCTGGCGAGTGAACGCGTCGCTTTTCAGGGGCTTCCGGCGCGTATCTGTTGGCTGGGGCTCGGGCAACGCAGTCGAGCGGGGCTGCTGTTCAACGAACTGGTGGCCAAGGGGGAGGTGAGTGCGCCGATCGTGATTGGGCGGGACCACCTCGATTGCGGCTCCGTCGCCTCACCCAACCGTGAGACCGAGGGCATGCTGGACGGCAGTGACGCGATCAGCGATTGGGCGATCCTCAACGCGCTGCTCAGCACCGCCAGTGGTGCTTCCTGGGTCAGCTTTCACCACGGCGGCGGCGTCGGCATCGGGTACTCGCAGCACGCCGGGCTCGTGATCGTCGCCGATGGCACGGAGCAAGCTGCTTCCCGCTTGAAACGCACGTTGGACAACGACCCGGCGATCGGCGTGCTGCGCCACCTGGACGCCGGCTACGAAGACGCCGAACGTTGCGCCGCAAATCACGATCTGATCGTGCCGATGCAACGCGGAGCAAAGCCCGCGGGTTCTCGAGGGTAGCTGGGCGGTGGGTGAGCATGAGGATCGACCACACCAAGCCGCCCGAGTGGCCCTTGACGGGTCCGGGGCGCTTCACTGAGAATCTCGGAAGCGACCCGAGTGGTTGCTCGCTGGCGTTGCTCGGTATTCCGAACGACATCGGCGTCGAGCTCAACGGTGGTCGAGTGGGCGCCCGCGACGGGCCAGCCGCGCTGCGCAAGGCACTCGTCAAGGCATCGCGTTACGATGGGCGTGCGGGGCGGCTACTCGACGTGCCGATCTTCGACGCGGGCGATGTGGTGGTCAGCGAGGAGCGCAGCGAACGCGGCCTGCTTGAAACACACCGCCGCATCGAAGCCGTGATGACGGAGCTCTACGGGCTCGGGATGAACGTCGTGTGCGTGGGCGGAGGTCACGACTCGAGTTTGCCGGCCCTGTGTGCGCTCGCTGCCCATACGGACGGGCAGGGTACGGGCCGGCACCGCGACGAAGCGAACGA
>JBNKHV010000134.1:0-14812 GCA_050290545.1 Polyangiaceae bacterium | reverse complement strand
GGCTCATCTGAGAGTCGAGCCGAATGAGGTCGTCCTCGCTATCGTCCGACTCTTCTTCTGGCGTGTCTTCCGAGCCTTCACCCGGCTGCGAGTCGCCGCAGGGTAGGTCGCCGAAGTCCGTCAGCGGCGTCAGTGCCTCCGTGGCGAACACTGCTGCCGGCGCGCGTTTGGCGGGTGTATCTGGTGCGGCGGCCACGGTGGCCGCCAACGCCGCTGCCTCTGGGGAAGAGCTGCTGGACAGCCCCCCGCCGGCAATACCGGAGGCGAAGAGCAGGTGAAGGCAAGCGAAGAGCGCCAACAGTCGCGCCGGACGTAGCCGCGCCGAGATGCGAGAAGCACGCGCATTCGACGACGTGGAGGTGCGCTTGGTGCGCCGCTCGAAGTCCCCGCTCGTTCGGCTCTCCCGTTCAGCGACGAGCTCGGCGATATGCCGGCTGCACCTCTGTCTGTTTGCTTCCACCACCGCGTTCACTAATTCAGCACCAGGTCTGCCTGCACGTCAACATCCAGGCAGTGTCCCAACTGCGAGCGAAGCGCATCGATTCCAGATCGTGAACGTGGAGGTAAGCCGATGAGCCCACCTGGCAAGCCCCGATTCAAAGCGGAGCAAAAAGCAGGCTGGCCCGCTGGCAGGAATGATGTTTCCACATCGTCTCCCGTTTTGGGGTCTACCGGTTCGCAGGTGTGTCCAGGTGTTGGCTACCGCGCCTCGGGTGTCGCGTCAAAAACTCACGCCGAGGCTCAGATCCGCCGCCGGGCTCACGCCGGAGAAGCCGACCTCGATGTCGTCGCCCGTGGCACTGGCACTGTAGACGACGAAACCAGCACCCAAGCGCAACGTGAACGGCTTCCAATCCCACTGATAGCCGCCGAGGGCGCCGCCACCGAAAGCCGTGAGGTCGGCTTCTTCATCGCTCGACGTCCCGTGAGCGTTGATGTACTGCACGTTCGGGTAGACGTACCAACCGTTGTAGAGTTGCCGCGTCAAGAACAGCTGCACGCCAATTCCGCCGCTGAACCCAGTCACGTCGACCGAGCCCGAGCCCAAGTCGAAGTAGGAACCGCTGACGTTGACCGAGACGACTTCGGCTACGCCAATGCCCACTTCGGCGTTGTAGTTCCCGAACAGCAACCCCAGCGGGTTGAAGATGAACTCCCCGGAAGCCGGCGAGTCCTGGCTTGCCGCACTGGCGTGGTTACTCCACAAACAAGCCGTCAGCGCTGTCGCCCCGACGATCGCCCCAACCCGAATCCTCATGTCATCCTCTGTAGCGGACGACGCTTCACATCTGCAACAGAGGCGTGCTGAAATTCTCGCTCGTCCGCCGTCATATCGGCGCCCATGTCCGCGCGAGGTGTCTCACCCTCCTGTGCCAGGACCGATTCGAATCGCAGACGTGGGCTCGCTTGCGGCGTTCGCCGCCCAGTGAGCGGGCTATTGCCGTTCGCCAGCGACCGCGAACGCAGCTAACCCAACCAGGCCAGCGTTGTAGTCCAACGCGACCTCGTTGCCCACGTAGTCGTTGACGTCGTCGGCGTAGCCGGCCTCGGTGTTGCCCACGGCCGTAGCGGTCGGTCCGCCCACGAGGGCGCCCGCCAACACGTGCTCGAAGGGCAGGGTGATGTCGTCCTCGTCGTGGCCGTGGGCGTTGCGGTGGTGGGGCTGCGTCGGCGGGTTGTTGCCGAAGCCGACGACGAAGGAACGGTCGTACTCGTTTGCACCCGAGATGTAGTCGAGTTGACTCTGCGCCAGCTGACGCGAGCTCTCGCTGCCTGTGGCTGCGTGGTGCAGAGCCGCGGAAAAGGCGGCATTGGCCGCGTAGCGTAGGCTACCCCAAGCGTCGAAGTAGATCATGCCCGTGACGTTGGGCAGAGTGCTCACCCGAGCGGCGTAGTTTTCGACGTCTTGTTGCCAGTATTCGAGAGCGGCGTCCTCTTCGCCAGCGAGGAACAGACTGTGGCGGCAGTAGTCGGCGGATTGGCCCCAGTTCGGAGCCCACAAGTGGGAACCCACTTCGTCGTTCATCTCGAGTGCGTCATCCAGGTAGCGCTGTTCACCCGTTTCGCGATAGAGCTCCACGGCCCCGCACATCAGCTCGTCCGCCCAGGGCGTGCCGATGGCGCTGACCTGGGCGTAGAGGCCCGGATTGGAACCCATTCGGTTGGCGTCGGCGATCTCGTAGATTTCGATCGCGTGGGTCAGGTAGCTCTCGGCCAGTGCCGCGTCGTAGGGGCGCAGCAGGCGAGCCATCAACGCCAGAGCCCCCGCCGTGATACCCGCGATGTCCGCGTTGGCGTCCAGGCTCACCGGGCGTGGTTGCCCGCCTTCACTCGCGTCGAGAGTCTCCTGGAACACGCAGGTGACCCACTTGGAGTGGTCCGCGGTCGTGTCGCCCACCATGCCGACCAATTCGTCGGCGGAGAGGTGCGCCTTGACCAGATAGTCCGTCGCGTAGCGCACCTCGTCGAGCACGTCGGGTATGCCGTTCGGGCTGCCGCTGTACACCTGGTCATCGACGTCTGCGAACGACGAGGCGTAGACCTCGAAGCCCTTGAGCATCACGTAGCTGGCGAATGCGTTCGTGAGCGTCGGTTTGACGTGATCGCCGGCGTCGTGCCAGCCGCCGCTCAAGTCGGCGCCGAGGGACGAACCGTCCGCCGTGTGGCAGGTCTGCCCGTCGAGCAGCCAATTCGGTCCCTCACCGCTGCGCTGGGCGCCGTAGAACTTGACGGACAAACGTAACAACGTCTCGTTGCTCGTCTCCGCTGCTGGGTCGGGATCGGCTGGACCGTCGAGCTCTGGGGGCATGGGCTCGGGCGTGGCCGGCGTTTCCGTCGCGGGCTCCTCCGGTAGGGGCTCCGCCGTCTCGGGAACCGCGGGCTGCTCATCGTCGACGGTGGGCTGGGCTTCGGGGGGCGCCACCTCGGGTGCAGCGGGCTCACCGAGTTGCGGGTCGCCGGCGGCAGGTTCGTTGCTCGGCGCGCCGGGTGTCGCGTTCACCGGTGACGGCGACGTGGGTACCGCTTCAGCTCCGGGCATCGTCGCGGGTGATGCGGGAGTGGCGGCCGTGGGAGTCGGCGTCGCTGCGGCGGGGCCTGGTTCCATCGATGAGGGTGCGGCGCACGATTGCTCGCCGTCGCTCGAACACGTGTCGGAGCAGGCCGTCTGCAGCGCGCCCGTGGCGAGCGTCAGGGCCGCCCAAGAGAGCGTGCGCAAGATGGGGCGACTTTGGGGAGCAAGAGGGCTGTTCATATCCTTCACGGCGCTACCTTCGACGGTCCGTCGTAGCACGGCGCGGCTGCAGTGGAATGGCAGAGCATCTGCGCGTTGCGTCGGCGCGGCCCGCCCGTTCGCAGGCCTGCGTTGCGTCGGATCCAGTTTGCGGTCGCGCGCACTGGCTCTGGGGGAATGCTGTCGTGTCGCCGGAACTGTGTTGGATGCGAGTTCGCGAAAAACGCCGGCGAACGTGCGGCCGCATGCAGATTGTGGCGGTCGACGAGTGCGGGGCGTTTCGCCAGAAAAGGCGAGGCTCGGGGCTCGGTATCGTCGCCTCCCAGGAGCGCGAGGAACGAACACGCGCAGGCGCCCCCGACGGCTGCCCGTGAGGCGCGTGCCGTCGGTGTGCGTCCGGGTGTGTACCCGGCCCCCACTGCGGCGCGCGCAGTCTCGTCCGCGCGGGTTGAACCGCCGCTGGCCCTGTTCTAGCGTTGCAGCATGACGATGCTCCTGGCCTGGTCTGGTGGTGCGTGTCCTCGCGCGGGCAGTGAGGCGCCCGGGCTCGTCGAAGTGCGGATACCGAGTGGCGTTGCGCGATGAGTCCGGGGCTCCCCGCCAAAGACAGCGAAGCGTTGGAGCTCGGGCGTGTCATCGCCGGGCGCTACCGCATCGAGCAGGCGCTTGGTACCGGCGGCATGGGGGCGGTGTACCGTGCGACTCACGTGCACATGCGCAAGACGGTGGCGCTCAAGGTGTTGCACAAGAGCATGACGCGCATGCCGGAAGCGGTGGCGCGCTTCGAGCGCGAGGCCGTAGCGGCTGCGCGCATCCAGCACCCCAACGTGGCGTCAGCGATCGACTTCGGCCGCCTCGACGACGATACGTACTATCTCAGTCTGGAGTTCGTGGAGGGCAGGAACTTGCGCCAGGTGCTCCACCGCTCGGGCGGTTCGATCTCCGTCGAGCGCGCGCTTTCGATCGCCAGTCAGCTCACCGAGGCGCTGGTGGCGGCTCACTCCCACGACATCGTGCACCGGGATCTGAAACCCGAAAACATCATGGTGCAGGAGCAAGGGGCCGAGCGGGATTCGATCAAGGTGTTGGACTTCGGGTTGGCCAAAGTTGCCTTCGGCGACGATGCCGACGGTGATCCGGCAACCCAATTGACCAAGGTCGGTACCATCTTCGGAACCCCGACGTACATGTCGCCCGAACAAGCCTCGGCGGGCGTTGTCGGGCCGAGCAGCGATCTCTACTCGTTGGGTGTGTTGCTTTACGAGATGCTGAGCGGCAAGCCGCCCTTCGCAGCGGATACCGTGATCGTGTTGTTGAACAAGCACCTCAACGAAGCGCCGCCACCCTTGCCGCGGCACGTATCCCCGCGTTTGGCGCGTCTCGTGATGCGCCTGCTGGAGAAGCAACCGGAGGCGCGGCCCGCGTCGGCACAGGAGGTGCTGGACGAGCTGCACACTCTGCGTTCGGGCTTGGCGGCGCGAGCTGCCGACGACGCGACGAAACTCTGGCGCACCGTCGTTCACTTCGTAACGCACAGCTGGGCCCGTGTTTACTCCAAGCTCTCATCCCTCGGGCGTCACGTCGCTCGTCGCTTCGGGCCCGTGTCGGCACGGACGTTTGCGGCGATCGAGCGCCGCATTCCCCCGCTCGCGGTGTTACGGCGTCCGGTGGCCGTCGGCGGCCGCCGCGTGCGCCTGGGAGTGTTGCTGGCGGGAGCTGGAGTCGTGCTCGGGGTGATGGTCGGCGTTGGGTTACTCACCGGAACCGAAGAAGCGCCGAGCGCAGAGGGCACTCCCGCTGCCACTCCCGAAGCCCCCGAAAGCGAGGATTCGCAAGGCGCGGTGTTCGAGTCGCCCCTGTCTTCCGAGGAAGCGGATCAACTGGCAGACATCGAGGCGCTGCCCGTCTACAAGCGCAAGCTGGCCGATTGGCTCACCCTGGGGGCACTGCACGCCAAGGCTGGCGATTGGTCGAAGTGTACGTACGCCTATCGCAACGCGATTCAGCTCGATCCTGCTCAGGCCAAAGACCCCGAAGTCTTGGGCGCGATCCGCACCGCCGCCGAACAGCGCACGAGTTACGAGGCGGCGATCACCCTGGCCATGAACCTGCTCGGCGAGCCGGGAGTCGACCTGCTCTTCGACCTGTGGACGAGTTTGGGGGCACAGCGTCGGGACGCGGCAATTCGGGAGTTGGCCGAGCAGCGCCTGCGCATCCTGCGCGTCAACCACGCTTCGGAGGCATTGCAGGTGCGGCTGGAGTTGGACTTCGCCAAGCCGGCGGACTGCGAGTCGTTGCAGCGCCTCTTGAAGCGCGCGACGCGCTGGGCGGATCAGCGCAGCAGTGAGGCATTGGCGAGCTTGCGCGACGATGCCCTGTGCACCCGAGGCGGCAGAACCCAGTGTGAGTCGTGTGCGGGCGGTGCGGACGAGCTGCAGGCAGCCATTGACGAAGCCAAAGCGCGCAGCGCGCCGACATTCTCCGAAGGTCGCTACGTTCCGGGGCGTTGAAGCTCAGCGCCACGAAAGACGGCAGGGCAGGCTGCAGTCCAACCGAGTCACGATTCCGCCCCTGCTCGGACGAGCTCGCTTGCGCCCGCACGCGTCGGCGTGATTGCATCGCCTCATGAGTGGCTACTGGTGGGGCGCAGGGATCTCGGGACTACTGCTGGTGGCTTGTGGTGGGGCGCACGACGCTACGGATACGTCCGGAGGGGATGACGAGCCGGCGGTAGCCACCGACGACGGAGCGACGGCTGGACGTTCCGACGACGCCTGGCGGGCGGATTCGGGCACCAGCGAGGTGGACGCAGCGAGCAGGCCCGATGCGCCGGTCGACGCCAGCACCAACACCGACGAGTTCACCTCGAGCACCGACGACGCGACGGAGACGACGGACGAGGTGCCCGCCAGTTCGACGCCAGCGCCCGCGGGGGTGGGCTACTGCGAACGCGACGCAGGTTGTGACGACGGCTTCGATTGCACGGACGACCGCTGCTCGGAGGTCGTGAGCGACGACTGCGACGGAGAGATCGACGAGCAGGGCGAGCTGCAGGACGACGCGTTCAACTGTGGTGCGTGTGGCGTCGTGTGCCCCGAGGGCAGCGGCTGTGACGCTGGGCGCTGCGTCGAGTGCGGCGGTGCGGACGTTGCGGGCTGCCCTCCCGCGCCGACGGTTCCACCCCCTGCCACGTCGGAGCCGCCCTCGAGCACGCCTCCAGTGACGCCACCGAGCGAGCTGCCGGCACTGTGTCCACCGGGTTGCGCGGCGGGTAGCCCGTGCCTCGCCCGTTTGCGCGTGACCTATCGTGACTTCAGCAGCGAGCACGTCGACTTCGGGTCGCCCGCCGACGGCTGCACCCGCACTGTGGAGGACACGGGCGAAGTCGTTGCGGCCGAGTCGCTGAGCGTCGGGCTGGTTCGAGCTGCGCTGCCGACAGCAGGGGTGCCCGAGTTGGCCGAGTCCCCAGCGCTGCAGCAATGTCTACCTGAGGCGACTGTTGGCAGCTACGAAGCGTTTTCCGCCTTCGATGAATGGTTCACCGACGGCGCGGGGCGCGCCCGCTACCAACGCGAGTTGCTTTTGTTTCGCACCGACGACGGCGGTTTTGCCAACCGACTGAACGACGAAGGCGAACAATGGTTCGGCTACGAAAACGAAACCTATGGCGAGCCGAGGGACTTCGTCTGCAGCTGGTGTTTGGACGGCTCGTGCAACGACCCCTGCCAGGGAGACGAGACCTTCTACGACGGGAGCCCCGTGTTCTTCCCCTTGGACGACGTGGGCACGGAAGCCCCGTTGCCCGCGAGGATCGCGGCGGACTACGGCTACTTGGCTGAGCCGTGGGAGGAGGACGTGATCGAGCGATCCGTGAGGCACAACCACTTCTTCACGAGCGTCGTCGCACTCGAACACGTGCACGCCGCGGGTGACGACATCCGCATCGACTTGCTCGCCAGCGACGACCTCTGGGTCTTCGTCAACGGCACGCTAGCCGCCGATCTAGGCGGCCGCCACGCGCCGGAGGCCGCGAGCATCGAACTGAACGACACGAGCGCTGCCGCTTACGGTCTCAGCCCCGGCGTCAGCTACGACGTGCTCGTCTTTGCCGCCAACCGCTCCGGCGACAGTTCCACCTTCTTCTTGAAGGTGACCGGCATCGACGACTTCGGGGAGCCCGTGGCTGCCTGCGAGCCGTAGCGTCGAGGTGACGACGCCTCGTCAGCGGGCGCGAGCGAAGTGCTGCGCGAGCAGCGGGTTGATGCGCTCGGGCTGGGTGGCGATGACGCCGTGTGCGGCATCGGACAGTTCGACGAGCTTTGCGCCGGCGATGGCGTCCGCCGTCGAGCGCACGAGCGAAGGGCGGGCGATGAGGTCTTGGTCTGCGCCGACGACGAGGGTCGGGATGGTCGGCAGTTGGCCGAGCTTTGCGAGTGCGTTCCAACTACCCATGGCACGCACCTGTCTCATCACGATGGCGGGGGTGACTCCCAGGTCGTGTCCGAAGAGGGGTTCGAGCGCCGCGGCCACCTGCGCGAGATCCCACTCCGCGTGCTGGGCTCTGGTCAGCACGACCTCCAGAAAGGCGCGGCGTCGTGACGCCATGGAGCCCACGTTCATGCGAATGCCTCGCCAGATCATGGCTGCGTCGAGGCGAACCAGTCCCGGGCCATCGGCAGCCGTGCACAAGAGGGCGAGGCTTCGCACCCGTTCGGGGTGGCTGAGGGCGAGTTGCAGTGCGATGCAGCCGCCGAGTGAGTGACCGACGACGTGAGCGGAGGACCAGCCGGCGGCGTCCAGAACGTGTAGCGCATCGGCAGCCATTTGCTCGACGGAGAGCTTGGCGGATCCGGCGGGCGTGCTTCGCCCCATCCCGCGGTTGTCAAACCAGAGACAGCCGTGACTCTGCCGCAGCTCAGCGACCTGAGGCAGCCAGCCATCGCCATGCAGCCCGGTGCCTTGGATGAAGAAAACGGGCGGGCCGCTCCCGTCGAGGCAGTAGCGGAGCTCACAGCCGAAATAGTCCGATGTGCGCTCGAAGACTCGCCCGGGCACTGCGTAGGTGGGCGGGGTGAAAGGCATGCTGGATTCTCGGCTCAGGTGGGGTCGCGCCCACGGGCTGGGTCACTCGCTAACTCAATCGGCGGCGCGGGTCCATGGGGATGTGGGCGGCGTTACTCGCGGCAACGTCGAGTGTGGCTGGACCGCTGCTCGGCTTGGCAACGTCGACGCGTGGGCGTAACGTGCGCGCATGATGAGTCTTCAATGGCTGAGCGCGATGGCCCGTTACAACCGCTGGATGAACGACAAGCTCTACGGGCTTGCGGCCACGCTGAGCGACGAGCAGCGCAAGCGCGACTCGGGCGCGTTCTTCAAGTCGATGCACGGCACGTTCAACCATCTGCTGCTCGCGGATAGGGTGTGGCTCGCGCGCTTCTTCGGCACGGAGGTTCCGGAGGGCTGCATCGGGCCTGACGGCATTCGCAGCCTCGACCAAGAACTCTACGCCGACTTCGACGAGCTGCGCCGAGAGCGCGCAGTGACCGACGAACAGCTGTCACAGTGGGTCGCTGAACTCGACGAGGCGCGGCTGGCCGCGCCACTCGTGTACCTGCGCCATGGTCATCGGCAGGAGGTGCCGCTTTGGTGGGCGGCCGTGCACGTCTTCAACCATCAGACCCATCATCGCGGGCAGCTCACCACCCTGCTCACGCAGCAGGGGTGTGATCCCGGCGTTACCGATCTGTTCATGATGTTGCGTGAGGAAGCCGCGGCCGCTTCACGGGGAGAAGTCTAGCCTCGTGCTGCGCAGCCTGGGCGGCGCGTTGAAGCAATACGGTACGAGGCGTTGCCGCGACACTGAACTGGGCACCCGGGCAGGACCGCGCCATCGGGGGAAGGAGACAAAGCAGGCTGCCGATGAATTTTGCCACTCGACAGCGTTTGCGCCTGGATGCAGCATTTACACATTCAGCGACGTCACTGAGTCTGAGCAACCCTGCACCGACGAGCCGAAAGATGACGACCGTGCTACTGCTTGGCGCGCGAGAAGGAGGGCTGGATGCTGCCTTGCGCCTCGGCCTCGAGACGTACGTGATTTCCGACCGACGGCCAGCCCGCCGCTATCGACGGCACTTGGCTGGCGTCTGGGTAACACCCCTGTCGCGCCCGGTCGAAGAGCTGTGGAGCGAGTTGCGAACACGTTTCCCGGAGCTGGTCGGGGCCTCGCGACCGAGTGCAGTCGTCGCTCTGGTGGAGGCGTCCGTGGAGCTGGCGGCTGGGCTACGCTCGCGCTTTCGCTTGCCGGGCGTCGGCTCCGGCACTGCCCACTGGTGCAAGGACAAACTCGCGATGAAGCGTCGCGCTCGCTGGTTGGGGTTGCCGTGTGCCGACTTTGCGCGCATCGGTCAGCGCACCACGGCGACCACTCTGATCCAGCGCCTGGGCTTGCCGATGGTGCTCAAGCCAGTCGACTCCTCAGGTGGGCGCGGCACGGTCATTGCCAAGACGTATGCGGAAGTGGCACGTCATCTGCAACCGGGCTTGATGGCGGAGAGCTACGTGCACGGATTGGAGATGAGCGTCGAGAGCTTCGTCGTCGACGGCAAGATCCGTTTCGTCAATCCGAGCGAGTATGTCTTGCCCCTGTGGGCCAACGTCGTTCCCGCCAGGCTGCTAGACGGGCAGATGGAAGCGGTCTTGGCGCTGAATGAAAGGGTGATCGAGGGACTCGAAGTGCAGCGTGGCATCACACACCTCGAGCTCTACTTGACCCCCGAGGGGCCCGTCTTCGGTGAGGTCGCGGTGCGTCCCCCAGGCGGGTACCTGATGGACCTGATGGCGCGAGCGTACGAATTCGACCCATGGGAAGCGGTGCTGCGAACCGAGCTCGGTCAGGTCGTCGACTTGCCGCAACACGCGGTCCGCACGAGTGGCGTCTGGCTGCTGCACCCCGGCGAGGGGCTCGTCGGGCGCGTGAGTGGCGCGGAGGCGGCCGTGCGCTACCCGGGCGTCGACCGGGTCGAGCTGCGCGTGCAACCGGGGGACGTGCTCACGACGCGTTCGGGCTCGGGTGAGAGCGCGGGTGCGGTGTTCGCCAGCGGCACGACGCGCGACGAGGTCGTCCGAGCGCTGCAGATCGCCCGGCGCAGCATCGTGATCGAAATGCGCCCGTTGCCGACCGAGCAACGCCGCCGCAAACGACGCGCCGCTTGAGCGCCGTCGACGAGGAGTCCGGCCCTGTTGCTCCATGGGAGCTTTCCATCGGTATTCGGCCCGCTTCACACGGCGATCACGCAAGAGTCGCGCACACGTCACGCGGGCTCGGGGCAGAGTGGTGTACCGACTTTGGCGAAATCACGAACGCGGAGGCGAGAGCGCTTGCCTTCACCCGAGGAGCAGAATCATGAGGAACACGAAACGTTTGGTCATCACGTCCACGGTTGCACTGCTGATGGGCGCGCCGCTGGCGGCAACCGCAGTGGGTAACGACACCAAGCTCGACGACCCCTGGTACGCGGATGGGCAGGCCTCCTTGCTGGAGGAACAGAACCGCGGCGATAACCCCTCCCGCGCCAAGAACGTCATCCTGTTTGTGGGCGATGGCATGGGCGTCAGCACCGTGACCGCGGCGCGCATCCTCGAAGGGCAGCGACGTGGCGAGACGGGCGAGGAGAACAGCCTGTCTTTCGAGAAGTTCCCCTACCTGGCGCTGTCCAAGACCTACAATACCGATGCGCAAACGCCGGACTCGGCGGGCACGATGACCGCGATGGTAACCGGGGTCAAGACCAAGCAAGGCGTGATTTCCGTCGCCGATAGCGTCGTTCGCGGTGACTACACCACCGTCAACCCCGTCAAGACGATCATCGAAGAAGCCGAGCGCCGCGGCCTGGCCACCGGCATCGTCACCACCGCGCGCCTGACGCACGCAACACCCGCTGCCTGCTACGCCCACAGCGCCGATCGGAACTGGGAAGACGACGGCGATCTGCCGGCTGAAGCTGCCGCTGCCGACTTTCCCGACATCGCTCGGCAGTTGATCGAGTTTCGCTACGGCGACGGCATCGACGTTGCGATGGGTGGCGGTCGCCGTCACTTCGTTCCCAGCGAGGACGGCGGCAGCCGCAGCGACGGGCGCAATCTGACCCAAGAGTGGTTGGCGCAGTACCCCGGGGCTGCCTACGTCACCAATGGCGTCGAATTCGACGCCATCGATACCAACAGCACCCACCATCTGCTCGGGTTGTTCGAGAACTCCCACATGGAGTACGAGGCCGACCGCGCTGACGACGAAGCCGAAGAGGAAGGCGGCGAGCCCTCGATCGCCGAGATGACCAAGAAGGCGATCGACATCCTCGACAACAACCACAACGGCTACTTCCTCCACGTCGAAGCCGGCCGTATCGATCATGCGCATCACGCCGGCAACGCCAGCCGCTCGCTGCAGGACACCATCGCGTTTGCCGAAGCCGTGCAAGCGGCCGTGGACATGACGGATCCGGAGGAGACGCTCATCGTCGTTACCGCCGATCACAGCCACGTGTTCACGATTGGCGGTTACCCAATCCGCGGTAACGACATTCTGGGCAAGGTGGTGGGCGTCGACGGCGAGATCGCCCTGGCTGCCGACGGCATGCCCTACACCACGCTCACCTACGCGAATGGTCCCGGTTACCTCCCCGAGCGCCCCGACCTGAGCGACGTGGACACGTCCGACCTCGAGTACCTGCAGGAAGCGGCCGTTCCATTGGGCAGTGAGACGCACTCAGCGGAGGAAGTCGCCATCTACGCACTGGGCCCGAACGCCCAGCTGTTTCGCGGCACGAAAGAGCAGAACTACATCTACCACGTGATGGCCAACGCGCTGGGGCTCGACGCTCCTCCTGGTCGTCGTGGGCCGTGGTGGCGTTGGTGGTGATTGTGAACGCCTGGGAGCTTCCCGCAGTGGGGGCTCCTGGGCGGCTTCGCCGATGTGACGACTCCGTGTCCGGTGGCAGCTGAGTTCCAGTTGGCAGTTGGGTTCCAGTGAGATGAAGAGCGGTCTTTGGGTTTGTTTGGTCGTGCTGTTCGTGATCGTCGTCGCGTGCGACGTCCCACCGGGCGACGTCCCTCCCGGCAACGTCACGGGCGCGGGGGTTGCGTTGCGTGCCGTGGCAGCGAGCGCGAGTGGAGAGGCGGCACCCGCGCCGAAGCGGCCGACGGAGACTGAAGCACGTGAAGTCGTATCGACGGCAGCCGAGCGTCAGGTGACGGAAGTCGAGGACTTGCCCGCGGTGATCGCGGACTACGTGAGGTACGCCGGCACGGACGGGCGCACCGTGCAGGAGCGCTGGTCGTTCGCGCGGCGAGGGTCTCGCGTCGAGCTGCGTCGCCCGGATGAGCGACTCATCGAGACGTGGCAGCGCGATCCGAAGTCGGGTCGCCTCTCGCGCGCCGTGCTGTTCCAAGATGAGAGGCTGGCCGTGCTGTACGTGCCTGGGGATCTGAAGGGGCTCGGGGTGGATCCCAATTGGTACCTCTTGACCCACCAGTTCGACGCGCCGCCGCTCGACATGGGGTTGAAGCAGGGGGGCGAGGTGTTCGTGCCGCGATTGGCAATGAGCGCCGTTCGCTACTCGGGAACGCGCGGCAGGACGCAGCTGCAAGTGCATTGGCTACCCAGACTGCAGATCCCTGCACTCATTCAAGCGCAGGACGAACACGGCAACGCTCAGAGCATCGAGCTGACGGCCCTGCGACGCTTCGGCGAGGCGCCCGACGCGTTCACCCGCCTTCGAGACTACGAGCAGATCGACTTCGCCGATCTGGGGGACGACGAGACGAACCCGAAAATCATTCGCCTGAGGCGTCGCCTGGAGGCCGTGCACGCCTTCGGCGCCTACGAGCACGGCGTGCATGCCCACTGAGGCGGTGCTCGGAGTTGACTGGCGGCGCGGTCAGCCCCCGTCGGGTTCTTCGAGCCCCGTCTCCGCGGTGTCGATGATGGCCCCCGCTACGTCGAGCCACTCGAGGCGGCTGACGCAGAAGCTGTAGTCCTGAGACAGGCCGGGGACTGTGACCACCTGGAAGTGCAGAGCGTAGAGATCGGAAGGGTTCAGCCGCGCCGACGTGTACTCGGGGTATTCTGCGATAGTCCAGCTGGGAAGCTCGAATTGCTCAAACGTCAGAGTGTGAGTTGCTCCGTCGATCTGGAGCGCGCTCGTGCTGCCGCCGTGTACGAACATGACGCCTGGAGGTGTATCCGTCTGCGTGAGCAGCACCCGCACGTCCGGGCCATCATTGCCTTCGAGCACGAAGCGAACACCCGCGATCCCGAGCGATGCGGCGTCCCATGGCCTGGCTGTGCCAACTTCGTCGACAGTGGCCATGCGCATGCTCACGGTCGCCCCAGAGCACTCGTAAGTCGTTCCGGCGTCCGCCGCGACCCCGTACAAGCACACACTGCCTTTGGGAGCGCTCAGGCAGTGGGTAGTCGGCATCTTGCAGAACGAAGCGTCGACATCACTGTACGTGTACACCCAGGTGGCGCCGTCGATCGCCAATGGCTCGACACCGGCGCTGGCGGTGTTGCGGCATTCGCTCGGACTATCTCGTCGGGCGGGTGAGTCGGCCGGGGTCTGGTTGGCGTTCTCTTCCGAGCCCAATCCTGCGTCCGCCCCGGGCGTGTTTGATGTAGCCGCAACCCCGGAGTCCTCTTTCACATCGAAACTGCCCCGAGCCCCGCAAGCACAGGTCCCCCAAACCCCATCGAGTCCACAGGCCTGCCTCCCCGTGCAAGCGTCATCACCGATACATGCCCGCGTGGCGTCGGGTTCACATGCATCGTTCGGTCGCAGGTCGCCCGCGTCGGGTGCATTCTCGCGCCCAACTGGGTTGTCGAGGCCCGTGCTGTCGTCGCCTTGAGGCTCGTAGATGTCAGCTGAAGCCGGGTCTTTCGCGGTGATGTTCGAGGTCCCGCCGTCGGCAGGCGCGCTTTCGACGGGCTTCCCCGAAGGACCCGGGCCCCCCCCCACGCTCGGAGCTTTCGCTCCCGTCGTTCGAACACGCGAGCGCCCCGGCGAGAGCACACGTCGCGAATACCTGGCCACTGGAGACTCCCCCAAAAGAACACCTCAACATCGTTCTGTCCTTCACTTCCCCGCGCCGACGGCCCCGCAGTACATACCAGCCAGCGCTCGAAGTGTCGAAGCCCCGGCACCCTTTTGCGGTGCGAGCGTCTCGCACAGGAGGAGTGAGCGCGAGACGCCCCTCGGGTCAACGCGGTCCCCGTCGCTTCCGCGCGATGAGCTACCGCTTGTGCTTCGGAGCGGACTGGAGGACCATGGCTGCTAGATGACGGAGGTGGTTCTCGACGGTTCGCCGCTCTCGTTGGAGCAGGTGGAGGCGGTGGCGAAGGGTGGCGCGCGGGTGTCTCTCGGGCCTGCGGCGCGCGATCGTTTGACGGCGTCGCGTCTGGCGTTGCAGCAAGCTTGTCAGAGCGGAGATGCGATCTACGGGGTGAACACGGGCTTTGGCTCGCTGGCACGGCAGCGGGTCGAGGATGACGACCTCAAGCAGATCCAGCAGAACCTCGTCTTG
>JBNKHV010000133.1:0-131854 GCA_050290545.1 Polyangiaceae bacterium | reverse complement strand
CCCAGGCGACGGTCGTGATCGTGACTCACAACCCGGACATCGCTCAGGTCACCGACCGCACGCTCAGCTTCGACAACGGCCATCTGACGGAGCGCTGATCGTGGGCAAACACATCCTGTGGCGGCGTCTGGGCCGAGACTTACTGACGCGCTCACGCCGCGCGTTGGCGACGAGCGCGATCCTCGCGGCAGGTATCGCCATCTACGTGGGTCCCAATTCGGCAATCGCCAGCCTGTTTGCGTCGCGTGACCACTACTACTCCGAGGCCAACCTGGCGGACGTCGAAGTGCGTTTCATTCCCGAGGATGCCGCCAACATCCCTCGCTTCGACGACATTGCCGCAGTCGCCGCGAGCGAACGGCGCTTGCTGCTGCCCGGGACGCTCGAATGGAAGGCACAGAGAGTGCCCGCCCACGTGATCGCGCTCGACGTTGCTGCTCGACACGGCATCAACCGCCTGGTCGTGACCGACGGCCAGACGCTCGACTCGCGCTCCCCCAACGAGGTCGTCGTCGAATCCGGCTTCGCCAAGCTGCGGGGCGTCCAGGTGGGCGATCACCTGAAACTCGACGTCGGCAACGATAGCTACAAGGACCTGCGCGTCCGCGGTCTCGTGCGCAGCTCGGAGCACCTGATCCCCGCCGCCAGCCCGCACCTCTTCCTGCCCGACAAAGGATCCAGCGCCGTGCTGTTTGCCCCCATCGAGCTCCTGGCACAGCGCCTGGGGTTTCGCATGAACAACAGCCTGCTGTTTGATTTGCAGCCGGGTAGCGACACGGACGTCGTGCTCGAGGCCATCCGACGTCGAGCCGAGGAGAAGCTGTCGGTCGAAGAGACCATCACCCAAAGCCAGCAGTTCAGCACCCTGTTCCTGAACGTCGATCTGGACGCGTTCGCGACCTACATGCCCTCGATCGTGGCGATCTTCGGGGTCACCGCCGTGGTCATCATCGTCTTTTTGATGTCGCAGTGGATCACCGGCCAGCGCCGCGAAATCGGCGTGCTGATGGCTTTGGGCTACCGGCGCAGACGCCTCGCCACGGCCTACCTCCTGCCGGTGTTGGCGATCGGCGGCGTTGCTGCGCTGTTGAGCGTGCCACTGTCGTATCTGACGCTGATCGCGTTCGGGAACAGCTACGTCGAAGCCATCGGCATGGCACCGGCCCAGCTCGAGCTCGACCCGGTGCTGGCCGTCGTGGGGGTGATCGTCGGCTTCTGTGCCGCCATCGGTGCTTCGCTGTGGGCACAAGCGCGCCTGTTCAGCATGACTCCGCAGGATGCCGTGCGAGCGGAGCGCACCAAGAAGCGCCCGCTGGGGGCCGTCAAACTGGGAGGCCTGCGCACTTGGCTGTGGTTGCGCTACGCCCTGCGAAACCTGCTGCGCAGCAAGGTGATCACGGCCTTCACCGTCGGCAGTGTGGGCCTGTCGTTGGGCGTCTCGATTGCGTACTTCATTTCCATGCACTCGTTTCAGGAAACCCTCGAGCGGCGAGTGACGATGACCGCCTGGGATCTGGCGGTGGACTTCAGTGCAGCGGTGTGGAAGGACGAGCTCGGGCCCTTCGATGAGCTGGCGGGAATCGAACGCATCGACCCCTTCCTCCAAGGAGCCATCCGCATCCGCAAAGACGGCCGCCTCGCGAGCTCGGTGCTCACGGGGATCGATCCCAAGAGCAGTCTTCGCGCCGTACCGCTGATCGAAGGTACGAAGTTCGGCGCTCAGGACGAGAACGTGATCATGCTGGAGGGGCAACTCGCCAAGCGCTTGGGAGTGAGCGTGGATGACCGCATCGTCGTCGAAGCGCTGGGTAAGGAGTACCCGACCCGGGTGAGCGCCATCTTCTCCGGCACCATGCCCAGCGAAGCCCACGCCCCGATGCAGACGGCGCAACGTTGGTTGGACATGGAGGACCAGGCGACGGGTCTCTTGCTGGCCGTCAACGGGCAGCGGCCCGCCGAGCAGTTGACGGCGGATCTGGAGCAGCTACCGCGCGTGATGCAAGTCAGCGAGCGGCGCGACGTGATCAGCAAGTTGATGACGATGATCGAGCAAATCATGGCCATCCTGTACGTGGCAGAGGCGTTTTCGATCGGCGTGGCGTTGCTGTTCGTGTTCGCCAGCACGTCGTTTCTCGTGACCGAACGCACTCCGGAGTACGCCACGCTCCGCATCCTCGGTTTTCGAACGGGGTTCATTCGGCGCACGATCGTGGCCGAAGTGCTGCTGATCGCCATCCTGGCCGTGATCTTGGCGGTGCCGTTTGGTTACGCCCTCGCGCAGTACCTCACCAAGCAGGCTGGTGAGGCGTGGTTCACGGTCGAAACCATCGCGGCGCCGAGTGACTTCCTGCTGATCATCGTTCCAGCCCTCGTCGTTCTGCCTCTGGCGGTCTACCCCGCCATGCGACGCGTCGAGGCGACATCTCTCACCAAGGCACTCAGAGAAAGGAGCTTCGGATGACGAAGGCCAGATTGAACGCACTGTGCGTGGTTTTGAGCAGCGTGCTACTGCTGCTGACCTTGTCTGGAAGCGCGGCACCGGACGCACGCCAGCTCATGCAGCGCTCGGACCAGCAAACACGCAGTCAGGACGAGTCGGTGGAGTACACGATGGACCTCATCGACGCCGACGGAAAGGTCACTCAAGCGCGCAAGGTGCTCGAGTACTTCAAGAGAAAGCGGGGCAAGGACGTCAGCTTGCACAAGTTCCTGTCGCCGCCGATCGTCTCTGGCTCGGGCTTCTTGATGATCGACGAGAACGGCAAGAGCAACGACATCTGGATGTACACGCCCGCTACTCGACGCCTGCGACGCATTTCGGGGCAAGAGAAGAGCAATTGGTACATGGGCACCGAGTTCACGTACGAGGACTTCGAGGACTACCAGCTCGACTCCTATGCCTTCCGTGTCTTGCGGGAGGCCGAGTGTGAGGCGAAGCGGCAGTGTTGGGTCGTCGAAGCGCGGCCAGCGACGGACCACGAGCGTGAGGCGTCCGGGTACTCCAAGAAGACCTATTGGATTGAAAAGGAGAGTCTGTTCCCGGTGCAGGTGGAGTATCATGCCAAGGGCTCGGACGAAGTGGTCAAGCGCTTGCAGGTCAGTGGCTTACACCCCATCAAGCAGTACTGGCGGCCCAAGGTGCTGGAGATGAGCAACCTGAAGAATGGCAGAAAGACGCGCATCACCGTCGTGCGCCGCGAACTGGACACGGGGTTGGGTGACTACTACGTCTCCAAGCGCTTCTTGAGAAAGGACTGAGGCGCCATTTCGCAAGCGGTCGACAGGCTGAGCTGGAGAACTCTTCGGCGCGCTGGGATGGTGGCGATGTTCTTGGCCTCGTCGGGTTTGACACCCCACGCGGAGGCACAGTGGAAACTCGCGGAGCGCAGCCAGTTGCGCGTGGCGAGTACGACCGACGACTCACCGGAGCTTTCACTCTACGATGCCCTGCTGCAGGTGGCGGTCGATTACCAGGGCGACGGGGACCTTTCACTTCACGCTCTGGGGCGCGGACGCCTGGAAACGGAGCTCGAACCCACGCGCTATGCTCAGCTCGGGTTGCGGGAGTTGACGCTGCTGGACGAGGGAGAATCGTACTCCGTGAGTCTCGGTCGGCAGCAGGTGGTGTGGGGCAAGGTCGACGGCTTTCTGTTGCTGGATCTGGTCAATCCGTTCAATCAACGGGAGTTCTTGCTCGACGACTACGTCGACACCCGCATCCCGACGTGGATGATCAACGCACAGTGGTTTGGCGAGGATGACGATACGCTGCAGTTGTTGGTCATCCCCGACGTGCGCTTCAACCGCTTGCCCCGCCCTGGCGGACGCTTCTTCCCGGCGGCGTTGCCGCTGGCGGCGGACTACGTCGCGTTGGAGCGCCGGTGGGCCACGCCGGACGATTGGGAGTACGGCATGAAGTGGAGCTCGATGTTGGGAGAGCTGAACTTCGCGCTGCACGGCTTTTGGGGTTGGGCGAACACGCCAGCGCTGGACGCCACGCTGGCGTCACCCACGCGGCTCGGCATTCGTGAACGTGCCGTTCGAGAGGCGGTCACCGGGTTGACGGCGGACTACCCCGTCGGTCCGATCGTGCTGCGAGCCGAAGGGCTTCTTTCGTCGGCGGAGCTCGTGCGGCTATTGCCGTCTCCGACGGCTCCGTTGTCCTTCGAAGCCAAACCCGGGACGCGACTCGCGCTGGGGGTGGATTGGTTTCCCTCGGGGTGGCTGGTTAGCGGGCAGCTATTTCACCGGGCGCTGCTCGAGCTGCCCACCCGAGCCGACGACGAGGTGAGCACCCTCTTCGCCAGTGCGCTGCTCCGCAAACGATTGCTCTACGACACCGCACAGATCGAGCTCTTCGGCGCCTATGGGGTCTCGGAGGCTGACTACTGGTTGTCGGCAACGGCCAGTTACGAGCTGTTCGGTCACCTGGCACTGCGCGGCGGAGTGGACGTGTTCGGGGGAGGCAGCCAGGGCCTGTTGGGGCGCTACGACGCACAGGACCGGCTCCGATTGGAACTCGACTACCGCATCGAGACGCAGTGACCGACCGCCCAGAGTGACTCTCTCTGGTTTGGCGCTACTGGCGTGGGTATCGTAAACTCACGGAGTGTCGCCCGCTGTCGCCATCGCCGTACATGGAGGTGCCGGCACGATCCTGCGCGGGCAACTCACGGAGGCGTTGGAGCGGGATTACCGGCGCGGCTTGGAGGCAGCCCTGCGCGCAGGGCACTCGGTACTGGACAAAGGTGGTGCGAGTACCGACGCGGTCGTCGCAGCGGTCTCGGTGCTCGAGGATTCGCCGCTGTTCAATGCCGGACGCGGCTCCGTGCTGAGCCAAGAGCGGCGCATCGAGATGGAAGCCGCGATCATGGAAGGCAGGGAGCTGCGGGCGGGGGCGGCGGTACTGCTTCGCCACGTACAGAACCCGATCCAGTTGGCGCAACGGGTGATGCTGAACACTCCGCACGTGATGCTCAGCGGCAAGCGCGCCGAGGACTTTGCGCGCAGTCAGGGTCTGCAGCTGCAGCCCGAGTCGTTTTTCGTGACGCAGAGGCGGTTGAAGCAGCTCAGTGCGCTGCAAGTCGCCGAGCCGCAGGGCACGGCCCTGTCCGAGACGGCGGCTCCCGACTCCGTCGATGTTCCCAACTCCGTCGATGTTCCCGACACGGGCCTGGGTACGGTTGGCGCCGTGGCTCTCGACCAACGTGGTGATCTCGCAGCTGCAACTTCGACGGGGGGAATGACCAACAAGTGGGCGGGTCGAATCGGTGATACGCCCGTGATCGGTGCGGGAACCTACGCCGACAACCGCGCTGCTGCCGTGTCCACGACTGGGCACGGCGAGATGTTCCTGCGCATCGCCGCTGCTCACCAAGTCTGTGAGCGCGTGCGTTTCGCAGGGGTGAGCCTGCAGCAAGCTGCGGACGCGGTGATCTTCGGAGAGCTTCGTGCCGTCGGTGGTAGCGGCGGACTCATCGCCATCGATACGCGTGGAAGTATCGTCTTCAGTCTGAACGCCGCGGGCATGTATCGCGGTAGTATCGACGTGAACGGCCAGCTGCGGACAGCGATCTTCGCCGACGAAGCGACCCCGGCAGCCGCCAGCGTCACGGCATCGTGAACACGTAGACGGAGCCGGAATCGGTCCGCACCTGGCTCCGTCGGGTGAGAGCAAAAAAACCCGCCGAGCAGCGAGCGCGGACAGAACGGTTTCGCGATCGGCTGAGCGAGGGTACTCTCGAGCGCATGAGCTCCCTCTTGTTCGCCTACGGATCTCTGATGAAAGGAGAACCCGAGCACGAGCCTCTGGAGCAAGCTGCAGCTCTCGGTCGTGCGGTGGTGCCCAGTGCGCGACTGGTGGATCTCGGAAGCTGCCCGGCGATGGTCCTCGTGACGGCGCCGGGTGCCCCAGATCCCTGGACGGTGGTGGGCGAACTCTATCAGGTCGATGCCGTCGTTCTCACTCGTCTGGACGTCGTCAAGCAGCACCCGGCCCTCTTCCGGCGCCAGCTGGTGTCTTTGGACGATGCGCGTGAGGCGTACGCCTACGTCATGACGGACGAACAGCTGCGGGGGCGGCGGCGTTTGCCCCACGGCGATTGGAAAAAACGTTTCGAAGCCCGCCCTCGCGCCGAGTTCACCCAACCGCGCCGCTGGCGCCGCTGAGCGCGCCCGGGTGCCGTCGCAACCCTGCGTGCCGTGACGCGCTGGGGCGGGCGATGCGCTCCTGGGCCGCACGTGCCCGGTTGCGCGCCCTGCCGACTACTTCAAACCCTGCAACTGCGTCAGCATCGTGCTCGCGTCACTGACTTCGAATGCACCTGGCTTCTCCACGTTCAAGAGTTTGACCACGCCGTCGTCGACGAACAGCGAGCAGCGCTTCATGCGAAGCCCCAAGTCGGGCAGATCGACGCTGAGCCCGAGTGCTGTGGCGAACGCGGCCCTGGCGTCTCCCAGGAAACGGACTTTGCCGATACCGCCCAGAGCCCGCCCCCATTCGGCCATGACGTAGCCATCGTTGACGGAGACGCACCACACTTCGTCCACGCCCTGTGCCCGCAGCTGGCCGAGAGCCTCGATGTAGCCGGGCACGTGGCGCGCCGAACAGGTGGGCGTGTAGGCGCCGGGCAGGCCGAAAATCACGATGCGCTTGCCCTTCGCCGCTTCCCGCACACTGACGGTGTTCGGTCTGATGGGGCACGCATCTCCGAAGTCCGTGCTTTCGAACAGAGTTGCGTCGGGCAGTGCCGAGCCGATTTCTATCGTCATGGACCCTGGCCTAGCGCCAGAGCCCGAAGTCCGGAAGCCCCGAAGCCCAGCAATCGGCCCGCGAGCACGGAGGAGCACTTTCGCACGGAAAGCTCGTAACGCTCGGGCTCGAAGCTGCACCTCCTTCCGAGCACCGATGCTCAACGAAAAGGAGATACGGATGAATGCCCCCACTGTTCACGCTTTGCGAAGTGTTGCCCCGGATGTCGACATGCTCTCGACCGCGCTGCCGGTTCCCATCGGCGGCTTCCTGCCCGTCAATGCCTTCCTGCTGCGCTCCCAACAGCCGGTGCTGGTGGACGCAGGGGTCAGTGCCCTGGCTCACCCCACCCTGGATGCTCTGAGGGAGCTGATGGACCCAGCGAAGCTGCGCTGGATCTACTTGACGCACATGGACGCGGACCACATCGGCTGCGTCGAGCAACTGCTCGAAGAGGCGCCCGAGGCCCAGATCGTCACGACCTTCTTGGGCATGGCCAAGTTGGGTTTGCGGCTGGTGGTACCACCCTCGCGCGTGTTGCTGCTCAACCCAGGGCAAACGCTGGATGTCGGCGACCGAAAGCTCCGCGTCGGCAGTCCGCCCTGCTACGACGCCCCCGAAACCACGACGCTCTTCGACGAGTCCCAGCGCACGCTCTTTGCGTCGGATTGTTTCGGTTCGATCATCGCCTCGCCACAGATCGCCAAGGCCAACGACATCGCCAGTGACGAGTTGCTCCAGGGTAACGTCGGCTGGCTCACCATCGACTCGCCGTGGATCCACTCCGTTCGACGCGACGACTTGAAGCAGGCCCTGAGTCGCGTCACGCAGCTGTCCCCCGCGGTCACGCTCAGCGCGCACCTGCCGCCAGCCTACGACATGATCGAGCAGTTGGCCCAAAATGTCCTGCAGGCCCCGGATGCAGCTCCCTTCGTCGGACCCGATCAAGACGCGTTCGAGCAGCTCCTCGCCGCTCAGTAGCTCCGGCGCGCGTCCGGCCGACGCCACCGCGCTGTACGCGCCCACGCGCAGGGGCTATGCTCCGCGCGTGGGCATGCCGGACAGCAACGACGATCTGAGCGACGCTGACTTGGCGCGCTGGGTGGCCGAGGGCGCGCCGGATGCGAGTCGTGCCGAAGCCGAACTGTGCCGGCGTTTCGCTCGGCGTGTGCGCTCCTACGGCCTGCGTCACCTGCGCAGCGACGATGCTGCGGACGAACTGGTGCAGCGGGTGTTGATGCTCGTCGTCGTCAAGCTGCGTCAGGGGGCGGTGCGGGACCTGGAGCGCATCGCATCGTTCACCCTCGGCACGGCGCGCACGTGTGTTCAGACCTGGCGGCGTTCGGAGCCCGAGACGGAACCCTTGGACGACGAAGGGCCGTGGCACGTCGCGCCCGAGTCGACCCGGGCCCTCGATCGCCAGCGTGTCGTGGCGTGCCTGAACGAGTTGGCAGATCGGGAACGATCCGTGATCGCTCTGAGCTTCTTCGAGGGCTTCACCGCGGCGGAGATTTCCAAGTCTTTCGGGATCAGCGCGGGCAACGTGCGGGTGATGCGTCACCGGGCGTTGGCCTCGCTGCGTCAGTGCGTGCAGCAGAAGGAGATGAACGCATGACTCAGCAGTGCGAAGCGCCGATCCCCTGGGCCGATCTCCTCGCCTATCGGCGCGGTGAGCTGGAGCCAGAACGGGAGACTGCCGTCGAGGAGCACTACTTCGCGTGCTCGCACTGTGCCGAACTCCTGCGCTGGCTCGAACGGCTCGAGACGGCCACCCGTGAGGCGGTGCAGAGCGGCCAATTGATGCTGACCATCTCTCGGGACACGGTGTCCCAGTTGCGCGCGGCCGGCGCCAAGCTGCGGCTCTACGAGTTGCGCGAAGGCCATTCGGTCAATTGCACCATCGCACCAGAGGAGCAGATGGTGGTGCTGTGCTTGAAGGCACCACTTCGCGCGGGGGAGCCTCTGACGATCGCCACCGATGTGCACTACCTCGATGCTGGCGGGATGTCTCAGTTGCGGCAGCCGGCGCTGGCAGATCCCAAGACGGGGGAGATTTGGTCCATCCTTCCGGGGGAGTTGGTCCGCGCCCAGCCGAAGGCTCGCTTCAGCATTCGGGTGGTGTTTGGAGAAGGTGAGGGCAACCGATTCAGCGGTACCTTCACCATGAACCACTCACCGTGGGAACAGTCGGAGGAGTTCCTGCAACGGGGCTGAGCCGTCAGTAGAGCTCGACTTGGATGAGTTCTCGATGCCCGTTTCGCTCGAGCTCCAAGCTCACGGCACGCGCGGTGCGCAGGAGGGTGTACGCCTGCAGGGCTGACTGAGACCCGGTCAGTGGCGTTTCGTTCATGGACACCAGCCGGTCGCCGCTGCGAAGCCCCAGACGATGCAGCAGGCCGTCTTGCGGCACTCCTTTCAGCCGCAGCCCGAGCGTTCGATTGTCGCGCAAAACCGGGTAGAGTCGCACACCGCCGAGACTCGTCGGTTCGGCCAACACGTCGTCGAGCAGGGAGCGTTGGATGCGAAACCGGCCTTCTCCCACTCGTTCGACTTCCTGTCGAATCGCTTCGCCGACCGCCGAGAGCTTTGCCCGAGGGCGTTCGGCGACACGCGGAGCGGGGGGCCTGGCCCGCATCTGGAACAACGTCACTTGGCACAAGCCGACGTCACCTCGTAGCCACACCGCGGGGCTCTCTCGACGAGCATTGAAACCGATGTGCACCACGGACAAGGAGCCCACGCGGTCGCCAACCCGTCGCGACGAGGCTTGCGGCTCCCCCGGGCCCCGGAGCTCGGCTACCGAGCCCTCGCTGCTCGAGGCTTCCGTCACGATCGTCACACGGACGTCCGGACACGGCTCGGCTTCGAAGGGATCGACGTCGCTGGGTGGCTCGACGAAGGGTTCTGGGTTATCAGCCCCCGACAGCGAACTCGCCAATGCGAATGGGTCCGTCGCCGGCTCGGGGGGTTCGTCCGGCGGCGAGCGTGGCCCGCCGCGACTGGCGACGACATCGCGCGCCCGAATCGGCAATAGCGAGTCGGCGAGCAGCAGACCGACCGCGCGCGCTTGCAACGCCGCCGATCCGATCAGCAACGTCGTGGAGCACCACCACACCAAAACCACTTCCAGTCGCGCCATGACTGCGGCACGGTGCGATCATCGTGCCAAGCGGCGTGCGGCTCCCGTTGTGAACCCGAAGTGCTGTCTTTGCGCTACCGCGGGCGCAATTCACAGGGTGCGTCGCGTGACCCCACCGCCAACGGCGGCTGACAATCTGACAGTTGCAGCTGGGCCCAGCTGACGGCTTGTCGCGGCGTGGGTGAAAGGTCGTGGGAGGTGGTGGAGCGACCGAGCGTCGTGGCGGACTACTTGCCCGCGGGCTTGCCGGCACTCGCGCCCGCCGTCTTCTGCGGTCGCTTCAGGATGATGCCCGCCAAGACGACGTTGCCGTTTTCGAGCTTGTCGTACTCGAGCACCATGTCGTCGTAGTAGTGGCGCTCCATGGTTGGGAACGGCCCCTTCTTGTCGCCGTCGGGGATGGTCTCGACGCGCTTGGGCTCGCCGATGTCTTTGATCACGTAGGGGGCGTACATGCCGATGGCGGCCCCTTCGAGGAAGCGGCCGTTGTAGACGCCGTAGGTGCGCCCCGGCTCGTCGGAGAACTTGCGCTCGTCGCCGTGGATACGGATCTCGTTCAGCCCGCCTTCGTCGTCGAAGAGGAAGTCGACGGCGCGTCCTTCGTAGCGGCACACCTGCTTCGTCTTTTCGGTGCACTTGGCGTCCACCAGGCGCTCCACCGTTTCGACCGTGGCGCCGAAGCGCACCGCGCCGACGCCCTTGCCGGGAAAGATCCCCAGCGGTCTTCCGACGGGCACCTGGAAGCGCTGGGGCTTGTAGCCCTTGAGCACGGCAGCCGTGCCACCGGGCAAGGGCTCGAGCCTGGGGCGTTTTTCGTCGACGGGAGCACTGGTCGTGCTGGCGGCGGACTCGGCGCTTGGCGTACTGCCCGTCGGGTTACCGTCGTCGGCTCCCTTCTTCTTGCAGCCGGGTGCCCAGCAAAGGACTGCGGAACAGAGTAGTGCGATGGACCGTGCGCGCATGGGAACCTTCTTTACCATCAAGGGGCGCCATTATTCCCAGGTAGATCCACGTAGCGCTGTGCCACCGGCATGCGACGCCCGGAGCCGAAGGCCTTCTTCGTGATGATCAAGCCGGGAGCGGCTTGTCGACGTTTGTACTCCGAGCCGCGGATCAGGCGCACGACGCGTTCGACGGTCGCCGGGTCGAAGCCCCGCGCCACGAGCTCTTCGGCGCTTTGTTGGTCCTCGACGTAGCCCTCCAGGATCGGATCGAGCACATCATAGGGCGGTAGCGAGTCCTCGTCCTTCTGGTCGGGTCGGAGCTCGGCTGACGGCGGCTTGTCGATGGTGTTCTGTGGGATGCGCTCTTCGTCGCGGTTCACCCATTGGGCGAGGCGATAGACCATCGTCTTGGGAACGTCGCTGATCACCGCCAGGCCGCCAACCATGTCGCCGTAAAGGGTGCAGTAGCCGACGGCGACCTCGCTCTTGTTGCCCGTCGTCAGTGGCAGTGCGCCCGAACGATTCGAGATCGCCATCACCGTGGCCCCCCGGATGCGAGCCTGCACGTTCTCCCACGTCACGTCGCCTTCCGTGGCTGGGCTGAGGCGGTCGAGGGGCTCCGTCAAACGATCGATGTAGCCAGCGAAGATGCTGTCGATGTCGACCAACTCGAAGCGCAGCCCCAGGTTGTCGGCGAGTTCGCGAGCGTCCGCCACCGAGTGCTCGGAGGAGTAACGCGTCGGCATCGCCACGCCCACGACGTTTTCGGCTCCGAGTGCATCGACGGCGATGGTCGCGACCAGCGCCGAGTCGATACCGCCGCTCAACCCCAACACCGCGCGACGAAAGCCGCACTTCCTCGCGTAGTCCTTCACGCCCATCACGAGCGCCCGGTAGGCGGCCTCGTCTTCGGCGGGGCTGGTCTCGATTCGTCCGCCTCCTGCGAGAGAGCACGTCAGGATGTCCTCCTCGAAGGCTTTGGCGCGGGCGAGCACACGGCCACTGCGATCGAAAAGGGCGCTCCGGCCGTCGAACACGAGTTCGTCGTTGCCGCCAACTTGGTTGACCATGGCAACGGACACACCTCGCGCCTTGGCGACCTCCGCGAACAGATCTTCGCGCCGTTTCAACTTGTGCAAAGTGAACGGACTGGCGGAGAGGTTGATGATCAAGTCCGTGTTCTGGGCCGTGCACTCCGCCAGCGGGTCTTTGCTGTAGCGACGAGACAGCTCCGGCACGCTGGCCCAGGCGTCTTCGCAGACACTGACTGCACAGCGAACGCCGCGGTGCTCGAAGCGGCCGACCCCTTGCCCCGCGGTGAAGTGCCGCTGCTCGTCGAAGACGTCGTAGTTCGGCAGCAGGACTTTGCACGAGCGCATCAACTCCCGCCCGTCTGCCGCCACCACGGCGTCGTTCGTCAAACGTCCGTCTTTGTGGCCGACCGTGCCGAACACGACGGGCACGTCACCTGATTGCCGCACGAGGTGTCCGGTCCAACGTTGGATGTGTTCGACGAAACGCGGCTGGTCCAACAGGTCTCGAGGCGGGTAGCCGACGACTGCCATTTCGGGACAGATCGCGAGATCGGACTTTGCAGCCGCCGCTGCGGCCAGGGCGCTCAGTATCTTTTCTACGTTTCCGCGAAAGTCCCCGACGGTGGGGTTGAGTTGCAGCAGAGTGACGTTCATACGGTGTCGTGGCCTAGCTCGAAATCGTCCATGGCCTTTGGTATGCGTGTTCCGCCCTGAGAACTCAGCCTTTGTAGCGTGGTAGATGAGCGACTTCGACCGAAAACTCCTGTTTGTCACCGGCAAAGGGGGCGTGGGCAAGACGACCGTTTCGGTGGCGTTAGCCAGGGCCGCCTGCCGAGCCGGCCGCCGGGTCCTGCTGGCTTTGAGCGAGCCCGGAGGCGCAGCATCCATGCTCGGCGTGGGAGACGTCGATGACCAAATCCACGAGGTCGAAGCGGGGCTCAGCTGTGTGCTTCTGCAGCCAGAGACAGCGCTGCGCGAATACGCGGCGATGACCTTGCACAGCAAGCGCCTGTCCCACGCGCTGTTGGACAATCGTTACAGCAAGAGCTTCCTATCCGCGATCCCCGGGCTCTATCCGTGGGCGATGTTGGGCAAGGCTTGGTACCACGCGATCGAGGAACGAGAGGGGCAGCAGCGCTTCGACTCGGTCATCATCGATGCGCCCGCCACGGGTCACGGTCTCGAGATGTTGCGAGTGCCGCTGGTGATCAGCGAAGCTGCCGCCCCCGGCATCCTCAAGCGCGACGCGGAACGCGCCTGGAGCATGCTCTCCGATCCCAGCTGGGCCGGTATCGTCGTCGTGTCGCTGCCCGAGCAGCTGCCGTTGTCGGAGAGCATCGAGCTGATCGCGGGCTTGAAAGAGATGGGCCTTTCGCCCCAGCGAGTCGTGCTCAACGCGCGTTTGCAGCGATTGTTCGACGACGGCGAGGCGGATGAAATACGAAACCTCGTTGCTAGCGTGCCTTCTCTTCCTGCCAGTTCTCGCCAAGTGATCGACGTGGCCATGCGCCGGGCCGGAGCGGAAGTCGAGCAGCAGCGCGTCGAGCAACAGGTGCGGGAGCTGGGCTATCCAGTGAGTGTGCTTCCATTCGTAAAAACAGCAGGGTCCCCGTCCGGGATCGACGTTCTGGCCGCCGCTCTGGCGGCGAGCTGATACGCTGTGCCCACCTTTTTTCGCGATGTCGCCCACTGAGCAAAAGCCGCCACGCACTCGAGAACCCTGGTGGCGCCGCGCCATGCCCTTCGTCTTCGCGACTCTGCTGCTGACGTGGGTGCTGCTCGGGGTTGATCGTGAGAAGGTAACAGCGGCGATCTCGCAGGCCCCCAAGTTGCCGCTGTTCGCACTGGCGTTTGGTTTCGTGCTGTTGATCCTGACGACGGACTCGTGGGCCACCTCCCGCGTGTACGCGCGCACGGTGTGTCCGGTGACCTTTCGCGAACTGTTCGTCATCCGCGGCGCGAGCTATCTGCCCAGCATCGCCAATCACCACGTGGGTCAAGGCTGGCTGACGTACTTTCTGGCCAAAGTCTACGACGCGCGATTGTGGCGCGTCGCTGGCGCCACCTTGATCGTCTACATCACGACTTTCGGCTGCTTGGTGGGTCTCGGATTACTGGCGCTGCCGTTCAACGCGGACCGATTGCAGTGGATGGCTCCCTTGTTGGCTGCGTGCGTTGCCGCTGGGGTCGCGTACTTGGTGGTGCTGCGGCTGAAACCGCGCTGGCTGACCGAACGCCAGCTGTTGCAGCCGCTCTTCGAGCTCGGTATCGCGGGGCACTTTCGGGTGACGTTCGAGCGTCTGGCGCATATCTCGGTGTTCTTCATCGGCACCTGGTTGCCGTTTCGTCTGTTCGGCGTCGAGATCCCTTTGTCGGACGCGCTGGCGCTCGTGCCCCCGATGATGTTCATCGCGGCGCTACCGTTGACGCCCCAGGGTGTCGGCACGCGGGACGCGTTGGCCGTGTATCTGTTCTCGGGCTATGCCGCCAAAGACGGCACCGACGGCGCCTCCCTGGTCGTGGCCACCACGTTGTCTTGGGTGACGGCGCTGACCGTGGTGCAGCTCATCGTCTCGCCGCCTCTGATGCGCAGGGCGTATCGCCTGCTGGCGAACCGCACCACCTCCTGACGGACTGCGTTCACGCGTCGCGAGCGGGTTCGTGCACCACGGCGCTCACGCGTCGTGAGGCGGGTTCGTGCATCACTGTGCTCACGCGTCGTGAGTGGGCTGGCGTGCCACTGTGCCCACGAGGGCGTCAGTGGCTTCGGGTATCAGCGACGGCCAATGCCGAGGTATTCGAAGCCGGCCTCACGGAACTCAGCAGCGTTCCACACGTTGCGACCGTCGTAGACGCGGCGCCCACGCATGGTCTCCGACAAGCGCTTGAGGTTGGGCGCGTTGAACTGGCGCCACTCGGTGCACAGCACGAGGGCGTCTGCGCCAGCGCAAGCGGCGTACTGATCGTGCGTCAACTTCACACCGTCTTTGATGCCCATGAAGTCCAAACGCTCGCGCGCGGTCTCCAAAGCTTCGGGATCGCAAGCTGCGACGGTGGCGCCCTTGGCGGTCAGCTCCTCGATCAAGCGGAAGGCGGGAGCCTCCCTCACGTCGTCGGTTCTGGGCTTGAAGGCGAGGCCCCACAGAGCGATGTGCTTGCCCTTGAGGTCACCCAGATCTTCGACGATGTGGTTGAGCAACATCTCGGGGGGCTTCTTGTTGGCGATCACGGCGGCTTTCGCGACGTCCATCGAGATGCCGTGATCTTGGCCGGTGCTGACCAGGGCGCGCAGATCTTTGGGGAAGCAGCTGCCGCCGAAGCCGAGCCCGGGGTAGAGGAACTCGTAACCGATGCGCTTGTCGGCGCCGACCGCGATGCGCACTCGCTCGACGTCGCCACCCGCGGTGTCGCACAGAAGCGCGATCTCGTTCATGAACGAAATCTTGGTGGCCAGCATGGCGTTGGAGGCGTACTTGACGATCTCCGCGCTCTTCGGGTCCATGCGGTGCAGGCGGTTGCGCTGGCGGTTGAAGGGGGCGTAAAGCCGCGTGAGCAGTTCGAACGCGCGCTCCTCGCGGGCGCCGACGACGATGCGGTCGGGCTTGAGGAAGTCGTTGACGGCGTCGCCTTCCTTCAGGAACTCGGGGTTGCTCGCCACCATGATGGGGTGTTTCGCGACCCGGCTGACGACCTCGGTCACCTTCTGGTTCGTGCCCACCGGCACGGTGCTCTTGAGCACGAGCACCATCTCTTGCTGGGCTGCCTTCGACACGTCCTCAGCCACCTTGAGCACCGCGCTCAGATCGGCCGAGCCGTCCTCGTTGGGGGGCGTCCCGACGGCGATGAAGGTCACCTGAGCCCCGTCCAACGCCTGATCGAGATTGCTCGTGAAATCCAGCCGCTCGGGCCAGTTGCGCTTGATGATGTCGTCGAGCCCGGGCTCGAAGAACGGAACATGACCCTCCCGAAGCTGCGCCAACTTCTGCTCGTTGACGTCCACGCACACGACGGTGTGGCCCGACTCGGCGAAGCACGCCCCCGCTACCAATCCAACGTATCCGGTCCCAATGACTGCAACTTTCACGATTGCGAGCCATACTTTGGTCCCTCCTCGCCGTCTAGACCCGGCGTGGCTCGGATTGCGGTTTGCGCCTCGTTTCGGCGCGACTACCACGGCCTTCGTTGCGGCCCGCCGCCTCGAAAAGGCACGCTACACCAGCAAAGCTCATTCAGCGGGCGGAGGTGTGTGATAGGCTGACGCGATAAGAGGCCGGGGCGGCTCGTGGCGCGCGTACTGATCATCGAGAGTGAGGCGGAAACCCGCGACAATTTCGCGGCGGCACTGAGTGACGAACACGTGGTGCAGATGGCGGGGGACGCCCGGACCGGCCTGTTTCTGCTCACCGCGGAGCGCTGGGACGTCATCATTCTAGACCCTGAACTTCGGTCCACTGAACGCATCTCCGTGATGGCACACGTTCAGGAGCAGGAGCACCGCCCGGAAGTCATCGTGGCTGCCGATCCCAACGAAATGGCGGAGGTTGCCGAGACGCTGCGCGCCGGGGCCTTCGAGTTTCTGGAGAAGCCCATCAGCGCCGGAGAGCTGCAGAAGGTGGTCGCGAACGCCGCACAAATGCGGAGTTTCCGCGCAGAGAAGCGCGCGCTGGAGAAACGCAACCGCGAGCGCCGTCGTCAACTGGAGGCGCTCGTTCAGGAGCGCACCCACCAGATGGAGCAGATCTTCGCCAACGTGCCGGGCATGCTCTTCCGCGTGATCGTGCACCCGGACGGCTTTCGGTTGTTCACCTTCGTGAGTGCCAGCTGTCAGGAATTGCTCGGCGTGCCGCAAGAGCGGCTGACGGACGAGGCAGAAGCGTTCGACGCCCTGGTGCACCCCGACGACGCGCCGCGTTTCGAGCAAGCGCGCGCCATGGCAGAAGAGTCTCGTCGGCGGTTCCGATTCGAGGGGCGCTTCTTGTTGCCCACCGGTAAAGTGCGTTGGCTGCAGTGTGTTGCCAACCCCACCCCCCTGCCGCAGTTGTGCGTCGCGTGGGACGGCATCCTGGTCGACGTCACCGAGCGCATGGAGTTGCAGTCCCAATTGCTGCTCGCGGACCGCTTGGCCACCGTCGGCACCATGGCCGCGGCCATGGCGCACGAGGTGAACAATCCGTTGTTCTACATCAGCGCCAATCTCGAGGCTTTGGGTGATCAGCTGCGAGGCCAACCCGCCGCAGCGATGGTCAAGGAGGGCCTGGCTGGCGTCGCCCGCATCGAAAACGCGATGCGCGATCTGCGAACCTTCGTCCGCTCGCCGGAAGACGTCGTACGTCCCGTGAGCCTGACCAAGGTGCTCGACGCGAGCGTCCGCTTGGCTTCGAACGAGATCCGCCACCGCGCGCGTCTCGTTCGCCAGTATCAGGACGACGCGCTCGTTCGTGGTGATGAGTCCAGCATCGGTCAGCTGTTTCTGAATCTCCTGATCGTAGCCGCTCAGTCCATCCCGGAAGGCAACGCCGACAAGAACGAAGTCGTGGCGAGTGTGTGGGTGGAAGGCAAAGACGTAAACGTGGAGATCAGCGACACCAGCCCGGGTCTCCCCCGCGAAGCTTTGGAGCGCGCCTTCGATCCGTTCGCTGACGCCTCCGACCGCTTGCGCTCGGGCATGGGGCTCTATGTTTGCCAACGCATCACGACGATGCTCGGCGGGGTGATCACCGCCAGAAGCACCCCACAGGGGGGCAATCGCTTCCACGTTCGATTGCCAGTCGCTGAGCCGACGATGACGGTAGCGTCTCGTCCGGCGTTGCGCCTGGTGCCGAGTCGAAACGTGCGGGTGCTGGTGGTCGACGATGAAGAGCTCGTGCTCAAGGCGTTCGTCAGAACCCTGGAGGGGCACGAGGTTCATTGCGCGCGTTCGGGCCGGGAAGCGATCGAGTTGCTCAGGACGGAGGAGCCCTACGACCTGATCCTGTGTGACGTGATGATGCCGGACATGAACGGCGAAGACGTCTACAACGCGGCCGAAGACATTCGTCCCGGGAGCCGCGAGCGCTTCGTGTTCGTGACCGGGGGAGCGTTTACCAAAGACGCCAACAACTTTCTGAACCGCGTGCCCAATCGCCACATCGAAAAGCCGTTCAGCAAGGCGAGCATCCGAGACTTGATCGCCGGTCTTCGCGTTTGAGCCGTTGGCTCCACCAGCCAAAATGCAGCACCGCGACGACTCCAGCAAGGAGTCGCCGCGGCTCGTCGGACAGTTACGTGGGAAGGGTCTACAGCTCTTCGCAGGCGGCCAGTCCGTTGGTCGCCGCGCAATCCAGAGCGGCCAGTGCGTCTTGATCGATGTCCTGCAAGGTCGGGATGCCTAGCTCCGACAGGCCCGGCGCGAAGGCGTCGGCGCACTCGCCGACTTCGGCCACCATTTCGTCGTCGGCACTGACGCTCATGTAGGTGCGGTCGATGTCGTCGTCCCAGCACTCGACCACGCTGACGGTCTGCAATAGGTCGCCGCCCGTGACGGAAGCCTCTGCGCGTCCGAAGCCACGGTTGATGAACGCGGAGCGCAGGTAGAGCGTCTCGACGTCGCCGTCTTCGGGCATCTCGAAGCAGGTGTCCGCGTCCTGTCCGCAGAAGTTAGCGGTCAGTGCCCAGTCGAGAAAGTCGACGGTAGTGCCGTCGTCGCCATCGAAATGTCCGAACAAGTAGTCCAGGTTGGCGGGCTGCTCGTCGGGCTCTCTGTCCTTGGTGACGAAGTCCCGGAAGACCGCCACGTTGAATGCGAAGTCGCCGTCGTCGTTGTCGCCGCGCCCTTTGCCGAACAGCATCGCGAAACGACCCTCGTCATGCGGTGCGTCGGCATCGAAGTTCGGATCGTGAGCCTTTTCGAAGTCCAGGTTGGCTTCGAAGTCCCAGAGTGTGACTCCGACTCCGTCATCGTCGTCATCTGGGTCCGGCGTAGCACCACCCCAAATCACGGGAGACGCCGTCGCCATGTCGGAGTCCACCAGACGAATCAAGGCGTAGCCGAACTTGAAGTCGTCGTCGGGGCCGTTCTCCCGAATGTAGGCCATGACCTGACCGTAGCCGTCCTCGTTATCCCAAGGACCCCACAAGAACTCCTTCTTCTCACTGTCGTAGAGCGTCGGGGGCACTTTGGTGATGGCGCGCAGCACGCGCACGATGAGGCGTGCGGGAGTGTTGACCCCGTGGGCGCTCTTGATCGCGAGCCAGGCGAGTTCCGCATCCCCCAGCACGGTGAGCGCGTTCTCGGACCCTTCCGGCCCGGGCACGACTGCCTCGACGCGGTCCTCTTCAGGCAGCGCGGAGCGGTACTCCTCGAGCAGCGCTGCTTCGTAGGTGGACGTCTCGGTGGGTCCCTCCGCCGTTTCGTCGGCGGCGCCACAGGCCAGCAGTGTGATGGGCAGGAGCAACGGGGCGAATCTTTTCGAAGCGTGGGCAAGCATGTTCATTCTTTCTCCAACGTGAGGTTCGGCTCATGTCCATTGCACCTCGCGTGCCGACCGCTCGTGTGTGTGCGCCCCGCGTGATCGCTCGGGGTTTTCGCTGAGCCTCACTCCTCGCTGTTGAGTGTAGCCAACACCGTCGCCGCTGCCGCTGTTGGCCACTGCCAACACCCGCGGCGATCAGCGTCAGTGGACGCGGCCGCCCGAAGTGAGTCGGCGCTCGACGTGTCGCGCACGTGTGTAGGGGGACGGCATACCGCTTCGGAGGGGAGTAGCGGCGCGCTTTCATCGAGATGCTTGTCCAGCCTCAGCAAGTCGCGGAGGCTGGGCGCTTCGGTAGGTAAGCTCCCGACAGCAGCGAAGCTCACTCAGCGACGCGGGCTAGTAGCGTCGCGAGTTGCTGCGTCAGGTGCGGGGCGTCGAATTGCGTCAGGGGGTCGTCCGCTGCGCGCGCCGGGATCGGCAGGGGGCGTCCGGCGCTTTTGTTCTCGCAACACCGAATCAGCAGATCCGCGATCGCACTCGGATCCCGTGGGTCCAGTTGTACGCCGCCGTTGACCCGTTGCAGGATGTTGGCGACTTCGGGATTCGGCGTCAGCGAGAGGATCGGACTGCCAGCGGCCAAGTACTCCCAGAGCTTCGCCGGAACGATGTCGTCGCGTTCCGTCGCTGTGCTCAGCAGAGCCAGGTCGTGGCTGCGGATCGCGGACAGCGACCGTTCGTAGGGCACGGGCGTCAGGGGTCGGAAGTGCTCGATGACGCCGCGCGACGTGGCGAGCTCGAAGTCCGCTCCGGCCAGCGCCGCGACGCAGTGCACTCGAATGTTGGCCAGGCACGCCGGTGCTCGGCGTTGGATGTGCGCGAGAGCCTCGATGATTGCCGTCGCAGGCGACAATGGGCGAAAGCGGCCGAAGAAGACGACGTTCAACGTCTTGTCGGGAGCCGGCGACTCGAACGGTCCGAGGATGGGATCGACGAGCTGCGCGGAGTCGAAACCATTGCGTATGCAGTGCATGCGCGACGCCGCTTGGGTGTAGTGGTGTGCGTATTTGTCACGGGTGCGCTCTGCGGTGAAGGTGACCGCTGCTGCCCGGTCGATGATCTGGGCTTCGAAACGCTGATTGACTCGCTGTGTCCAGTTGGGCACGCGGCTTCGGATCGGGCACAGTGTCCACGGGTCGCGAAAGTCGGCCACCCACGGGACGTGCAATCGTCTACCGAGCTCCATGCCGAGCCAATGACTCGACCAGGGATCTGCGGTGCTCCACACGACGTCAGGCGGGTGCGTGCGCAGTTTCGGGATCAGTCGTTTGGCGTGAAGCCACAACACGGGCGCCCAGCTATCGAGCGGGATCGCGCTGTCGATCTCTTCACGCAGACTCAACGCCGCTCTGCTCAGAAGTCCCGCTGGCTTCTTGGGCGTGGCGCGCTGCTGCGCGTTGTCTTCATGCACTGCCTTCGGGTTGTGGCCGTCGAGGCCGCCGCTGGCCAAGCGTTGGGTCGTGTCCAGCGGGGCGCCGAGGGGCAGCAGCTCGACGCCGTGCAGCAAGCGGCGTTCCGTTTCCGTCAGCTCCAGGCCCGATGCCTCCAAATAGACGACGCTGGGCTGCCACCCCGCCTGCCTGAGGTGCGTCGCGAAGCGAAAGGGTCGTTGAGCCCCGACGCGACGACGCGGCGGAAAATAGGGCGCAACGATGAGCACATGGCGGGTCACGAGTGTCGTCAGATGGCACGACAGCGCGCTTGCTGGCGAGCGCTTTCGCCGTCAACGGAGAGTAGACCGTTCGGAAGGCTACTCCGCGCTCCCACAGCGGATGCGGGCGTCGCCCCAACTGGCGCGATCCCAGGCCATACCGTCGTCGCCGTTGGTCACTTCGAGCTCCAGAAAGCGCACACCCTCGAGATCGACGTCGATCGACTCGCTGCCGCCGCCGCCCTCCAACAGGTCGCTTCGATACAAACGCTCCCCGTCGCCCAACACCTGGAAGCGAACCGAGCCCCGCCCGTCGGTGAAGTCGTCCACACCGATCTCCGCCTGGAATCGGTTGCAGTTTGCTCCGAGGCGGAAGATGACCGAGGAGGGTGCGTTGACACCGAGTCCTTTGTCGAAGACTTGGCCTGCCAGTGAAATGGGTTCGCCGTCTCCGGCAGAGGAGGTGCCCACCGCCTGATTGCGCTCCACGGGCCCGAGTCCGTTGGCGGCGTACGTCCACTGCCAATCGCTCAAGTAGACGTCCCCGCTCGGGATGCGGGGCTCTTTGCCGACGACCTTCAGCAGTACCACCTCGTGGGCGGCGACGGGCAGGGTCAGCGAGTCTGCGGTCGTCGCGACGTCTTCGTGCGACCACAGATCGCGCACTTCAGCGACCTCGCCTGTGCGAAGGCCAGCCTCCTCGAGCGAGAACGTGATGTCCTCCTCCGTCTCGTTGGTGTTGAATAGAGCGACCGCGCGGGCGCCCGCTTCGTTCAACGGTTTGACCCACACGGAGAGGTCGTTCCCCTCCCGCACGGGGTAGCCTTGCAGCCCGAGGCTATCCTGGTTGACGGCGATGACTTCTTCGTTCGTGAGGATCTCTCTGTACGCGTCGCTCATTCGCGTCAGATCGTTGCCGGCGATCAGCGGGGCGGCCATCATCGCCCACAGACTGAAGTGGGAGCGGTGTTCGGTCATCGTCATGTAGGCGCCATTGCCGACCTCGAGCATGTCGGGGTCGTTCCAGCCGTTGGGACCGGCGTAAGCCGCCAAGGGCACGTTGAGACGTAGGTTCTGCAAGATCGACTCCCACTGATCCTCGATGTCCCCGCTGATGCGCCACAGGTGACCCATGCCGACGCCCCATTCGTGGAACTGCCAGGCACACAAGCTGTAGACGATGTCCCTGCCGGAGTTTGCCAGAGCTTCGGCCATCAACCCATATTGCTCTTCGATCAGGTCGGGATTCGACGAGCAGTTGTCGTGCTTGAGGTAGTCTATACCCCACTCGGCGTAGAGTCTGGCGTCGTCTTCCTCGTGGCCTTCCGCACCGGCGCGGTGGGCACACGTCTCCGTGCCGCGGTCGGAGTAGATGCCGAGCTTGAGACCGAGGTCGTGCACGTAGTCGGCGAGCTCCGGCACGCCTCCGGGCGTATCTTCGGTGGTGAAGTCGGGGTCGAAGACCGGGCGACCCTCGGAGTCGCGCTCCGCTTGGAGCCAGCAATCGTCGATGTTGACGTACTGATAACCGACGTCCGCCATCCCCGACTCGACGAGGAGGTCGGCGGCGTCCTTGATGTCGTCTGCGGTGACGCTGCAGCCGAACTTGTTCCAGCTGTTCCAGCCCATCGGTGGTGTGGGCGCGAGTCCGCCCGGCGTGGGGACGGGGAACTCGTCTTCTGGTGCTGGAGGATCTGCGAAGTCGTTCGCAGCCATCGCGTCCTGCGTCGATGGACGTTCGCCGCCGTCGGACTCGTCAGCCCGGTCGCTTGCTTCAGTGTCCGTGTCCACACCTGCGTCGAGTGCGGAGGAGCTGGAACCACAGGCGGTGATGCCCGCAATGAGGATGGCGATGAAGCAGAAGGCAGTGGGTTTCATGACGGTCCTCGGGCAGTGCGACGTCGCGCAGTTGGTCACGCGGTTCCCGGGCGGTCAAGCCGCCGCGCGCCGTCAGTGCCGCCTCGATGCCAGTCCGCGAATACCGCATCCACTGTGACTGAAGCGTTTTAGTGATGATAGGGGTCTCGAGCTCGCTCGACGCAATCAGGTGATCCCTCGAGCGAGCCATCGGACGTGCTGCGGAAAAAGAAAGCGCGAGCGCCTCCCCTGTCAGGGACGCCCGCGCTTTGCAGTCGAGACCAGTGGGTGGTCGCGGGGGCGCACCGCCGGGTTGGCGGTGCGCCGTTACCATCAGCTGCGACGGTCGCGACGTCGGCGCATCGTCAGGGCAGCGCCCAGTGCGGCCAGCATGGCCATCAGATCGGCCGAGCCAGCACCTGGCGTCGTGGCCACCGTGCACCCGCCGCCAGAGCTGGACTTGGCGCCGGAGTCGTCGTCGTCGGAACCGAGTTCGGCGACATCGTCCTCGTCTGCTGCGCCGGACTGGGCGGATACGTCGACGTCATCGGGGTCCGACAGCGGCAGGTCGGCGGTCTCGCCGTCCTCGACGGTTTCATCCACCGCGCCGTCGTCCGCCAAGCCCGAAGAGGCCGCGGAGCTCGTGGCTGCCGAGTCTGCGGCTGCGACCTCCAGGATGCCGACGGAGTAGCCAGGAGGCATGCAGATGCGCTCGGGATCGGCGGGTTCGCAACCGGTGTTGCCTTCTGAGTCGGCCCAGCACGCACCTTCGGGGTTATCCTGACAGGTCCAGCTGTCGGGGCAGTCGGCGTCTTCTTCGCAAGCCGTCTCGGAGAGCTGGCACCAGCCGGTGTCGGCTTCGACGCAGCCGCAGTCCTCTCGGACCAGTTCGCTCGTCGCGGGGTCTTCGGAACCGTCCGGAGGTGGCGCTTCGTCGCTCGATCCGCCGGCAGCTGCGCCGTCACAGACGCATTGAATCAGCTCACAGGTGTGGCCTTCACCGCAGTCGGCGTCCGCTTCGCAGGGCAACTCCCAAGGCGCGGCACAGCGCTGGACCTCGAGCACTTCGCACTCTCCGACGGGCTCCTCGCAGGGTTCGTCAGGAGCGCAGTCGACGTCTTTGACGTTGGAGCAATCGTACTCCTCCATCGTCGCGCAGATCATGTAGTCGCCGCACTCGTCGTCGCTCTCGCAGGCGGCGCGTTCGCAGTAGAAGAATTCCTCTTCCTCGCACACGGGGCAGTCTTCGCCCGCGCAGTCGATCTCCGGGCACAAGCCCTGGAAGCTGGCGCATTCGTAGCCTTCTTCGCAGGTCTGGTCGCCGCACTCCTGTTGCGCGAACGCGCTGGGCGCGAAGCTGATGGCGGCGAATGCCGCAGCTGCCGTCAGCAGATTGGGGGTCTTGAAGTAAGTCATGGGGTTCTCCATCGAAGCTGGTTGGGTTGGTTTTGCGGTGGCTCCTTGGGGGCGAGCGCCTCGCACCCTTCATCCTGACTCCCGCGGGCCGTCGGTACCAGTGCCGTCCTGCACATAGCATCTGTCTGAGCAGCCTCTCCGTGTGCAGAACTCACATATTCTGGGCACCGAATCGCGCAAATCCGTGTCTCGCGAGCCCAGGGCTCGGCGCGCGGGTGTTTCACGGCTTCGTCAGTTCACGTGCTCTGGGATGCTGGCGTCGTCGTGGTCGCGGCAGAACGCACCTGCGTCAGCAAGCGGTCGAGCTCCCCTCCCGACCACAGCGTCACGTAGTAGGACATCGAGATCCACGAAAACGGACCCACGTTCATCAGCAGCAAGATCCCGACGTGCATGCCCACACCGATCAAAGCCCAAGGCACCCGCCAATCCCAGCGATTGCACCAAGCTCGGACTCGTCCCGCGCGGTGCCTCGTCAAGCGGAAGTAGAGCAGCGGAAGCATCAAGAACGACAGCTGTTCCCAATGCCACGTGACTGCGGTCATGACGCGCAACAGGGGACCGGCTGCCGCTACCCAGTCGGGAGGGAATCGAGTCCACGTCGGGTCGTGCAGCACGTAGTGCAGCGCGGTGTAGCCGCCCATCGGCGTCCACGAAAGCCCGACCTTCTGGAACCCGGTGGCGGTGTACATCACCAGTACCTGCGTGAAGAGTAGGTAGCGGGGCCAGGCTGGGACCTTGCGGCGACTGATGAACGAGCCTGTCCTGCGGAAGCAATCGACGGACAGCGTCTCCGTGCATCGTGAGCAGAAGAGCAGCAGCCACGCGGTGGTGATGAGCACGTCGTAGCCGCCGCTGGAATGTGGGTTCAGTGACACCAGCGCGAGATACGTCTGCTGAGTCAAGAACAGCGGCCAGCGGCCGCCGACACCGAGGGTCGACAGCAGGGCAAACGTCGCCACCGCAGAAAGCAGAGTCCAAACGTGAGCGGGGGTACTGCCGTCCGGCGAGTGCGGACCGTCGAGCAAGCGCCAAATCCAGTGCCCGCTCTCACCCGCGACGATCCCGCCGTACTCCTTGCCGACCCACAGTAGATCGACGACGCCGCCCGTGACTGCGGACGCGAGGCTGTACAACGTGACCAACCCGACCAGAATCCGGAACACGCCGAGGGTCGTCGCGCTTTCTCGACGCGAGAGAAAGCGGGACCAAGCCTTCCAGCCGTTGCGCTTCACGTCGCTCACTCCTTCCCAAGTTTGGGTTTGAACGTGGTGAGCGCTTCGTACTTGCCGTCGGCGTCGTAGGCGCCGTCGTAGCCGGGGGCAGGCGTTTTCCAGCGAAACAATCGGACCCTGACGCGTTGGGTGTCCGGGTACTGTTTCGCAAAGTCTTCCGTAACCCAGCGCCCGAAGGTGACGTACGTCTTTCGCCGGCCCTTACGCACCAGTCTACCGATCATCTTGCGCAGGCGATTGTGGTCGAACTGGCGCTTGCGCCACGCGTACTCCTCCGAGCGGGAGACGTAGACAGGCTCGTAGCCCTGGCCCCGGTCGACGTCGATCTGCAGACGCGCCGGGTGGGTTTGAGGATTGGAAAACATGCGCCAGCTCTGGTGCGTTCCCAGCTGAGTGGTGATCGGCATCAGCGCCGAAGCGATCGGTCGCTGCAGGGCCAGGTACCGTTGCACCCCGCTCCAGAGCAGTTCTTCGAATTCTTTGGGGCTGAGTTCAACGCCGAATCCGCCCAGTGCTCGGGACCACTCGGCGAATTGGCTCTGGTTGAGTTCCGTCTTCCAGACCCGCCGATTGCCGATCCGTTCGCCGCCGGGCAGAAGTAGCAGTGCCGACGCCAGCAGACACGCGCTGATGAGTCCCGCTCGCACGCCGCGCCAGCGTCTTGCTCGGCGGGTCTTCTCATGCGCATCTCCTGCCATCGCGTTTTGCCTAGCCCGGTTTGTCCGGCCGTGTCGAGTCGCCTTTGTGTTCTGCTTCGCCAACAGACGCGCAGGGGTTTCATCGTCGCGGGAGCACGACGCAAGGCATGCGTCGACGGCAATGACGAAGCCGCTAGAGCGCGGGTATTCGGTCGGCACGACATGTGCTCAGTGGTGGTCATGGATTCGCGTTCCAACACTCGTCAGGCCCCTCCCCAACAACGTCGCGCTCCGCAGCGAGGCTTCCCGCGGCTGCCGTCGACTCGGCTGACGTCGAGCTGGGCGCTGCTGGCTCTGCTGCTCGCGTCGGGAATGGCGCGTGCGCAGGACGTGCCGACCATTCCACCAGGTGAACGTCCGGAGCCAAACCCATTGGGCGAGCCAACCGAACCAGTCTTGCCAGAGGTTACGCCGCCCGAGAGTCCGCTGCCTCAGCCCCCGTCTGACGAACCCGAGGCGCCGACGCCCGTGACCGAACCGCAACCACCGGCGACGAACCCCGTCGAACTGGTGCCGCCCCCCGAGCGAAGCGCCGAGCGGGATTGCGATTGCAGGCGTGAGGACGAGCCCGGGGACGGCGGCGGATTCTTTTTCCTCGGCGCGGGAGCCTTCGCTCTGGACTCACTCAACAGCCGCTTCGCCGCCAACGGCTACCAGAAGCTCGCTCGATTTCCGACCGTGATCGGCGGTGAGGGACGGGGGATCTCAGACACGGGTTTCGTTGCCGGGGTGAAGGGCGCTGCGATCCTCTATCCGGACGCAGAAGGTCCCGGCGACATCCAGACGAACCTCAGCGGCGGATTCGGCATGCTCGATCTCGGCTTTGCGTTCCTGAACACCGAGCGTCTGGCGCTCACCTTGACCGCTGGCATCGGTGGCTACGGCTGGAGTCTGGACATCAGTGACCGCGCCTCAGCGCGCTTCGACGAATTGCTGGCAATGCCCGCTCGCAGCACGTCGATCAGTCGCGGCGGCTTGTTGACCGGACTGACCTTGGGATTCGACGGGCGCGTACCTCTCGGCCCAGTACAGAAGACGGGCGAGCAAGGGTACTTCACCGTGGGTCTGAGACTCTCTGGGCTCTACGGTCCGGCACTGAGCTCTTGGAGTCAATCCACCGGCGGTGACGTGGGTGATGCTCCCAACATGGGTTTGGTGGGTGGTTATGCCGCGCTCGCGCTCGGGTTCGGAGGAAGGTACGTTCCCTCCGAAAAGCACTCGACATCAGACTAAGCGCCAGGCCGGGGCTCGGGAGCTCTCGCTCTCGCGGGCCCGTTCGTCACAGCTGACCCAAGCGGGAAAGCGGGCTAGCTCGCTGCGTCAGCCTTCGCGTCGCGGTAGGCGGATGACTTTTCCACCTGGAGGGGGGTCCACCGGGGGCAGAGCGAGCACGAGACGCTCGATGGAGTCGGCCGCATGAAGCAGAGCACCGACGGCCACCGGCTCGGAGAGGTCTCCCTTGAACGACAGCACCAGCACGTACAGGCCGCCGAACATTCTCGTCAAGCACTCCCGATCGCCGACGCCGAGCCGAACGACGTGGCCGTGGGCGGAACGCAGTTCGTCAGCGCGCGTCGATCGAAGTTCTTCGACCAACCTTTCCAACTCGCGATTGGCACTCTCCGCGGCGTTACCTTCCACCAGTGACGCGCCCCAGATCATGGGCGAGCTGGTATCGAAGACCGCGGCCCGGTCGGCACCGGAACGCGACGCGAGTGCCGTGAGCTCAGCGTCCAGGCGTGCACGTGCTGACGAGGTCGCGTCTGCCCGCCCGATCGAGAGCTCATAGCCTCGCTCGATCGTGTCCGAAAAGGTGCGGGCGACATTCTCGAGGCGCTGCTGGATCTGCTCCCTGTCGGCGATCGCCTCGTCGAACACGGCCACCACCCTGGCGCGCGAGTTGGGAACACTGCACCAGGCTAGGCGCTCATCGCTCGGTGCAAAGCCGCCGAGTTCGACCCGCGCATCCGTGGCACCCAACTCGCGCTTCACCAATTCGAGAAAGCGTAGCAGACCGGCCTCCATGGGCGGCACGTTAGCGCTTTTGCCGTCGCCTGTCGTGGCAAAGGAACCCAGCGCTCACCTTGCGTCGGGTCGCGAGGGGTCCAGACCGAGCTTGCGAGCGACGAGTCTGCGGATTTCTGGGTTTTGGGGGGCACTCAGATCCGGCCAGACCCGTTCCAACTGACCGTGGATCCAGCTCCGGGCTGCCTTCGCCATGGCATCGGCGCTCGGGTAGTCGTGGGGTGACATCCGTGCACCCACCTTCAGCCGGACGATGCACGGCCCCGAGCGGAGTGTTCGGGCGTAGTGCGGCAGCAGCAGGTCGTCTCCCAGCCAGGCGAGTTCTCGCCGTTCGAAGGACAGGCCGATCGGCACGACGGGCACCCCAGCCAGACGAGCCACGCCGAAAATGCCGCGTTGAAAGCGCAACATTCGGCCGCTCGTCGTCGTGCCCTCGGGAAAGTTCAGAACGTTGACCCCGCTCTGGAGCGCACTCAGTGCGCGCCGCAACGCGACGGCCCCGCTTTGTGCATCGCCGCGCCGCACGAAGTTGACCGCCATCTTGGCTCCCACCTTGCCGACCAGCGGCCATTCTGCGAGCTCTTCCTTGGCGATTGGACAGCAAGCGGTCTGTCCGCAGAGCACGAGCGGGTCGAGGTAGCTCGAGTGATTGGCGACGAGCACCGCTGGTCCGGGCGGCAGTTCGCCGAAGACTTGGACGTGCCACCCGTGCGCCTTGCAGAGCGAGGAGCAGAGCCTCTGCAGCGCGAGGGCTCCGTCGCGTTGGCTTGCCGCCTCTTGCTCGAGCAGGGCGCCGAAGATGCTCCCTCCTAGCTGGGTAATGCGCATCACGCGTCCCGCGTGCCCAGCCAGTGTCGTCGAGCGGACGCGGGTAAACGCGCGCCGCAGGACGGGCGCGGGCGGCGGGTGATCAACACTGTAGTCTTCGAGCATCGAGTCGAGTGTCTGGTTCTCCGATGACGAAACGGGATCGCGTCGGCAAAGATTCGGTGACACCGCGCGCGTCTCTCGAAGGCGAGGCGAACCTACAGGGGTCCTGCCCGGTGCTCAACCGTGGTCGCCGGAGCTCGTCTTCCGAGGCGGCGCCAGCAGCCGAGCGTGCCGCCGGCGATCAGAACAAGATGAACGGCACTTCGCGTCGAGGGCCCGTGAGGCCTTCGTAGATGGCGTCGATGCTGACGGCGAGTGCCGCGTTGAAACTCGCGTTCGGCGTGTAGAAAAAGTCGGGGGTTTCGCTGTCGAGATCGGCGTTGTTCGAGTAGCCGAGGGAAAGACCGAGCTCCGTGATGGGAAACAACGTCAGAGCCGCGCTCCAACCGGCGCTCGGGCGCCTACGCCGTCCGCTCGATTCGACTTCCACGTCGCCGGTCGGCAATTCCAGCGTCGCGTTGCCGACGTCTGCCAACTGTGCGCTGGAGTAGTTGGCCCCCGCCGCGAAGTTGAACGGGACCGAGAGGATCTCGTCCCCGATCATGAAAAAGCCGCTGACTCGAAACGTGTGTGGCGCTACGCGTGCGCCTGAGAGCACGTCGGTGCTCGAGAACGAGCTCTGTGGATCCCGACGCAGGGGCTGACGCGGGATGTCCGCGACATCTTCGGAGACGCCCACGTTCGCGTCCGAGAAGAGCGCGTCGTAACGCACGCCGGCGCCCACGAGAATGCTCTCCAAGAACGAAGCTCCCTTACCGGCGAGGGGGAGGGACTGCAGCAGGGTAAATCGCGGTGACAGGGTCAGGATGTTGCCTTGGCCTCGCGTGTACTTCGAGGTAGGGATGACGGCCGTGAAGTTGCCGAGAGCAGACGTGGCGTAGAGGCTGCCCTTCTTTCGGTACAGCGGTGCGATCGCGACCGTGGTGAGCGGCAGGTCACGGACCACGGGCTCGTGCCTTTCCGTCGTCATTCCGCTGTCCGTCAACTCCACGTCCATGCCGGGCGTCACTGCCACGCGCAACTTCAGATCGTCGGAGTCCACGAAGTAGTAGTTGAGCGTCAGTCCGTAACCCTGGGTGTAAACCTGGTGGCTCGTGCTTTGAAAGTCGCTGCCCACGCCCACGGCACTGGTCGTGACGTCGTGACTCCAAACGAAAGCCGTGCCACGCCAGCGCACGCGGGCCTGTACCTTCTCCGCCTCCTCCTCTTCTTGCGGGCGGTCGGCAGTGGGGTCACTCGGTGCCGGCGTGGCCCAAGACCACGAATTGGACAGTCTGGGTGTGCCGCTTGCTGGCGCTGTGGGCCGTGGCGTAGCGGGTGCTGCAGGCTCCAGCGCTGGCGCAACGGGCGCCATCGGTGCACCCGTCGTCGGGGGGGATGTCGTGTTGCCCGCGGGGGCGGTCGCCGCGCCGGGCGCATTGTCGGTTGGCGTCGGGGCTGCAGGCTCAGTTGCGGGCGCTGTGGCGGCCTGTTGTTGGTCAGGGGTAACAGGTGGTGGTTCCGGGTTGTCAGCCCGGGGGATGGCTGAGTCTTCCTCGGGTTGTTCACCCTCGGCCGGCTGTTCTCCGGGTTCCGAATCTGAAGCCGGCGGTGGAGATGGCGCTCTGGGCGGCTCACCGGTAGGGTCTTCTGCCCCAGGTGCGCTAGGCGCTTCCGTTGGTGACGGTTGCGCGAGGGCGAACTGGGGTGCCATCAAGGTGAACACCAGCGCCACGCCGGCCCCGCGAATTTGGGAAAAACACCGCATCGCGCATACGGTGCCACAGCGCACGGGTCGCGGGTAATCATGGTGGCCTGCGACGAGACGCCGCGCGTCGGATTTTCCCTTCGGATTCGGGCCCATCGGAATAAGTGCGCTCCGTTGCAACACTGTGAGTAAACGTACGCGCAGCACCGACTTGGGTCAGTGCTCTCGAATTCCGCAATGTTTCGAAACTTGGAAACAAACCCGCAACTTGGGGGCAATCCCTCGCTAGCTACCACCCCCCCACACAGAGAACTCGGGCACTTGCCCATTCGAGCCGGAAGCTGACTTGCTCCGGTGCAGAAGGAGTCAAACCAGATGAAGCTTAGCAATCAGAGCCGAGTGCCGGCGTTCACCGCGCTCTCGGCGGGTACCATCGCATTCTTGACCGTTGGCCTGGCCTCGGCCCAAACCCCCGCCCCAGCCGCCCCCCCCGCCCCCGCGGCTCAACCTGCTCCCGCGGCCCAACCCGCTCCCGCGGCCCAACCCGCTCCCGCAGCTGCGCCTGCTGAAGCCGCGCCAGTGCCGGCCGAGCCGGCCCCAGCCGAGCCCGCACCCGCTGCCGAGGCCTCCGCCTCGATGGGCATGAGTGCCGATGCGACCATGGCTGTCGAGCCCGAGCCCGAAGCCGCTCCCATGGAGGAGCCGGCAGCGGAAGCCGCCCCCGCAGAAGAAGCGCCCGCGGAAGAAGCGGCCGCTGAGGAAGAGGAAGCGGGCGGCACGCCGTCTCTGTTCGTCTTCGCCGACGCTTGGGGCGGTTTCCAGACCGCGAAATCAGGCACCCCCGGTGGCGGTGGTGGCGTCTATGCCAACAACGGTCCGACGGGCACTGCCGAAAGTGGTTTCGGCATCAACTGGCTGGGTGCCGACCTCGGCTACGACGGCGGCGAGTGGGCAGTGAACGGCAGTCTCCGTTTTGGTGACGCCGTGGCGACCTACGGTACCGGCACCTTGGGCCCGATCACGAACGCTTACGCCACTTGGCGTCCGGCAGAAGGTCTCTCTCTCGATCTCGGCGCGTTCGGCACCATCTACGGCGCTGAAGTTGCTGAGAGCTGGCAGAACCTGAACTACACCCGCGGCGAGTTGTACTTCAACTACCAGCCCTTCTGGCACACGGGCCTCCGGGCAGAGTACGCCACGGGAGAGCTCGTGTTCCGCGGCTTGCTGGTCAACGCTCCGAACTCTTCGAACCTCGGTGGTGACGCCATGAACGCTGGCGTGCAGGTCGGCTACGATAACGGCACCTTCGGTTTGGTCGCGGGTCTGTTGCAGTCCCTGGCTCCCGAAACCACTGCAGCGAACTCCGCCTTCATCGACACCTTCGTCGACGTGGTGCTGACCGTGAGCGCGGGTGACTTCAGCCTGGTCGGCAACTTCGACATGAACGCGGGCAGTGAGGACGGCATCGCTGGCTTCTGGGGCGCGAGCCTCGCAGCCGGCTACTCCTTCACGCCGCAGTTTGGCATCGCTGTTCGGGGCGAGTACTTGGCTACCGGTGACGAGGTCCTGTACGACGACGGCGACGGCGACCCGACCACGGGCTTCGATACCGATCAGAACCTGCTGACGGGCACGCTGACCTTCGACGTCAAGCCCGTCGAAGGGGTCGACAACTTCATCGTTCGTTGGGACAACCGCTTCGAGAAGGCGAGCGAAGACGTGTACGCCAACTCCGACGCTACCGAGGCACAGGACAACTGGTTCTCGAGCACCGTCGGTGTGGTTGGCTACGCCGACCTGCTCTGAGTCCGTGCATTCCACAGTGCGGTGGCCCGAGCTCCTTCGGGACCTCGAGTGCCGCACTCCCTCCTCAGGTTGAAAAGGCCGAAGCTCTGATCGAGCTTCGGCCTTTTTCTTTGGCGCGGGGTGGTCGCGGTGAAGACCACTGGACTCGAATGGCGACCGATTGTGGCGACGAGCGTTCAGTCGCGCAAAGATGCGGTGACGCGGTTTGCGGCGCATGCAGCGGCGAGAGGTGGAGGCTATTTCGAGCAGCCATGGGAATTCCTCACAACTGGCTGATTCTTCGAGGGCTCACTCGGGAGCAACGTCACTGGTTCACTTTCCCTCAGGTGCTCGAAGAGTCCCTCGACGTCAGTGTCACGAAGCTCGATCTGCCGGGCGTCGGCACGGAGTTCTCGCGCGCCTCACCCTGGACGGTCGACGGCATCTCCTTCGACGTCTTCGATCGCTTCAAGCTCCTCGCCGGGCAGGAGATCCAACCTTGGGGTGTCTTGGGGCTCAGCCTTGGCGGCATGGTTGGCCTCACTCTGTGTGAGCTGTACCCGGAGTGGTTTTCGCACGCGGTCGTGCTCAACACGAGCTGTCGCCTTTCGGCGCTGCACCACCGCATGCGTCCTCGAGCCGCTTTGGGCCTCATTCAGGCCCTGGCCGAGCCTCGAACCGATAACCGTGAGCGCTCCATCTACCGTATGTCCACTCGGCTGCAGCGGAAGAATTCGCGGGACTACGCACTGCTCGCCAGTATCTTCCAGGCGACGCATCCCGTTTCTCGGGCCACCTTTGCACGCCAGCTGGTTGCCGCGGCCCGTTACCAACTCCCCAAACACCTCGCGCAACGTCTGCTCGTGCTCTCATCTCGCGGCGACGAAGTCGTCTCGGCGGAGTGTTCCCGTCGCATAGCCGCGGAGCTGGGCGCTGAACTCGACGAGCACCCGACGGCGGGGCACGACTTGCCACTGGAAGCTCCGGACTGGATTGCGCGCAGGATATCCGTCTGGGCTCGTGATCGATGAGCCCTGGAGGCCCCTGGGCCGTGCCGACGGCAGCGACGGCCTGACAGCGAAGCGAGGGCACGCTAGGACCGAGGCCGCGATGACGGAATCGCCGTAGCGACGGGACGAAATATTGAACGCAGCCATCCAAACCCTGTTGCGGCTGGAGTCCTTGCACGACTTGTGGGACGCGCGGGTGCTCGGCTACCCAGTGTGGCCCCACCTCCGCCTGCGAGCCTACAATCGTCTGCTCGCCCACGAGCAAGGTGTTCCGGCGGCGACGAAGCGCACCCGGTCGTTGGAGCGGGCGCCAGCGTCGCTGCACGATCTGACCAACAAGCTGCTACCCGCCTTGCGTCAACGCGACATCTGGGTGCTGGGCTCGAGTACCTATCGCCGTGCGGTCGACGGAGCATCCAAAAGCGTGTTCGCTCACGACGTCGACGCCGCGTTCGGTGAACGGGTCGTCTACTTGGAGACGAATCCGACCAATCAGGCGCGCGTGGCCGAGCCGAACGTGGTGTTTCTCGATGCGCTGTACGACGCCGCGCGCAGCATTGCTGCCCGCAGCGCTCGTTTCGTGCCCGCAGCAGTGACCGAGCACATCAGCCGTTTCACCGATTTGGGGCTCTCGCCCTTCGAGATCGCCCGTGAAGCGGCGTTCGGGCACCTATGGCGCGGAGCGGGTGAGCTGTTGCTCGCGGGTGCGCGGCCCAAAGCGGTTTTCGTGCTGTGCGCGTACAACCAGCACATCCCGATGCAAGCGGCGGTACGGGATGCGGGCGTGCCCCTGGTCGAGCTCCAGCACGGCGTGATCCACGACAGTCACCCGGGATACATTTTTCAGCCGAGTTTCGCCGCACCCCACGCACCGGACCACTTGGTCGTCTTCGGGCAACACTACGGCAAGCTCCTGAACGAGCACAGCCCCTACTTCCGGGGCCGCTGGCACGTTGGCGGGCACCCCTGGCTCAAAGCGAAGCTGGCGACACACCGGCGGAGTACCGAGCCCCTGGTCGTCGTCTTCGGGCAGAACGTCGCGGCCGTGCAACAACGTCTCAACGCATTCGCGACGCAGCTGCGTGGGGTTCTGCCCCCGGGGTTGCGCGTGCTGCTCAAGCCGCATCCTGTCGAGAAAGACGTAGACCGAGTTTACGCGGACGCGATTTCTGCCGGTGTCGAGTTGGCTGTGCCAAACGCCGACAGCTACGAGCTTCTGTCTCGGTGCCGCGTTTCGGTGTCGGTCTTCTCGACCATCGCCGTGGAAGCGTTGGCGTTTTCCTGCACCAGCGTCGTTTTGCCGTCGCCCGATTGGTTCGACGAGCTGAAGCAACTCGTCGAGCAGGGCTTCGTGCAGGTGGCGGAAGATGCCGATGCGGTGGCCCGACTGGCGTCCGAGACCAGCCCGTCCGAGGCAACGGACGTCGCCCGTCGTCTGTTCGGCGCCGGTGAGCCGGCTCTCGACTACACCACGTTCTTGCCTCCGGGCGTGTGACCTCGCCTCCGGGCATGTGCCGGAGCGTCACGGTTGCCGACGCGCGTCGAGACGTGTCGTGCACCCGGCGTTCGAAGCGGCCAGCATCGGCCGCCTAGGCTCAGTCGCTGGAGACCAGATGATCCATGGTCAAGAAGTCGTCTTCGTCCAGATCGCGCTGCAGTGTCTTGCCCACGACCCAGTCCAAAGACGACGGTGGCAGACCGAAGGCAGGACGTTTCACTTCCAGATCGTCCTGCTCCAAGATCTGACCCTTCTTCAGATGCTTTGCCGCAACCAGTGAACGACGGGCGTTCTTGCGCGAGATCTGCTCCACTTCGAGCACGGTCTTGACGGGGTTGCCTTCGATGGTGTGCAGCAGGTCGATCGCTTTGCGGAACACCTTCAGATCCGCCGCGTTCATGGCGTGATAGTGATCGTTGCCTGGGAGGGTTTTGTCGTGGGTGAAGTGCTTTTCGATGATGGTCGCGCCCAGCTCGTAGGCCCGTACCAATACGAGCATTCCCGGATCTGGGCGCGTGTGGTCGGAATAGCCGATGGGGTGCTCGGGAAATACCCTGCGTAGGTGGGCGATCGCCGCGAGATGCGCGTTGTCGTAGTCCGTCGGATAGCTCAGCACACAGTGCATCACTCCGATCGCTTCTGGCGGCAACGTCTTTCGCAGACGGCGCACGGCTTCTTCGATTTCCGAGATGTAGGACGCGCCGGTGGAGAGCAGCACCGGTTTGCCGTGCTTGGCAACGCGGTCCAAAAGTGCCGTGTTGGTGATGTCGGCGGACGCGATCTTGAAGAACGGCATGAAGGGCGCGAGCATGTCGACAGCGCCCAAATCGAAGGGGGTGGAGGCGTAGTCCACGCCCCGCTCCGCAGCGTGGGCTGCCAGAGCTTCGTACTCCGGCGCATCGAAGCCGTCGTATTTTTCGAAGAGCTTGCGCTGCGAGGTCGTGGGTTCACTGTTCAAGTCCCAGTACGAAGGGGAATTCTTCGATGCCAGCTTGTGGGCCTTGTAGGTCTGGAATTTGACGCAATCGCTGCCCCCGTCGACGGCCTCGTCAATCAATCGCTTGGCGAGCTCCATCTTGCCCTCGTGATTGACGCCAATCTCCGCGATGACGTAGGGGCCGTTACCACTCTTTCTTTGGAATTGTGGACACTTGGGGGGCTGAGGTAGAGCGCTCATGGGGTGGTCTCCAGGATCTCTTTGACGACCGCATCGCGGCCCAACGTGAGGTCGCGAGACAGCATTCGTTCGTGTAGCGCACGCCGCAAGTCAGTGCTTGCGATCAATGACTGTAGGGCAGACGCGACCGCAGCGTCCTGCACCTCTACGCCCTTGCCCAGGAAGATGAATCCGTTTTCGATTGAAGCGAACCGGTGCTTCATCTCCACGTCGTTCTGCGCCAGTACGATGGTTGGTACGGCCATGTGAGCCAGTTCGTAGAGCGTGCGACCGGCGGACGAAAAAGCGATGTCGGCCCCGACCATCAATTCACTCATGAGCGCGGCATCTCGATGAACCTCGATGTCTCTGCCCAGCGCCGCGAGCGCGCCACAGCGTGTTTCGAGCTCCTCGAAGTCGGCCAGTCCGCGTCCGGCGACGACGGTGATCGGCAAGCTGCAGTGGGATACGACCAGCTCCAGTGTTCGCAGTGTGAGCTGGCTGGGATCCGTGCCGCCGAAAGTGATCAGCACTCTGCGCGGTCTTTCATGAAAGAGATTTCGCTTGGCGTGACGAAACTCGTCACGCAGGCAGTAGACGGAAGGGCCAAAGAATCGCTTCCGAGCGGGTTCGCTTTCTGCTTCTGGAAACAACGCGTTGAACACCACGTCCGCTTCGTCTTTGCCCGGACCCACGTCTTCGAACACGATGACCTTCATTCCGGCCGCCTTCTCTGCGCGGATCTGTTCCGGATCCGTGTCGAGCTCGTCGTGAATGACGATGTCCGCGCCGAAGCGTTTCAATGCTTCCAAGCGCTGCGCCGGCTCCAAGCGCTCGGGGCGGTAGAAGGCACTCTCCAACAGGGAGATCGCGAGGTCCTGCTCGGGGCTGCAGAAAATCTTCGTGTGATGCGCATTCAAGCTCTCCAAGAGCGTCAGCAACCGGGTCACGTGCCCCAGGCCTTGAGTGCGATTGCCGATGACCAAAAACGCAATGCGCTTCCTGGCGAGGGCTGCTTCTGCGGTCAGCCAGTCGTCGCCCGTGTCGATGTCGAGCCCTTCGAAGCCGTCCAGCGCTTCGAGCTGGACGTTGTCGCCGATGCGGCTAGCTGGTGTGACGCATCGACGACGTGTTGCGAGTACTCCGCCCGTTTCGCGAAAACGTCGCGGCAGCTGTTGCCGATTGACTCGTGCGGTGTACACCGGCACCGGCTTGCCGTCGCGTTCCTCCCACGCCAAGTGAGTGTCATCGACCGCCGTGAGGATGGTGTCGATGCCGTCGTCGGCGAAGCGGTCGATGATGCGCCGGATGGTCGAGCTGCGCAGCAGCGGACTGGTGGGTTGCACGGTGAGGACCAAGTCGTAGTTGCGACCCGCCTGCTCCTCCTTGTGCACCGCGTCGAACACGACCGGATCCAGCGTCACGGCGTCTCTGGCGAGCTCGGGATCACGCATCAGCACTTCTGCGCCCGCGCGTCGCGCCGTCAGGGCAATTCGGTCATCGTCGGTGCTGACCAAAACGCGGTCGACACCCGCAGCGCTGGCAGCTTCAATCACCCACGCGATGAGGGGCTTGCCGCCGATCGGGCACAGGTTCTTGCGGGGGATCTCCTTGGAACCGCCCCGCGCCGGGATCACCACCAAGACCCGCTGACCCGCGCTCCCTGGTCGTTGCTCTGTCATCGGCGGACCAAGCTATCACCGCGGCCGAGCGAATCACAAGAGCACACCTCCTCAGCAGGTGCTTTGTGTGTGGGGGTAGCTACGCTTTGGGGGCTCGCGTCGGGTGCCCAGGCCAGTCGAGGCGGTCACAATGGTCGAGTCCAGGACAACGAACGGTAGTTGATGCACACGCGGCAGCTTGGAGAGAGCGACAGAGCTCGGTTGGTCGACTTCTTCGAACGGCACATCGAGACGAGCATGATCCCCTTGGCGAACTTGGAGCTCGGGGGCTTCGGTTCGGACCGGCTGTACGCCGCCGAGTACTTTGCCAGTTTCGAAAGGTCAGAGATGACCGCGGTGGTGGGCCACTGCTGGAATGGCAACCTGTTGGTGCAAGGTGAGCATGGTTTGGAAGATGCAGCTCGTCTGGCGGTCCGTAGCACTGCCCGTCCTACCGCTGGTGTGCTCGGACCGATCGCCAGCGTGCGGCGCGCTCTGGCGGCCCTCGACTTGGAGCGACGGTCCACTCGCGTAGGCTCCGCTGAGCGCTTGTATTCGCTCGAGCTGTCGGAGCTTCGGGTGCCGCACGCGCTCAGTTCCGGGCACCTGCGAGTGCGGCTCGCGACGGCCGCCGACCGCGGCGGCTTTCTGGTGGATTGGCGCATGGGCTACGAGGCGGAGACGATGGCCGTGCAGCAGACGCCGAGCCTGTTTCGACGAACCCGGGAGTCGCTGCAGCGCCCTCGAGCGCGGGACGTCTGGGTGCTCGTCGATGGCGCGGAGCCGGTGAGCATGACCGCGTTCAACGCCGAGACGCGTGGCATCGTGCAAGTTGGTGGTGTCTGGACCCCACCGGCCTTGCGCGGCCGAGGCTACGCGAGATGCGTGGTTGCCGCATCGCTGTTGCAACGACGCGCGCGTGGCGCCGTGCGCAGCATCCTGTTCACTCCGCGCCACAATATTGCCGCGCAGCGCTGCTACGAGGCCCTCGGGTTTCGACGCATCGGCGAATACGGCTTATGGCTCTTCGACTAGTTCGAGACGGGGTCTCCCCACAGCAGCTCGGCTTCGCGCTGCAGCGACGCCCGGTGGTCGTCGTTCTGCGGCAGCCAGCGTTCGTGGGAATACGCGGCGCGGAGCAGGAAGTCGAACAGGGCGCGATGGCGACGCAGTACACGGGTGAGTCGGTGCTCCTTGACGGGGTGAAAGAACCCGGTGCGGCTCGTCAGTTGCCGCGGGTTCTTGCGGTACCACGACGCTGCGCTGAGCTCCAACGTCAGGGGCAACAGGAGCTTGCCCTTCTCGAGGGCCGAGTGTTGGTCGAAGATGTAGTCCCACAGGTCACCATGAGTCGTGTAGTTCACCGATTGTGGCTCGACGACATAGAGATGGTTGGGGTGCGTTTCGCGTAGCAACTGCTCGAACGCGAACATCTCGGGTGCGCGTGGGAAGAGTTCCCGAGTGCGTGCATAGGGGAACCACAGTCGGTCTTTGCCAGTGAAGCCGGAATGCACGTCGAGCGTTATGCTGACGTTGCTGGGGAAGACTTCTCGGCGAACGAAGCTCCAGAGCGCTTCGGCTTCGGGTTGCATGGCTTCATCGGGCTTTCCGCGATACCAGGGAAGTCGCGATGAAAGGCGGTGCCCGCGATACAACTGATACCAGCGTCCGGGCTCTGCGGCGTTGGTTGGAGCGTTGCGCATCAGGTCGACGCCCGCGCCGTTGGCCCGGGTTCGAAGGGACATTCCGACCGGGTTGATGATGGGAATGAAGAATACCCGGACGCGTTCGAGTATCCGCCGATGCAGCTCGTCCCAGGATTGGGAGGCCTTGTAGGTGTTGAGCTGCGCCAGAAGGATCTGGGTCCCGATGCGTTCGAGCCCGTGCACGCCACCGACGAACAACAGCGTCGGCTTCGAGCGATCCTCAGGCCCGAAGCCGATGCTGTAGATGGGTAAGGTCTCTCCGCGGTATTCCGTATGGCCGATGACCTGAGTGCGAGCCGACCTCCAGCCGGAGACGAGTGATTCGAGCTTCTCGAGCTCCGGCAGGTGCGCCCTGAGTGACCGCATGAGAGTACCGCACGGCCATCAACGCCGTGCAAAAGCGTCAGACGTTCGCAAAGTGGGTCGTCGCTGCTTCAGGCTGGTGAGACTGCCGTCGAACTCGCTCGAAGTGTGCATAGGCTTCGGGCCCCATGTACAGCTTCAGCAGGCGGGGCGACGTGTGCTTCAGATCCACCGCAACCAGCCCGTCCATTGCGTTGCCGAAAGCCGGGTCGATGCTGAACGCCAAGAATCGCCCCCCGAGCTTGACGTACTCACGAACCAGTACGGGGATGCCCTTGCCGTCGCTCTCTTCCGCACTGACCTGCTTGTTGAGGCGTTTCATGTCCGTCTCTGGTGGCTCATCGTCGAGTTCGTCCGCGCCCACCGGGCGCAGTGCGCCGACCCGTTCGTGGAGCTCGTGGCGATGTGTGTCGGAAAGTAGGCTGTTGGCGATGATTTGGCGCGAACGCTCCGTGTAGGCGTGGGAGACGCTCACCGGTCCGAACATCTTGCCGTAGCGGGGTCGCATCGAGATCAAACGGCCGATGCCGCGCCACAGAAATGCCAACACCATCGACGAACGTTGGTATTCCGGTCGCACGAAGGAGCGGCCCATCTCCAACGCAGGCCCGAGCTGTTCGAAGAAGTCATGTCCGAAGTTGAACAGCGTGCTGGTGTAAAGTCCTTCCACACCCTGTTCCCGGACGATGATGTCCGTCAATCCGATGCGATAGGCGCCGAGCACTTGCTGCTCCGCGGCATCCCATACGAGCAGATGCATGTACCAATCATCGAACACGTCGAGGTCCCGGGCTTGGCCCGTGCCTTCCTCCACGGCGCGGAAGCTCAGCTCTCGCAGTCTCCCGATCTCTCGAACGATGGTGGGGATGTCGGCCCTCTGCGCAATCAGTACTTCGTACTGCCCGCTGGTGTACAGCTTGCGGCTGTCGTCCAGCTGCGCGACTTCGGCCGCCATTTTCGTTTTGGATTCGGGTGGAGCCACTTCTTCGAATCGCCCCCCAGGCGTCATCAGCTCATCTTGCATGCCGTTCTCCCTGCTGTGGGTTTGGGCGACTATGCGGATGTTCTGTGCCACCCCCGGGGCACGAAGACGTCAGTTGGGTGAACGTGACGATCGTTGCGAGGACGCCTTCAGTGCGTCACTGGGATGAACGGTGAGTGTCACACGAGCGTCAGTTTTCTGCGCATGCGTGTTCGCACCAACCGTTCAGACGCGACCCCAGGCTACCCAGTGACGGTTTGAGACTCGCTCGACGCTGAGGCCTAACCCGTTGCGGATGAGCTGCGTTCGAACCTCGTCTTCCGTGTAGGCTGCGAGCAGTGAATTGTGAAAATCCTGTTGCAACACCTTCGGCTCGGAGAGCACTGACTGGAGTAGTTGATTCAGGAAGGACGTGTTCGCTGGACGCGACAAGTCCATGACGAAGACACTCGCACCGGGAGCACCGAAGCGGCGAATTGTCTGCCACAGCGTGTCCGGTGTGGCGAGATGATGGAGCAGACTGTTGGACACGATCACGTCGTAGCGGGCCTGCGGCATGTGGACCGCCGGCAGATGCAGCTCGTGAAGCTTCACGCGATCGTCGAGGCCGGCTTTCGAGATGGCGCCCTGTCCCAGTCGAAGCATCGCGCGCGAGGCGTCGATGGCGTCGATGGTCCAGTTCGGGAAGGCGAGCGCAAGCCGTCGGGTCACGTCGCAGGGTCCACAACCCGCGTCGAGCACGTGTGCAGTCGTAGGCAGTTCCGGTAGACAGCGTTGGAGATGAGCGACCACACTCTGGTGCGCTTCCTCGAAGTCCGCTTCGGCGTAGGCTTTGGCCTGCGCTGGGTCGAGCATCAGCTCCGGTTCGGGGATTCGGCGAAGCACCACGAGAGTGTCCTCCGCGCGCGCGGACCTGTCCAGGTACAGGCTGACCCTGAAACTCGGTGTGATGGTGATCGCCGTCGTGACGAGGGTCCACTGCCCATGTGTGCGCAGCGACTCGATGCGGAGCTGGTGCGCAAACAGCATCGGGTCGGCTGGGCGCGCGAGGTCTGACCAATGGACAGGTCGCAGTCTCACGCCGGTTGTGTGTTCTCGCCCCGGTCGATTTCGTCGTTGCTTGCGGCAGTGGGCGACAAAGCCTAGGGGGGCTTTTGCTCACGCGAGGGACTCATGCAACCCTAGGATGTGAATCGGTGGTGGCAACAATTGGCGACACTCGCCCTGTGGGCGTCGGCCTGCGTTCCCACCCAAAGCGGGCCTGCCGCACCCGAGCCGCTTGGAAGGTGGCAAATCGCGTCTCGCGACATCGCGGTCTGGATCGATGACGATCCTTTCCGTTTCGTCGTACTCAACGCAGATGGCGACGAAGTGCTTGCCACGTCACGCGGTGCAGCCGGTGATGGCCGAGCGCCTGTGGCGTGGACGACGGGGCACGTTCGCTACGACCCGCAATTGTCGCCCGGATACACGCGCATCAGTGCCAACTTACAGCCGTACCGAGCGCCGTTCGAGATAGACGACATCGAGCTGAGCGACACCACGGCGAAGTTGGTGCTCGGCTCCGAAGGGGGAGAGCCGGACGTCCTGGTATCTCTCACTGCCCGCCCAGGCGCGCTACGGGTCTCTGCGCAGCTCACGAACGGGCGCCCCCGCGCTTGGTCGGCGGGTTTCGAGGCTCCCCAGCGTGAGGCATACCTCGGCTTCGGGGAGCGCTTCAATCGCCTCGACCAGCACGGGCTCACCGTCTTCAGTTGGGCGGAAGAGGGAGGGGTTGGTCTAGGTGAACATGCCAGCGCCGCCTGGGACAATCCCTGGCCCAACGGCGAGCTGATGACCTACTACCCAGTGCCGTTTTTCGTTTCTTCGTCGGGCTACGGCTTCTGGTTGGATACGACCTACCGCAGCGAGTTCGACTTGCAGCAAACCCGGCCCGGCAGCTGGCGTGTTTCCCACTATGGTCCACGCTTGGACTACGAGGTGTACGTCCCCTCGACTTCGGATGTGAGACCTTGGCCCTACCACCTCGTCGACAGCTTCACCGCCGCGACGGGCAGACCGATGTTGCCACCGAAGTGGGCTTTCGGCCCGCGTCGGCGGGTGTCCCGCCGCTCCCTGCGCCAAGACGTACCCGAAATTCAGGCGATGCGCGATTACGACTTGGCGCTGACGGGTATCGACGACGCCATGCACTTCTTCCCGCACGCCGCGCACCAGGGGCGACAGTGGGAACTGGCGGAATGGGTTCAGTCGGCGCGTACGCTGGGCTACCGCGTCAACGGCTACTACAATTCGTTCGTTTCTCGTTCGTCGCCCGTGTTCGCGCCCATCCTGCCGGAGGCCGTTCGACGGGGTTACTTCCTGCACCGTCCTGACGGCAGTCTACCGAATCTGTGGGTCGTGACCGGGGGGCGTATGATGCACAGCAACCTGGTCGACTTCACGCACCCGGAAGCGAAACGCTGGTATCAACAGTCGTTCGAGTGGGCGACACGACTCGGTTACTCCGGTTGGATGTACGATTTTGGCGAGTACGTGCCGCACGACGTGATCGCTCACGATGGAACGCCGGGCGAGGCGCTGCACAATCTCTACCCTGTGCAGTACGCTCGGGCGTTGCATGAGGCGATGGAGGCCGGGCCCTTGGCGGGTGATTGGTTGGCGTTCATGCGCAGCGGCTACACGGGGTCATCCGCGTACGTACCCATGGTTTGGGCCGGCGATCCTGCTGCTTCGTTCGAGGACTCCGACGGCTTGCCGAGTGTGGTGCGCGGCGGGTTGAACCTGAGCATCTCTGGGGCGCCTTTCTGGGGGAGCGACATCGGGGGCTATCATTGCGTGGCTGATGGGGCCAAGGCGGCCGACGAAGAGCTTCTGGCTCGCTGGATCCAACAGGCGGCGCTCACGCCGAACATGCAGGACCAGGACGCCTGCGTGGGTGCGAACAAGCGCTCGAAGGCTTCCATCTGGAACTCGCAGGTCGCGAGGAAGGTGTGGCGCAAGTACGCGCGCCTGCACACCCGGCTGTTTCCGTACGCCTACACGTGGGCACAACAAGCCGCCCGGCGCGGTGAACCTCTGATGCGTCCGTTGTTCTTCGAGCATCCGGAGCGGGTCGACCTGGCCAACGTCGATGACGCCTACTACTTTGGCCCTGCCCTACTCGTTGCGCCTGTCGTGAAGCGAGGCGCGCGCACCAAGCACGTCGACTTGCCGGACCCGGTATATCTCGACTGGAATCACCGCACCCTGGTAGAGGGCGGCGCGCGCGAGTTGCCCGCCGCGCTCGAGGACCTTCCGCTTCTGCTCCGTGCCGGGCACCTACTCGTGATGCTCGACGGCACCATCGACACGCTGGCCGAGGAGAACAACCCAGACGTCGTGGGTCCAGGGGACGTCTCGGACGTATACGACGTGGCGGCGCTCCTCACTCCCGCGCGAGGCCGAGCGGAACTGGAGCTCTACGATGCGTCGCTGTTGCTCGCGCACTACGACGCGAAGCGGTTCCGTGACTCCTTTGCGCGCCTGTCAAAGGGTGACACGGGCCTTGGCGACTTGACGGTGGTCACGGATCCCAAGCAGCTACGAAGCTGCGAACGCTGCGTCCTAGCTGAACGTCACGGTGACAAGCTGATGCGAGTTCGGATCAGCGCTCGCGGCGGGACTTCCATGCCCGGTCTGAGTCTGGACTCCAGCTCGGCGCGCCGACTTCGTTGGGATCTGTATCTGGTTGGCGCGACGCGACGCAAGTGAGCTCAGTCGCCGTAGAACGCGACGGCCATTTCGGCCCACAGCCGGTTCAAACTCTGGTAGCCGACGCGACTCGGGTGAACACCGTCGGTAGACAGTTCTTCCGGGTGGTCTTTGAACCAACTGTACATGTCGGGGCCGCACGGTAGCTCGTAGTCGGCTTGGATCTGGTCGATGACGGCATTGAATTCAGGTACCGTGTCGTGCACACCCGAGCTGGCGAACGGGATGCGGGCCAAGATGGGTACTTTGCCGGCATCGAGCACTGCTTCCACCATTTCGATGAGCTGGTCTTCGAAGCTGCCGAGGGGCTTGTTGCCCCAGGAGTCGTTGGTGCCAAAAGCGATGCCGATGTGGCGGTAGTCCGCGTAAGTTTCCAGGTCGAAGTCGACGCGTGCGAGGCCATCGGGGACCAACTCGCCACCAATGCCGAGATTGACGAAGGCAGGGGAGTAGTCAGGGGCAAGCTCTCGGACCACGCCGTCGAACGTATCCGCTTCGGTCAAGTCGCGTTTCAGCCCACCGAGCGTGATGCTATCACCGATGAACGCCCACGTGTCGACGGCCTCCCCGGCCGAGACGTCATGCACGGCGACCTCGTCCAACAACACGCTCTTGCCCGGCAAGGCCTCGGTCAGGGTCAGGCGCACCCAACGCTGCCCCTCGAAGTCGAAGCTGTGACCTCGGAAGCGCACGGTGTTGTCCGTGACTTCGACCACTGGCGTCCATTCGCCGTCTTCGCCGTCCGTCGAGTCCACGGAGACGTCGATGTGATAGGCAACGGGCGAACTGCCGGAGTTGGTGTTGTAAACGTTGGACGTGATGTCGAACCACTCGAGGAGCACTCGCGACGGGCCTTCGCCGATGTCGATGGCGACCCAGCGCGGGTCTTCCGGTGTGGGAGTACCGAAGCGGGTGTTGACGCTGCTGTCGTGGTAGCGGCCGTTGACGAGTCCCTTTGGGTTTTCGACGTTGTCGCTGGCGAAGACGGGACGATCGAGGGATATCCGCGGCGCCGGAGCAGGGCGTTCGTACGCACCGGGATCGCCCAGCGTGCAGTCGGCGGGGTCGTCGGGGATCTCTGCTTCGCCGTCGGTCTCTTGCACGTCGGTCGCAGTGTCGGTCTCGCCGGCCGCGTCTGGCGCGTCGTCCGTTTCCGTGGCATCGGTCGTTTCCCCCGCGTCAGCGCCGTCTTCGGAGTCGCTGGCCATTGCCTCCGTTTCAGCCGTCCCCTCTTCGTCGGTGTCGTAGATGTCATCGGCTGACCCGCTGCCACTGGAACAGCCGACGAGCACCGAAGCCCCGCCGGTCAGGCACAGGCATGCGAAGAGGGCGGGGCCATTCCGAAAGCTGCTGCGGGACGCTCGTTTCATGGTCGCGGAGAGTGCCGAGCCGGCAGTGCCATTGCAAGTGCACTCGGGTCGGGTTGGCGTCGCAGCGGCGCCGCCGTTGCGGAACGTCGCCGACTGACCCTGGCGCGCAGCGCTCCGAGGATGCTACATCGAGCACACCCGGGTGGCGTGTTGAAGGAGCTGAGCGACGAGGAGTTGATGGCCGCGCATGCTCGCGCGGAAGCGGGAGCGTTCGACGAGCTCTTCAGGCGCTACGCGGGTCGCCTGGGTGCATTGATGGCGCGCGGCTTGCGCCGACCGGAAGAGGCCCGCGACCTGCTTCAGCAGGTATTTCTGCAGCTGCATCGACACCGCGCGGACTACCAGAGCGACCGTCCCTTCCGACCGTGGTTGTACACCATCGCGCTGAACATCAAGCGCCAGCACCTACGCTACGTCGGGAGGCGTCCCGAGTCTTCATTGGAGGAGGCCACGCCCAAGCAGCTCGGCGGAGTGTCGGGGGACCAGCCCCGTTATGACACTCGCCAGCAGCTCGATCATGCCCTGAGCCGGATCGCCGAAGGTCCCCGCGAGGTGGTGCTCCTGCACTGGTTCGGCGGGTTGTCGATGGCAGAAATTGGCGAAATACTGGGCATTTCCGAAGCAGCGGTCAAAGTCCGCGCGCATCGCGCTTACCGCATCATGCGGGACGATCTGGAGGCGGAAGGCCGAGTCGCGAGTGCCGAACCCGAGCCGGTGGACAAAGCCACGTAACCCGTTCTTTGGCGATGGAATACTCAAGAGACAAGGCGTGAACTGCACCGACCTCGAACAGATGGCCCGCGATGGCCAACTCCGAGACCGCCGACGGGAGCCGGCGGTCGTCGTACACCTGCGCGATTGCGAAGGCTGCCAGGCGCTGTACTCCGACGAATCGCCGTTGGGTGAGCTCTTGTGCGAGCCGTCTGGCTTCGATTTCGACAGTCAACATGCCGAGATTGAGGCTCTGCTGCGTGCGGAGGACGCGACGTGGGCAGGACGACTCAAAGCCCTACCGTCGTCCCGTCGTCATGCGCTGCTATTCATCTTCGGTCTGGTCTTGGTTACGCTGACGTTCGTCACCTGGCGGCGTGCTGATTTCGCCCTGTATTCCGGCACGCGCATGCTGCTGGTGATCTCGTCGTTGCTCGTAGCTGCGGCCTTCGTGGTGAGCGAGGCACTGCGACCATTGAGCGAGCGGCCCTCTGCGCGTGGTCGCTTTGCGTTATTGCTCACCGGGCTCGGATTGCCGGTGCTCTTCGCCTTGTTACCTCAGGCCGACTATCTACACCCCGCCAATCACGGGCGTGAACCCGTGTGGTTGGGGGCGCTCCCGTGCTTGGGGATCGGTTGCGGGGTCGCGATGCCCGTGGTGTGGCTTTGGAGTCGCCTCGACCGTGGTGGTGAAGTGGGCTCACGCTTCTGGTTTCTGCTAGCTGGGTTGGGGGGCTTGTTTGGCAACGCGGTGCTGCAGGTCCATTGTCCCGTCACGCGCGTTGCGCACCTCGTGCTGGGGCACGCCAGCGTTGGATTGGCATTTGGTGTCGTCTTGGTCTTGCTGTGGCGGGCGGGGCGGTTGCGGCGTTCTTGAGTCGACGTCGACTGCGTCGGCAAGTCGAGCGCAGCGGCGCGAGCCGAGCTCGCGTTCCGAGTAGTCGCTCAGCGACTCGAGGAAGTCAGAGCAAGAGCTCAGCAGCCCATGGGAGTCAGAGCAGGAATTCTGGGACCCACAGAAGGATGGTGCCGAACGTCAGGAGCAGCACACCGCTGACGAGTTTCAGCACTTTGGCGCCGCGCTCCGTGAGTGCCAGTCGGTGCAGTGACACGGCGTAGACCGCGACGATGGCAGCTAGCGGCACGACGTAGGCGAGGTTGTACAAGGCGAGGTAGGCGTATCGCTCCGCGCTGCCGAGTTCGGTCTTGGCAGAAAGGATCCGCGTGAAGACGGCAGGCAGCCCGAGGGTGCACCCCAGTTCGATGAGGTTCACGAGCAACGCCAACAACGCGATGCCCACCACAGCTGCAGGTAGGCTGGCTGCGTTGGCAACTCGCCGCATGCGGCGATAGAGGCCGGGCTTGGCTCGCTCGGGAATGGTGAGCGACACTCCCTTCTTGAACCAGATCAGCTCTTTGATGTTGATGAGGCCCATGGTCACGACGGCTATGCCGAGAGCGATGGTCACGGGCCGCGATAGGCCCGCATATTCGAACAGCTCCAGCCAGACGGTCATGAAGGCGAAGTAGACGAGGCCTGACATCAAGACGAAGAGCCCACCCACGAGGGCGAGGCGACGCCGCGAGCGCACGTGCATCATCACGCCGAGCAACACGAGCAAGACCCACATCGCACACGGGTTGATGCCATCGATGAGCCCGATCAGGAGGGCGAGCGTGGCCAGGGTGTGCTCGCCGGTGCTGACCGAACCGATCCACGGCAGGTCGATGAACGCGATCGGCACCTTGGTACTCTGCCCTCCGCGCAGGAGGGCACGGACTTTCGCCTCCGTACTCCCCGGAGAGAAGCCGATGACCGCCTCACCCCCGACGACGAACGCGGGGATGCCGGGACTCGTGAGCCCCAACTCGCGCATCGTGGCGATGAATTGGCGCTTTCCGTCGGGATCTTTGCGCACTTCGACGCGGTCGATCGTCAGGCTGGGACGCTCCTTGGCGAGCGCTTCGACGAAGGGCTTGGCCGCCTCGCAATGCGGACAGCCAACGCCCCAGAAGAAGACCAGGTGACTCGGCGCCAGTGAGCTGACGTCTCCCGCACCCTCACCCCTCGGGAGCGAAAAGCGACAGTTCTCGGCACCCGCGTCGCAAAATGCAGCGGTGTCACACGCATCGTCGTCGCCGCCGCATGCAGGGCCCCCGGCGTCCGACGCCTGGAGGAGCGCTACCCACAACCAAGCAAGTAGTGCTGCGAGCAGCGCGCACGAAGCTCGTCGTCGATTGCGATGCATACGCTACTCCGCTCGTCGCAACGCAAGTCCCGGGCCAATCAGACCAGCGCAATGTTTGCGACATCTCGCTTTGGCTCAACGCGTCAAACGTGCGGAGTTCGTTCTGCAGACGCGCTCCGGGACGCGCGCGAGTTGGAACGGAAGCTGCAACTCGCTCGGACATGACGAATGCAGACATTTGGGTACTGGTAGCTGATGCTGCGAAGGCGCGTTGCCTCTCGCTGCTCGAAGAGGACGAACCGGGCAGCGAGCGAGTCGCCTTGCGAGAAGACAAGACTTGGGTCCACCCCGAGGCTCGGGTCGCGGAGCATGAGCGTTTCGACGACTCCAAGCCAATCGGACATCACGGTGGATCGGCCGGGCAGACGCACCCCTTCGACGACCACCGCGATGCGCACGAGGAAGACGAAAGGCGCCGTTTCGCCAACATGGTTGCCGACGGGGTCGCGCGCCTGGTGGGTGAAAAATCTCCGGCGCGCCTGGTGATCTGTTCCTCTCACGCGATGAGTTCGCTATTGACTCAAGCCTGGGAGCGAAACGACCTGGCGCGCTTGCGGACGGACTGGGTTACCGCAGAGGTTTCGGAACGCTCACCTCACGCGTTGCACGAGTATCTGGCCGAGCGAGGCATGCTCCCGGCGCCGAAGGCGCCTCGCGTCCAGCGCTGATGTCGCTCTCGAGCGTCGAGTGCGGGCGCGTCGTGGGTCGCTGTTCCGCCCTCGCGGGGGGCGGATCAGCCGCTGGCGTCGCGCCGCGCGCGCTTGACGCGACTGAAAGGTCCAACCTTGGGATCGACGATGTAGCGCCAAATCACGGCGCTCCACGAAGAGTAGTGCTCCAGCGTGTCGTAGTACTCGGGGGCCATCTGGCGCAGCTTCGGCAAGCGTGATCCCGGGATGTAGGGGAAGTCGTGGTGCTCGTTGTGATAGCCCACGTTGAAGGTCACCTTGTTCAGCGGGCCGTAATACGAGTAGGTTTCCTGATCGCCAGCAAAGACGTAGTGCTCGGAGATGTAGTGCCCTGCGACCGGGTGTAATCCCATTACAATCAGTGAGCTGATGGGAAGGTACAAAAGGGCCTTGAGCCCGAAGAAGTAGAACACCAGCGCATCGAAGGCGAATTGTAGCAGCAGGTTCGCCAGTTCCCAGCCATCGGGCTTCTTGGGTTTGACGAACAGTGGGCGCAGTCCGTACGCGAAGCCCTGCAACACCACCCAGATGGCCTTGGTGAATCGGTTGTGCAGTAGTCTGCCTTCGAGCTCCGTCGGGATGTCGGTGTCGATCCCGTCGTGACCCTGGTAGGTGTGATGCAGCAGGTGGTAGTAGCGGAAGGTTGCTGCGACCGGCACACCCGCGGGCAGGTTGACGAACAGCGCGAAGAGCCGATTGTGCAGCGGCTTCTTGAAAGCGAGGTTGTGGCTCAGCTCGTGTATCGCCAAGAACAAGGCGTGGTTGATCACGCCGCCAACGAGGTAGGCGACGAGGACAATCAGCCACCAGGGCGCATCTCGCAGCAGGAAGGCGAGGAGCAACTGTGCAGCGACCAATGCGGTGCAGATGTACTTCGTACGCGGGCAGGGGCCGTACAGCTCTTTGACTTGCGGGTACTTCGCCAACAGCTCTCGGCGCCGCTGGGCATGTGGCTCGGGCTCGTCGGACCAAATGAACGACTCGCGGGTCGTGCTTGGTCGAGCAGGGTGATCTGCGCTGGCGGTGTGGGACGACATGGGATCGAGATGGACTGGGCCGCCACTCAGACTAACAGATGTCGCCAGCGCGCGTGTCTTCAAGCTCGCCTGCTGCTCCGCCCCCACAAAAACAAAAACCGCGGCTCCCAGATGGAAGCCGCGGTTCGTATCGGATGCTCGCTTTGGCTCAGTGCAGCGCGATCAGGGGGGCGATCACGAGAGCGACGACGGACATCAGCTTGACCAGGATGTTCAGTGAGGGGCCCGCGGTGTCCTTGAAGGGGTCACCCACGGTGTCGCCGACGACGGCGGCATTGTGGGCCTCCGAGCCCTTCTTCAGGATCTCACCGGTGCTCATCGTGAAGCCGCCGCCTTCGAAGGACTTCTTGGCATTGTCCCACGCGCCGCCGGAATTGCTCATGAAGATGGCCATCAGCACGCCGGTGACGGTCACACCCGCGAGCAAACCGCCGAGCGCCTCAGCACCTAGGCCGAAGCCGAAGGCGACCGGGGACACGACCGCGAGCAGACCAGGCATGACCATGCGGCGGATGGCTGCGGTGGTGGAGATGTCCACGCAGCGAGCCGTGTCTGGCTTGGCGTTGCCTTCTTTCAGTCCCTCGATTTCACGGAACTGGCGGCGAACCTCTTCAATCATATCCATCGCTGCGTCCCCGACTGCCTTCATCGCCATCGATGAGAACAGGAAGGGCAACATGCCGCCGACGAAGACGCCGCTCATGACCAATGGCTTCGAGATGTCGATACCGGTGATGTTCGCCTGCTGGGCGAATGCCGCGAAGAGCGCCAGGGCCGTCATTGCGGCGGAACCGATGGCGAAGCCCTTGCCGATGGCTGCGGTGGTGTTGCCCACGGCATCCAGCTTGTCGGTGCGTTCGCGGACCTGGGGTTCCTGGTGGCTCATCTCCGCGATGCCGCCAGCGTTGTCCGCGATCGGGCCATAAGCGTCGACCGCGAGCTGAATGCCCGTGGTGGAAAGCATGCCCAGCGCCGCGATGGCAACGCCGTACAGGCCTGCGAAGTGAGCAGCGCCGACGACACCCAGAGCGATGGCCAGGATCGGAAGCGCCGTCGACTGCATGCCGATGCCGAGACCCGCGATGATGTTCGTCGCGTGGCCAGTCTTGGACTGTTCAGCGATGCTGTTGACCGGGCCCTTGCCAAGGGAGCAGTAGTAACTGGTGATGAGGCCGACCGCGACGCCAGTGGCGAGGCCGATGACCGTGGCGATGCCGACATCGACGGCCTGCACGTTCTGGCCAGCCAGGTCGGTGCCACCCTCGGGCCACAGCATGTTGGCGAGGGCAAATGTGGCCGCGGCCATCACGCCTGCAGCGCCGAATGCGCCGGTATCGAGAGCGTGCTGCGGGTTGCCGCCCTCTTTCGTTTTGACGACGAAGGTGCCGAGCATCGAGCAGATCGTACCGGCTGCGGCAATCGCCAGGGGCAGGACCACGGGGCCCAAGTCGCCGTCGTTCTGCACGGCAGCGGCGCCCAGACCCAGCACCATGGCACCGACGATCGCGCCCACGAAGGACTCGAAGAGGTCGGCGCCCATGCCAGCCACGTCACCCACGTTGTCGCCCACGTTGTCGGCGATCACCGCGGGGTTACGGGGGTCATCCTCGGGCAGACCCTGTTCGACCTTGCCCACGAGGTCCGCGCCCACGTCGGCAGCTTTGGTGTAGATGCCGCCGCCAACACGCGCGAAGAGGGCGATCGACGATGCGCCCATCGAGAAGCCCGTCAGTGCGTTGATGGAGGTCAGCAGCTGGTCGGTGCCCGGGAAGACGACGGTGGTGTACACGACGTACAGGCCGCCGAGGCCGAGCAAGGCCAGACCGACGACGCTCATGCCCATCACTGAGCCACCAGAGAAAGCCACGTCGAGAGCTTTGGACAGACCCGTGCGGGCGGCCGCGGTCGTTCGCACGTTTGCTGCAGTGGCGACGCGCATACCGAAGAAGCCGGCTAGCCCGGAAGCGAGGGCGCCGATCACGAACGATACCGCGATCAGCGGCGTGCGGTTGGCGCCGTCCATGTTGGAGAAGGCGAGCAGCCCCGCGACGATGACGACGAACAGCGCGAGCACCTTGTACTCACGTGCCAAGAAAGCCATGGCGCCCGTGCGGATCTCTTGGGCGATCTCCTGCATGCGCTTTTCGCCCGCGTCCTGCCTGTTGACCCAATTCGTTTTCCAGAAGGCGAACAGCAGAGCGAGTATCCCCGCTGCGGGGGCGGCGTAGATCAGTTGGTCCATTTGTGGAGTCATCCTCCGAGTTGGTCTCGTAGCGCTTGCTGCGCACCGAGAGCGGTTGAAGGACGTCAGAGACACGGGTTTTCTGCCTGCACGAGGTGCAGCACCGCGTTCGAAGTCCAAGAAATCGAGCCGGCTCCGTCTAGTACAAGTCAGCCTTTTTGGGGAAGGTTTCGAGAGCAAAACAGCAGGCTTATGCTGACGTGAAACATGCGGCGCGAAACGCGCCGGGTTTTTTGTCCAGACGCTGCTGGGCCTGAACCGGCCCCAAGGCCGTCAAAGCTTCGGCTTTTCCGAAGTATTCGTTACGCGCTGCGTCCAGATTGCGTGAGCAGCTCGAGCGACGTCGAGGCATCGGGATCGGGTTTCCAGCGCAGGCTCGCCGTCAGTTCCTGGGCGTATCCAGGGTCTCGCATTCCGACCAATACGCTGCTCACGTGGGGCAGGCTGGCGAGCAAGTGGACCACTCGCTGGGCGAGGGATGCTCCAGGCGCGAGCGCCCCGAGTCGCTCTTCCAGCGCGCGAACCAAAGGCTCGTTTCGACGATTGGAGAAGCCGGACGCCACGTTGCGCGCGGCCACGACGCACTGTTCGAGCTGCTCCGAGTAGCGTCGTTTGAAGGAGCGCCACACCTGACCCAGCTGCTTGCCGGCGAAGGCTTGGTCGAGGCCAGCCAACACACGCGTCAACTCGGGAGCCAGGACCCCTCGCTCGAAGTCGTTCCACATCGCCCGACTCGAAAGCTCTCGCTCGCCGATGCGCTCCGACCAAGCCAGCAGACGTTCAGCTTGCACTTCCGCATCGGGAACGGCGGCGAGCACGGCGCCCAGCTGGGACTGAAATTCCTCTTCCAGTGCCGCGAGCGCTGCCTTGTTGGGGGCAAGCTCGGGAGCATCCGGGCGCTCCGGGGCGTCTGCCAAGCGCCACAATTCGTCATCCACCAGCGCGTTGAGTGGCCGATTGGCAAGCACTCCCCAGCCCTGCTCCGCTGCAGCTTCCACCAGACCAGAGCGGAATGCGTCCTGCTCGAGAAGATTCAGGGGCAACTCGATGACTTCGAAGCCGGGATTGCTCGCGTTCAGTTCCACGAGTTCGGCGAGAGAAAGCGCGTGCGGTTCATTGGAGGAACTCGTCAGGGCGTTGCTGGAGATCCCGAAACGTCCGATACGGCCCGTGTCGACCTGCTGCTGCAACCACTCGAAAGCGCCACTCAGCATCTTCTTGGCCGCGTCGCGCTCGAGCTTCGTCAGGAGCATTTCCGGATTGTGCAGAAGGTAGACGTCCAGCGCCTCCAGGTTCAGTCGCTCGAGAGACGCGCCCAGCTCACGCTCGAGATGCTCCGGTTCCAGGCAGTAGCCAATGCCGGGCCCGACCTCGACGGCGTCGTCGGGCAACTGCCCCCCGCGTGGTTCGACGATGCCCACCTTGCTGACCACGACAATCTGGCCGCGTTCGATGTCACCGGAGCGAACTAACTCGCTCAGCGCCTCGCCAATGGCACGCTCGCTGCTGCCGCCCGTGTACGAAGGGGCGGTGTCGATCAGGTTGCACCCGTTGCGCACCGCGAGCAGCAGCGCTCGATGGTGGTCACCCATTTCGCGGTGGATTCGGTAGCCGCCGAATCCGACGCGGCTGATCAGGAGCTGACTCTTGCCCAGAGGATGGAAGGCATCGGCATCCAGCGCATGTGCCTCGGCGAAGGCTCTGGTGCCGTCTCGGGTCGCCAGACCATTCAGTGCTCGACTGCGCAAGATCGTTGGGCGGGCTGCGCTCGACTGTCCGGCTTCCAGCGCGGCGGCGACCTCCGCAGGTGAAGTGATCGGTTTTTGGCAGCTGTAGTTGCGGCAGACGTAGAGGGCGCCTTTGCCGTCGATGGGCGTCTTGCCTTCGAGTAGCGGGCTCTTGCTCGGCTCTTCTGGGAACGCGTGTCCGATCACCCGTCGAGGCAAGTAGTGTCGCGCGATCTCGGCGCGCAGTGCTGCAGTCTGTTCCCAGCTGCCGGCGAAGACCAGCTGTACCGGTTCGTCCAGCATCTGATCGATCGTGTTCAGGCTCGTCATGTGTGCGCGGGGCAGGCGCTCGATGCGTTGGGCGTAAGCGCGAATGGCACCTTCTCCCAACGCCCGCAGCTCGGGATCGTCGAGGTGCCAGCCGAGTCGGTGGGCTGCTCTTGCGGCGATCGCGTTCGCATTCGGCAGTGCGCCATCGTTGCCATCTCGCGTCCGCACGAGCAGTTCTTCGTGGTCGCTCGCCGTCTGAAAGAACGAGCCTGTGCCGCTGTCGAGAAAGTCGCGCCGCAGCCGCGCGATGAGCTGTCCAGAGCGCTCCACGAAGTGTGCATCGCCGGTAGCCTCGTAGAGATCGATCAGGGCGTCCGCCAGGTACGCGTGGTCTTCTAGATAGGCGTCGAGGTGAGCGACCCCGCCGCGGCTCGTGCGTAGCAGGCGGGCCTCGTCGCGCCACAGAGTCTGGAAGATGCAGTCCGCTGCGCGCTTTGCACTATCGACGTATTTGGCTTCACCCAGCACGCGACCGGCCTCCGCCATGGCGCTGATCATGAGCGCGTTCCAGCTCACGAGGATCTTGTCGTCGAGTAGCGGCGCTACGCGTTCTGCCCGCGCCGCCAGGGTCTTGGCTCTGGCTCGCCGCAGCAACTCCGCGAACTCGTCCGCGGACGTGCGCAGTTCGTCAACGACCTCTTTTCGCGAGCGCAGCGTGCGCAGCACGTTGGTCCCCTCCCAGTTGCCGGCCTCACTGACGTCGTAGTAGGCGCAGAAGACACGGGTCTCCTCGGGTTCGAGGATTTGCCTCAATTGCTTCGGTGTGAAGGTGAAGTACTTGCCTTCCACGCCTTCACTGTCGGCGTCCGTTGCGGAGTAGTAGCCGCCTTCGGGCGCTTGCATCTCGCGCACCACGTAGTCCAACGTTTCGCGGGTGATGCGCTCGTACTCGTGCTCCTGGGTTACTTGGAACGCCTCCAGGTAGACGCGAGCGAGCTGCGCGTTGTCGTACAACATCTTCTCGAAATGCGGCACGTGCCATTGTTCGTCCGTCGAGTAGCGCGCGAAGCCGCCTCCGAGTTGGTCGTAGATGCCGCCATTCTTCATGCCATTGAGCGTCGTGGTCGCCATCTGCAGCAATTCCGGGTCCGAAGTATCGGCGTAGCGACGCAAAAGCAGGTGCAGCGCTTGGCTCGGTGGGAACTTCGGTGCCGACCCGAAGCCACCCCATTCAGGGTCGAAGACTCGCGACAACTGCGCGACACCCCGGTCGAGCACTTCTGCAGAAATCGCTCCCGGTGGATCGAGCTCGGACTGACTGCGGATGTAGTCGGCCAACTCGCCCGCCTGGCGGAAAAGTTGGTCGCGGTCTCCTCGCCAGAGTTCCGCGATGCGCATCAGCAACGTCGAAAACCCGGGTCGGCCCCCCATGTCGTGCGGCGGGAAGTAGGTGCCGGCAAAGAACGGTGCCTGTTCGGGCGTGAGAAACACCGTCATCGGCCAACCGCCGCTGCCCGTCATGGCGACGGTGGCCGTCATGTAGATGTCGTCGATGTCGGGCCGCTCTTCCCGGTCCACCTTGATACAGACGAAGTGCTCGTTCATGAGGCGGGCGATGGCTTCGTTTTCGAACGACTCGCGCTCCATGACGTGACACCAGTGGCACGCCGCGTACCCCACGCTCAAAACGATGGGTTTGTCTTCCGTCTCCGCGCGTCGGAGGGCCTCCGGACCCCAAGGGTACCAATCCACCGGATTGTACGCGTGCTGCAGCAGGTACGGACTGGTTTCTTTCGCGAGGCGGTTGGCTTTGGGTTCCGTCACGGGCGCAGCCTACTCGAACTCCCTGCTTTCACAACTGCGCAAGGGGTGCGAACAATCGCGAGCCGTTCGGGCATGAACTGCGCAAGTGATCCGTCGCACCTACGGCGTTGGCACCGTAGGTGCGTACTCGTCGTCGGGCGCCGTTGCTGCCTAGCGTCGCTCTCCGACGGTGATGACGTACGGGCGCTGAACCAATACACCGACGCCGCTTCGACGATTCTCGTGGAACGCGACGAAGTCGTTCTTCAAACGTCGGGCTGCGTCCTCGTCGAGCTTTTCCAGCAGCGAGACGACGGGGCCGAAGCCAGCAGCGAAGGCGGACCAGGCGGCCTCGCCGCTCGTGGTGCGATAGAAGGAAATGCCCTCTTCGAAACGTAGATCGAAGTAGTCTCCGAGCAGTTCGACTTGGCGTTCCGTGCGCCCCCACTCGAAGGGGGAGGGCGTGCTCGGCGGGTTTGGGTGGTGCGCTCGAATGAGTTTGAACATCTCGAAAACGCCACCCGCCGGAGCCCAGTTGGCGAGGCACAAACGTCCACCAGGTTTGCATACGCGCGCCAGCTCGGAGGCGGCGCGTTCAGGGTTACCGCAAAACATGACGCCGAAGGTCGACGTGACCGCATCGAAGCTCCCGTCTTCGAACGGCAAGGCTTCGATATCGGCGACACGGAAGTCGATATCGGCGGGGCCAATGTCCTTGGCCGCTGCGATGACGCCTTCGCCGAAGTCGATGCCCGTGACGCGTGCCCCGCGCGAGGCGAGTCGACGCGCCGTCCAGCCCGTGCCTGTGGCCGCGTCCAAGACGAGCTCGCCAGGCTGAGCGTCGACGCGGTCGACGCAGTGTTGGATGGCGTCGGCGATCTGGCGGCTGATGTCATCGTAGTTGGCGCCGCCGTTGCTCCAAGTGCGGCCGGCCACGGCGTTTTCGGGAAGAACGGGGGGAGCCTTGCGGGCCAAAGTGAAATCGACGGTTTGCATGAGTTACCTCCAGGGGATTGGGTTGACGAGGAGGAGAATGCGCTCGCAGCGCCATTCGGGTGTCTATGGCCGCAGGTGATGGCGTCTATTTCGCGTCTAAACGCGACGCTGCCGCCGGGAGGCAAACGACGGCCGGTCCGTGTGGACTGCCGTCAGTCGCGTTGACGCAGGAGGCCGGGAGCGAGAAGATGCCGCAGATCCATGGATCCCGTCGTCAAAGTGCAGCTTTTGGGGCCCTTTTCCGTGTCACTACTCGGAGGAGAGAGCCTCGAGCTCAGTGGCAAGAAGCTGCAAGCTCTCGTCGGATACCTGGCCATCGAGCACAAGCGCATGCACTCGCGCGACGCCCTGGCGGCGCTGCTGTGGGGCGATATGGGTGACGAGCGGGCACGCCACAACTTGCGGCAGGCCTTGTCGAAGTTGCGCCGCTGCGTGCCCCAGGCGGAGTTGGTCGTCAGTGACGGTGATTGCCTGCGTCTGAACACGGAGCAATGCGACGTCGATGCCCATGCTTTCTGGGAGGCCAGCGTTGCCCAAGACGTCGAGTCACGCCGCGAGGCACTGCGCCTCTATCACGGTGATGTCCTCGACGGATTGGTCGTGCGTGAAGATCCGTTTGACGACTGGCTGGCGAACACGCGGCGGGAGTATCGCCTGCGGGCCTGCGCCGCCTTACAGAGCGTCGCGGACATTGCCTTGGGGCGGGGCGAGCTCGACTCGGCCATCGAGTTCTATCGGCAGAAATTGGCGTTGGACCCGTGTGCGGAGCCAGCTCATCGCGGTTTGATCGAGGCGCTTGCCAAATCCGGGCGGCGTTCCGAGGCACTGCAGCAGTATCAGACCTGTGTGGAAACGTTGCGAGTCCAACTGGACATGGAGCCCTCGGCGGACACGCAGTCGCTTTTCGCGCGCATCAAGAGTTCACCTGAGGCGTTTAAACAGCCGGCACTGGATGAGACACCTCTGTCGGTCGTCGAACCGCCCCCGGGTACCTCCAATCGACCCGAGCCACCTTCGGTGGCGGTGTTGCCTTTCGACAACCTCAACGCGACGCCAGACGAGGACTACTTCGGCGACGGAATTACCGAGGACCTGATCATGGCCCTCTCGCGTTTCGGGACTTTGACCGTGATCGCGAGGACCTCGAGTTTTGCCTATCGAGGGCGAGAGCTTCCCCTCGATCAGATCGGTCGGGAGCTCGAGGCGGAGTTCATCGTCACCGGTAGTGTCCGGCGTGCCGGCAACCGGGTGCGGATCAACGTGCAGCTTCTCGAAGCCAAGTCGAGCAAGCACCTTTGGGCGCAGCGTTTCGATCGGGAGATGGAGGACATCTTCGTCGTGCAGGACGAAGTGACGGAGACGGTGGTCTCCACCTTGGTCGGCAGGATGGAGGTCGCGCTGGTCGACCGGGCCAGGCCCACGGCTTCCGAGCGTCTTGATGCCTATGATTGTCTTTTGCGCGGAAAAGACATGCACCATCGCTATACGCTCGATGGCTGCAACGCTTCCATGCAGCTTCTGCAACAAGCGGTCAGCAAAGACCCGGACTATGCCCTGGCACACGCTTGGCTCGCCTGTGCTTACGGCTTGGCGATGACCTTCTATCCGAAGGAGCGTGCCCTGTACCTGGACAAGGCACAGCAGTGTTGCGAGCGCGCCCTCGAGCTCGATCCGGACGAGAGCGAATGTCACCGCATTCTCGCCCAAGTCTACATGCTTCGCCACGACATGACCAAGTCGATGCACCACCAGGAGCGCGCGATTCTGCTCAACCCCAACGACGACCGCATCGTGGTGTCGATGGGAGAAATCCTGGTGTGCTATGGCAATCCCGCGGAGGCCATCGACTGGGTCAAGCGCGCCATGCGGCTCAATCCGTACCACTCCCCGAACTACTGGTTTCACCTGGCGCGCGCCCAGTTCCACTCGGGACAGCCAGAAGATGCCCTGGAGAGTCTCGGTCGAGTGCCGAAACCGAGCCTGCGGGATTGTGCGTTGGCTGCAGCCGCGGCTGCGGAGGCAGGAGATGCCGAGCGCGCTCGCAAGGCGGTCGAGGCCGTGCGTGGCATGAAAGCCGACTTCGATCCGGAACGCTTTCTGCGCAGACTTGCCTATGCTCGAGAGTCCGACCGTCAGCAGTGGCTCGCTGGCATGCGTCGCGCTGGACTTTAGAGCCAACCGAGCCGGGTCCGCCCGGGAGAGTGACGGCGCGCGGTGTTCAGTCGCCCTTGGTCGCTTCTTTCTGGCGCCTCATCGCTGCGCGCAATTCTGCTCGCGCGGTGGTTCGCAGGGGTGACTTCGGGTACGTGGCGAGCAATTCTCGCAGACGGCTCACCGCCAACTCGTCGTTGCCGGCATCGCGATCGTTCATCGCGCGCTCGAACAAGCGATTCTGTGCTGCGAGGTCGCTCTCGGCTTTCAGCTCCACCACTTCTTCTTCTTCGACCGCCGGTTTGCCCACATTTGCGACGTTCTTGGAGCTGGCGGCTCGAACACGCCCAGCGCTGCGCACTTGGCCTTCTTTGGGCTCGTCTGTCTCGGGCGTGGGAGGCGTTGGGCTGGCGTCCTCCCCATCCTTCTTGGCATCCTCACCCTGCAGGCCGTCAACCGAGTTCCACTGGCTGCCGGGGCCGAGCATGATTCGAGCGCCAGCGTGATCCACGGACACCAGACCGCGGCTCACACCCACGCTCGTCACCTCTTTGCCGTCGCGCTTCGCTACCTCCACGCTGAAGACAGTGCCGTAGACGACCACGAGGGCGTTGCTCGTTCGGACCTTTACCTGCCGCTTGACGCCCGGAACCTTGGGCACGGAGACGTCGACGCGTCCCGCATGAAGGTGGAAGGTTTGCGACTCCGCCGCCAGTTCTTCCAAAGCCACGGTGGTTGCGCTCGACAGGTCCACCCGGGCTTTGCCTGCCTCCAAGCTTGCGAAACCTTCGGCTGTCGTGCTGATCTCGTCGCCGAGAGCTACCACCGTCTCAGCGCTGACGATTTGGTTTTGTCCGTCAGGACGGGTCGCGATGACGGTGCCGACGACCTGACGCAGGCTGGCTCCCGACTCCGCCACCGCAGGCGTTTCCTCGGCATCGTCGTCGAACGCACCCAATCCGGCGCTGGCCGCTACCAGGGCGAAACACGCCGCCACTGCGAACGCGTACCAGGGTGCTCGCGCGCGCCGTTTGGCAATTGCGGCCTTCTGCTGGCTCGCAAGATCGATGTTCTCTGCCAACCGACGAACGTGCTCTGCTCGCCGTTGCGGAGATGCATCCGCCGCGGCGTCCTCCGGACTGGTGACGTCGGCATTGCGCGCAGCCTCAAGCCAGGCATCCAACCTCATTTGGTCTGCCGGGGTCATGACCTCCTCGTCGCCGCTGTCCGCGTCGTGCTTCATCCGGCGCCCCCGTCTTTCGGTTTGACGTTGCTCGCCAAGAACGGTCGCACCGCGGTCGCCTGCGGACCAACTTGCGTGCCGGACTCTGGAGGGTCGTTGGGCCCGATGGATCGGCCTTTGCGTTCAAACGCATCCAGTCGCTTCAGCAACTCTTTGCGACCTCTCACCAGGCGTGACTGCGCTGCTGTGACGGACACCTCCGTCATAGCGGCAACCTCGCTCAAGTCATAACCCTGAACGTCGTGCAGGAGCACCGCTTGGGCGCGTCGCGGGTTCATATCCGCCAGTTGCTCCATCACGACGTTGAGTACCGCACGTGCGTTGCTCCGGCGCTCCACGTCCACGTCCGCGGGGCTGTCGGCCGGAAACTCCACGGAGTGGTCCATCACCTTGCGTTCACGCCGTCGAGATCGGAGCGCATTCAACCCGACATTGACGCTGATGCGTGCGGCCCAGGTCTTCAGGCTGCAGTTCCCGGCGTAGCTGCCGCGCGTCAAAGTCAGCACGACTTGCTCGAAACTGGCCTGCACCAGGTCGTCGTGATCCGACTCTCGGCGTCCAAAGACACGGTACAGCGAGCGGTCGATCACCCCGACCAAGCGATCGTAGAGCTGGGCCGCAACCCGGTTGTCCCCGCCCACCACTGCGGCGATCAATTCGGCGTCCGTCGGCGCAGCGGGAGCCACTGAACGGTTGCTCACAGGCTGCAGCCAGGGGCGGACGGGGCTGGGTTTTGACATCGCAAGCATGATGGACCGATCGCACAGTAACCGCCACACCCGGCGCCAGGCATGCAGGTGGCCCCCGAGTTTCGGCGAATTGTGTACCAACGGAGCACATTTTTTCCGTCCCTTGTCTTCCTAGGTGCGACCTGTCACCGTTTGCATTGCATGTTTCTTCGGCTGTTTCTCGTGCTCGCCGGGATCGCGGCCGCCGGCTGCGGCAAGGTGACGATCGATCTGAGCCGCTCCGAAGCCGCCGCAGACGGCGCGGACGCGAGCATCCCGGCGGACAGCCAATCTGGCGAGTCGAGTTCAGCGTCAAGCGGCAACTCCGGCGAAGGACAGTCGCCCGATGGCAACAACCCCCAGGAAATGCCCCAATCGCCAATGGGCCCACAGCCATCGACGTTCGATGAGGGGCTGACGCCTGACGGCTCGGTCCCTGGGACCCCGCCGTTGGCGACGGATGGCTTCGCACTCGACGCTGATGTCATCATCTATTGCGAACGAGAGGGTTGTCCCGAGGGTCTGTATTGTGACCCGAGGCGCGGTTGCGTGGACTGCACACGGGACGAGCACTGTGCGGTAGGTGAGTTCTGTTTCGACCAGCAGTGCTTTGCTTGGTGCAATCGCGACAGCGACTGCGAGCCCAATCGACAGTGCAACCGAGAGAGCGGCCGCTGTGTAGAGTGCGACTACGACGACAGGCATTGCCAAGAGTGGTACCCGGGCCGCGTGGCCTGCCACAACCTGATCTGTGTGGAATGCAACGGTCCCGTACACTGCAACGACGAGCGCCCCTTCTGTACCCGTCAGCACGTCTGTGTGGAGTGTGTTTATGGGTCGGATTGCCGGGGCAATCCAAACGGAGCAGCGTGCGACCAGAACACCAACGAGTGCGTGCAGTGCGTTTACAACACGGATTGTGCCGAGCAGAGGCAAGTCTGCTCCGAGCAGCAGTGCGTTCCTTGCGACGAGTCCCGTCCGTGTGACTTCGCGTTCGAATGCGTTGCCGGCGCGTGTGAACCGTCGGAATTCGTTGGGGACCCGGGCTTTCCTCCCCAAGATCCGCAGCAGTTTCCGCCGATGGGCACCGACCCGATGATGCCCCCAGGTGGAGGAACCGCGGATGCCGGAGCCGCGACGACAGTGCCTGACGCCAGCGTGATGAGCCCTGCAGGGGGCTGACGCCCACGTCCGGGCGACCGAAGGTCGAACCGCGTTTCCGCGGCGCGAGGGTTACCACCGGGGTGACAGCAAGACGCCAGCGGAGGCCTGGACCTGCCAAGGTCCGAACGTCCTGTCGGTGTCCCCCTCCAGGGTCAACTTCACGACGTCGAAGTAGCTACCGCGCAATTCCACGAAAGGCGCGACGGCTCCGTCTGTGTAGCGAAAAGCCAGCGCGACGTCGGCTCCCAGCCTATCCACTCGATGCCTTTCGTCGGCTGAAGGGCGCTCCATCAACTGCAATTGGAAGGCGGCGCCTGCTACCACACTGAAGCGAATCGGAGCGGTTTCGAACTGGACGCCCGCGTTCAAGGAGGCGTTGATGAACGTCGCCTCGATGCCGTCCGGGTTGCTGCCTTGAGTGGACACCGCCCCGGAGGCGTCGAGCACCAGGTGTCTATCGTACAGCCGCCGCGCGCCGAGAGTCAGGCCCCAGCGTGCCACCCCCAGCCCGTTGCCGACCTGGAGTCCGGCGCGGAAGTCGTGCTCGACCCAGGTGGGAAGGGGTGCGTAAACTGACGGCAAGACGTCCACCGGGTCTTCGATCACGGCAGGCTCTTCCGCCTCTGGGGCCGGCTTGGGTTCTTCCGTTTCGATGGTGCTTTTTGGCGGAGGTTCTTCCGTCGCTTTGGGTGTCGCCGACAGCGCCAGCTTGCCGGCGAGGCTGCCGACCGCGAAGCCCAGAGCGCGATAGCGTTCGGTTTCTTCGTCCTCAGGCAGAAAGTCGAGAGAGCGATAGGCGCTGCGCTGGGTGGAAGAAGTCTCGAAGCTGACGTTGACTTCGGCCTGGGTGTCCGTCACCCACACCAACTCCGCCATCACGTAGTCATCCGGCTGCTCGTCGCTCGGCTCTTCGCAGCGCCCACCTTCGTACGCGTGGCTGCAGGCCTCCAGTAGTGCTTCGGCGTCGACCGGTGCAGTATCGGCTGGCAAAGCTACGATGACGAGGGCAGGCAGCACGTCTACCCCTTGTACCGCCAAAACGCCCCTGCGCAAACGTCCCGAAGAATGGGCGGCGCCGATCCATCGGGGCTCCTTGCTCTTGGCCGGCGTCGGGTCCCCGGCTATCTTGAGTTGGTGCCAACGCCAAACATGATCGCGCTGATAGCGCACGACAAGAAGAAACTCGACCTCATCAGCTTCGCCAAGGACCATCGCAGACTGCTCGAGCAGTTCCGTCTGATCGCGACTGGCACCACCGGTCAGTTGCTCGCGGAAAAAGCTCAACTGAGCGTCGAACCTCTGCTTTCGGGTCCGATGGGTGGTGATCAACAGATCGGAGCCCGGGTCGCCGAGGGTTTGGTCAAGGCCGTCATCTTCTTCCGTGATCCACTCACCGCACAGCCTCACGAACCGGACGTGTCCGCGCTGATGCGGATCTGCGACGTGCACAACGTGCCGCTGGCTACCAACTTGGCGGCTGCGGAAGCGGCGTTGGCGTGGCTGGAACAGAACGTGATCACGGAATCCCAGCGGTGATCGACCTCTACAGCGATACCGTCACCCAGCCGACGGAAGGGATGTACGCTGCCATCACTTCCGCGCGGTTGGGGGACGATCAACGCGGCGACGATCCCACCGCGCGCGACTTCGAAGAGCGTGTCGCTGAGGTCTTGGGCAAGCCAGCCGCGCTGCTCGTTCCGACCGCAACGATGGCCAATCAGATTGCGATCATGTTGCATTGCCCGCCCGGTACCGAAGTGCTCTGCCATCACACGGCACACGTCTACAACTACGAGGGCGGTGGTTTGGCAGCCAATGCGGGCGCACAAGCAGTGGCACTTTCAGGTGAACGTGGAGTCTTCTCGGGTGTCGAACTAGGGGCGCACCTGAGGGCGATGGATCCGCATTTTCCTCGCAGTCGCGCCGTCGTCGTCGAGAACACCAGCAATCTGGGAGGAGGGACGGTTTGGCCTGACGACGCTTTCGAAGCGGTAGTCGAGGTTTGCCAGCAGCACGAGCTCAAACTGCACTTGGATGGCGCCCGTCTTTTCAACGCCGCGGTCGCTCGCAATCGTTCCCCGAGGCATTGGAGCGAGGCGGCAGACACGGTGCAGGTCTGCTTCTCCAAGGGCTTGGGTTGTCCTTTTGGCGCCGTGATCGCCGGCAGCGAGGCGCTCATCGCGGATGCGCGTAACCTGCGTCAACGTCTCGGAGGCGCGTTGCGACAAGCGGGCGTCATGGCTGCCGCGATGAACTACGCGTTGGACCACAACGTGAAGCGCCTGGAGCGGGACCACGAACGCTTGGCGCGCCTGGCGGAAGCGCTTGGGCGCCTCGAGGAACTCGAGTTGTCGCCCTTCGAAACCAACATCCTCTACTTCAGCCACCGCTTGCTTCCGGCACAGCTGTTCGCCGAACAGCTCCGCGAGAAGGGCGTTTGGCTGAGCCACGCCAGTGGGCGTTTGCGAGCGTGCACCCACCTCGGCATCGACGACGCCGACATCGCTCGAGCTGCACGTACGATCCAGGAAGTTGCGTGTCGGCGAAACTGAGCCAGACCCGCGAACTGCTCGAGGCGGCCTCCCGGAAGGCGGGCTCGACCGTAGTGCTGACCGGAGCAGGTATCTCTGCGGAAAGCGGCGTGCCCACGTTTCGCGGACCGGAGGGGCACTGGACCGTGGGTTCGGTCAACTACCGCCCGATGGAGCTCGCCACCCACGACGCGTTCCGACGCCTGCCTCATGAGGTCTGGCGTTGGTACCTCCACCGTCGGGATGTGTGTACACAAGCGGAACCCAACGTCGCACATTGGGCCCTGGCCGAGTTCGAGCAGGGTCGCGACGACTTCCACCTCATCACTCAGAACGTGGACGGTCTGCACCTGCGCGCTGGGAGCAGCGCTGAGCGGACGTTCGAAATCCACGGCAACATCAGCTTCATGCGATGCGGCGCGGGTTGTCGTCGAGCGTTGACGCGGGTGCCTGAGGCGTTGTCGCCCCGGTCGACTGGAGCCAGCTTGAAGTCCCAGCTGGAGTGCTCCAACTGCGGGGCGTGGATGCGCCCTCACGTGCTGTGGTTCGACGAAAGCTACGACGAGCACTTCTTTCGCTTCGAGAGCTCGCTACGCCTCGCCAATCAAACCCGCTTTCTAGTCGTGGTGGGTACGACCGGCGCCACGACGCTGCCGAACCTGGTTGCCCAACGGGCTGTGGCAGCGGGCGCGACGTTGTTGGTGATCAATCCGGAGCCGAACGTGTTCTCCGAGCTCGCGGAGGCGTCAGGGGGGGCGTTCCTCGAGGGAACTTCGGGCGCGTTGTTGCCACCGCTACTCGACATGATGCGCGAAGTGAGCACCCACTAGCGACCACCCTGCACAGCTGCCGCGCGGGCAGACAAAGCGGCTGATATGGTCGCCGATCCCTGGTACCCTGGCGCGGTGCAGCACCACGACTTCGAGCTGATGACGCCGCGCTTGACGTTGCGCCCGCTCGCTGACGAGGACGTCGCGGCGCTGGTTCGGCATTGGGGCGACGAACAGGTTCGTCGCTACCTTTGGGATGACAAGCCCGTCACCTATGACATGGTCACCGACATCGTCACTACCAGCAACCGCGACTTCAAGCGCGCCGGCTACGGCATTTGGGCGGTGCGTCTGCGAGGCGATGACGCGCTGATCGGCATGTGTGGCTTGCGCGAGATCCAAGACTCCGACTGGACGGAGATCCTCTACAGTCTGCGACCCCGGTTCTGGCGCAGTGGCTACGCAACGGAAGCTGCCGGAGCAGTGCTGGAACACGCTTTCAAGCAACTGGGTCTGCAGCGAGTCTTCGCCTCCTTCGATGGGGAAAATGTCGCCTCGTCCAACGTATTGCGTCGTCTGGGGATGTTACCCGTGGAGGCCCCCTCGGACTCGCCGCTACGCTACTGGCAGCTTCCACGGGAGCGGTACCTGACGTGGAGTGTCCCGCCCAGCGTTCCGCCGCCCGCGAACAGCTGACCAGTTAATTCATCCGCGAGTGAGCCCCACCCAGCTGCTCGCGCGTCGCTCGTCGAGGCACGTGCCGTGCGGCCTCGATTCTGTGCAGCGATGGTAGCGGTTCCAAACTAGCCGGATGCGACGAGACTCCAGAAATAATGACGGAAATCATCGGCTTCTGCTTCTGCCTGCTGAAGGTTATCGGCAACTCTGCGCAACTATGCGACCGTCGTGCAGGATGTAGTTGCCCGGCACCCCCAGAAGCAGGCAAAGTTCTTCGTAACGCGGTCATGCGAAGATCAGGCACAGAAAGTGATTGGTGATTCACAGGGGTTAGTCACACCAAAGTTTCGTCAGCAGCACACGAGAGTCGTTCAGTGAAAAGCGCTGCCTTTGCACAAGAGCGGCACCGTGTATATTCGCCAGATGGGTCGCAAGAGAACATCGGGGCCGCCAACCCGCGCGGAGGTACGCGCGTTGCCATGGCCTGAAGCAGTGTTAGCAAAAGACACGTCCCTCGACGTATCGGATTGCTATCGTGTCGGGCAGCTCATCGTCGAGCGGCTCGATTGGACGGAAACTCGCGGGCGTCAGGAGTGGAGCTTGCGTCGCCTCCGCTCAGAGGTGCTCGGCGATGCGAGCGTCTCCACGCTCAGTCGCTGTGTGCGGGTCTATCGAATCGCCAAAGAGTTGGGGCTCAAACCACCTTGGCGCAACTTGGACATGCGCCACTTCGTGGCCACGGCCTCTCTGCCCGTTACCAAGCAGCGCAGCTTGCTGAACCGGGTGGAGAAGGAGGGTTGGAGCGTTCTCAAGCTCGAGCGCTTGATCAAGGAGAACTACGGTTCGCCCGGTCGTGGCGGCAAGACCTCTGTCGAGTGCGTGAGGGTTCTCGACCAAATCGAGAAGCGTGATCTGTTCTCGGATCTGAATCGGCTAAACGTCTACAGTCGAACGGATCTGCGACGCTTGGCCGCCCGAGTGCAAACCGCAGAGGCCAACTTCCGCAAGTTGCGGCGGGAGCTGCGCTCCTTCGGCGTGTGACGCCGCCAGGGCTGTGACTTGGCGCTTCGGCTGCGGCGTTCCGCGGGTGGCGCCGGTTACGCCTTTTGCAGCACGAGCACGTGTTCCTTGCGCGGGCGGTGCGTGAACGCGTGGGACGTCGCTCGGTGGAAATGTGGGCGCTTCTGTGAAGCGATGCCACGCACTTCGAGCCCCAGAGGTCGACTGAGTTCGGGCACCAGCTCGTTGGCCCAAACTGGGCGCTGCGCGACCACCGAGTCAGCCAATACCAAACAGGCCTTGGCGCCCGGTTTCAGCACTCGACGCAACGAACGGAGCACTTTCCCGAAATCCGTTCGCCAACGCTCGATGGCGTCGTTACCCAGACGGTCCATTTGTCGACGGGCGCCGATTTCGTTGCGCGAGAAGCGGTCCGCTTTGAGGCCGAGCCACTTCAAGCGGAGCTCGTGGTGTTCGAGGTAGTCGAACACACCTGGGTAGGGTGGCGAAGTGACAATCAAGTCGACGCTTTCCGAGCCCACGGCCTTGAGCTGTCGCGCGTCCCCCTCCACGACTCGGGTGGCGGGCGGGTGCCTGCCAATCAGCTCCGCGTAGTCTTCGAGTCTTTGAAGCAACTCGACGGTGCGCTCACCGAAGTGCCGTATCACGTAGCCAGACGCGATCCGTTTCTGGACCTGCCGCGAGGAGCTGTCGCCCGCCTTCAGACTCACCTTGGTCAGCACGGAGGAGAAGACGAGCAGCAACGGAACGCGCACCCGTTCGTCTTGGATCTTCGATAGAGCGTGTCGAAGGCTATCGAGCTCGAGTAGTACGTGAGTGTCGAACCAGCGGCGGTCGTACTCCGAGTACCGCTTGTGAGGAGGGGCTTTGATTCGGCGTCGTTCGTCGGCATCGGCCATGGCAAGCTCCGCTTGTTTGCGGATGCTGGCGCGTGCGGCTTTGCTGGTGCGGGTGCATTTGACTCTGCTCAGGAAGACACTCAGCGGGTTGGCGTCCACACCGAGGCTCTGGCGACCTGCCAGTGCGCTCTCGACAAGAACGGTTCCGCTGCCGCAGAACGGATCGAGTACCAGCTGCCCGGGCTCGCTCAGCTCCTCGACGAGCGCGCGCGCGGTCAGCGGGTGTAACCGCGCCGGGTAGCTGTGAAAACCGTGCACGTGAGCGCGCACCACGCTCTCGTCGCTATCGACGGCGAGTGCGCGTGCCAGTACTGGCTCGAGTTCCCGTTCCGGCCCCACGAAGCCGACCTTGCCCCCGACGTGACTCAACGCGCGACGTTGTCCGCGTTCAGCGGGCGGTTCCGCCGTGAAGCTCACGTCTTTCGGGTGACCCGCGGGTCGCCTACGGCGACGCTGGACGGGCGGGGTCTTCTGTTGGGCCATCGGCACCCCATAGCACGAACGGCTTGCCCGGTAGTGAAGCTCGAACTACTGGCCGGAGCTCCTTTTGGCGTTATCGTAGCCCCAGCCGAACACCCGTGCTCAAGTGCCGCTGTTTTCCCGGCGTTCCCCGTCAGCGTCCGACTTTACTCAACGAACGTCCGTCTCCTCATGATCAGCCAAACCACCCGCCGTACCATTGCCCAGCGACTGGGCGACGAGGTTGGGCGCATCGACAAAGACGCGCCGACCCGGGTCGCTCTCGCCTACCCTTCGCCGTATTCGGTTGGGATGAGTTCTCTGGGTTACCAGCAGATATATCGTCGCGTCCAGTCGTTGACGGGCGTGTGTTGTGAGCGAGTCTTTCTTCCTGATGGGGCAGACAAGGCGGGCGGCGAAATGGAGACTCCCGTCAGCTACGAGGGATTGCGCCCACTGCGGGACTTCGGCGTGGTCGCCTTCAGCGTGGCCTACGAGTTGGAGCTCGCCGGTGTGATCCGGGTGCTGAGCGCGTCGGGCATTCCGCCTCTTGCAGAGGAGCGTGACGAGCGTCATCCGTTCGTGCTCGCCGGGGGACCGCTCACCTTTTCCAATCCACTGCCGTTGGCGCCGTTCGTGGACGCTGTCGTGATCGGAGAAGCTGAAGACATCGTGGAGTGGGCGCTGGAGGTAATCTTCGGTGCTTCCGATCGACTTCAGGCATTGAAACAACTAGCGGCTCATCCGCACATTTTTGTGCCGTCCCTTCACGGCGCGAGTTTGCCACCGGTCGCCAAGTGCGACGATGCGCTCTTGCCGGCGCACAGTGCGATCGTCACGCCACACACGGAGCTCGCCAACATGTTCCTGGTCGAGGCTGAACGTGGCTGCAGTCGAGGTTGCCAGTACTGCGTGATGCGCCGCTCGACGAACGGCGGTATGCGCGTCGTGCCCCAGGAGACGGTTCTCTCCCTCGTCCCCGAAACGGCCAAGAAAGTAGGTCTGGTGGGGGCAGCCGTCAGCGACCACCCAAAAATCGTCCAGATTGTCGACGAACTTGCCGGCTCGGGTCGTGGCGTGGGGCTTTCGAGTCTGCGACCCGATCGTTTGAAGGAACCCTTCGTGATGGCCCTGAAGAAGGCTGGCTACCGAACGTTGACCACGGCGTTGGACGGCATCAGCCAAGCGATGCGAGAGCAAATCGAACGCCGCGGGAGGGAGGAGCATTTTCGCACCGCGGCGAAGCACGCACGAGCAGTCGGTATGGAGCGACTGAAGCTCTATCTCATGCTCGGGCTACCCGGCGAGACGGACGCGGACATCGATGAGGGCGTGGGGTTCGTATCGGAGTTGTCCAAGACGGTACCCGTCGCGCTGGGCATCGCTCCGTTTTGCGCCAAGCGAAAGACGCCACTCGATGCCAGGCCCTTTGCGGGTATCGACGTCGTTGCCGCTCGCTTGGACAGGCTGCGGCGCGGGCTCAAAGGGCGAGCCGACGTGCGCTCGACGAGCGCCAAGTGGGCGTGGGTGGAGTACGTGCTGGCGCAAGGCGATGGCGAAGAAGGGCGTGCCGCCTACGAAGCCGTTCTGCGCGGTGGGCGATTTGCTGACTACCGCAAGGCATTTGCTGCCCTGGGTTATGGGGTGAAGGGGGAGCAGCAGCCGCGGTTGCCGAGCCCGGGATTGCCGCCGGACGCAACCTTGCGCAAGTCAGGGAAACGACGCCTCCCCGTTGCCGATGGGGGGTGAGTCAGCTCTTCTTTCCGCGTCCGAAGAGGTCTTTCAACGAGAAACCCTTCTTCGCCGGTGGGAGCATCGTGCTTCGCAGCTGGTTCATTTCACGTCGGGCGTCGTCGTTGTTCGGGTCGAGTTCCAGCACTTGTTCGAACCGCTTGACGGCAGAGACGAGACGATTCGTTTGGGCGTCGAGGCGTGCGGCGAAGCACTGAATGCGCGCGTTTTTCGGATAAATGGAGGCGGCTCTGCGAACGAAGTCAGCCGCGCGCTGGGTGCGATCGGGGTCCGATTCGGAAGCCATCCAAGCCTCCACGACGCGCTTCTCCATCGCCTTCTGGCGTGCGGCGGCCTCGACGGTGTTGGCCGGATTGGTTGGAGGTTGCGTCAATCGATTGGGCGGCCACGTGCTGCTCCTTTCGTCACCAGGAGCTCGGGATTGCGGCCTCGAGGAATACTGTGTGCTGGGGCGACCCGAATCCGATAGCGCCAGGCGCCGCGTGCCCGACGCGGCGCTGTCTGCGTGCGTTCTGGGTGGACCAGACCAGGACCGGGTATCACCAACGGCCAGTTCGTGGGTCAGCCACAGACCATACAGCGTTGCCCTGACCTGGTCTTCTGGGGCTACTGGCTCGTCCACGAGCCGGTGTACCGTGCAGGGTCGGCCGAGCGCGTGGACCACCGCTCGGGGTGGACCGGACAAGGTGTCGAGAAGTGGCCGCAGGTGTCCCTCGGCGATCTGCACTGGCCGATCGGCGAGGGACTCCACGTAGGCTCGGGCTTTCCCGTTACCCAGCTCGCTTCCGGCGCAGATTATCACGAGCTTGAGCGCATCGATGTGCACCGCCTTGCCAGAGCTCTGTGGCGTCTGTTGCGCGACGAACGCATAGCGCGCTTGCCTGGGAAGACGACACAGCGATTCGATGCCTTGGGTGATCAAGCTCTCTCGTGCCGACGAAAGCGTTGGGGGCGGGAGCAGGGACAGGCGCTCGACCGCGGTAAACAACGAGAGTTGTTGACGCTGAGCGTGGCCCTCCGCAAGGCGCAGCTGCTCGGTTGGCAGCAGGTCAGCCAGTGACTGTTGCAGGCGTTCGCTGTTTTCCCAGGGGCCGGTGGCGCCCGTGATGAACCCCTGATCGAAGCTGACGATCATCCGCTCGCCTGCGGCGGGGCGGAAGAATAGGCCGCCGCTAAAAGCGGTGTTGCGCCCATGCGCGAGCAGCTCCGCGAGCGAGGTGTCCGCCAGGCGACCCGCATCGACCCGTTCGTTCACGGAGGGGCCGCCGCTGGGATCGATGCGCTTGCGGGAAGGGGACACCGGCCTAGTTTGACCCCAATTGGGGACGCTGTGACGCACCATCCTACCAGCACCGTGCAAGTGGGAGGTCGGATGACCGAATCTGGGAGCGATCTTCACGCCCAACTCACAACGGAACTACGCGAGAGCGTTGGCAACGCGCCCGGCATGGCCTGATTGGGTCAGTTAGTTGGCAGAACTCCCAAGGCCGAATCAGTCGGCATCGCGCGACGGCGCGCGGGCTCGTCGTGGGTCGTCAGCGCCGGAGCAGTCGTGCGGCGGGGATCGGGGCTTCTCGCGTGTCGGCCTCGCTCGCCGTGTTCCTCGTGTGGAACAGGCCAAGGTCGAGCAGATGGGTGGGACGCACATTTCGAAGTGCTGCCAGAAGGTTAGCGCGCAGCTTGGGATTGTCGCGTTCCAACGTGCTGAGCAGACGTTTGATCTCTTGGCGTTTGAGATTATCCTGCGAGCCGCATAGGTCGCACGGAATGATGGGGAACTGACGAGCTTCGGCGTAGGCCGCGATGTCTGTCTCCGCGCAGAACAACAAAGGGCGAATGACCACGTTGCGGCCGTCATCCGAGAGCAACTTGGGTGGCATTGCCTTGAGCTGTCCCGAATAGAACTGATTGAGCAACAGTGTTTCGATGGCATCGTCCCGGTGATGCCCCAGGGCGATCTTCGTGGCCCCGATGTCTTGGGCCACGTTGTACAGAATGCCCCGGCGCAGCCTCGAGCAGAGGGAGCAGTACGTCTTGCCAGCGGGGACCTTCTCTTTGACGATGGAGTAGGTGTCCTCCTCGATGATGCGATAGTCGTAGCCTTCTCGCTCGAAGTAGTCGGGCAGCACGTGTGCCGGAAAGTTGGGCTGCTTTTGGTCCAGATTGACGGCGATCAGCGAGAAGCGAAATGGCGCGCGGCGCTGGATCAAGCGCAACAAGTGGAGCAGCGTGAACGAGTCTTTGCCGCCGCTGACCCCGACCATGACCCGGTCACCCTCCTCCAGCAGTCCGAACTCGGCACTCGCCTTCGCGAGGCTGCCCAAGAGTCGCCGCTCCAACGCCTCGGCATCGATGGCGTTTGGGCGCAGCCCGGCTCGGCTCGTTGCGCCAGTAGCGTCGTCATTGAGATTTGTCATAGGTGGGCGTTGGGGGGCGAAAACGTGCCGCGAGCTTCTGTCACGCTCGGTCGCAAGAGATCGAAAAAGACCGGCTGGAGTTTCGTCAGCCCATTAGCACATCGCACCCGAAGCGGACCGGAGCGGGTGATTCCGGTGATTGTGTGCGCTGTCCTACGGGGCAGAAACGTCCCATCTCGAGGCAGACCCAAAACCCCCGGGTGGGGCGCTGAAGCGCTCGCGCCCAGCTTCCGCGAGGTGTAGAACCGCCCCAGGTTTCTCCAATGAAGAGCGGCACATCCCTATTCATCCAGCTGGTTTTCATCGTCTTGGCCGCATTCGGCGTGTACTCCTTCGTCACGGCGGTGCGGGAGGGTGAGCAGCGACGCCTGTGCGGTCCCGTTTGCTCCCTGGCTCCTGACTACGCTGGGCGCAATCGGCTCGTTCCCGAGCTCGAGTTGAGCGATCTTTCTGGCAAGAAGGTCAGCTTGGCCGACTACCGCGGCAAGGTCGTCGTACTGAACTTCTGGACGAAGACCTGCGGTCCTTGTTTGGAAGAGATGCCGTCACTCGCTGATCTGGCCAAGATCCTGAAGAAGTATCCCAACATCGAACTGGTGACGGTGACGACCGACGAATCTGCGGCTGATGCGCAGGCAACACTGAGGTCCGTGCTGGGTGAGGATGCGCCGTTCATTACCTTGGTCGATGCCAAGGATGAAGAGGTTCGCAACAAGTTCGGCACGCGACTCTTCCCGGAGACTTGGATCATCGATCCGGAGGGGGTGATCCGCGCTCGCATCGATGGTCCTCGCGACTGGGCAGAGCTGGCTCCGCTGACGATCGAATTCGCCAAGTCGATCTCGGGGCGCCTCACCTGCGACGTGGAGTTCGACAAGCGTCGCCCCAAGGGAGCGCAGTGCGAGGGGTTCCCTGTTGCTGGATGAGTCTGCGCAGCGTCACGCGGTGCGACTCGCGGCTCTGAGTTGCGCGCTGCTACTGCCTGCCTGTGGGGCGAAGACGGACCTGAAGGCCATCGAGCGCGAGTCGCTCGGGCTGTTGCCAGAGTGTCGGGTCGAGGGAGAGACACAGGAGTGCCGTTCGATTTGCGGTGTCGGTATCGAGACGTGCATCGACGGGACTTGGCAGTTCTGCAGTGCGCAGCGGCCGGTTCCTCCGCGCTTGGATGCGGAAGTGTTGGACTTTCTCGATTCCCACCCGGACTTCGAGCGGTCCAGGAACCGCATCGGTGGTGGCGGTCGGGAGAGGGGCATCGTCGCCTTCGAGCTCGGTCCAGAGGACCTTCCCGTTTATCAGGGCGACCCCACGACGCCGACCACGTCTGGGGCAGCCAGCTTCGACGAATGGTACCGCTACGTGCCCGGCGTGAACGAGCTCGTGGACGGTGTCGTGATCGCTCTCGAGCCGTCGGAGTTCGACCCCGATCTGTACACCTACAGGAGTAGCAGCTTCTTCCCGATCGACGACCAAGGTTTCGGTAACCAGGGGCGCGTCCACAACTATCACTTCACGCTCAAGCTTTCGACCGCCTTTCGCTATGTCGGCGGCGAGACGTTTCGCTTCAGTGGCGACGACGACCTCTGGGTCTTCATCAACCGCCGACTGGCGATCGATCTGGGCGGTTTGCACGCGCAACTGTCGGACGAGGTGGACTTGGACGAACAGGCCGACCTGTTGGGGCTGGAGATTGGGCAGGTCTACCCCCTGCACCTCTTCTTCGCGGAGCGCCATACCATCGCCTCGAACTTCAACATCGAGACCACCATCGCCGAGTTCGAGTTCTGTGAGTGAGCGGGTGGCCTGCTCCTCGTGACGGCTGCACGTTCCGTCGTTTGCCTCTCCTGGTCCGCCAACGTAGCGGCCACCCGGAGGCGAGCTGGCGCATCGCCTCAGCCGAAACGAGTTTGCAAACCACTGATATCATAATCAAATCAGACAAACTCAGAAAAAGAACGAGCGTGCACTTCTTAAAACGAACGGTCGTGCTATACCGTCTGGCGTGACTCAGGCAGCGCCCGTTCTCAGCAAAGGGGAAGCAACCCGGCAACGCATCGTGCAACGCGCCCTGGAGCTCGCGAGTCGTGTGGGTCTCGAAGGATTGACGATTGGCGAACTCGCCAGCGACATGGGGCTATCCAAGAGCGGGCTGTTTGCTCACTTCAGGTCGAAGGAGAGGCTACAGTTGGCGGTTCTGGAAGCCGCCGCACGAGACTTCGCCGACAAGGTCTTCTTGCCAGCGCTCGGGCTGCCCCGAGGAGAAACGCGCTTGCGCGCGATCTTCGACAATTGGCTCGCGTGGATCCGGTCTTCGGGTTCCCACGGTGGGTGCATCTTCCTCGCGGGCGCGATGGAGTGGGACGACCGTGAAGGGCCAGTGCGGGACGCCATCGTCGCCTGGTTTCATCAGCTCTACAGCGCGCTGCGCAAGGCGGTATCGCTGTGCATCGAAGCCGGCCAGTTTCAGTCCGAGTTGGACGTCGAGCAGTTCACCAGCGACATGCATGGCATTGCGCTGAAGTACCACTTGGACGCTCGGCTGCTACGAAGTGGCCGCAGCCTTCAGCGAGCCCAGACGGCGTACGAACGGCTTGCCGCTTCGGCTCGCGCCTGAACCCAAGGAGAACCCATCATGAGCACGACAACCATTTCCATAGAAAAAAGCACGAACGGTCGTTTTAGTTCCGGCGGTTGGCAGCAATTCCTCTACCGAACATTCCCTCGTGCGAGCGCTGCGCTGCTGGCCCGCAGCTTCCTGACGCCTTGGAGGCGTCTGCCCCGCTTGTCTGGCGGCGGGGCTCGAACCCTCTCTCTCGTCGTGGACGACACGACCGTCACTGCTTTCGTCTCGGGCACGGGCCCGCTGGTGATTCTCTGTCACGGCTGGTCCGGGAGTGGCGTGCAGTTCGGTCGCCTCCAACAGCGGCTACTCTCCAGCGGTTTCTCCGTCGCCGTCTTCGATGCACCCGGTCATGGCGCTTCGTCTGGCCGGGTCGCCAACGTCGGCCAATTCACTCGTTGCATTGAACAACTGGCGCGCCGTTTGGGTTCGGTGCACGCGATCGTCGGCCACTCACTCGGCGGCATGGCGGCTGCACTGGCTGACACGCGCAGCGTGCATCCGCAGGGCATCGTCTTGCTGGCACCGATGCCTTCCTTCGACTTCGCTCTGGATCAGTTTCAGGAAGTGGCGAAATTCGACGACGCGTTGCGCGAGCGAATCGCGCAAAAGGTCGAGCAAGTCGCAGGTATTGCGCGGAGCGAAGCGTCGCTCGATTGCCTGTTGAGCCGAGCAGCCCCGAGTCTGCTGGTTCATGATGCGCGGGACCGTAGGATCCCCGTCACCCACAGTCGCGTCTTGGCGGCACGTTTCGACCAGCTCGAGTACGTCGAGACCGACGGACTCGGACACAAGCGGCTTCTGGACGATGACCTCGTGATAGAGCGGGTGACGCGCTTCATCTCGCAATTGCCGCCGTGCGCGGTCAGTCCGTTGGACCGAGCACTCGCCGGGTTGGAGCGTATCGAGTTCTGATTGAGGGGGGCTCGGGCAACGCTGCGGCGTATCGGTCTTGGCAGACCTTGCTGGGGGCGGACAACGGATGTCACAGCTAAGTTGCGTGAGCCAGGGCGGTGGTGTTAGCCAAACAGCATGGTGCGAACAGCGTTGTCGTCGAAGGTGGTCACCTCCGCGGGCTACGATCCGGGGGAGCAGCGTCTGGAGCTCGAGTTTGCTGGGGCGCGTGTGTACGAGTACTTCGACGTCCCGCCTTCGGTGTACGATTGGCTGCTCCGCGTCGCCGACAAGGGTGCGTTTGCCACGCGGGTGATCGGTCCACGCTACCGCTACCGTGAGCTGTGCGCGGATGCCGAACCGCCGCAAGATTTGGAGCGCGCGCTCGTCGCGTCCCTGCGCGCGCTCAACGATACGTCGACTTGACGACGACACTTCAGCACAAAAGGCGAACGCGCCCAGGCGGGGAGCGTGGACGCGTTCGGTGCGGGGTCGTGGGTAGTTCTGTCTGTCGTGTCCGGTCGTGGTGCTCAGCGGCGGCGACGGCGCAGCAGCGCCATGCCAACGAGGCCCAACCAAGCCCACTTGCCATCGACGGGGGTGTTGTTGCCGACGGTCGCGCAACCGCAGCCGCCGTCCTCCGAGGACATTTCGTCGGCGTTTTCTTCCTCTGGGGCAACCTCGGCGGGGGTGTCGTCCATCGGTTCCTCGCCCTCTGGAGCGGGCTCGTCTTCCGGCGTGGGCTCACCATCTCCCTCGGCAGGATCCTCCGCTGGGTCAGCCTCGTCGTCCTGCATGTTGCTCGGGGCATCCGACGGATTCACGGGGTCCTCCCCCATGGGATCGAGCACGTCCGCCGGATCCATCATCGGGTCGTCGACGACGTCCATCGGATCCTCGACCACATCCATGGGGTCTTCCGGATCTGGACCGGGGGGATCCATCAGCTCCGGCTTCGCTTCGCCCACGCCAAGGTCGATCAGCAGGCCGCCGATCTCTTCGGCGTTGTCCTCGATGGAAACACCGCCACCACTCGTCGAGAGCTGTAGCACCCGCAGGTTGGCGGGCATGCCGCTGTCGAAGTCGATGGGCCACACCGTCCCGTCGCCTTCGATCGAGATACCCTGCGGCAGGTCGATGAGCCACCCCGGTCCGTCAGCGACGCACATCATCGTTTGCGTCGCGATGTGTTGATTGCTGACGTCTTCGAGTTCTGGGTTGAAGCTGAACGCTGGATCGACGGTCATCTCGTTGGGAGAGAGCGTCGTGTACATGCGAGTGACGTTCGAGTTGTTCTCGAATAGCGCTGCCGTGTCCGCCAACGGACTGATCACCAGCTCGTCGAGCTTCGACAGGAAGTCAGGCACGTTCATGTCCAACAACGGATCGGAGTTGGGGTCGAAGTCCGTCGAGGGGTAGGCCTCATTGCGCACGGCGACGTCCTCTTGGAAGTAGCAGTTCACGCAAGCGACGAACTGCTCGGCTGTGGCGCCATCGCGGAGCGGCGTCACGTCGTCGCGCAGCACGTCCAGGAAGCCGTCGTGGTTGCCGAAGTAGCTGACCGCCGTTTGCATGAAGGTCTGCATGCTGTCGAACTGGCCCGTTCGGAGCTGTTCCCACAGCGCGTCATCCGAGGCGTTGTAGATGATGTCGGCGAAACCCGCCGCGGGTCCTGCTTGCTCCGTGACGAAGCCATGGCCACCGGCCTCGTCCGCCGCGGCGATGATCACGTCGTTGTAGTTGGAGTTCGGATTGAACCAATTGATCAAGGCTTCGTTGATCTCGAGGTGCAGGTAGTTCTCCGGGATCGCACGGGAGTTGCCTAGCACCCAGACCTTGACGCCCATGTCCTGGTTAGCTGCCACCGCAGTGGGACGCATCGGAATGAACGGCTGCTCACTCTCGTAGGTGATCATGATGGGGCGAATCGAACCCGCGTCCGAGCCCTTGGTCAGACGGAAGGCGACGAGATTCATGCCGCCGTCGAGGTACGGGCGCAGGACGTCAGGCCCGAGCTCGCCGATGTCGTAGTTGTTCTCCGTCAGCCAATCGACGGCAACTTGAGCACTGTCGTCCAGGTCTGGGTTCACCGAGATGATCTGGTAGTCGTACGGCCCCGCGCTGCCTTCTTCGAGCACGATGACGTCGGGTGGACTAGCGGCAGGGTCCTCTGCGGCGTTGTCGAAGTCCGCTGCTGGTGCCGGCGCGCCCGTGGCAACACCGCCAAAGCCGGCTTGGCCGCAGCTTTCGTCAAACACGACCTGCAGCTGGTAGGTTGGATTGGTGGTGCCGTCCAGGCGATCGAGAGCGAGTTTCGAAGAGACGCCGACGTCGACTTCGCCGTCAGGTACTGGCAGCACCCAAGCGAAACTCTCGGATGGGCCTTCGTACTGAACTTCGATGGCAGCGGTGACCGTGCCGTCTTCGTTCTGGGCGAAGATGATGCGCTCTGCCGCTTGGTTAACGGGTTGCGCTGAGTTGCAGAACAGGCCACCGCAGGCTGCGGCATCGCTTGACTGCAAGGACGCCGCGGCACCCATGGCGGCGCAGAGGCCTAAGATACTGACGCGGGAATTACGAAACATGGTTTGCTCTTCCTTTTGATAGGGGATGAGCTAACCGTTACCCTCCACCGGACATACCGCCAAACAAAGGCGTCGCGCCGCCGGGATTTCCGTATACGACCAGTATACGGCCGGCCCCCTCTGCGTCGCTTGGCGGCGCACTTGTCAGTCAGGCGCGTTTCACTCGCTCCGCTTGGAGAAGAAGCTTGCGGTTGACATGGAATGACCGATTTCTACAGTGATCTTCAGGGCCTCATGTAGGGCGCGCAGCCACATACGGCTTGCCCCGCGCTGAACGGGCCGCCCGACGAGCACTCCCCGCGAGCTTCGGGCGCAGTATGTACCCCCGCGAGCTCCGCCTCACGCACCTCGCTGAAACCGCGTCAACCCTGTGTTCCAGTATGCAGACTGGCGGCGAAGAGGTCGCCCCGCCGTCACGCTGCGGACCCACGTTGCGAACTCAGCAGACCGGCGGCTTTCGCGGAACGGATCCCTTCACGCGCGGTGCCAGGCGCTCAGGACGTCGCTCTCGACGTTGGAGACGTCAGGTTTGCGCCTCGAGGTGATCGGCCAGTAGTCGACAGACATCGGTGGTCGTGACGATGCCAACGAGCTTGCCGTCTTCGGTGACCAGTGCGCAGCCGTAGTGGTGGTTCGCCATTTCTCGAACGACCTTGGCTAGGGGCTCACTCTTGTCCACGACGTAGGCGGGCTTGGAGCAGAGAGTGAAGACCGGGGTGAGCCCCTTTTCGCCGCTTTCCATCGAGAGTGCCTGACTCACGTCGCGGTCCGATAACACCCCGACGATGTCACCTTCATGCACGACGGCCAGATGACGCACCTTGTGTTTGACTAACAACGAATGCGCGGTTTCAGCGCTTTGCTTGGCGTCGACTGTATAGGGAAACGGGGTGATGGCTTCGGTTAGGGTCAGCGACATGAAAAGGCTCCAAAGTTCGCGCGAGTGGTTGATGGGGACAATTCGCAGCAATCGCCGTGCCGAAAGCCGTGCATTGTGCCTTTGGTGCAGGTCACGGCGATTCTGGCTCGGGCTAGCAACCTTTTTTCGCGAGTTCGTCGTGCTGGTGCAACCTTTGCGTCTTTTCCTGCCGCAGAGGTGGCGCGGAAGCTCTCACATCGCGCTAGTTGTTTTCGACGACGAGCAGAGCCAGAACCGGTTCGTCGTGGAACACCACGACGCGTTGGTCGTTGGCACGGAGCTCCAGCACGAGTCTGCTGCCCGGCTCGAGGGCGCCCAGATAGTGCCAACTCCCGTAAACTCGCCCCGAGGGTCGCCCATCGACGTACAGGCGTAGACTGTCTTCGCCCGGCACGTGCGAGGTCGAAGCGTGCTCGGGCGCCAATTTGAAACCAGCTAGAGTACTGTGTAGAGTCCAACCCCCAGCGGCGTCCTCGACGATCTCTGCATCGAGCTGTGGCTGCTCTGCGGCGGCTACTGCAGCCGCAGGTTCCGCCGTGGCGTCTCCCGCCTTCTGCTCGACGACCACGCTATCGCCAACAGCGGCGTTGTTCATCCAAAGTGTGCGGTGATCGTCCACGCCGAGCTCGACTCGGACCTCATGCTTACCTGGTTCCATCGTCGGCAAGTGCAGCCAGTTCGTGTACATCCGCGTGACCCGCTCGTCGTCCACATACACGTGTGCATGTCCCCGGTCCAGGGTGCCCTGCTCGGTGCCGCCCGCGGGTGTGAGCTCGAAGTTTTCGACCACTAGCTGCAAGTTCCAGCCCTGATACGGATCTCGTTCGAGCTTCATCTCGACGCTGGGTGCGGTCTGTGTTGCATCCAGCACCACGGGCGCGTGGTCGTGAGGGTCGGTCTCGTTTGGGGTCGTGACACCTTCATGGCCATGAGCCACCTGGCACGTGCCTCGATGGGCGTGGAGATCGCAGATCAGCTGCTCGTCGCAGTCGTCGTTCTACTCGCAAGCCGCGCCCACTGCCGTCGGACTGCAGGCGGCAAGTACCAGCAAGCAGACATGGCTGCTCGCTGTTGCGCGGATGCCTGAAGGAAGGAGCGCCAGCACGGACATCATGCCGGTCGCGCTAGCACGTCTCTTCCGCGTCGTGGGGCCGACCGCCTGCGGCATTTGTGCGCACGCAATTGCAGTCTGAACATCGTCACCAGGCTTTACCTTGCTCCCACTGGTGACTAATGCACGCACCCAAGTATGCGGCGGTCCCAAGAACGCGGCGCGGTCTCTCGCGTCGCCATGCGGAGAAGAGTGCGCAGTGCGCAGAGCGCGCTTGCATCCGCGCTTGTCGCAGGGACCTTGTCACAATCCGCGGGGGCTCACCACGGCGCTGCCTCCACCCCAGCTGTCGCAGGGGGCGCCAACATCAGTACCCGTCGTGCGACGGCGAACACGCAGATGACGACGTCCGCTCGAGCGGCTCACGTCGAAGCTCTCGGCGCTGGCGGTGACGTCTATACCCTGGAGGTTGGGGCGGAGTTCGCATGGAGTCCACGCTGGTCGAGCGCCGCTGTCCTACCGTCGGTGGTGATCCGACCCGAAGATGGGCAACCAGAGCAGGTCGGCTTGGGCAATGCTCAACTGCTGGCGAAGTGGTTGCTTTCGGAGCCGAGCCCACTGGGCTCCCCGTGGGCCGTCGAGTTCTTTGCCGGGGTCCCAACGCGAACTGCGGTACTCGGTCTCGACCCGGGTCCCGTTTGGGGATTTGGCACCCTAGCGCAGTATTCGTTGCGTCTTGACGGTGCGCTCATGCAAGCACGCGCCGGAGTAGCGGGTGACGCACGCCGCGCCGGCGTCGCGCTGGAGGCTGTCTACAGTGCCCAGTTCGTGCAATGGTTGAGCGACACGTGGGCCGTAGCAGTGGCGGGAATTGGGGCGACACGCGCCGCCACCTGGTGCCGCATGGACAGACAGTGGTCGTTCTGTGCGGAAGGTCGCAGCTCGGAGTTGCGAACCAGGACTTCCGCAACAGCGCTTTCGGCACAGCTCGCCCTGGAAGCCGCGCTGTGGGAGGACGGCGGTCTGCGCGCTAGTGGACGTCTGCCCGTGACGGCCCGTCGCGACTCCGAATGGGCGACGACGCTGCTTCTGATCTTCGGCTTCTAGCTCGCTTGGGTGTGCTTCTGCCGAATGTGGCTGCCATGCCAGGTGAGCATCAGTCGGTGGACACCACCAGCCCGTCGCGACGCAGATTGCCGCGTCCGGTACCCCAGAGCACGCAGTTGTCGGAGCTCCCCTCGACCGTGTAGACGAGGAGTTGGCGCTCGCGGTCCTCACCGTCTTTCAAGCTGACGACGATCTCGAGGGAGCCATCCCCATCGGTATCGGCGATCGTCGGCACTGGCATAGCTCCGCGCGCGGGGAGCTCCAGCTTGTGAAGCTCGTTGCCTCCTGCATCGAGCACGAATAGATGACTCTCACCTTCGTCGGGGGAGTAGGAATTGAACACGATCTCCGGCACCCCGTCGCTCGAGAGATCGGCGATGACGACACCTCCGGTCAACACTCGGTCGCTTTGGGTGTACGTGTAGGACCAGAGCTCCTCTGCTTCGGAGGTCACCGCATGGATGCGCCCGTCAAAGCCGGCGAAAACGAGCTCGTAGCCGGGCCCTTCCGGCGTGATGTCTGCGACGGACACTTGGTTGGTCGCTCCCACGACGTTCGTGCCTTCGTAGTCCCACAGACCTGCCAGGTACTCCGGGAAATGAAGCGGCTCCTGCCAGCGTTCGAGGCGGCTTCCGTCCGGACGAAATGCCCACAACGCGACCCCCTTGAAGCGGTCACCTTGTGCGGCATTCTGTACCGAGCCGAGGACGATCAAGTCGAGTTGGCCGTCATCGTCCAGATCGGCGATGGTAGGCGCGGAGTTGGTGAAGTGAGCCTGCAGCGCGGTTTCTTCGTCATCGGCCCAGCCTTGCTGGGATTCGGACAAGTCGTGCAGGAAGCGAACACCATTGGTCTTGGTGGGGTGCTCGAACATCGAGTTGGCGTCGAAGGCGGTACCGTCCCCTCGATGCAGACTCACGTAGGCGTTGTCTTGCGGGGCGAAGATGTCTGCCGCACCGTCACCATCGAGATCGCCCAGGGCCAAGGTTTGGTCGAAGCCGCCTTGAGTGTAGCAGCGATCGTCACAGCCCGACGTTCCTGTCGTGTTGGGCGGAAAACCATCCTTGATGGAACCGTCCATTTCGAAGGCGATCAGGATGTCGAGGCGGTCGTTGGCCGAGAGCTTGTTGGTGGTGACCGCGACGAGTTCGTAGGCCCCGTCGGCGTCGATGTCGGCGGCTGCGATAGCGCGCAGCTCGTCGCGCCAGGCGCTCGGGAAGCCCGGCAGCGTGTTTCCATTCGAATCCCAGGCGATCACTTCGTCTCGCGCGGCAACGGCGACTTCCAGTCCCGGTGAGTCAGGCACCAGATCAGCGACGATGGGGGATGCCCAGATGCGTCCACCGTTCACTTCTGTCTGAAATACGATGCTCCCATCCAAGTGCCAACCCAGGACCAGGTTGCCCCTCGCGGCCAATACCTCCGAAGTGCCATCGCCATCGAGGTCGGCGACGGCGGGTGAGCCCAGCCAAGCTTCGTGCCAGCGATCGCTCAGCGTCGCCAGCAGCGTCGGTGCTGCCACCTCGTCGCTGCCACCAGCAGGTTCACAGGTGGCCTGCGGTAGTGGGATCGCGCCCAACGAGTTCTCTTCACTGGGCGGTGTGCCGCCAGTGGGTGGCCCATCGCTCGACTCGGAAATCTCTTTCGACGAACACCCGAGCAGCAATCCAACGGCGACCCACGACCAGTAATACGACTGCACTATCACCGACAATCTCCGCCCTCAGACTAGCCGTCCGGGCGCTTTGCGCCAGCGCTGAGGGGCTCAATCGGCGTAGTTGCAGAAGCCATCGACGCAGCGAGTGCCGTACGTACAAGCAGCAAACTCGAAGTCGCAGTCCTCGCCGGGTTTGACCCGGATGCGGCAGACACGCTCGTCCGAGTCACAGCTCTCCGCGTCGTCCACACAACTACATCGCGCACCTTGTTCGGGGTCGCATTCCGGGTCTAGGGGTAGCCCCGTGAGCCCTGACAGTGCCGCCGAGCCCACGCACGCCTGCCCCGGTTGCTTCCAAGGCTGGCAGGTCGTCTCCGCGCGCTCGCAGTACAGTCCCCAGGAACACGGCCGCTGGTCTACGAAGGCGCTCTCCGCGCAGGGTTCGCTCGGCCCTGGTAGTGGGGTGCAGCTCTCGCCGACACAGTAGCTATCCACATCACAGGCCACTGGCCGCGGCACTGCCCAGTCGTAGCCTCGAGTTCTACCGCAGGGTTCGCCCGCGCGCGGCGTCAGTTCGCAGACGCCGAGGTACGTATCCCCTGCGAAGTAGCAGAAAAGGCCCTCCTGGCATTGGTGCGGGTCGCGGCACTCGTCGCCCCGCGCACCCAGCGGCAGATTTCCATTCGTGAAGTCTGGCGGCGGGATGGGCTCGCATTGGCCGTCGACGCACTGCTCGCCGAAGGTGCACGAGGTGCCGAGCGGGCACCCGCCACCCGGCTCCGCCCGAGCGGCGCAGTATCTGCCCAGCTCGGGATCGTAATCGCAGATCAGGGACTGACAGCTGAGTGAAGTCGTGCAGGGCTCACCCGCTGGTTGCGTTCCTTCGCTCAGGCAGCGAAGGCGCCTGCCTTGGAGGATACGGTCGCACGCGAAGCTGGAATACTGACTGGCGCAGTCGAGGAGTTCTTCGGTGCTGGTGGTGGCTCCGTCCTCCAACCCGGTGCAACCAACGGCAGACGCCAGACAGCCTTCGGAGACCACGGGTAGGTTGCGGCATTCGGCGAAGCGTTCGCACAGGGCTTCGATGTACGTGAAGCAAGCCAGGGGGTCAGCGGGTACCTCCCGGAGCTCAGGATCCACTTCCGAAGAGGACGCATCGGCTTGCTCTCCGTCCCTCGAGTCCGACGAGGTCGAGTCATCGGTCGTTTCGATGCTACGGGCCTCGTCGTCGGGCGCATTCGGCTCCCCGCGAGTGAAAGTGAACTCGATGCTCTCTTGACCGCCGCAAGAGGTGGCTGAGGTGACGGCGACGAGCAAGCAGACGCGACTGAGCGAGGCATGCACCGACACCGAAGAGCACACTATTCGGCAGAAGACAAGTGCGTGTGCCCCGTTCACTGGTGGCGTTGTCCGTGCAACACCTGCCCGTTGCCGTCGGCGAGGTCACTCGGAGGCGGCAGCCGAAGGCTCCGGGCGCATGATCTCGCGGCCGATCCAGTATATGCCGACGAGCAACGTGATGCCGACGGGGATACCGATCCACATCTGCTCGCGCATTGCCGCGAGCAGGCCCGTTTCTTGAAGTAGCATGATGGCCCCCATCATCAGCACGAAGAGTCCAAAGCCGCGCCGCAACTGATTGTGCGGAACCCGTGACGTCAAGCGAGCGCCGAAGATGCTCGCAACGACCGCGACGGCGGCGAATGCTGCGGTGAATGCCCACGGGATCTCCGCGTGGCTCAAGTGGCCGGCGGCGCCCGCGAAGGACTTCATGGCGATGATGAGCACCGAGGTGCCTACCGCCGATCGCATGGACAGCCCCCCGAGCACAACCAAGGTGGGCACGATCATGAAGCCACCACCCGCACCCACCATGCCTGTGAGAGCGCCGACCACGAAGCCCTCCAGCACGACGAAGCCCGCCTTCATCCATCCCGGAAGCTTGCCTTTGCCGCCACCGGGTGCTTGGCTTGGCGGAGAAAGGGTAACGCGCGTCGTCGTAGGGCGCTTGACTCGTTTGCCGCTGAGCATCGCCACGGCGGAGACCGTCATCAACGTGGCGAACAGGGCCATCAACGTCTTGCCGTGGATCCAAGTGGCGGCGACGCCTCCGAGGTAAGCCCCGACCATGCTCGCCAGGCCGAAGGTGATGCCCGTGCGCCAGCGCACGTTGTCCGCCATCGCGTGGGGCACGAGGGCTGCGATGCTCGTGATGCCGACCACGATGAGTTCCATCGGGATGGCGGTCTTGGGATCCATGCCGCCCACGTAGACGAGGATCGGCAGTGACAGGATCGATCCCCCTCCCCCCAGAAGACCGAGGGCCAGCCCGACGAGTGTCGCGAGCGCTAACGTAACCGCCACCATTGCGTATGGTCTCCTAGCTGAGCCGAGTTGATTGTAGTCGAGTTCTCAGGTCGGAAAAGGGTAGAATTTCGATCAGTGCTTGCTTTTGGGGCGTTGGGCACCCGCACTCGGCCCAGCCCCTGACGTAACACTATTGAGTACGGACACTTGAATCACATCGCCGGCCTCGTGCTCGACTCATCGTCGGCAACCGGCTGCTGGCGCGGCTGACGGCACCGCGGTCGTGGACAGATTGCTGACTAGATCACTCGGGTATAGCAGGGCTCACCATGAAGCCTCGTGTGCTCCGCCATGCGGCGCCTGTCGGGGCATGGTGACGGATGTCGAGTGCCCTCGTCGGCCCTCGGCGGGGGTTGGGCCCCGCTCATGGCTTGCGGCTACATTACGACCCGCTGACACAGGGCTCGGATTTGGTCCTGGTAGGGGTCGTCGTACGCGCTGCGCAGGATGTGGAATGCCAGCTGTGACTTGGGTGGGCTGAGGTTCACCAGAGACCAGGTGAACGCGGACCGCGCATCGCCGCAAAGGCCACGTTGCCGCCGCACGCTGAGTGCGACTTCCGCTCGTGCCCAGGCGACGGTACGGGCATCCAGCGCACCCGCGTTCAGCGCCGAGGTGACGAAGCCGGGCAGCACGAGCACCGTACTGTTGTTCTTTAGCACGTCTTTGGCTGCGTTCAGAGCCTCCAAGTTGTTCTTGAAACGTTCCGCAGCCTCGTCGGCTTTGCGCTGATAGAGTCGATCGATGAACAGCGCTTGAAGCGCGCCGATGCGCGGGTCACTGCTGTCGAATGCCGCAAGCTGTTCGTAGAGCTCGTAGGCGTGCGCCAGGTCCGTGCCACTGAGCTTGCTCTGCGGGCGGTCCAGCAACGCTTTGAACTCGCTCAGCAGTTGGTCCAAGCGCTGCTCAGCCTCCGCGAGCTGTGTCAACGCCACCGAACCGATGAGGTGGGATTGCCCTTTTCGGTCCCTCAGCATCACCTGGGCGACGGGTACGGCGCTCTTGTCTTGCCCGTACAGGTCTCGCAACATCCGGTCGCTCAATTGTGTTTGCAGTTCACCGAAGGCGTTGGGTTGCCCGAGGCGGTAAGTGTTGCCCGCTACTTCCAGCGAAATGATCACGTTGCGCGCAAAGCCCTCGTCACACGGCTGACTTTGGGAGGGGTTGCCGGCAACCCAGCGCGTCTCGCCGTTTTCGACGACGGTTTGAATCGGGATCAGATCACAACGCGACTCCTTGCGCACGATCACACGGATGCGACCGCGCTGCGCCTCGATGTCCGCCATATAGCGGGTGTCCTTGGGCGCACCGAGCTTGTGAGTCGTCGGCCCTTGTTGAGTCGGGGCGGTTGGCTCCTCCGGCGGCGGAGCGTCGCCACCGCAGCCGACGAACGACGTGCAGCAGATCAGCGCCAGCGTCGAGAACGGGCGCCTGTACGACGGCTTGCCGGGCGCTGACGATCGAGTGCGGGATGGTTCACGAAGCATGGGCTTGCCCTCCTCTTCTATTCCGCGAGCCTAGCAGAAGGTGTCTTGCTGGCAACGCGCGACTTGTGCGGCGTATCAACCCCGGTACTGGAAACCCGGGGCCAAAACGTCGACCATTCGGCGGGGTTGCTGCACGCCCTCTTTTGCGAAAGCTTCGATACCTGCGTTCAAGGTACTCTCGCCATCGGCGTCGCCAATCATTTCACCGAGGCGGACGCGACTTGCCGCCGCCATCATGGCCAGACCTTGCTCATCGAACGTTGCGGCCGCCCGATTCAGCAGTGAAACGGCGTTTCGTTGCTGGTTCTGAGAGAGAGCCACAGACGCGGCGATCAAATCCGCACAAGGCCCACAGCGAGCCACGCGCTCCCGTCTGAGTTTCTCTGCACAACGGGCCGCATCAGCCATCAATCGCGCGGCCTCCGAGTGGTCGTCACGAGTTAACATGATGTCCGCCACGACGCAGGCCACGTTCGCTCGAAGCTGCAGCGCCTGAATTCGCACGACTGCAATTTTCAACAGGTGGGAGCGCTCCAACGAGGGCCATTGTTTATTGAGTCGACGGTGCGCTCGAAGTGCCTCACCGTCGTAGAGGTCCAGGAAGGTCTGCCCCAGCAGCAGATTGTAGTGCGAAAGGTCGTAGTGTCCTGCCTCGCACTCCTGCGCGGCTTGCTGGAGTTGGCGACGCGCTTCGTCCGGTTCGTCTCGGATCAACCAAGCCACGGTGCTGAAGGCGGAGCGGAAACACATCGATGCGTAGCGATTGCCGGTGCCTTCGTAGGTCTCGATCAACGGCGGTACGAAGTTGCCCAACTCACGGAAGCGGCCAAGAAAGAACCGAGCGCTGATGGCAAACCGCTGCGCTGTGATGTTCTCCCAAAACGCGCCCTTTGCCCGACTGAAGTGTTCGATTGCTCTGTCGGCATGCTTGACAGAGGCCTCGTTGTCGTTTTGCAGGTAGTGGATGAGCGTCTGTGTCAGCTCGAAAAGGCCTCGCGCAGCCTCGGTCTGCAAGCTCTCCGCTAGCTGTCGAGCCAGGGCCGTCAGCTGTTTCACTCGTTTCGTGGGATTGCCACCGGGCGTTGCGGCGTAGGTTGCCTCCAACGTCAGGGCGCGCAGCAGGTGCAAGTCGTCGCCATACTCCAACGCACGCAGCATGTGTTCGCTGTGGCTGCGCCCCCCGCTAATCGGATCGATCAAGGTGAGCGCGCAAGATGCCGTCCAAGCGACTTCCAGATGGAGCTGCTGGCGTTGGGTGAGGGGGACGGCCCGATCGCGGTCCTGGTAGCGCAACCCGCGCAAGCGAACCCGCACGCGTCCCAGCAACATGGTGAGCAAAGCAGTGCCGTGGAGGCGCGGGGGACTCGTCCCGAGCGCGCCACAAACCTCTTCGATGAGCGAAAAGCCCTTGTCGACGTGGCCGGAATAGAGCAGCTGCTCGGCCGCTCGCCACGACAACTCGATGCGGTCGTCTCCGGCGGCGCGTTCACTCAGGGCAAGGTAGGCTTCAGCTGCCGCAGGGCCCATGCCCGCGTAGGACAAGGCCCGTGCTCGCCGCAACTCGACGGCGGCGCGGTCTTGCGCTCCGGTCGGTATCAGGGCGAGGGCCCGCTCGTAGAGCTCTGCAGCGTGTGCGAACGCGAGACCATCGACCGCGGCGTCTGCCCCCTTGACGTAGTTGCGCGTCGCCAGCTCGAGTTGCTTCGCTCCTTCGTAGTGGTGGGCGAGTTGCTCGGGTTTTGTGCCGGGTTCAGCCTGTAGTGCGTTGGCCAGTGCCAGATGGCGCCGTTGCCTGGTCGACTCGCTCAACCCTCGCAGCACGATTTCTCGAACCCGATCGTGATAGACCTCGACCAAGTTATCGTCTCTCAGGCCTTCACTTCGTGCGAGGCGTGCTGCCCGCAACACGTCCAGCGCCGCTTCCATCTCGTTGGGCGCGAGTGACTGCACCTGACGGAGCGTGGTGCGCGAGGTCGGTCCTCCTGCCAATGCCGTGAGCTCCAGCACCTCGCGCGCAGGATCTGAAAGCATCACGAGCCGGCGATCCACCATACCCGTGAACGAATGGCGCGCCTCGTCTTCATCCAACTCCGGGGACGCCTTGAGAAACGCGAGCTCTTGCACGAACAGGGGATGGCCCGCCGCTTCCTCGGCGATTTGGCGGGCCAAGCGCGCGCTTTCACCCGGTAGCATCGTCCTGGCGAGCATTTCGGCTTCGCGGGGCGGGAGCGCCTGGAGAGCCACTTCGACCACGTGGGGCAGGTTCGAGCGAGGGCCCCTGCGAAGCGCCGTCAACAGGGGACCGCCGTCGCCGTTCGGCTCACCCCGAAAGCTGGCGATCAAGGTGATGGGAATGCGCGAAGAGCGCACGAGCAACGGCTCCAGCAACAACGCGCTTTCAGTATCGCTCCACTGCAGATCGTCGATCCACAGCAGGAGCGGACTACGCCGCCTCAGGGCGGTCACCAACTCGGCAAAGGCCTCGACCGCCTGTGCTCGAAGCACGCTGCGATCCGTGTGCTCGAAGTGGGGCGGCGGGCTCGAGTCGTGCCCCAGCGCCCTCACCGTGCGCAGTATCGGGAACAGCAACGCCAGCTGCGCCATGCCCTTCGGCAGGAGTTGCTCGACTTCAGTCTGTGGCAATTCGTCGAGCAAGCTTGCAATGTCGTCGATCAGGCCATCGACTGCTTTGTAGCTCATCGACTCGCGCTCTCGGCAACGCGACTCGAGGACCAACGCGCCTTGGGCACGTACGCGTTGCACGAAGTGCTCGACGAGTGCCGTCTTGCCGATGCCCGAGGGACCCGCGACGAGCACCAAAGTGGTCTGTCCTTGCAGCATGCTTTCGAACGCTGCGTTCAAGCGCTCGAGTTCCTTGCGCCTCCCGATCAGCGCGGTGGCCTGGGGAAGCCCGCCGCCCAGGGAATCAGTGCCCTTGTCGGATGTGGCGTTCAGGCGCGCGAGTACTTCGTCACCCGTGGGTCGCCGCGCGACGTCCAGGTTCATCAGTTCTACGCACAGGTTCGCCAAGTCTCTCGGCGCTTTCGCGAGTTGTTCACGTGAGGGCACGCGGTTCGGCAACGTGCCTACCAAAGCCTCGTAGAGCACTACCCCGAAGCCGTACCAATCGGCAGCTTCCGTCAGGGCTTCCCCCCAGTACTGTTCGGGTGCCATGTACGCGGGTGTCCCGGCGATCTCCGTCTTGCCGGGTTGCCCGATCGGCTGAGCCAACCCGAAGTCCAACAGCAGGACTCGTCGTCGTTCGCGGGTGATGAGGAAATTCGAAGGCTTCAGATCGCGATGAATGACTCCGGAGCGGTGAAGTGCGGTCAGACCCTGGGCGAGTTGGGTGAACACGTCCCGAATGACCTGCGGGTCGTTGCCGACGCGCCGCTGCAGCTCCGGCAAGGTCTCGCCTTCGACCAGATCCATCGTGAAGAACCAGACCGCACCTTCACAGAAGAGCTCGTGCAACCGCACGAGGTTCGGGTGCACGAGCTCGGAGGCTGCTCGAAATTCCGCTTTGAGTTCGGCGATGGTGTGTGGCGTGAGCCTGCCCAAGAGCTTGAGGGCTACTTCGCTTCGACGCTCCTGGTCGTAGGCGCCGTATACTTGGCCCATGGCTCCCGCGCCGAGGCGTCGTCGCACTTCGAATCGAGAGACCAACAGGGTTCCCGGCGTCAGGTCAGGAGCCTGCGCTCCAGAAGGAGGCGGTTCAGCCCTGAGCTCGGGAAGGCGGTCCGCGGCCATGGAGATCCAATAGTCGCATTCTCTACCATTCGCCTAGGTCCGTGCGGCGCGAGTGACGATTCGGCCAAACCGTCTGGCGGCTGCCGCGACTACGTGAGATGAAGGCGACAGGAATGGGGTGATGTCGCAAATAGAGCCAGCCAGTGGGTCCAGTCGGGGTAGCCGCCAACTTGGCGAGCGAGCGGACGTGGTGGTGGTGGGCTCAGGTTTTGGCGGGGCCGTGTCCGCCTGCCGATTGTCCCAAGCCGGCCTGGACGTCGTCATCCTGGAGCGCGGTCGCCGCTACGAACACGGCGACTTTCCGCCGCTGCCGAGCTCTGATGAGCTGCTCCCTGACACGCGCCGTTGGCTCTGGGGACCAGAACACGGTCTGTGGGACGTTGAAGACTTGGGGGAGATCACCAGCGTTACGGCCGCCGGCTACGGGGGCGGTTCGCTGATCTACGCAAATGTTCACCTCCGTCCACCTCGCACGGTATTCGACGAACGTTGGCCGGAGGCGTATCGCGGTCGCGGTGGCCTCGACGAGTACTTCGACCTGGCCGCATCCATGCTGGAGGTACGACCGCTGCCCGAGGGCGAGCTTCGTCCGAAATCGGCCCAATTCGAGCAGGCCGCCAGTGCGCTGGGGCGCGAGCCGTTTCGACCACCGCTGGCCATTTCTCGCCAGAACGGCCCCAACGTTCACGGCGTGGATCAACGAGCGTGCAACAGCTGTGGTGCCTGCTGCACCGGTTGCCCGATCCGCGCCAAGAACACCTTGGATCTGAACTACCTCGCAATCGCCGAGCGTCACGGCGCACGAGCACGCACGCAGTGCGAGGTCATCGACTTGGAGCAGCAGTCCGATGAGGCGTGGGTAGTGCACTACGTCGACCACTTCGAGGCTACGAAGAAGCGTATCGTCGCTCGCCATGTCTTCCTCTGCGCCGGGTCCACCCACTCCACACGCTTGCTGTTGCGTTGGGACCACAAGCGGCTCGCTCGGCGGCAGTATGGCGCTCAGCGGTATTCTGCGGCATCCAACTCCCTGATCGGCGTCGGGTTCAGTCCCGGTGGCGACGCGGTTGGCGTGGTCTACGACACAGACCGGAAAGCTGCACCAAGCCGCGGTCCGACGATAACGACCAGCGTGGTGCAATGGCAGGACTCAGCGAAGGGTCGCTTCTTTTTGCTGCAAGATGGCGGCTACGCCGAGCAGTTGGCACGTCTGGTCGGCACGCTGCGAGCACCGCTGTGGGTTGGTCGCAATCGACTCACCCGCTCGCCAAACGACGCGCGAGAGCACGGTCCAAATCGTTCATCCAAAACCGGTAGGTCCGAACTGCCCTCCGTGCTCGACCAGGTTCTGGATGCCAGTTCGAGCCGACTGCTCGATGCGGCCTTGCGCGGCCACCGGCAGGATCTGCTCGCCTTCGTCAAGGAGGCCCAGGCGCCCGCGCTGCTACCCGATGTCGTCGAGCGCACCGTCGAACTTGCCGTCATCGAGCGCTATGCGCGCGGGTTGTTGACGGGTTGGATACGCGAAGACAGCCGCCTGATGAAGTGGCTCGTGGGCATCGACAAGTGGGTGCTTCACAGGCTCTACGGTGGGTTTTCTGCGCTGTCAGACCACGCAGCGGCCGCGTTGCTGAGCGGCGGTGGTCGCTCGCGTCAACAGCTGGCTCAGCGTGTGCTGGGCTACGACGACACGGGTGCTGAATACCGTTTGATGCTGCTCGCCATGGGTCGCGATGCAGCACCTGGGCTACTGGAATACGACCCCGAGCACGACAGGCTGATCGCGGACTTGGACCTCTACCACCTAGTGCCGGGCTATTCCGAGCAAGAACGGTTGATGGCGGATTTCGCGACGACGCTTGGTGGCGAGCTGAGGACGAACCCTGCGTGGAGCTTCCTGGGCAAGCCCATCACCGTGCACAATCAGGGTGGTTGCCCGATGAGTGACGAGCCCGACGAAGGCGTCACCGACGCGAACGGCAAGGTGCACGGCGTCGAGGGATTGTACGTGATGGACGCGGCACTCTTTTGCACGTCTGTCGGTGTAAATCCGTCGGCAACCATCGCGGCCATCGCGGAGCGCAATGTGCTCGCGTTCATCAACGCCCATGAGCGGTTCGCCAACGGACGCTGGCCGGACGCGTACTCGGACGACGGCGCTCGAGAGTACGCGCGGCAACGGCAAAGCGCCGAGGCCTGGGCTGAACGTGCCAAGAGCTGGCAGTTGGAACCCCCTGCAACGAAAGCCAAGGGCTATCGCGCAAGGCCTTTGGGCATCACATTCGCGGAGGAGATGCGCGGCTACGTTCACACGACGGATGACTTGCTCCTTCGCGCCGATGGTTCCCGAAGGGACCCTCGCAGCCTGACGGACGACGAGTACCTGATGCTGGAGAGACGTGGGCGGCCTGAGTATCCCGTGTGCGCCAAGCTGGTCCTGCGTGCTCCGAGTCTCGCTCGCTTCATCGAGGACGAGCGTCATCGCTTGTGGATCGAGGGGACTGTGGAACTGCGTTTGCCGGGGGAAAAGGTGCCGAAGAGGCGAACGGTTACGGGTCATCTCGAGCTGTTCGTTCGGCGCCGGAAGCCCTACGCGCTGACCGAGGATCAGAGTCGGCGAAGGCGCGCCCAACGACGTTTGAGCGGCATCGACTACGGTGCGGTTCCCGATGACGCGCGGGCTCCAGCGCCAGTAGCGGAAGGCGATGAACAGTTCATGCTCTACGCCTTGGACTTGGACGACGCCCCCGGTTGGCGGATGACTGGCTTCAAGCGCTTGAGCGACAAGCCGGGTCCGCAGGCGTGGCGTGACGTCTCGTGTCTTTACGTCAAACTCTGGCGCCCTGACGACAGTGGCAAGCCCAGTGAGGTCGTGGCAGCGGGTGCCGTTCGAGTCGACCTGGTCGACTTCCTCTCGAAACAGGTGCCTTCGATTCAGGCCACTGGTAGCGACGACCCCGCCCGTCGCGTGTGGGCGGCCGGACGATTCGCCTCCTACTTCTTCGGCACTTTACAGCGCGTCTACTTTCCTGAATTCAACGCTGCCGTCGAGTCCTTGTTCGGTACGAACTCCGCCAAGCTCGAGCGCGGTCTGCACTCGCCGTACTTCTCTGATTCGGTGCTGGCCCGCGACTTGGACGCGCGGGATTCGAATGAGGCGGAGGCGGAAAAGCCGTGACGTTTCAGTTCGAGGAGCATGCCTTCGAGGTGGGAGCTGACACGTTGCGGCTTCGACTCAGGCTGCGACGACTGCAGACTGCGTCTCCGCATCGAGCGACGGTGTTATTGCTGCATGGGGGTAACACCCACAGCGATATCTTTCTGCATCCCCGCGGTGGATTGGCGGGTGCTCTGCAGTCGCAGTTCGACGTTTGGCTGTTGGATTGGCGTGGCAGCCCAGAAGTGACGCGGGCGCTGCCGGATGTTCCGGGTGGCTCGCACGCTGTCGAGCGGCGAGCCTACACTCTCGATGCCGTCGTGGACCACGACCTGCCCACGGCGCTACGTCTGATACGAGAGCGCGTGGGTGGCGCGCAGCCGCTGTCGATTGTCGCGCACTGCCTGAGTGGCGCAGCCGTCAGCATGGCCATCGCCCGCGGCAGGCTGGAGGGGTTCGGCGTGCGCAACGTCGTGTTGATGACGCTGGGCCTGTTTTGCGAGGTCCCGTGGAACGGCTGGTTCAAGGCAGAGAACTTCTTCCTCGAGCGGGTCGTCGACGAGGAGCCCAAGTGCCGGGGATTGAACCCGGCCGAGTTCGAGCAGTGGCCACACGCCATGAAGAGTGCCTACCGGCTCTGGCCGGATGCGTGGATGCCGGAGCGAGAGTTCTTGAGGCGACTGACTTTCATGATCGGGCAACCCTTCGCGATGGAACGTCTGCATCCCGACTTTCGGCACGTCGCCATCGAACCGTTTTTCGGGTTGCTCCACATGGGACTCTACATGCACGCGGCGCAGATCGTGCGACGGGGATACGCAGCTCCTTTCGACGAGGCTGACGTCATCGACCGTTCGCGCATCTCGCAGCGCGTGGGCGCCAATGCCACGGCTTTGAGCGATCTGGACCACCGTCACTTCAAGAACAAGCGCATGGCGCTGTTTACCGCAGCCTGCAACGAAGTCTGGCATCGCGATTCGATGGATTCGATGTACGAATGGCTACGCAACAACGGCTGCAACGACTGCACGAAGCGCGTCTTCTCCGGCTACAATCTGCAAGAGCTGCTGTGGGCCGACACGGCTCCTGACGAAGTGTACCCAGAAGTGGCCGCCTGTCTCGCACGCTGAGGAAAGGGCGTCGCGGGCTTGGGCCGATGGTTTGCGTCGCGGGCGGTGAACCTCACGGCTCTCGCTGGCAACGTGGACTGCAGCCATCCCCCGGCTCCTGATTGCCGTCATCGCACTGTTCACCCTCTAGGCACTGAACGAGGCCATCTCCGCAGCGCGGGCCAAGTCGACACCCGAGGCTGCAGCCGCCGTAGTCGGACCGGGACTCTCCCGCGTCGTCGCACTCTTCGCCGAATTCGGCGTCGACGCGACCGTCACCGCAACGCGCCGCGTAGCGGCAGCCAGGACCGCAGGTGCCGTAGTCGCCGATGTTGACGCCGTCGTCGCAGTCTTCATCGCCGTTGACGACGCCATCCCCGCAGCTAGGGCCGAGTTTGCACTCCGTGGTGCAACCAGTGTGAGCCCCGTTGTCTTCGCCCAGATCGCACATTTCGGTGCCGACTCGGAGTCCGTCGCCGCACACAGCTTGGCATTCGCTGATACCCAGGGAGACGGCGGCGAGTTCCGCGAAAACCTCAGCCACGTTGGGGGTAGCGCCCCACTCGCACGCGAACCCCGGCTCCTGTCGGCAACTCTCGCTGCAACCGTCACCGGCAACGAGGTTGCCGTCGTCGCACTCTTCGTCGGAGTCCGGAAGTACCATGCCGTCACCACAAACGGTGTTGCAGTTGCCCTCGGCGTCGCACTCGGGTTCCAAGCTGCAGAGCACCGAGCAGCCGTCCCCGCCCAATTGGTTGCCGTCGTCGCAGGCTTCCCGCCCCTCGATGGCTGCGTCGCCGCAAACCGGCCGGTAACAGAAACTCGGGCTTCCCTCACATTGCCAATCGGCTTCCGTCAAACAGCCACTGGAGCACCCATCGTCCGCGGCCAAATTGCCGTCGTCGCATGTTTCGACGCTGTCGATGCGGCCGTCCCCGCAGCGCCTGACGATGGGGATGGGTTCTCCGAAGCCGGCCAAGTCGAGGGTGCAGAACACCGTGCAGCCGTCGTCGGAGTGGTCGTTACCGTCGTCGCACTCTTCGTCCTCATCGAGCGTGCCGTCTCCGCACGTTGGGAGGTAGCGGCAGTCGCTCGGTTCGAAGCGGCAGCGGTAACCTTCCTCGATCAAACAGGCGGCCGAGCAGCCGTCTTGCCTCTCCGGATGGGCATCGTCGCATTCCTCGTCTCCGCCGATGAAGCCGTCGCCACACAGCGGAGGATCGGACTCGATGTCAGCGCAGAGCTGTTCTGTCGTGGCACCTCCGAGGGCAGTGCAGTCGTCACCTCGGCACCCCGCGTCCGTCGGTTCGAGTGGCGCGCGGTCCGAACTTCCAGCGCCGCCGCCGCTCGGGGGGCCCGAGTTCGGCGTCGCGGGTTCCAACGGCGGTTCGCCTCGACGTTCGCCGCTGGGGCCTCCAGCGTCTGCTCCGCGTACGCGACCTTCGAGCCCTCCGTCGATGTGGGGCTCTGCCTCCACGATGGCCGTCGAAGCGTCGCGAGCGTCGGAACACGCCATGGCGCATATGAAGGCAGCTGAAGTGGCAAGCAGCGACCACGACGGAACGAGGATGCAGCGGGCGCAGCCATTCATCGCGCTCCAATTCACCACGAAACGGTAGCCCGACTTTGCGACGGAGTCGAACCGGACTATGCCTGCCTCGGTGCACCTCCTCGACCCCGCTCAGCGCAACCGGCGTGCACTGGTCTTCATGATGATCAGCGCGCTCGCGCTTTCCGTGATGGGTGCGATCGTCAAGAGCCTCGGGGGGCGATACTCGACGGCCGAGCTCTTGCTCGCCAGGACGCTCGTCAGTCTCGTGCTGAGCTACATCGGCCTGCGTCGGTTGGGTCTGCATCCGCTCGGTACGGAGCGCAAGTGGCTTCTGCTGCGAGGGCTCTTCGGCTTCTTTGGGCTGGGCTGTATGTTCTACGCGCTGCCCCGTCTGCCGCTGGCTGAGGTGACGGTAATTCAATACCTCTACCCGCTGTTCACGGCTGGCTTGGCGTTCGTGATTCTCAAAGAGTCGTTGCGCACGCACTTCTGGTGGGGCTCGGTGCTTTCGCTGGCGGGAGTCGTCTTGGTTGCGCAGCCCGGCGCGTTGGCGGGTGGCGAGTCAGCGTTGCCGGCAGTCCCGCTGCTCGCGGCGTTGGGGGCTGCTTGGTTCTCAGCCTGCGCGTACGTACTCGTGCGCCGGCTCAGTGCCAAAGAGCACCCACTCGTCATCGTGTTCTACTTTCCGCTGGTGGCGACGCCCTTGGCGTTGCCGTTCGTCCTGCTCGACTTCGTGATGCCGAGTGGGTGGGATTGGGTTTGGCTGCTGCTGATAGGCGTGACGACGCAAGTTGGTCAGGTGTATTTGACGCGGGGCCTCTCTTTGGTGGAGGCAGGTCGAGGTACGTCGATGGCCTACGTTCAGGTCGTCTTTGCAGCGCTCTGGGGATTGGTGCTTTTCGACGAATGGCCCACTGCTTTGAGTGTGGTGGGGGCCCTGTGCATCGTCTTCGGCACGTGGCTCATTCAGCGTTGAGAAAGGCTAGCCATGCGTCAGCGTGTGCCTTAAGAATCTCGTCATGGCTGAGCTCCCCCGCGTGATCCCCGAAGCGTTGTCAGCTCTAGGCGGAGTCCTTGCTGAACTGGGGAGCAAGCGCGTGTTGCTCATCACTGGGCCCAGCCGCCGGGGGGTGGAGCAAGTCGTCAGCGCGCTGGGGGAGTTGCCCGTGCGTGTCTTCGACGAAGCCCGCAGGCACGTGCCCAAGCAGGTCGTCGAGGCAGCTTTGCGCGCGCTGGACGAACACGAGGCCGACACGCTGGTCAGCTTGGGGGGCGGGTCCACCACGGGCTTGGCAAAGGCGCTCAAGCTCGAAAGGGATGTCCGCTTCGTCGCCATCCCAACCACCTATGCAGGCTCTGAGTACACAAACCTGTATGGCATCACGCAAGACAGCAACAAAGTGACGGGGCGAGACGACCGCGTGCGGCCGGACGTCGTGTTGCAGGCGGTCGACTTGACCTCGACCATGCCGCGGCGGATGACCGTCACCAGCCTGTTCAACGCTCTGGCTCACCCCGTCAGCGTGCTGAGCACGGGCGAGGCCGACCGGGAGCTCACGCAGCTGGCGTTGTCTGCCGCCAAGAAGGCCTTTTCCTGTGCCGAGACGCTCGTGCGCTGGCCAGCCCACACGGCGACCCGTCGCCAAGCGATGGAGGCAACGCGCCTCGCCGCCGAAGTGCTGCAACGAGGAAAGCCTGGGCTGCACCATCGCCTGGCTCATTTTCTCGGCGGTCGCTTCGATCTCGACCACAGCGGTTTGCACGCAGCACTCTTGCCCCACACCGTTCGTCACTTGCGTTTGGAGGACGCGGGGTTGCACCGTCGCTTGAGCGACGCCATCGGCGTAGACGATCTGGAGGCGGCGCTGTTCGATCTACTCGTGCGAGCCGATGCCGCGACTTCCCTTCGTGGACCAGAGGTGAACTACGAAGCGTACTGCACGTTGGTGGACGAGAACCCGACGTTGCCCGCGTCGGTGCTGCATGCTGTCTATCTCGGACGCCGACCGATGCGCAGCGTGACGCGTGAGGACTGGGGACTGCGACACGACGTCAGTCGCTGGGGTCCGACGTTTCGCGAAGCGCGGCGTGTCGTCGTCGCGCTTCACGGTCGGGGAAGTACCGCGGATGCGATGGTGAGTCGGACGCTGCAACTGACCGGCAACGACCCAGAGGTCGCGATCGTCGCGCCCCAAGCTCCGAATTGCAGCTGGTACTCCAAGCGTTACACGGCTCCGCGGGTGGAGCTCGGTCCTCAGCTGCAGGCGAGCCTTCAAGAGGCCCTTTCGGTCATCGCTCGGGTGAGGGACGAAGCGCCGGCCGCGCAGGTGGTCTTGCTTGGCTTCTCTCAAGGCGCTTGTCTCGGGTTCGAAGTCGTCGCTCGTCTCGAGCAGACGCCAGCTGCTCTGGTGGCGTTGTCCGGCTCCGGTATCGGCGGTGTCGACGAGCCGCCCGAGTTCGACGAGCGACTGTCAGGCATGCCGGTGCTGATGGGCGCGAGTCAGGATGACCCGTGGCTGCAGCAAGACCTCGTGGAGCAGACGGCGAAACAACTCGAAGCTGCAGGCTGCGACGTGGCACTCGAAATGATCCCCGGAGACGTGCACACTTTTCACGAGCGTCACCGCTGGTTGGCACGACCACTGTTGACCGGCCGTAGCCAGGCGTCGACCCTCGGGGGCTTTTGCGGCGAGCACGAGAGCGAGTCTCTACGCGGAGCGCTGCCTCGTCATCAGAACTCCCCTCGGCGTTGCCCTTTCGGGCTTTACGCTGAGCAGGTCAATGCGACGGGTTTCGTGGCGGCGCGAGGCGACAATCAACGAGCCTGGCTCTACCGCATTCGCCCATCCGCTCAACACGGTCACTTCGAACCCCTCGCCCACCGAACCTTCGTCGCTGATTTCGATGCTGCCCCCGAGGTCAATCTCGCTGGCTTTTCGGCTGTGGAATTGCCGACGGAAGCGACGGACTTCGTGGACGGAATGGCGACCGTCGGCGGCGCGGGGAGCGCGAGCTTGCGGCGCGGCTACGCCGTTCACGTCTACGCTGCCAATCGCAACATGGTCGATCGCGCGTTCTGCAACGCGGATGGCGAGCTTCTGATTGTGCCCCAGCTCGGTGCTTTGACGCTGCAGACCGAATTCGGATTCTTGGAGGTGGCACCCGGATCGATTGCGTTGATCCCTCGCGGCGTGCGCTTCAGCGTGCTGTTGCACGAGGGGTCCAGTCGGGGCTACGTGGCGGAAGCGTACGGCCGGCGCTTCGAGTTGCCCGACCGTGGACCGGCGGGGGCCAACGGCCTCACCGACAGTAGGCACTTTCGTTGCCCCCCGGCCTGGCACGAAGATCGTTTGGCGGTCGGTTACCGAATCACGCACAAGCTCGGGGGCCACCTGTTCGAAGCTCGGCAGGACTACTCGCCGTACGATGTGGTCGCATGGCACGGCAATCTGGCGCCCATGACATACGACTTGCGCGACTTCAGCCCACTGGGCAGCGCCCGCTTCGACCATGCCGACCCGTCGCTGCTCACGGTGTTGTCGGCGCCGATGGACGAACGTGGAGCCAACAGTCTGGACTTCGTAGTCTTCGTACCGCGTTGGGATGCGACGGAGGGTACGTTCCGTCCGCCGTACTTCCATCGCAACGTCACCACCGAGTTCAACGGCATCATTCGTAACCCCGGGTCCGACGGTATGTTTCAGGCTGGCGGTTACTTCTTGACACCAAGCTTGACTCCCCACGGAGTTCGGGCCGGGGCGGTCGAGCGGGCGCTCGCCATGTCTGACGAACACGCCGACAAGCCAGCACGAGGGGGAGACGACTCGCTGTGGTTTCAGTTCGAAACCACGTTGCCGTTCAGCTTCACCTCATGGGGACGTCAATCCGCGAACCGCCAGCCCGATTGGGCTGGCGACTGGGGCACGTACCGCGTTCACTTCGACGCCACTTGACGTCGTAGCTCGGGAGACGTCACGACAAGCACCCGCCTACGTCCCTGCGTTTGGGCTGGCGGTTCTAGGCGGCTGGCGTTTCCGGTATCTCGCCCGCCGCTTTGCGGTGCTGCCAATCGTCGAGTTTTGCCCGAGCGGAGTTCTTGGTCGGATCCACGGCGTCTTCGTGGTGCGGGAGTCTGGCGGTCAGTTCGATCACGTAGCCGTTCGGGTCGCGGAAGTAGATCGAGTGAATGAAGTTGTGGTCCGCGATGCCCCGGCTTTCGATGCCCGCTGCCTTACCTTTTGCCAACATCACTTCCAGCTGCTCGTACGGCACTTCCAACGCGATGTGCACGTCGTAGTCGTGCCTTTCCTTGAACTCGAACGGCATGTCCGGTGCTTCGAAAAACGCGATGAAGGACCCGTCGTCCAGGCGATAGAAGGTGTGCAGGGCCGCCGTCTTCCGCCCACTCTTGGTCACGTGGATTTCTAGAGTTGCGCTCAGCGGGAGGCCTAGGAACTCCTCGTAGAACTTGCGGGTCTGTTCGGAGTCGCGACAGCGATACGCACTGTGATGCAGTCCTTGGATCATCGTTCTTCCTTCTTGCCTGGATATCGACCTCTGGTCGGAGGGGGCTGAGAGTTACATAGGCGCGTGCGCGCCGGGGACAAGGCCAGAGCGGTGTTTCGGGTGGCTTGGCTCGGGGCAGGGTGCCATCTTCCGTCGTTCGTGTTCGCGTGGCTGGTGCTGCGCACGCTGTCAGGGCTGCGGCTCGGAGTGCTTGGGGCCTTCGTAGCGCACCGCGTGTTCCGAGGTTTCCCAGATCGTTTTCATGGCGGGGCGTGATTGCTCTTCGTGAACGTGGGCCACCAAACCCGCGCAGCGCGAGACGATGGCGAACCCGCGCATGATCTCGTACGGTACGCCACAATCCCCCAATAGGGCCGCAATCGCGCCGGTGGCATTGAGAGTGATGTGTTTGCCGTAGACGTCGTCCACAGCCGTGCACAACTCACGTATCGCGGCCACGTGTTTGCCTGCTAGCCCCTCCGCCTCGGCCACTTCGAACAGTCGCAGCGTCCTGGGGTCGTCCGGCTTGTGCAAGGGGTGACCAAAGCCTGGCAGTGGTTGCTTCGCCGTGCGGTGTTCGGACGCGATCGTGCGAGCTTCTTGCGCCAGCGACGTTTCGGCACTCAGCATTCGGGCGAGTAGGGCACCACAGCCCTCCATCGTGCCCACGAACACGCTGCCGACGCACGATAGGCCGGCTGCCACGGCGCTCTGCATGGCTTCGGGAGCGCTGGAGTAGGCGAGCCGAGTCGCCAGCGCGCTCGGAGTCAGGCCGTGCTCCATCAACGTGACCAAACAAGCGTCGACGACCTTGGTCTGCGCTGGAGTTGGCAGGCGGCCGAGGATGCCGAACAACATCATCTCGGTAAACGTGAGCTTGCCGATCAGGTCTTTGCACAGGCTCCTGTCGCGGATGAACACGTCCTCAGGGGTGGAGGTTGCGATACTGGTCGTCGGTGCTGCGGCATTGGCGGTCACGCTGTGTCTCCTTTGAGCGCCGTTTCAGGCGCTCGGCCCCGAGTGCAAACGCTTTTCCAGTTCATGACGCTGGATCTTGCCGGAAGCGCTGCGTGGAAACTCTTCCATCTCAATGAAGAAGACGGCTTTCGGTCGCTTGTAGCTCGCCAGTTCGGAGCGGCAGCGCTCGATGACGTCGTTCTCCGACAGGGAATCGTCGCTGCGCGCCACGAAGGCCACCGGCACCTCGCCCCATTTCTCGTCCACCCTGCGCACGACTGCCGCATCCAGCACCCGCTGGTCTTGCAGAATTACTCGCTCCAACTCGGCGGGGTAGATGTTCTCGCCCCCCGACTTGATCAAGTACTTGACGCGATCGACGAAGTCGAAGCTGCCGTTCTGGTTCTGGCGAAAGACGTCCCCCATGTGAAACCAGCCGCCGCGGAACTCTTCGCGGTTGACCTCATCCGCCCGAAAATAGCCGCTGAACAAGGTCGGGCCGCGAATGCAGAGCTGTCCAGGCGTGCCCAGCGGGACCTCTCGATCCTCGGAGTCGACCAGCTTGATCTCGCACAGGGGATTCTTCTCTTTCGATAGGCACGTGGGCGCGACGCCGACCGGGATCAAGCTCGCCGAGCACGGTGGGCAACCCGTTTCCGTTGCGCCGAAGGTGTTGGCATAGGGGGCATCCAACAAGCGCGTCACTCGCGCGAGTTCGGCCGGGGGTACCAGATCGGCCATCACCCCGCACAACTTGACGCTACGAGGCGCGATGGATCGAGCCTCGAGCTCGTCAGAGAAAGCGCCGATCATGCCGGGCATCAAGAGCAGCCAGCCGAGCTTCTCGCTCGCCACCAACGACGCAAGTCTCCGTTTGTCGAAACCGTCGACCACGATCACTTTGCCGCCGCTGGTGAGTGCACCGAGAGACGGATCGGCAGCGCCCATGTGATAGAGGGGTGACCATGCGACGAAGGTGTCGTCCGCTGCGATACCCAGGTCGGCTTGCATCACCAGGCCGCGCCAGATCTCCGCGCGGTGGCTGATGACGGCGCCTTTTGGCAACCCCGTCGTCCCGCTGGTGTAGAGAATGAGCAGTGCGTCTTCGGGGTCAACTGCTTCGTCGACCGCGCTTTCTTCTGCGGCGGCCACCAGCTGGTCGTACTCTTCGCCGTAGGTGACGACCTTCGTGTGCTCGAGCTTGTCGCGGTGTTTGGCGGACGCGAACGTGACGACTGGTGAGACCAAGTCAACGCAGTGAGCCACCTCGCCCACCGACAGGCGCCAGTTCTGGCATGCCACGGTCACACCCATCGCTGCAGCGGCCAAAAAGAGCTCCAAGTACTCGATGCGGTTCTCCGACAGAATCGCGACGCGTTGACCGCGGGTTGCTCCGTGTCGGCGCAGCACGGTCGCTAGCTTCAGTGCCCGACGTCGGAGCTCGTCGTAGGTCAAGCTTCGCTGTTCGTCTTCGACCGCAATCCGGCCGGGGAAGAGGCGCGCTTGGGCATCGAAGAGGCCGAAGAGGGTCGACCTGCTGGACCTGGTGACGAGGCCAATCGTGTCGTCGGAGCGACTTGGGGTCGTTGCCCCGCGTCCGCTTTGCGAGTCGAGTTCGTTCATCGCTCTCGCAGGGTGTAACGCCTGCATGGGTGCACCGCCAGGATGCCCGTCGCTGACACCGGACTGCGCGCCGATCCGGCCATCTGCAACCTAGCGAAATGACGCTCTGCCTCGCATACTGCGCCGATGCGTCGCTACTGTGTCGGAGCCTTGGTGGGTGCTGTCGTCACCTTGGCTCCCCCAGCCCTCGCAGAGCCGAGCGACGAGGCGGTCACCAGTGCGAAGGAGGCTCTCCTGGCGGACGTGCAACGAGTCATCGTCGCGAAGGAGGAAGCCGGTTGGTTCGTCGACGAGGAGGAGTACACCGACATCGTTGCCATCCTTCTCGAGTCTGCCTGCCGGACTCCGGCGTTGGCGCGCCAGGCAGCCCTTTCGGAGTTGGAGCGCGCCGCCCCGGGCGACCCGAAGCGCCTGTACCAAGAAGCCGGGGGACTGACCGATGAGGTCGAGGAGGCGCTACACGCCCATCGGGCCCTGGTCGCGCTGCGCCGGACCCTCGCGCGTACCGGCGAATGCCCGTTCTTCGTCGAACCGAGTTACGCCTTCGAGGGTCGCCAGACGGAGCGCAACAAGTGGGTCGTTCACCTGGAAGGTGGCGGTGTCGCTGAGGCGGTGCGAGCGGGGAACATCTACGGCGTCGGGGGTGGCGGCAATGGTCGTCTTCTCCTCGGGCGAGGCTTCGGCAACGAGCTCAGTCTGATTGCTGGTGGCGAAGTAGGGGGTGGTGCGGAGCTCAATCGCCCGGGTGATTCCGACCAGTTCACGTTCAAGTACTTGGCGGCGGTTCCCATCGTCGCGCGCTTCCACAACGTCAACTGGCTCTACGACTTTGAGGCAGCCCCGGTCGGCATCCTCCAAGGTAACGAGTTGACGCTGCAATGGGGGGCGCGCCTCGGGTTTGGCATCGGCCTGACGACCCTGCGTGCTCGGGACTTCCTGCCCTGGGCCGGAGTCGCGGTGACAGTCGAGCACTTCTTTCCCGGCGGAGGGCTCCCCGCGACGCAGCTCGTGCGCGGTGGCCTCCGCGTCGGCATTCGCTGGCTTCCCTGAGCCGCGCGGGCTGTCCCAGCCTTCTTCAAAGAGTCCGCGAGTAGTGTGCCCCGTTTGGCTGATCGCGAGCCGTCGACGTCCTCGGACGTCGCTTCTTGGGGCGCAAGCCACCGGATTCACTAATAAAGACAGATGTTCAGTATTGGGGCTTGAATTATGTTCAGTGGTAGGTAAATTCCTCTCCGTTGGGCGCGGCCCCTCACCCGCGCCTCCTGCGAACCGAAGGCAAACCGCCGCCCGTCACATGCGGGCGGCGGCGATTTCTCGAAAGGGTGTGTTTCATGCGAATCTTCAGATACCGGGAAAGTCTCGACTCCGTGCCCGTCGACCTATGTGCGGATCCTGACGGGGAGTGGACCTACGAGGCATTGGTGGAGGCCGCGGGCTTCGACCTACAAGACGAGGGCATAGCCATCGGCGCTCTCACAGACGCGTACTACGGTCATCCCGACGGTTCGGCCGTGGTCGCCACCCCGAAGTCCGGCTTCATTGCCATCATCGAGTGCGTGCCTGAGCCTGTTCGTCTGCCACTCCCACAGCGACGCGAAACCAGTCCGATCGAACGCGCTGCTTGAGCGATGCGCTGGGCGGCGACGGCTGGGCCTCGCCCCGACGTCCGCCCAGCTCAGCACCGGCCGATTTTGGCGGGCTCTTCTCCCGATCAGCGAAACTCGAGACGCCAGCGGATGTCAGCGCCCAAGTTGCCGAGGCTCGAACTAGAGATGTCGTTGACGTTGTCGTAGGAGCCTTCGACGCTCACCTGCTGGTTCAGTCGCCATTCGAGGTTGGAGCGCACCTCGCGGCTCTCGCTGATGCCGCTGGTGACGAACGCCCGAATGCGTTCGGTCAGGCGCTTACCCACCGTCACGGTGGGTTCAGTGCGACCCGTTCTCGACGAGTAGGAGCTTCCGAAGCGGAACTCGTCGATGACCGGGATCGCATCGGTCACCGCGCTGTCAGCGCCAGTGAGCGAGCCCAAGGCTTCCAGAGCGACGCTCTCGCCGAGGCTCGCGGATTGTGCCTGATCGAGCTCGGCGCGAGTCAGTCCCACCGTCAACAACAAGAAGATGTCGTCTTGGGATAGCTTGGGCTGACTCGTCAGATCGATCTTCAGATTGTCCGCGTCGCCGTACGCGTGCATGAAGATGCGCCACTGGCCTCCGGCCGACGCCGACTCGGCGGCAGTCCCCGCACCCGAGCTGGGGGCCGTGGTGTTCGAGGTGGCGGTGGAGTAGCGCCGGTATTCCGTGTTGGCACGCAAGTCCACGCGAGGTGAAATCGTCGTTGGATCGTCGAAGCGGACTTCACCGGCCTCGACCTCGAACTCGTTGCGCCGTAGCCGAATGCGCCCACCGGGTTCGACGCGCATACGACCCCGCAGACCAAAGCGCTGGTTCGTGCCCGTGAGCTGTAAGCCCGGGCGCTCGATGCGAAGGTTGGCGTCGAGCAGGTTGTTGTTCAGGCGCAGCGCGCGATCCGAGGTCACGATCACGTCGAGCTCCACTGTGTCCTTGAGCGGGTCGTAGGATTCGAACTCGGTGCGTTTACCGCGGCGGGTGAGGCTGGCGATGTCCGCATTCATCGTCACCGGGCGCGAGTACTCGAAAGAACGCAAGGCGACGCGGCCGGTCACCTTGGGCAGCACGTTTTCTTCGCTGTCGGCACTGGGTTGCCAGACGGCGCTCAGATCCGCGTCGATGGCGAGTTCGACGCCATCCGTGACCGGTAGTGAGACGCTGCGGGCCTCGAGTTGTCCTCGGAATTCGCCCAGTTTCGTTCCGCGCAGAGGGGCACGACCCCGGGCCTTGATCAGGCCGCCCCCGACCGCGGCCGAAGCACGCTCGAGCTCGAAGGACCCGCGTTCGAGTCGCACGGCGAGCTCCACGTCGTTGAACGCCAGACCCTGCTCACGCAGCACGAAGCGTGCTCCCGTCAGCTGGAAACCACCACTCGGCTCCGGCTGTGCGACGGGACCCTTCAGCTGGAGCTGTCCTTGGAGCGTGCCCGCAACTTGGCTCAGGCTGGGCAGCAGCATGGCCCAGCTGTTCATGTCCACCGGCCTGAGCGCGAGGGTCATGTCGAACTTGGGTTTGGAGGCGACGTCGTTGACGCCGCCCGAGACGTCGAAGATCGCCTGTCGCCCTTTGGGGGTGGCAATGCGCAGCGTCACCTTCGGGGTTTCGAGGCGACCAGAGCTGAGCGTCAGCTCTTCTACCGGCTCCGTCTCCAGCTTGAAGCCTTTCCAGGCGACCCACAGCGTTCCCACTTCTGCCACTGCCTGAGATGCGGAGGGGTTTTCGAGAGGCATGCGGGCGAAGTCGATTCTTCCCGAGAACTTGCCGCTGGGGCGCTGTTTCGTCAGGCCGACTTCGGGTCGCAGCTCGACGAGCGGTCCCAAATTGAGCTCGTTGAAGATGAGCCCGCCTTTGGCGACTTTGTGTTCCTGCCGGGTGAGCGAGAATTTGTCGAACATCACCTGCTGCCCGAAGAGTTGTCCCGAAACGTGAAAGACCCCGCTGGGGCGGTCCTTCTTTCGCTCAGTCGGGTCGAAGGGGGAGGGGATCTTGTGACCGCACTGCGTGCGCTTGGCTTCGAACCGAGCCAGGCTGGGTGTTGGTTTTAGAGATACGTCGACCTTGGAGCCGGGTAGCCTCGAACGGCCCAAGGTGAGCGGGCTCATGCTCGCGCGAACCTGTGCCTCCATTTCATCCAGGCTGCCGTCCAGTCGCGCCACGGCACTGACACTACCGGTCACCAAGTCCGCCCATTTTTTCGTTCCCTCCAACCGAGACAGGGGTAGGGCACTCGCAACCAAGTTGCCGCGTATCTTGGCGTCCGGGCTGATGTGCACGTTGCCGATGACGCTGCCCGTGCCCTTGTGGAGATGGAAATTCGGAATGTCGAGATCCATGCCGTGGTAACCTGCTGGCATGTCCTGCCAATGGAAGTCGAACTCGGCGCCGCCGTTGTCGTAGTCTTCTTCGAACAGCGTCAGTTCACGCGCTCCGGCGTGCCCGGAGATGCGCAGGTTGCCACCCCCACAGGGATCACCAGGCCCGCCGATGACGTAGCTGACACGCGCGTTCGCATCCAGGGCGCCGCGCAGGTCTTGCCACCTCGGGTCGTCCTCGAAGTGCCACATCGCCAGCAGATCCCGCACGCTCGCTCCCTGCGAAGCGACGTTCAAGGTCGCTTTGACCGCTGGCCCTTCGTCGAAAGCGATCCGCCCACGCGGAACGTGGAGTGTGCTCTGCCCTTTTTCGAGCGTGGCTTCTTCGAGTTCCACGTGCAGCGGTCGAAACGTCGTGTTCGGTGAACGCAAGTTTCCGAGTGGGAAACCGCCAAAGACTAGATCGTCGATCTCCACCTCCACGGTCAGCGTCGGATCACTCATCTTGCCGCCCCCGTTGGCGGTCAAAGTGGCGATGCCCTCAATCGGGATCGTCGTCAACGGGCTGAGCTCCGACAAGTTCAGGGCGGACGCCGGCACGTCGATCTTGATCCAATCGGAGAAGCCGAGGTGCACCGTGGTGCGCAGAAAGCTCGAACCGAAGCGCACATCCATGTCGTCGAAACGGACGGAGTCGTCGCGCACCCCGAACTTTCCTTTCAGCACAGCTCGCGGCTTCGCGCCCAACATGTGCTCCCGCCCTGCGGCGTGAAAAGCACGATCGAAGATCTCGAAGTGACTCGTCGTGATGTTGACGTCGCCGTCGAGCCTCGCGGGTGACAGCGTGCCCTGGAAATTGTGCACCAGAGCGCGGTCGATGTGCCACTGCACGATCGTGTTCGGCGTGATGCCGATGTCGCGCATCATCTCGGGGAAGGGAACATTGCGACCATCGACCTTGCGCGCGTGCAGGGTGACTCCCGGTTCGAAAGGAGCGAGGGTGACGTCGTAGACGTCCACTGGACCCCCGCCGTAGATGGCGTGCAACTCAGGCACGATGATCTTGTCGTCCTGAAGTCTCACTTCGGCCTCGGAGCTGTAGACGATGCGGCTCCCTGAGAGCGAGAATTGCCCCGTCGTCAGTCTGCCCGTGAACTCCGGCAGGCGCATCGATGGCTCGAAGCGCACGTCGCCGGCGATCGTCGTCCAGCCGTCGAAGGTCGGTGCGCCGCCGGAGAGTCGATTGAGGAGGTTGCTCGGTACACGAGCCTCCACCGCGCCCTCGATTTGCCCGAGGCCCCCTTCCGCGTCCGTCACCACCCGAAGCTGGCTGCTGCGCAGTTCCACCCGGTCCAAGGTGGGCGCCTCGTCAGCGGAGGCTGGGCAGCTGGGCGCCGTGCCTGCCTCAGCCTCGATGTCCGCGTTGCCGGTTACCGAGAGGCGTCGGACCAGAACGCCGTCGGGGTCGATGCGCACACGCGCATCCACCTGGCAGATCACGTCTTCGTCCCAGAACCATTCCGGTCCGGGCTCCCCGTCGCCGCGGGTGCTCTCGAACAGGCCCGAAGGGTAGCCGATGCGACTCTCTCCGACGCGCAGAGCCAACTCCACCGCACGCTGCTCGGCGAAGACGTCCAGATCCACCGCGCCCGTCTCGATGTGGACCCCGTCGACGTCGATGTCGAAGCGCGCGTCGGTCGCCGAAAGGGACCGAAACGGTGCGTGTCGCATCTCCGGCGCGTCGCCGGAGCTGTCTGGCAGGCGCAGGTCGAGGTTCTGCAGCTCGCCGTCCTCGATCCTCAGACGTGACATCGGGCGGTCGATGGCGATGTCACCGATGTCCAAGCGCCCGGCAATCAAAGAGAACACCCGAGGCGTGATGCCGACCTTGGCGGCGCGAAAAGCGGGCATTCCCCCGTCGTTGCCTTCGACCTGTACGTCGATCAGTGCCACCTCCAGTGGCAACAAGTTGATCTCGACGGAATAGCTCGCCTGAAGACCGAGCAGCTGCTCCAGCACCCGCGAGGTTTCTCGTGAAACCCACTGCTGCGCCGCTTCCGAGCGAGCGATGAAGCCCGCCCCCAAGGGTAGCGCTCCCAGAATCGCGAAGATCAGGCAAAGGAACCGCGCCAGGAGACGTCCTGGGTCGACCTGACGAGCAGGACGATGGGAGTTCGATTTCGCCATGAGACAGTGGGGCGTTGGGATAGTGGTCGTTGCCCGGCACGGAAACGAGGCTCCGCCGCGGTGCAGCCTAGTCTCCGCGCAGCGGATCGGACGACAATTTGGGGGACTCGTGATCCAAGTCTGGCACTGCCGCAGCCGTTGCCACGCCACAAGCACCGCTCGCGACGCACCGGTACATTGACGTATCGCGGGGTGTTTCGGTTCACCCGCAGATCCGCCCCTTCCGTTCGGGATCTAGTCGCGGGACTCTGCGTAGGGGCTCAAAGTTCCGTCCATCTTGCACGGGCCCGGTGAGCTCGGCTGCCGAAAGTGAAGTCCGGCGCGCACCTCGAGGGCTCGAAGGGCGCTACCTCGCAGGACCTCAGCCCCAACATCGGTCTCAGGCCGTCTCGGCTTTGCGCGCTGGAACGCTCGCCCGACGTGCCGCGTAGGATCGCATCAGCGCCTTGGACGCGTGGGGTGCGGCGATGCCCAGCAGTCCTTTCTCAGGCACCAGTTGGGCAACGACCCCGAACAGAAGGAGCAAAGTGCGTTCCAGGTAGAAGTAGCCTTCGGGGTAGCGCACGTTGGAGGCAACGCTTCGCAGTCTTCCCTTTAATTGGTCGTAGCCCATGATGCTTCGAACTTGTTCGCTGGAAAGGTTCCGCAGATCGCTGACCTGAATACCGGCTAGCGCATGCAGGTACTCTCGACCGACGCTGCGGAGCAGCTCGCGATCGCCGTTGTCGGCCACGAATCCCATCTCTTCGATGCCGATCAGGACCTGGTCGGCGTTTCTGACCAAGCCGCCCATGATGACCTTCTTCAGGCCGCCTACCAGAGCCTCGCTGACCTGCGCCACTGCGCCAAAGTCGAGCAGTACCAGCTGATTGCCCCGCACCAGCAGGTTACCGGGATGCGGATCCGCGTGGAAGACGCGATGCTCCAAGAGCATCGAGAGGTAGGCGCTGACGAGGTTGTTCGCCACCGTCGTGGGATCGCCACCGGAAGCGCGCACGCTCGCGCCATCGCTGAGCTTGCGCCCTTCTTCCAGGCTGAGCACCAACACGGCGGCTGAGCTCAAATGCTCGAACACTTGCGGAGTCACCACCTTGTCTTGGCCGCGCAAGACGTCGGCCATGCGCCTGAGGTTCTGGCGTTCGCGGACGAAGTCCGTCTCCTGGCGAAGCATCTCGCCGAGCTGCTCCACGACCGTGCCCATGCGCCGGAAGCCGAATACCCGATACACCAGCGGCGCGATCCAACCGATGACTTTCAAGTCCACCGCGATCATGCCCTCGATGCCTGGATAGAGGACTTTGACCGCAACGGGCGTACCGTCCTTCAACCGTGCGCGATGAACCTGGGCCAAAGAAGCCGCCGCCAGTGGTTCCTGCTCGAAGTCGTCGAAGTGCGACGTCCAATCGTCGCCCAAGGCGTGTTGCAGGCGCCGCGCGATGTCTGCCATCGGACGCGGCGGCACCGCGTCCTGCAGTCGGCCGAAGGCGGTGCCGAAGGCGGGTGGAAGGAACGTTCCGAGCACGCTCAGCACCTGACCGAGCTTCACGTAGACACCGCCAAGAGCGCAGAAGCCGTCGGCGAGGCGCTGAGCGCTCTTAACGTGCAGGCGTTCCCATCGAGCTGACAACCAGCGACGTCCGCTGACACGCCACACGCTCCACTGCACAGAGTAGGCAAGGGCGATGCTCACGAAGAGCAGCAGTGATCGAAGCGAACGAATCAGCACACTCAGGACTGCTCCAAAGGCCAACTACCACACCCGGGCAACAGAATGCTGCTCGGCTCCCGCGGTCAGTGAGCGAGTGTAGCGTTCAGCTTTGGGGCCGGCAATTCGGCTTCTTGGTCCGAGGGCTTCCAATCGCGCGCTCGCCGCCGGCTTTGCCCTGCCCGGCAGCCCACCCAGATTTCGTGGCTTGCTGTTTCGAACGCCGGCAAGCCGCTGTAAGTTCTCGTTCATGGGCGACTTCATCTTCACCATGACGGATGTCACGCGGGTGCACCCTCCCGACAAGGTGGTGCTCCAGAGTATTCACCTAGCCTTCTTTCCTGGCGCCAAGATCGGTGTGCTCGGGGTCAACGGCTCCGGAAAGTCATCGCTCCTGCGCATCATGGCCGGAGTCGATACGGAATTTTCCGGCGAAGCAAAGCCCAAGCCCGGAACCAAGATCGGCTACTTCGAGCAGGAGCCCCGACTCGAAGGCATGGAGACGGTGCGCGATGCCGTCGACAGCGCGGTGGCAGAGACCCGCAAGCTGCTGACGGACTTCGAGGACCTGAACATGAAGTTCGCCGAACCCATGTCCGACGAGGAGATGGAGGCACTGCTGCAAAAGCAAGCCGCGCTTCAGGATAGGATCGATGCGGCGGATGCGTGGAATCTCGACTCGACGGTGGAGATCGCGATGGATTCGTTGCGTCTGCCGGCGCCAGAGCAGAAAGTCGAACACCTATCCGGAGGCGAACGTCGACGCGTGGCGCTGTGCCGGCTGTTGCTCAGCAAGCCGGACTTGTTGCTTCTGGACGAGCCGACGAACCACCTCGACGCGGAGTCCGTCGCGTGGCTCGAGCACTTTCTGCACGACTTCACCGGTACGGTCGTGGCCGTGACCCATGATCGTTACTTCCTCGACAACGTGGCGGAGTGGATACTCGAACTCGACCGCGGTCACGGCTATCCGTTCAAGGGCAACTACTCGGCCTGGCTGGAACAGAAGTCCGCTCGGCTCGCTGACGAGGAAAAACAAGAAAGCGCCCGTCAGCGCAAGCTCAAGCAAGAGCTCGACTGGGTTCGCGCCTCACCCAAGGCGCGTCACGCCAAGAGTAAAGCTCGCTTGGGCGCCTACGAGGAGCTCGCGGCTCAATCCGCCAAGGCTTCCACCGACGCGACGGAGATCACCATCCCCCCGGGGCCGCGCTTGGGGCAGAACGTGCTCGAAGCCAAGGGGCTCACCAAGGGCTTCGGCGAGCGTCTGCTGATCGACAACTTGGACTTCAAACTGCCCCGCAGTGGCATCGTGGGCGTGATTGGCGGAAACGGGGCGGGCAAGTCGACGCTGTTCCGCATGATCGTCGGACAAGAGAAGCCCGACGCAGGGGAGCTCACCTTGGGTGACACGGTTCAGGTCTCTCACGTCGACCAGAGCCGCGATGCCTTGGAGCCGACGAAGTCGGTGTGGGAGGAGATATCCAACGGTGAAGACACCGTGGAGCTCGGCAAGCGCGAAGTGGCCTCCCGTGCCTATTGCTCTTGGTTTGGTTTCAAGGGCAGCGACCAGCAGAAGAAGATCGGCACTCTGTCCGGCGGAGAGCGCAATCGAGTGCACTTGGCCAAGTTGTTGAAGACGGGCGGCAACCTCCTGCTGCTCGACGAGCCCACGAACGATCTCGACGTCGAGACTCTGCGGGCGTTGGAGAGCGCGCTCTTGTCGTTCCCCGGTTGTGCCGTGGTGATCAGCCACGATCGCTGGTTTCTCAACCGCATCGCGACGCACATGCTCGCCTTCGAAGGCGACAGTCGCGTGGTGTGGTTCGAGGGCAACTTCGACGAATACGAGACGGACAAGAAGCGACGTCTGGGCGAGGACGCGCTGCGCATCAAGCCGATGCGCTACAAGCCGCTGGTGCACTGAAGTAGCTGCGCGCGAGTTCTGGGCCCCAGTCGCGGTCGCAGGCGTCGCGCACGCGAATCCAGGGCCCCAATCGCGGTTGCAGGCTCGCAGCGGCTGGCGGGGGCGTTTCTGTAGGCAATGGCGCGTGGTCGCTGGGTCGCGCCTGCTACTGCTCTGGTAGCGTCTTCGTGTTCGGGCGCGGGTCGCTGGGGATCTTCGACTCAGCGGTGTTCGATGCGTCGTCCGGCAGCGTGGCCTCTACCAGGCGGATCTCCTTCGACCCGATGGTGATGATGTCACCTACGCGGATGGTCGCAGCGTCGCTGATACGTTGACCATTGACCGCCGTGCCGTTGCGGCTCCCCAAGTCGCAGAGTTCGATGCGCTCGCCCGTCACACGAACGGCGGCGTGCTCGCGCGACGCCGTGGAGCTGTCCACCACGACGGTGCAGTAGTGGCTGCGCCCGATGGTGGTCTCTCCCTGACGCAGCGCGAAGCGCTCTTTCCCGATTTCGAGCCAAAGCATCATGCTGCTCCTCCGCTCCTCGGTAGCGATAGACGAACCTGCGTGCCACCCTGTGCTCGCGGTGCAATGTCGATTTCACCGGCGTGGTCCGAAATGATCTGCTGCGTCAGCCAAAGTCCGAGGCCCGTGCCTTGGCCAAACGGCTTCGTCGTAAAGAACGGTTCGAACACCTGTTTCACGGCTGCTGCCGAGATGCCTGGGCCATCGTCTCGGACTTCGACGACGAGGGCATCGTTCGATGCGCTGACGCTCAGCCAAACGTGTCCTCCACCTTGCGATGCCGCGTCGATGGCGTTCGAGACGACGTTGATCAGAGCATGTGCGAAGCGCGTCGGGTCGTGGGGCACCGCGATTCGATTGGCGACTTCCGTTTCGGACTGGAGCTCCACGCGATGCGACTCCGCTCGCGGGCGAACCATGCGCAACGCCAGCCCGACGGACTTGGTCAGCGGCAGGTATTCGAGCTGTGCGGCGCCACGTCGGGCAAAACCCGTCATCAGATCAACGAACGTCGCGATGCGCTCGGAGGCGAGTTCCAAGTCAGCCGCGACCTCGAGCACCTCGCGGTTCTGTGCCTGGCGCGACACCGCGCTGAGCCAAGCCGCGTTGCTTCGGATCACGGCGAGCGGGTTGTTGACTTCGTGCGACAGCGTGGCCGCCATGCGTCCCAGCTGCGCCAGGCGTTGGGCGTGTTCGACCTCGCGCTCCAAAGCCCGCTTGTCCGTCACGTCCAACGATACCTCGGCCCAAGAGATGAGTGTGTTGTCCACCTTGTCACCAGCCGGCGAGCGCGACACCAACACGAGCACGTCGTGCCCTTGCTTGTGCCGCCGCACGAGCTCACGGGGCGTATGAGGCTGGTTCTTCTCAGTGGGAGTGTCTGGTCCCAAAAAACTCAACTGCTGCCCCAGGGCCTCGCCCTCCGAGTAGCCGTAGGTGCGTTCGGCGCCTCGGTTCCAGAAGACGATCTGACCCTGCGCATCGAGTCCGATGATCGCCTCGAAACTCGACTGGAGCAGCAAGCCCAGCTCTTTTGCACGCGTTTCGAAGTTGCGTCGCCGGCGCTCGGACTCCGCTAGCTCCTGCTCTCGCGCGAGCAGCTCGGCGATGGCCGGGGCGTCGAATGGCTTCTGGATGGCCGGCACGGCAGATGTCTCGGGCGCCTTGCCCCGCTCCGCAATGAGGTAGCACCGACTCCACGGAGCCCGCGCTCGGATCTCCGCGAGATCACCTTCGTAGCCGGGCGACGAAACGTCGAGCACCGCGACCAGAGGACCGTCTTCGGGCAGCGATTCCTTTTCGCGGCAATAGCCAATGCCCCTCCGCTCCAGCGCGGACCCGAGCGACTGCGCCGCGACGTCGTCCGGAGATAGAATCAGTACCGACATGCCCTCATGGTTGGCGCCGCCCGGACGCTCAGCCTCCGTTGGGCAGGCTACCACGACGAACTTCGCGCATGTAAACTCGAAATCTGGAATTCGCGGGTGGATGACAGGTCATGTTGCCTGGGCGGCTCTGACCTGTCCGTGCGTCTTGTGTAGTGGCGGGGTGACCACGTCGAAGGGGGTGCCCTCGCCACGCTTCATCTCCAAGCGCACCGCACGATGCGGGAACCCTCCTTCACCCATCAGCGCCTGCACAATCTCCATCACCTTGACACCTCCGGCCGGGCTCACCACGACGGCTACCGTCAGGGGCACGACTCTGCCGACGAGTCCAACACGGTCTGGCACGTCATCAGTAACGGGCAACCGGATGGTTTCGACTAGTGCACGCACGTCGATCGAGCGCGAAATGCCTTTGACGTTGCGGATTACGGTCGCGGTGTCACTTGCGAGGAATTCGTCGATGCGTGCACGCAGTTTGTCTACACCGCCCCACGCGGTCACCGCATCGTAGGCAAGCCCGATCCAGTAGCGCGCCCCATCGATCAGCGTGTTGACCCGCGGCTCTCCTGCAGCCAGTTTCCGCGCCCCGGTGAAGCGCAGGCCGGGGCTCGCGGCTCGATTCAAACGCTCCAGCACCTCGCTGGAGGGAGGTGCGTCCAGCAGTTTGACGTCCACGTACTCGTCGAGGCTCGCGATGCCGAGGGCGAGCGCCGGTCCGAAGGACAGATCTGGCTTGGGCTTGAAGCCTTGGCTGTAGTGCGTCTTGATTCCGGAGCGCCGGATCACTCGCGGCAATTCACGGAGCAGGTCGAGGTGCCCCAGCATGGCTGCCGCGCCGATCTTCTCGAAGCGCAGGCGCCAGCGCTCGGGTTCGCCGGCCTCTCGACGGGGCCGATATCGCTCCGGCAGCGGTGTGTTCGCCCCAGGCTCGTTGCCTACCAGCGGCAGCTGCGCTCGCTGCCCCGGCTCGCGTGCGCCCATCGTCTCCAGATAGCCAATGCGCTCTTGCCGCATGGCGCTCAGGTCACAAGCCACACCACAATCGTAGCAGACCAATTTGCGTTCGTCGGCGTTCGCTTCCTGCGTATTGGTGTGATGGATGAATGTACCTTTGACCTTGCCACAAGGCGGGCTCAAGCGGCTCTGCAGCGCCTTTCGGTATTCGCGCAGCAGGAAGCCCTCCTCCAACCCGATGTCGAAGTGGTCCCAGGGCAGCCGCGCGCTGGTCGGTAGCGTTCCGAGGTAGAGCGCGGGGTCGACGCCAAAATGTTCCAGCGCTTCACGCCACACCTCGAGCCGGAACTCCTCCTCCCACGAGTCGAAACGAGCACCGCGCAAAAACGCGCGCTCGACGACCTCGCCGAGCCGGCGATCGCCTCGGGCCAGCACGCCTTCGAGCACACTCGTGTCAGCGCCGTGCGTGCGCAAGCCGAGGCCCTTGGAGCCTCCGGCGGCTTGGCGCAGCAGGTCTTGCTTGCGCCGGATCTCCGGCAACGAGTCCATCGCCGCCCACTGAAAGGGCGTGTGCGGCTTGGGCACGTGGGTGGACACGCTCACCGTCACTTTCGCGCGCCCACGAGCGTGCTTCTTTCCGATCTGTAGAGCGTTTTTCCCGACCTGTACGATGCCCTCCACGTCCTCGTCGGTCTCCGTCGGCAAGCCGATCATGAAGTAGAGCTTCATCTTGTCGAAGCCGCGCGAGAACGTTCGTTCGGCGGTGTCCATCAGCTGCGCCTCGGTGACGTTCTTGTTGACGACATCGCGCATGCGCTGGGTTCCTGCCTCAGGCGCGAAGGTGAGGCCTGCGGCGCGCACCTTTCGCATGTCGTCCAAGAGATCGTCTGCCAGGCCGTAGGCGCGCAAGGACGCCACGCTCAAGCTGACGCGCTCGGGCGCCGTCTTCTCCACCAGGCGCTTGATCAAAGGAGAGATGCAACTGACGTCCGCAGTCGACAGTGCGGTCAGACTCACCTCGTCTTGACCACTCTTCTCGAGGGCTCGCTCCACGGTTGCGATCACGTCGTTGGGATCGCGTTCGCGCACGGGCCGGTAGATCATCCCGGCTTGGCAGAAGCGGCAGCCTTCCGTGCAGCCGCGCGCCACCTCGATGCTCATGCGGTCGAAGATGGCCTCGGGGCCGCCTACAGGGCCGTCGTCCGGGAACGGAAAGCGGTTGATGTCTGCGAGCAAGCGCCGTGCGATGGGTAGCGGGGCGTTGGGTGCCGTCGTGCCCGTCACCACCTCCAGACCCGAGTCTTCGTCGATCGCCGTTTGGTACAGCGACGGCACGTACACGCCATCGATGGCCGCGAGGCGCTCCAGGCGTTCGCTGCGACTGAGGCCCTGGCGCTTGTACTCCGTCCACGCCAGAGCCACCTCCTTTGCCAACTCCTCGCCGTCGCCGATGGCGATCGCGTCGAAGAAGATGGCCATTGGTTCGGCGTGAGTCGCAACCGGGCCGCCCGCGATCACCAATGGGTCGTCTTCGCTTCGATTCTTCGAGCGCAGCGGGATGCCCCCCAGATCGAGCATCAAGAGCACGTTCGTGAACGTCAGTTCGAACTGCAGCGAGAAACCGACGACGTCGAAGTCGCACAACGGGCGGTAGTTCTCCAACGAGCGCAGCCATTCACCATTGGCGCGCAGCTCCGAGATCATGTCGACCCAGGGTGTGTAGCAACGCTCGGCGAGGATACGCTCGTCGTCGTTGAGGATCTTGTACAGCATGCGGTAGCCGAGGTGGCTCATGCCGATGTCGTAGATATCGGGGAACGCCAGGCAGACGCGTGCCTGAACCCCTGCCCAGTCTTTGACGCGACTGCCGTGTTCGCGCCCGGTGTAGCGGGTGGGTTTGGCGACGTCGTTCAAGAAGGACGCGTAGGGGTGATTCAGCAGTTGCGGCACGAATGGCTCTCCAGTTCTGGCGCCGCCCAGCGCGTCACGACCCCACGAGGGTCAGTCAACACCGAGGGGGGCGCGAATGGCGCAGCTTGCGGGTGTTGCCGTTGATGGTCAAGAGCCGAACCGACGGGGGTGAACTGTGACGGCAAACTCGCTATGGACGAGCATGGCGAATTGGACGACGGCGACGATCGCAGCACGTCACGATTGGGACGCGGGGCTTGCGACCTTTCGTCTGCAGGCAGAGGGTTTGAGCTTTGCTCCGGGACAGTTCGTCAATCTGGCGTTGCCTGTCGGCGCGGAGCGCGTCAAGCGCGCCTACTCGTTGGCTTCCGCGCCGGGTGCGCCTCCCGAATTCTACTTGGCCAAGGTTTCCGAGGGCGCGCTGACCCCGAGTCTGTTCCAATTGGGCCCAGGTGCCGTCGTCGAATTGGATACGGACCCACAAGGCTTCTTCACCCTCGAATGGATCCCAGCAACGACCAAAGAGCTGTGGTTGCTCGCCACCGGCACGGGTTTGGGGCCCTTCGTTTCCATGTGGCGGAGCGGTCAACTCTTCCCTCGTTTCGAGCGCGTGGTGCTGGTACACGGGGCGCGTACCGAAGCTCAACTCGGGTACCGTCAGGAGCTCGAACAGCTGCGCGCGCTGCAGCCCCGGTTCAGTTACGTTCCGCTGGTGTCGCGCGCGGCGCCGGGTCCGGGCATGCTGGCAGGTCGCATTCCGGCCGCCATCGACGATGGAAGCTTGGAGCGCGCCGCAGAATTGGCTCTCGACCCCGAGCGCTCGCACGTCATGCTCTGTGGCAACCCCGACATGATCCGTGATGCTCAGGCGTCACTTGCGCACAAGGGTTTACGCAAGCACCGCCAGCGTTCGCCGGGACACGTGACGACCGAAAAATACTGGTAGCGCGTCGCGCTGCGGTCGCGAAATTCCTCGTACCCCGACTCAGATGCGGCCGTAGACGGGAATGGCCGCTCCGGTGATCCCGGACGCTTCGGCGGAAAGCAGAAACGTGATCACGTGGCTCAGTTCGACCGTGCTGACCCACTTGGTGGGATCCGACTTCGGCATTGCGGCACGGTTGGAGGGGGTGTCGATCGTGCTGGGCAGCACCGCGTTGACGCGGACTCCACGACCGAGCAGTTCGTTGGCCGTCGTCGATACCAGGCTGACGAGTGCGGCTTTGGACGCGGCGTAGGCCGCAGCGCCGACGCTTTCCCAGGGGCGCTCCGCGGCTCTCGAGCCCAGCGCGACGACGGAGCCTCCGCCGTTGTGCAGCATGTGGCGGATCAGGACGTGTAGCCCGACACGCGCGCTGTTGAGGTTGAGGTTCATCATGCGACGCCAACTCGTCTCGTCGCTTTCGTGAAAAGCAGTGCCGCCCGCCCATCCACCCGCACACAAGGCCGCACCCGTGACGGAGCCCCAACGACTTTGGGTCGCGGTCAGCACGCGGGCCCAATTGGCTTCGTCGGCTGAGTCCAGAGCAAAACACAGCGCCTGGGTTTCGTCGCGCAAAGCCCCGAGCCGCTCTTCGCTGAGATCCGTGGCGACGACGCGGTGCTTTTGCCGGATCAGGTGCCAGCACAGGGCTTGGCCCAGACCACCCCCGGCGCCGGTGACGACGGTGATGGGTTCGCGCGTCTCGGAGCCGGCCGTGTTGAGCGTCGTCGTCTTCATCAGTCTCTTCTTTTCGCGTCTTGGCTCTTGTCGTCGGGCTCGTCCGACTCGCATCAGTCGTCGAAGACGACACCCAATGACAGCCTTGCCGTCAGATACACCGGGTGGAAGCCTCCGAAGACGTTGAGGGTGGATACATCAGGTCGGCCCAGTGGCGAGGTGGCGATGTTCAGCTCTTCATCGTCACAGTCCGGCCCGCGGCGCACCTCGAACAGTCCCGCGCCGTCTTGCAAGATGCAGCGGTTGTCCTCGCGTAGTTCGTACTCGACGCCGAAGCCCCCGGCGAAGGTGAAATAGCCCCATTGTCGTTGCGAACCGATGATGACGCTCAGGCGACGTTGTTTTTGGGTCAGGCGGTCCATGACGTCGCCGCGGTCCACCGGATCGAAGTTGGCATTGCCATCGTAGTCCACCAACGCGCGGGTGCGGTAGTCGATGTCGTAGAACGTCAGTCCGGTTCTCAGCACGGTGCCCTTGAAGGAATCGCCGCTGAGCCAGAAGCCGAGCCCGATGCTCGCGCCGGCGATGGGCCCCATGCCCGACGATTGCTCCAGCTCGTCCACCTGATTGAACACGACCGGCTGTTCACTCACGACGAACATCGGCACCGTTTCTATCGTCAGCCAGTCGAAGGTATCGGCCTCGAGCTCCAAGTAGAGCTGACCAAACAGCAGCCAATTGAGGGGGTCGACGCGAATCGAGAAGTTCGGCATCTCGAAGTCACTGCCACCGCTCGAGGGGGGCGGCGGGGGCGGTGAGCTGGGTGGTTGCGCGGCGTAGCTGGGTTGCCCCGGCTGTTGTGGCGCCGCGTAGGGCGGCGGCTGCGTACCAGGTTGTTGCTGCGGCGGGTAGGGTTGCTGAGCAGGCGGGTACGGTTGCTGCGCGGGGGCCTGTTGTGCTGGTGGGTAGGGTTGCTGAGCAGGCGGATACGGTTGCTGCGCGGGCGGCTGCTGGGGGTAGGGCTGCGTTTGCGGCGGTGGCGTCTGTGCGGGGGGCGGATTCTGTGTCGTGGGAGCCGCCGGCGGAAACGTTGGCGGAGGTTGGGTTTGTGCGTGAGACGGTGAAGCAGCCGCCAGCACGAATAGAGCGACTAGCGAAGGGATCCGAAGCTCGAGCATGGCGCAGAGCATAGCTGCAGGCGCAAAACGGGCCGTGGATTTTGCATTCGCTCCTTCCGGTAGGATGGATTGCCATGGGCTTGAAAGCTCGCAGAGCACCTCTCCGTCCATGGTGGTGGGATGAGGTAGCACCTCGAAACCCGAAGCAATTTCGTGATTGTGACTTTGACCTGGCGGCACTAGGTTCGTGGCCAGCTGGGTGGGAGACGACCCTGCAGAAGGAGTGGCAACTGAGGAATGGCGATCAAGCTGGAGTTGAGTTCGAAGGATGTGTTGCAGGCTCCTGCAGCAGCGTTGGCAATTCTCGTGTTCGAGGGCGCACTGTCGAAGCAAGCACACTTTGCTGCTGTCGATGATGCCGTGGGCGGTGCGCTGAGCGAGCAGGCGACGACTGGCGACTTCACCGGCGCAGAGGGCCAAGCTCTCGAACTGGCGACCCTCGGCGGACTCACGGCGCGGCGCGTCTTGTTGGTCGGTCTCGGTGCCAAACGGGGTTTTGGTGGCGCGCGGATCCGACACGCGCTGGCCACCGCCGTACGCTCGGTTGCTCTGACCGGCAAGGTCGCTTCTTTGGCTGTCGTCTTGCCGGAACAGGTCAAGGGGCCATTGATGCGTGCCGCGGGAGAGGCGGTTGGGCTCGGCGCCTACCGTTTCGTCAAGTACCTGACTGGCGAACGCCAGCCCCAGCAATTGCTGCAGCAGGTGAGCCTCTTCCGCAAAGGCAAGGCAACGGTCTCGGAACAGCGTGCGGCTGAGCTGGGCTTGCGAGTCTCGGAGGCGGTCGCCATCGCCCGCGATGCCGTCAATGAGCCTCCCAACGAGCTCACTCCCGCGGCCATGGCCACCCTCGGTCAACACATCGCCCGCAAGGGCAAGATGAAGTGCAAGGTGATGGACAAGGCGGCGCTCAAGAAGGCCGGCATGCACCTGCACTATGCCGTGGGTCAAGGTAGTGCCAACGAACCGCGCCTGATCCACATCCAATACACCCCCCAAAAGAAGAACCCGAAGAAACTCGTCTTCGTGGGCAAGGGCCTCACCTTCGACTCCGGCGGTCTCAGCATCAAGCCGGCTGCCAACATGGGCGAGATGAAGAGCGACATGGGCGGAGCTGCAGCCGTGCTCGGGTTGATGGCGGCGATAGCCGAAGTGCAGCCCAACGTCGAAGTGCACGCCGTGGTCGGCGCCGCCGAGAACATGCCCGATGGCGCGGCGTATCGTCCCGGCGACATCTTCGGCTCGCTCGACGGCAAGACCGTCGAGATCATCAACACGGATGCCGAGGGCCGATTGGTGTTGGCGGATGCGTTGGCGTATGCTCGCGAGCTCGCCCCGGACGTCATCATCGATGCTGCGACGCTGACGGGCGCGTGCGTAGTGGCTCTCGGCAAGCTCTATTCGGCGTTCTACACCGCCGACGAGAAGTTGGCGCGTCAGTTTGGTTCGGCTGCCAAAGACGCCGGAGAGTCGTTCTGGCGCATGCCGCTGCTGACGGAGCTGCGGGAGCAGCTCGACAGCGACGTTGCCGATCTGAAGCACACCGGGGAGCGCTGGGGTGGCTCGATCACCGCCGCATTGTTCCTGCGCGAGTTCGTCGGTGAAGTGCCATGGATTCACTGCGACGTGGCAGCGCCGGTGCTCTACGATCGGGCCCGAGGAATGTATCCCAAGGGCGGCACGGGCCACCCCGTGCTCACTTTCCTCAGTTTCGTCGAAGCTTTCCGCTGAAGCATGGCGTCGGCGCGCACCGCAAATGCCGCCGGTGCCGCATCCTTTCTTTGAGAAAGCTGCCGCACGGCGTAAGCTGTCGCCCATGGCGCAATCCGTCGCCCCAGGGCTGGCCATCGAGGACGCGACGACGGGCGCGACGGTACGCACCAATCTGTTCGTCTCCGGAGCGTTCGCCTGGCTGGCGACGGTAGCCGCGCCCACCTTGGGTAGCGGTTGGTTGCCGATGCTGAGCGCCAGCGCCGCCCTCATCTCGCTGGTTGGCGGCCTGCTCATCGCTCCGCGCCTGCCCAAAGCCGGGCGCTTGGTGACGATGGCCGGCTTTCTGGGCTTCTCGACCGTGACCTGGGTATTGCTCGGTTCCACTTTGGACGTGGGTCGCTTGGAGCCGGTCCGGGCCGCTGCGGGAGCCGTCGGGTGGATGCTCTTCGCTTTCGGTTGGGGCGCGGTTCGCAACGTGCGCTCCGTGCCGGAGAACGACCCGCGCGTGATCCGTTCCGAGCCCTTGACTCCGCGGCGCTCGCTACCTCTGGTGACGCACGTCGTGTTCGCGATTGCGAGCGTCGGAGCCATGGTGCCGTGGCTCCTCGCTTGGAGGGTGACCCGGCCGGAGCACGCGCTGCTGGCCCACGGCGCCGGATTGTTGTGCGCGATTGCCATGGTTTCAGCTGGGGCGCAGATCAGCGTGCAGCGCGGTCAACGGGTGCGCTTGCCGGGGCCTGCCGCACGGCTCAATGCCGCTTCGAGCGCGCTTTCCGGGCTGGTCGTCGTCGCGGTGCTGGGCGTCGTCATTTGGCTGGTGAGGCGCTGATGGGTCGGGTGATCGATGCGCTCAGCATCCTGTTGGTGGTTGCTGCCGGTACGGCCTTCTCTCTGGGCATCGTAGCGCTGGGTGAACAACGGGACCTGCACGCGCTGTACTGGTTGGTGGTTGGCGGGCTGGTGTTGAAGGCGTCCGTCGACCTGCTGCGGCCCGGGAGGCGATCGCACTGATGGAGGGTGGGCGCGCGCATGAGTGAGTGGCGACGTGGTCGGTGCTTGTCCACGTGCGGTCTACTCATCGCCGCTTGTGCTTCGGACGCTGCCCCCCCGGGTCCTCGACCGCAGACTTCTCTCTCCGCGGACGTTGCGGCGCGCGTGGCAGACGTGCCGCTAGAAGTGTCGCTCGTCCGCGACGTGTCCGAAGAGCGCCACATCGGGCCGCAAGCAGCCCTGTCTGACCTCATCCACGACGCGGTACTGGCAGAACAGCTCGTTCATGAGCGGCCCGGGGTGGCAGCCTACGTTCGGCACGTGGTGCTCGCCCGCAAGATGGCGGAGGGATTCCTGGAGGAAGCGAAGTCCGAAGGGCCTCCTACCGAGGCGGAGGTTGCCGAGTACACCCATCGTCACTGGTGGGAACTCGACCGTCCCGCTGCAGCCCGCGTCGCTCACGCGGTCGTGCTCTGCGAAGAATGCGACGATGCGCGAGGCGCAGAACAGCTAGCGGAGCAGATTGCCGAGGTAACCGCCGGGATTACCGATGCGGAGTTGTTCGTGGAAACCGCCAAGAATGTCGAAGCCGGCGCTTTCGAGGTGGTGGCCCAGGAGCTTCAACCGGTTGCGGCGGACGGTCGCATCGTGCTGCTGGACGCGAGACCCAACCCAGACTTCGACTTCGGGCGCTACCACGAAGTGTTCGCGGCTGCTGCCAACGCGCTGGAGTCGGTCGGGCAGCAGTCGGAGGTGGTGCGGAGTCCGTCCGGGTTTCACGTGCTGCTGCTGCTCGAGAAGCAGGCGGCCAAACGCGTCAGTTACGAGGAGCGTGCTCGCGTGCTGTCGCGAGAGATATTGTCCGCTCGGGCTCGCCAGCGCCAAGCTGCGGTCGTTTCCCGCGCGCGTGAAGCTGAGTCGATCGAGGTGGAGCGCTCCTTCGATCAAGACACCGAACTGCTGCTGGAAGGCCCATGACGCGCCGTTCGATTGCGCCGCGTGACCAGAGCCCGTCCGGCTTCGCCGCCCCTTTGGGCAGGCTATGCGACGCTCTCGGGGCGGTGGCTGCGGCGGTGGTGGACCCGGAAGGAGAAACCGTCGACTACGCCGGCAGTCTGGATCCCTACGCGGTGCGGGTGGTTGCGGCCGAACTCCAACTCATCATGGTCGCTCTTCGGCGCTGCGAGTTCGACGAATGGGTGCAGACGCGCGAACTCGTCATACGTGCCCGCGGAGCAAGCTTCGCTGCAGTGTGTCTTTCGGATGGCTACGCATTGATCGTGCAGTTGGGTTTCAGAGCGTTCAGCTTCTCGCGGCGCGCCTTGAACGAGGCCATTCGGGAAGTCAGCGAGGAAGCCGCTCTGGAGTTGCCCGAATGGGTCCGCTCCGAACAATGGCTGCGCATCGACGTCAGGGATGACGGTTCTGCGGCGCACCGACCTCTTGCGGTCTGGCTGCGACACCATTGGCGCCCAGTGCAGGTCTTGGGGCGCTACCACGGCCCGGAGCTGCTCGCCTTGGAAGTGGGCTATCGCGTCCGCTTCGATGATGGTCAGGAGATAACGATGGTGCGTGAACGCTTCGGACGCTGGTACTCCGATCACGTCATCGTTTCTTAGTTCGCTCGAGCATCGAGCAATGACGCCCAGTCGCTCATTGCTTTGCGTGTTGATGCGGCGCGGGTTCCGCAGAGCAATCCTCGCTCTCGGGCCCGCCTTTGCTGAGCTCTGGCACGGAAGCAGGCAGAAGGCGGCCCAATCGAGGGTACCGGCGCCCGCCCGGGCACTGCCCACGGCTGCAAAGGCCCGCGTTTCTGGATGATCGTCGACAGCCAAAGGCGCGGCCAGGGCCAGGGAACAAGCACCTGCGGTGGGATCCGGCGCTGGATCGCTCCGCCGTGGGTACCGACGGGAGAAAACACCCAACAAGCCACCGCGCGGAGCCCGCATCGCCGGGGCCCAAACGGTACAAACCACCCCCAAAAAGCCCCAGGACTGGCGTTTTGTTCAGCGGAATTGACCCACAAATCCACAGGATTTCGGGCATTTGCCCCCAGAAATGGGGATAGGGTGTGGACACGAAAAAAAAGTTCAAAAGTTCTTTGACAAGGGGGGGGGCCAGAGATAGTTTCCGCCTCCCCTTCGGGACGGAACGAAACGCCTCCAACGGCCTTCCTCCTCATCCCCTCGGTCCTTGAAAACTGAACCTTATTCCCGCGATAGACATCGCGGGTCCCGGTCAAGCCCGACTGTTCTGGCCTTCACAACCAGGCGTCGGGCGAGAACCATGAGCGAAAATACTGGTGGTTCGATTAACTCGGATGGCCCTTCGGGGTCGCTCACGCAAGTGAGCCTGATGAGGAGATACCTGATCTCCCAATCAGTGTCTGCTGAAATCGAATTCACCGACAGGATTTAACTGGAGAGTTTGATCCTGGCTCAGAACGAACGTTAGCGGCGCGCTTAATACATGCAAGTCGAACGAGAAAGGGCTTCGGCCCCGGTACAGTGGCGCACGGGTGAGTAACACGTAGGTAATCTGCCCTCGGGCGGTGGATAACACCCCGAAAGGGGTGCTAATACAGCATAATACCGCAAGGTCAAAGCGGGCCTCTCCATGGAAGCTCGCACCTGAGGATGAGCCTGCGGCGCATCAGCTTGTTGGTGGGGTAAAGGCCTACCAAGGCTAAGACGCGTAGCTGGTCTGAGAGGATGAACAGCCACACTGGAACTGAGACACGGTCCAGACTCCTACGGGAGGCAGCAGTAGGGAATCTTGCGCAATGGGCGAAAGCCTGACGCAGCGACGCCGCGTGAGTGATGAAGGCCTTCGGGTTGTAAAGCTCTGTGGGGAGAGAAGAATAAGCGCAAGCCAATACCTTGCGTGATGACGGTATCTCCTTAGCAAGCACCGGCTAACTCTGTGCCAGCAGCCGCGGTAAGACAGAGGGTGCAAACGTTGTTCGGAATCACTGGGCGTAAAGCGCATGTAGGCGGCTTGGCAAGTCGGGTGTGAAATCCCAGGGCTCAACCCTGGAAGTGCATTCGAAACTGCCTCGCTAGAGTTCTGGAGAGGAAGGTGGAATGCTTGGTGTAGAGGTGAAATTCGTAGATATCAAGCGGAACACCGGTGGCGAAGGCGGCCTTCTGGACGATTACTGACGCTGAGACGCGAAAGCGTGGGTAGCAAACAGGATTAGATACCCTGGTAGTCCACGCCGTAAACGATGAGTGCTAGATGTCAGGAGCTTTGACCCTCTTGGTGTCGCAGCTAACGCGATAAGCACTCCGCCTGGGGAGTACGGCCGCAAGGCTAAAACTCAAAGGAATTGACGGGGGCCCGCACAAGCGGTGGAGCATGTGGTTTAATTCGACGCAACGCGCAGAACCTTACCTGGGCTAGAAAATGCAGGAATTCCGGTGAAAACTAGAAGTGCCCTTCGGGGAACCTGTAGTTAGGTGCTGCATGGCTGTCGTCAGCTCGTGTCGTGAGATGTTGGGTTAAGTCCCGCAACGAGCGCAACCCTTGCCGTTAGTTGCCAGCATTAAGTTGGGCACTCTAACGGGACTGCCGACCTTTAAGTCGGAGGAAGGTGGGGATGACGTCAAGTCCTCATGGCCCTTATGTCCAGGGCTACACACGTGCTACAATGGTCGGTACAATGGGCAGCCAAGCCGCGAGGTGGAGCTAATCCCAAAAAGCCGGCCTCAGTACGGATAAGAGTCTGCAACTCGACTCTTTGAAGGCGGAATCGCTAGTAATCCCTGATCAGCATAGCAGGGGTGAATACGTTCCCGGGCCTTGTACACACCGCCCGTCACACCATGGGAGTGGATTGCTCCAGAAGTGGCTGAGCTAACCCGCAAGGGAGGCAGGTCCCCAAGGAGTGATTCGTAACTGGGGTGAAGTCGTAACAAGGTAGCCGTAGGGGAACCTGCGGCTGGATCACCTCCTTTCTAAGGAGTTCTCCCACACAGGCGCAAGCCTGACTTACGGGAGACACCTATGGTCAAAGCCCGCGATGCTCGAGACGAGTACCTACGATTCGCTTTCGTAGGGAAAGTCGCTGCGAAGAATAAGGTTCAGTTTTTAGGGACTGAGGTCCGCCAACAGGCGGCTCAGCTCTTTTCATGTAGACAGGTAGAGTGCTGGCCCGTAGAGCTGCAAGCTCCGCGGTCCACACGACACGGGCCAGTAGCTCAGCTGGTTAGAGCGCACGCCTGATAAGCGTGAGGTCGGCAGTTCAAGTCTGCCCTGGCCCACTGCTTCATCAGGCTGAGCTCCGGGCTCAGCCGCTGCGCGCGGGGTCCCAACCCCGCTTGCCGCGAGGCCTCGCCTCCAGAAAGTGCTTCGCTCCATCCTGCGGGCAAGGCCACTGGAGACCCCCGGAGGATCGCAGCAGACCCTCCAACCAAGGGGCTGTAGCTCAGCTGGGAGAGCACCGGCTTTGCAAGCCGGGGGTCATCGGTTCGAACCCGATCAGCTCCACAACTTCCTCGCCCAAGGCTTGAGGAACTACCTGTCCGCAACATTTGGGTCACTGCAGCAGCGCTGCAGCTGCACCGAGCACAGTCTCCGCACTGCGCGCCATGCCCTCGGGCATGAACATGGTCTTTTGAAAACTGAATGCGTCCAAAAGTTTAGCTGTAATTTCAAGCTAGTCTGAGAGCGAGAGCTCGAAGACGAACCTCTCATGAGTGCCGAACTCATGTAGAGGAACCGAAATTGTGAATTGGGCTACAAGCAGAAACGAGAGAACTTTCGTTCTTCCGATTCTGGGCGTCAGCTCAATGCGTGCCTTAGGGGCACGGTGAAGCTACAAAGGGCGTACGGTGGATGCCTAGGCGATAAGAGGCGACGAAGGACGTGGGAAGCTGCGATAAGCTTCGGGGAGCTGCTAACGAGCTATGATCCGGAGATTTCCGAATGGGATAACCCGAGTAGAGAAGTCTGCCAACCTGCAGTGAATACATAGCTGCAGGTAGCGAACGTAGGGAACTGAAACATCTAAGTACCTACAGGAAAAGAAATCAATTGAGATTCCCTCAGTAGTGGCGAGCGAACGGGGATCAGCCCAAACCGATTATGTGTAAGCGTACTGGCGTTGCATAGTCGGGGTTGTGGGATCCTTCAGGAGGAGCAGTATGCCTCCAGCGAGTTATCAAAGCATGGTGTAGTGGAGCGGTATGGAAAGGCCGACCACAGAGGGTGACAGTCCCGTACACGAAATATCATGCTCTTGCGAAGGACACCCGAGTACCACAGGACACGTGAAATCCGGTGGGAATCTGGGGCGACCATGCTCCAAGGCTAAATACTACTTATCGACCGATAGTGAACGAGTACCGTGAGGGAAAGGTGAAAAGTACCCCGGCTAGGGGAGTGAAATAGTACCTGAAACCGTACGTCTACAAGCAGTGGAAGCACTATGGCCTTTTGGCAATGTGCGACCGCGTACCTTTTGCATCATGATCCTGTGAGTTACGGGATGTGGCGAGGTTAAGCCGTTAGGTGGAGCCGCAGCGAAAGCGAGTCTTAACAGGGCGAGCAGTCGCATCTCGTAGACCCGAAACCCGTGCGATCTACCCATGGCCAGGTTGAAGAGCGTGTAACAACGCTTGGAGGACCGAACCCACTACTGTTGAAAAAGTAGGGGATGAGCTGTGGGTTGGAGTGAAAGGCTAATCAAGCCGGGAGATAGCTGGTTCTCGTCGAAATATATTGAGGTATAGCCTCGGATGAATTGCGCTGGAGGTAGAGCACTGATTGGGCTAGGGGTCTCACCAGATTACCAAACCCATTCAAACTCCGAATGCCAGTGACAACTGTCCGGGAGTCAGGCTGCGGGAGATAAGTTTCGTAGCCGAGAGGGAAAGAGCCCAGATCGTCAGCTAAGGTCCCCAAATCTAGTCTAAGTGTAAAAGGATGTGGGAGCGCACAGACAACCAGGAGGTTGGCTTAGAAGCAGCCACCCTTTAAAGAAAGCGTAATAGCTCACTGGTCAAGCGAACCTGCGCCGAAAATTTAACGGGGCTAAGACTAGTACCGAAGCTACGGACTCTGTTTCAGAGTGGTAGGCGAGCGTCGTCATGGAGATACACGGTGGACCGAAAGGACCACTACCGGCCATGACGAGTGAATATGCAGGAATGAGTAGCGATAATGGGGGTGAGAAACCCCCACGCCGTAAGCCCAAGGTTTCCTGGGGAAGGATAATCCTCCCACGGGTTAGTCGATACCTAAGCCGAGGCCGAAAGGCGTAGGCGATGGAAAGTAGGTTAATATTCCTACACCACTATGGGTGGCATTGAAGTGAGCAGGGACGGAGTAGGGTAGCTCAGCACGGCGCATGGTTGTCCGTGTTTAAGCCTGTAGGCTGAACCGTTAGGACCCGATAGGGACAAACGATGGTTCAAGGCCGAGAGGTGATGAGGTCAGGTCCTAGACCTGGATACTGAGTGATCCCACGCTTCCTAGAAAAGCTGCGCACAGAGCCTCTGTAGTGATCGTACTCCAAACCGACTCAGGTGGGCGGGAAGAATATTCCGAGGCGCGTGAGAGAACTCCGGTTAAGGAACTCGGCAAATTGGCACCGTAACTTCGGGAGAAGGTGTGCCCCTTCTGGTGATGAACTTCGCGTTCTGAGCTGTAGGGGGTCGCAGTGAAATGGCGGTTGTGACTGTTTACTAAAAACACAGGACTCTGCGAACTCGTAAGAGGACGTATAGGGTCTGATGCCTGCCCGGTGCTGGAAGGTTAAGGGGATCTG
>JBNKHV010000132.1:0-7148 GCA_050290545.1 Polyangiaceae bacterium | reverse complement strand
TCGATGCGTCCGGCACTCATTCCCGACTGCACGGGGTCGCTCACCACGCTCGAGCCCTCCTCGTTGAGCAAGTAGCTCCATTGGCTCAAGTCGCCCGTTTCGAAGTCCCCCTCCCAAGTTGGCTCGGCTCGAAGGATAGCCGTGAACGTCAATGTCAGGAGGAACGGGGCGAATGTCTGCGGTTTCATGAGGAGAGCGTTTGCCGAGTATACTCGCCTGTTCCTAGGATGGGCGAGCACGCTCGCTCATTTAGTCCGCTTGCCGAGTCTTGACCACGACTTCCGAGTGCAAGGTCCGGTGAACCGGACAGCGATCCGCGATTTGCAGCAGGCGCTGCCGAGTGGCCTCGTCCAGATCGCCGTGCAGCGCGATTTCGCGCTCAATCAAGTCGATTTTGCCCTCTTGCGTCTCGCAATTCGCGCAGTCCTTGGCGTGCACCTTCTGGTGGCTCAGCTTGACGCTGACCCGTTCGAGCGGAAGTTTCTTGTGCTCGGCGTACATTCTGAGCGTCATCGAGGTGCAAGCGCCGAGGGCCGCAAGCAACAGCTCGTAGGGAGAGGGGCCCGCGTCGTTGCCGCCAGCTTCGCGAGGTTCGTCGGCGATCGAGCTGTGCGCGCCCATGATCACCCGCTGCAAGTAACGACCCTCACCCTCCTCGCGCACCAGTACCTCGCCGTGTGGCAGCGATTCGGCAGATGCCGGAGGCAAGAAACGCTCTGCCCAGGAGACCAAGACGCCAGCGACGTATTCGGCGTCCCGCTCGTTGGTCAGCAGGTGATCGGCATCGTCGAGGGAGACGAAGCTCTTGGGGTGTTTGGCAGCGTCGAAGATGGCGCGAGCGTTCTCGATGCCCACCAGTTGGTCCCGCGGTGCATGAAACACGAGCAACGGGGTGCGCATCTTGGCGATTTCGCCGCTCAGTGCGGATTGACTGACGTCATCCAGGAATTGCCGCTGGATGCAAAAGCGGCGCCCGGCGAGTTCTACCGTCGCCTCGCCGTCGCGTTCGATCTCGTCCATCGTGTCGGCGAACAAGTGTTGCACGTGGCTCGGATCGCTCGGCGCGTTGATGGTGGCGACTCCCTGCAGCCCGGGGATCCGGGTGGCGGCAGCCAAGACGGCGGCGCCTCCGAGGCTGTGACCGAGCAAGATGTTTGGAGCAGAGAAGGCCGCCTTCAACGCGGCTGCGGCTGAGACCAAGTCGTCCACGTTGGAGCTGAAGTTCGTATTGGCGAAGTCCCCCTCGCTGGAGCCCAGCCCCGTGAAGTCGAACCTCAGAACGGCAATGCCACGCGCGGCCAGCGACCGGCTGATCTTGAGCGCCGCATGCGAGTCTTTGCTGCAAGTGAAGCAGTGAGCAAAGAGCGCTGTTGCTCGCGGTTGATAGGCGGGCAGCTCCAAGCGGCCGGCGAGCTCCAGACCGCTGCTACTTTCGAAGCTGAACTTACGGGAGACGAGTCGCATGCGCCTGGTCTAAACGAGCGAGCGCGATTCTCGAACGGTTTTGTCGCGCCCCCGACGGGGCAAGGGCGCGACAAAACCTCCTCTACGTCGACTTCGCTCGACACATGCCGATCTTCTTCGGGGGCTTCCCAGCGCCCGCCCCAGTGAACTGGGGCCCCGCCCCAAAAAGAGCGATCGAGAATCTCGCTCGCTCATTTAGCACCACGCCGGGCAGATGGTGACCCGCCTGCACCGACTCAGTCGTTAGCGCCAGCGTCGCTCGCGGTGTCGGGTTCGAAGGGGCCTGTGCGAGCCGTCAGCCGCATGAAGAACTCGGCACAGGTATCGTTGCGCACCTGGATGTAGTCGTCGTTGACGTCTTCCACCACCGCTTGATTGCCAGCGCTTTCAGCCACCCCTCCGCCCTCCCAAGGGTATTCGCTGAAGGAGACCAGGACGCTGTATTCCACCGGCGTTTCAGCCAGGCCGTGTTCGAGCTGATACGTCCTGCCGGAGGGAAAGTACAACAGTGGACCTTCCAAACTCGACGATTCGTAGAACGAGCCTTCGGCGTTGGTATTGCCGCCAGAGTAACGCTGCGGTTTGTCCCCCTCTCGGTCACAATCGGAACCGACGCAGGCGCTCGCGCTCAGCGCGACGAAAAGCGCCGCCACGGAGATGAGCAACCCACGAGCTTGAACCATCACGTCGCGTCTAGCATCGCCGTGGGCTCCGCCGCAACGGCTTGATGACCGGTCTTCCTGGGTCGCGGTGGGAAGCGCGCATCCGAAGGCTGCCGGTTTCGGAATCTGCTATAAGCGGCCCGTGTCTCGGCCAGGAAAAGTCTATCTGGTGGGTGCGGGTCCCGGGGATCCCGGCCTGATCACCGTCAGAGGGCAGGAGCTGCTGCAACGAGCGGACGCGGTGCTGTACGACGCCTTGAGCCATCCCGGGATTCTCGCGCATTGCAGAGACGATGCCGATGTGCGCAACGTGGGCAAACGGGGAGGGAGCATCAGCCCGAGTCAGGATTGGATCACGGATCAGCTCATCGAGCTGGCCCGCGCCGGCAAAGAAGTGGTGCGGCTCAAAGGAGGGGACTCCTTCCTGTTCGCCCGCGGTGCAGAAGAAGCCGAGGCGTTGGCGGAGGCTGGGGTCCCGTTCGAGGTGGTGCCTGGCCTATCATCCCCGGTGGGTACGAGCGCGTACGCGGGAATACCGCTCACCCATCGTGAATTCAGCTCGAGCGTGACGTTCATTACCGGCACGGACCGCAACGGGCAGAGCCGTTCAGATGAAGCGTGGCGCAAGCTGGCGACCGCGACGGACACGATTTGCGTGCTGATGGGGATGCGCAAGCTCGATGAGATCGCTCAGGCCGTGATCGCGGGTGGCCGCGAGCCGGCAACGCCCGCTGCGGTGATCCATTGGGGCGCTCGCCCGGAGCAGCGGGTGGTCACGGCGACGCTGGCGGACATCGCCGAGGCGGTGCGGCGCGAGGGAGTATCGAACCCCGCCGTGATCGTCATCGGTGAGGTCGTCGCATTGCGGGACAAGCTCAGTTGGTACGATTCGCTGCCTGCATTCGGTAAACGCATGCTCGTTCCCAGGCCTCCCCATCAGGCCGGGGCGACCGCCAAAGCCATTCGTTCTCGCGGCGCAGAGCCCGTTCTCTTTCCCGTCATTCGCATCGAGGACCCTCCCGACTCGGCGCCCATCGAAAAGGCGGTGGACGAGCTGTCGACCTACGATTGGGTGCTCTTCACCAGTGCCAACGGGGTCGAGCGCTTCTTCGAGGTTCTAGGACGGCGCGGGTTGGACGCGAGGGCGCTGGGCGCGGCCAAGGTCGGTGTCATCGGGCCCAAGACCAAGCTCGCCTTGCAGCCCTTCGGGATCGAGGCCGATCTCGTGGCGAAGGAGTTCGTGGGCGAGGGCTTGGCCGAGGAACTCGCCCGACGGGCCACTCCGAAGCGCATTCTCATCCCGCGTGCACTCGTCGCGCGCGAGGAACTTCCGCTTGCTCTGCGCGCCGCAGGTGCGCACGTGGACGTCGTTCCCGTCTATCAAACCCTCGGCATCGAGCCGGAGCGCGCCACCACCCTTGCCAACATGCTTCGCGATGGCGACCTCGACGTGGTGATGTTCACGTCCAGCTCGACTGTCGACAATACGTGTGATGCGCTCGGACGGCAGGCGTCGAGCGTGTTGGGGAACGTCACGGTTGCCAGCATCGGGCCCATCACGACCGCCAGCTTGCAGTCGAGGGGTATCGCCGTCGATGTGACGGCTTCGGTGTACACGGTCGACGGTCTGCTCGACGCCCTCGACGACCATTTTGCAGCAAAATAGCCATGAGCATTCCTCCAGCCCACGAGTTTCCGTTTCCCCCGATGCCGCGTCAGGTGTTCTGCAATCGCACGTTGAACCTACGCTCCATACAGGCCGTGGGCTGCGACATGGACTACACGCTCGTCCACTATCGCAGCGAAGTGTGGGAGGCTCGTGCGTACGAGTACGTCAAACAAGTGTTGTCCGACGACGGCTTTCCGGTCGACGAGCTTCAATTCGATCCCGAGTTGGCGTCGCTCGGTCTCGTCGTCGATACGGAGCTGGGTAATCTAGTCAAAGCCAACCGCTTTGGTCACGTGCGCAATGCTTGCCACGGGACGCGGATGCTGAGCTTCGATGAGCGCCGTGACGTCTATACGACGGCGCCTCTGGACCTGTCCGACAGCCGTTGGCAGGTGATGGACACACTGTTCTCCTTGTCGGAGTCCTGCATCTACATGCAGCTCGTCGACCTCTTGGACGAGGGCAAGCTCAACTTGGGGCTCAGCTACCGCGAACTGTACGCCAAGGTCACGCGCGCGATGGACGCCGCACACCTCGAGGGCAAGCTCAAGGCGGACATCATGGCCGATCCCGAGCGCTACGTCGTGCCTGATGAAGAGTTGCCCCAGGCATTGACGGATCTGAAAGAGGCGGGAAAGAAGCTACTACTCATCACCAACTCGGAGTGGGAGTACACCACGGCGATGATGAGTCACGCCTTCGATGCGTACCTTCCAGGGACCCAGACGTGGCGGGATCTCTTCGATCTAGTGGTGGTGCAAGCACGCAAGCCGGACTTCTTCTCCGGGAGAGCTCCGGCTTTCCGTTTGGTGGACGACGAGGGGCGCTGCCGGCCCCACGTGGGGCTCCTCGCGGAGGGCGAAGTGTACCTCGGGGGGAACGCGCGTTTGATTGAACAGAGCCTCGCCATCAAGGGCGATGACATCCTCTACATCGGTGACCACATCTTCGCCGATGTCCACGTGTCGAAGGACCTGTTGCGCTGGCGCACCGCGCTCGTAGTGCGGGAATTGGAACGTGAGCTCGAAGAGCAAGACGCGTTCAAACCCAAGCAGTTGCAGCTCGAGGCGTGGATGCGACAGAAAGAGGCGTGGGAGCACCAGTTCTCGCTGTTGAGGCTGGGGTTGCAGCGCTCCAAGGCCTCCCGTGGCGATCCGGAAGCGGAAGCAGCGCGCAAGGCGATGCAGGAGCTGCGCTCCGATCTCGTACGTCTCGACGAGCAGATCGCGCCGTTGGCTCAGGAAGCTGGCCAACTGCTGAGCAAGCGATGGGGTCCCCTGATGAGGTGTGGCAACGACAAGAGTCGCCTGGCTCGTCAAATCGAGCGCTACGCGGACATCTACATGTCTCGCGTGTCCAACTTGCTGGCGTATACCCCGTTCGTGTACCTGCGAGCCCCGAGGGGCAGCCTTCCCCACGATTCGGACTGAGATTCAGCGGCGTTCGCTTCGTACCAGTACTTCGCCGACTGTGCCTCGATGGGTGGTCTTCGAGTTGATGGGACGCGACACCCTGATCGGATCGAAACGCCAACCCCGGTAAAGTTCGCGGGTGCGAGGCGTATCCGAGTTGGAGAGTACGACGTGCACGGAGCGCTCTGCGAGTCGGGCAAAGACCTCTGCGAGTCGTTGTTGCTGCTCGTCGTCGAAGGCCTCGTGATGGTACGCCGTGAAGTTCGATGTCTTCGAAAGCGGCACGTACGGCGGGTCGAAGTACACGGCGTCGCCTTCTTTGGTGTCACGACAGGCACTCTCGAAGTCGCGCACTTCGAGCTTCACTCCCTTGAGTGCTTTTGCCGCAGCTCGTAGTCGTGGCTCGTCGCAGATGTTCGGGTTCTTGTAGCGACCCAGGGGAACGTTGAATTGACCGGCGCGGTTGACTCGGTACAGGCCGTTGAACCCCGTCTTGTTCAGATAGATGGTGCGAGCGGCTCGTTCGACCGGATCGAGGGTGTTCGGGTCGACCGCTCTGACGTGGTAGTAAGTCTCCTGGCCGTGGTTATCGCGGTAGCGCTGCAGACAGCGAACGACGGATTCGCAGTCGCGCTTGAGCGCCTTGTAGACATTGATGAGCTCTCGATTTTGGTCGCTGAGCACGGCACGCCGAAACCGGCGTTCTGCGGCGAGCGCGAAGAAGACCGCGGCGCTACCGACGAACGGCTCGTAGTAGGTGTCGATCGATTCCGGCAGCCGTTTCAGGATGGCGGGGAGCAGCCGACGCTTGCCGCCCGCCCACTTCAACACCGGTCGCGGCGAGGCCAAGGCGGATGTCATCGGGGGGCGAGCTTCTCGGGGCACGACAGGCAATTGACTGCTCGTTACCGTTCCGAGCTCGGGGTGTCCAGCTTGTGGCGCCCGCCCCCGGCTTCCCTGGGCATCGCGCACGCGACCGGACGCCATCGAGTGCGCCGCATGGGCACCGGGTTGGGGTGCGGTCCGACGGCCGGTGAACGGCGCGTCGGAGGGTCCGTCTTCGCGTCTGAGCGGGATGCTTTCGTGCTGGGGTCGCTGCAGGGCAACCGCGAGCGCGAAAGGCGACTCACAGCTCACCAGTCGTGGCAGATCCGGTAGTCGCCGGCTTTGGTGTCCATGGCGAGAAAAGTCGTTTTGCCGTAGCTGCAAGTGCCGCTGTTGAGGAACAACTGGCTGTTGCGTTCGGATCGCACCGGCACGTGGGTGTGCCCCGTCACGATCACGTCGGCTTGACGCTTCTCTGCCCTGTCGAAAGCCCAGCGTTGGAACGTGCAGCGATCGGGGTCTGTGGCTGAAGACGTTGCCCAGCGGTCCATCTGCTCGAAAGTCCGATAGAACGCGGCCAGTCCGGCGCGCCTGAGCCAGGCACCGAAACAGACGCCGAACTCGCTCAGCCAACGAGCTCGACGGATCAGCAGATCGTGGTCATGGCCGTGGGTGAAGTGGAGACGTATCCCGTCGACATCGACGTCCCAGTGGCCCGGGGTACCCATCCAGCCTGCGACCAAGTCGTGGTTGCCGTGGATGTACCTGTACTGTGGCCCGTCGAAACGGCGGGCGAGTTCGGGGTGGCTCCGACGGCACGCGGTCAATGCTTGTCTGGGGCTCCAAGGTACCTTGCTGGTCAACGTTTCCCAGATGTCCCCCAGCAGCACGATGCGCTCGAAGTTGCCTTCCAAGAACCGAAGGAACTTCAAGAACTCGGTGTCGTCATGGCCGAACAGATCCGTTCGGTCGCCAGGGCCCAAGTGCAGATCGGAGATGACCGCGAGCTTCATCGAGCACGGAGGCTGCCACTCGAAGGTGACAGATGAATGACCTGGACGTTAGCGTGTCGTAAATAAACGTGAGTTCCGTTTGCGGGGTAACGGCGGCCGCGCC
>JBNKHV010000131.1:0-6251 GCA_050290545.1 Polyangiaceae bacterium | reverse complement strand
GCGTCTAGCACGGCTGGTCAACGAGCCGCTCGCCTCGGGTGGCAGCGGCGAAGTAGCCGGCCTCCACGTCTTCTTCGAGCTCGGGGACCACCTCGGCTCCCACAGCGTGGCGCTCGACAAAGACACGAGCGAACTCGTCGAACGCTCGACATACATGGCCTACGGCGGTGCAGAAAGCAGCTACCGACCCGGGAAGTGGGGGGCATTCAGGGAGGACTACCGGTTCACGGGCAAGGAAGAGGACGTTGAGGTGGGGTTGGTGTATTTCGGGAAGAGGTACCTGAATACGTCGTTGCAGCGTTGGGTGAGTGCGGATCCGTTGGAGGTGCATGGGCCGTTTGAAGCAGATCCAAACCTGTACGCGTACGTTGGCGGTCAAGCGCTCCAGAACATCGATCCTATTGGCTTGAAAGACGTGGAGGGTATCCAGCTACACGCAGCTGCTGAGGCGGAGGGGCTTGATTCTGGGCCAATGCCGACGGAAGGCTTCATCGATGGGGAGTACTATCGGTTGCGGCCGGTGCTGGACCGGGAAAGTGGCGAACACGCCTACTATGTGGCGACCAGCAAGAACAACGCTGAGAGACCGGAGTGGGTTGTGAACGCAACGGCTGAGGACATCACCCAGTTCATGGAGAACGAATCGACCTACGCGATCGCGGGAGGGAACTTCTACGGGTTCACCGGCAGTTACAGCGCGCAAGACGTTCAGTCGTGGATGGTCGGTGAACGGGCTCTCGCGGGGGACTATGGTGGCGCGCTCGATGCTTTGGGAAGCGCTTGGCTATCTGCTTTGCAGGACCCGCTCTGGTGGACACAGGCCCTTCTAGCGACTGGTGGAGCGTACATGTCGGTGGTCGCGGCCGGACCGGCTGGCGCTTCACAGTCAGCAGTGAACAGTGCTCAGGCGTTGAGGCCTCGTCCAGGAACTGCGGGTGCGCTGGTAACAGAGGAGGCTACGTTCACGTCGACGAGTGTCCGGGCAAACGCGGCGAAGGTCGAGCAAGCGAGAGCGACGGTAGAAGCTGCGGGCGTTCAAGTTCCAGGACATGGAGCATGCTTCGAAGTCCAGAACGCTGCGGCTGCATTGGAGAGTGGGGCGACGACTCGGGGGGCAGTGAGCCAGGCACGACTTGTACGCAGCCCAGCGAACGCGAATGCGAATAGAACGATCCCTGCATGTCCGAACTGCAAGCGAATGAATGGGCAGTTGGGTATTGTGGATGCTGTGGTGCTGAAGTCTAATGCCAACGCTGCGACCGCAGGAGCGGTGGCTGCGCCGGAATGATCGTCTCAAGTGAATAGGGCTTTAGGATGAAAGCTGATCTCCTCTGGGAGCTGCTCGATCGAACTGACCAGCTGTTGAGCTATTCCCGAAACGCTTCGCGCTGTAGGGCCTTCATGGTGGGGTGCTGCAGTCTGGTGGAGCATCTCATGCCTGCAGGGGGGAAAGCAGCGCTGGAAGTTGCTCGGGCCGGCAAGGACCGTCGGTTCTTTTACGGACGTAGAATGAAGCGAGCCCAAGCGGAATGCCAGCGGGAGAGGGCGCTGGTCAAGTCAAGAGTAGAGCTGAGTTGTCTGAACGCCGTTTCTTGCGCGTTGCTTTGGCGTGCACCGTCACACGAATGGTTTGAGTCGATGCTTCAATGTGCGTCGTGGGCCAATGAAGCGGAAAACCACGGCGGGGAGCAAGTGGAGTTGTTTCGCAGCCTGTTCCCAGAGTCAAAGGGTGTCCCAGTCCAGCGACTCCGAAAGCCCGAATAGAGACGAATTGGTCTCCCGAAATTAACCCACTCAACTGAATCAACGTGTTCCGTTCCCCCGCTACCAGTCACTCATTCGCTTCGCGGCGCATCGGTGCGCCGTCTCGGCGGCACTCGGAGACCCAGCAAGGCTACTTCGGTTGGACGAGGGTGACGTCTCGTCTCTCGCGCCGCACGGCGGAGAGACGGCACGGGCAGATGAGTCTGGTCTTCGAAATGCCCGGCGACCATGCCCCAGGAGAGAGCCGTCTGGCGCGCGGTCGCGTGAGGAGCGAAGCGACACGAAAGCAGCCAACGCTCTGGCGGTCACCGCGCCGCCAAGAGCGCCTCGACCGCGGCGCGGACGCGCGCCACAGCCGCCTCCGGCTCGGCGATGATGCCCTCATGCGAGAGCCTGAGCACGTGATGACCGGCGCGCTGCAGGCGCCGCTCGCGGCGTGCATCGAGCCGTACCTGGGAGGCATGGTAACCTCCGTCGACTTCTACGACGAGGCGGATGGCCGAGGCGTAGTAAGCGCGATCGCGTGATCTGATACGACTCTGGTCACGTGAATGGATGGCCATCGACGATCGCGATCGCGGTCACGATTGTCGAGAGAGCAAAGAAAAGCCCGCCAACGCGCGGAGACGTGGCGGGCTTGGTTGGGTCAGAGGGAGCTATGCTCGGCGTCGTGCCTTCTTGTCGACGGGTGCCGGGAAGACGTCGAAGAAGAGCTTCTCGTCGAGACGGTCGACGTTGCGCTCGGCGGCGGCTGCGAGCAGTTCGTCGGCGGTGTTCATCATAACGCGGTAGTTGCCGGCGGCGTGCTCGGCGAGCGTGGTCTTGAGTTCGGTAGACATGAGTCCTGGGTTGCCTGCAGCTTCGAGGAGTGCGTCGAGACATTCGCTCAGATCCTGTCGGGACGCATGCCCGAGGTCGAGGCGCCTCCGTATCCGCGTTGCCAGGGGCAAGAGCTCTGGTCGACGAAAGCGTTCGAGCAAGCGGCGGTCTCCGGCAAACACGACGCACAAGAGACACCGCGCGTCGAAGTCTTTGCTCGTCAGGATACGCAGCTCGTTGAAGACCGCATCCGGCATCTCTTGTGCCTCGTCGATGATCAGGATGGGACGCAGGTGGGTCGAAGCGATGTGCTCGCCCCAGCGCGCTCGGAGCGACTTGAATCCTGCCCAGCGGTTTCTGAGCGGCATGTCCAATCCGAAAACGTCCGACAGCTCGCGGTAGAAGTCGAGCACCCCGCTCTGGGGATGATCGACCGTGCCGAGCACCACGTCGCGTTGGGTGGAGAGGCGTTGCGCCAGGATACGCAGTGCTACCGACTTACCCGTTCCTGGATCTCCCGTCACCAGAGCGAAGCCACCATCAGCGAGAGAAAACTCGACGCGCCGACAGAAAGCGTCGACCGTGGGCGGCACAGTCAACGCCGAATTGGGTATGTCTGGGCGGAACGGGTTGAAAGTGATGCCGTACAGCGTGTTGTAGTTGTTGTTGCTCATCAGAATATCTCGTCGTCGTCGAGGTTGGGGGTGGTCGTCGGGTCGGGGGTGTCGTCGTCCGCTTCTTCTTTTGGTTTGGTTGGGAGTGGCACGTAGGCCGAGGGCAAGCCCGTTTCGGCATAGTCGCGGAGCATTTCTCGAAGAGCTGGCGCGATGCCTGATGCGATGGGCTCGGACGCCGTGGGCGGCTCTCCGTTGCTGCCATCATGCAATGGCTCCAGCACGCGACGTTTGCTCGCCGCATTGCGCTGCTTGTCGAGGGGAAACAGCAGGTCGAGCACCTTGTCGGTGTGCGGAGCCACCAATTCGACGTTGGATAGGTCCCAGCGGGCATACCGAATCCTGGGTTTGAGCAACGTGCGAAAGCGCGACGGCAGCTCGAAGCGGCGCCCCTCCACGCTGATGGTACCGTCGCTCCGGCGTTGCACGCGCTCGGTGGTCATGCGGAACGCGCTGCGTAGTGCTTCGGTGCTCGGACTGGAGCGACCCACGCTGGGGCCTTTTAGCGAGCGTTCGAGGGGCGACATGCCCAGCTCGCGGTGGGACTTGCGGTTGTATTCTCGCTCGGCCCACACCACGGTGGCGTGGTTGAGTAGCTCGAGGGTCAGCTGCGGCTCACCCTCGAGCATCGCCATCAGCCGGCCTTCCACTTGGGCCCAGAAGACCTCTTGTTTGGCGTTCTGCTCGGGAGAGTACGGCAGCGTCGTAACATGCGTGATGCCCAGTCGGCTCAGCCCTTCTTCCGTTTCCGCCGCCGTCATCGGCGCGCCATTGTCGCTGAGCAGCATGCGCGGCCGGCCCCGCTTGAGGATCGCCTGGCTCAGAGCATGCACCAACGCTCGGGTGCTCTCCTCCAGAAACCACTGCAGGTGGCAGCACAACCGCGAGCAATCGTCGAGCACGCAGAGCAGCACCACCTTGTGCCACTTGCCGTCCGGCATGCTCACCTTGCGCGAGCCGGCATGAAAGTCCAGGTGCCACAGCCCGTGCACGTGCGTGACCTCGAAGCTGCGCTGCTCCCGGACCTCGAAGCGCTTGTCGTGTTTCTTGCGTTTGCGTCGAAACAAACCGGAGGTCTTCATCCAACGCCGCACCGTCGGATAGCTTGGGAACGGGCCGAGCAAGCTGCGCTGTCTCGCTTCGGCCAGCATGTTGTCGTAGTGCAGCTGATAGCTCCACGTGGGGTGCTCTTGGTGTTGGCGCCGCAATAGCTCGCGCAGCCCTTGGCTCACCGACGGGTGTTTGCCCGCTTGGGCGTGCACCTTGCGCTCCAGGCTCTGCACGGGGTCGTCTGACTGACGCCGTGCCGTGTAGTACCAGCGAGCGATCGTCGGCACCGCGAATCGAACGGGCGCGCCCGTCGTGGGGTGCTGCCAGGTCTTCTCTGACAGCTCTTTGAGGATCGACGCCAGCTCACCGGGCTTTGGGGGCGCTGCCAGCAATCTGCCGATCACTGCGAAGCGCAACCTCGCCCAGCGCTGCCGCGCCGAAGTTACCGTCTCTTTCATGGCCTTGCTCCTTGCGAGGAAACCGCCCTCGCTTTGGGGTGTGGCCACAGGGTTACGGAGCTGACCGCGACGCGGAATTAGCCATCCTCTGCGTGAGTGCCTCGACCTTCTAAAATCGTGATTCGCGGAGCAATCTGAGAGCTCGGAATGCTCGCTCTGCTTCACTCGCTCCGGCGATCTGCTCGAGCAAGCTCAACGGCATCCGCCCTCCCTCGGGTGGCTCGCGGAATTGCCCAATGTGTCCCATCCACCATTGGGACTTGGGCAGTGCGTTGCGAAACCAGTGCAGCCAACGCCCGACCGTGCGCCGGGCAGCCCCAATCCGCCTCGCCGCCGCAGCCAGGCTCTCCTCTACCCCCATCACCGCAGCGACCAACACTGCCGCCATGGCGTACACAAGCTGGCCACCAAACCTCAGCGATGGCGGAGTCACTCGCCGACGGCACCGGCCGCAGCAGAAGCTGAATCGCTGCTCGAACAGCTCCTCCGCCTCGTCACTCACTCCGCGCACCTTCCGAGGGTAGTGCGCCTGGTGCAGCCTCCCGCCGCATTCCGGACAGCCTTGCCGGCGCACCCCCTCCGCCACCCGCTGATCCTCCAAAAATAGACGCTGCAGAAACTTCACATCCGACAGCAATTCGGGCACACCGATCACCTCCGTCTGTTTCGCAACTCGGAGGTGGCCCTCTCGGCTCGGCTTCGGCCAACTTTGCTGAGAGGGCCTCTTGTTGTCGGATCGGAATTCTCGACCCAGGCGCCTCGCTAAAGCATCAAACTACGTGGCGACTCTGAGTCTGGCCGGGACTCGGGGTGGGTTCGAGTCGCAACGCAAGTATGTCGCAAGCGTCATCGCGTGGATACCTGGCGCTCAGCTCAGTATCCACAATCAGCCTGGCTTCTTGACCGTCGATGGTGGCGCTCAGGTAGTCGCGCTCCAGAACGTGCCCGGTGAGGATGATCGCCGCATTGGCGGGATGGGTCCCGTCGTCCGGTATCACCGAGTCGACGTGCCCTTCGCCGGGCGAACACGCACGGGCATCCTCACAGATGGCCGTTCCTAGCAGCGCCCCGAACACGGTCAGCGTGACGCCTGGTGCCCATTTCTGCACTGCCCGTCGGTGACTTGCCTCCATCGCGCCCCCAACCTGACACAGCACGACGGCAACCGCTACCTGGGGACTTCGCTGGTGGCGTGGTGAAACTCAGCAGAACAACATCACATCAACGCACTGCATAGATCCCCGCCGCCCAACACCGGCTTGAAGCTGGCCTGGCCTAGGGACCACGGACATCTGCGAAGTCGTCGGTGCTCACTCACCCACAGATTCGCTGAGGAGGCCCAAATTGTGGGTAGGTCTGGGTGGGCCAACCTGACGTTTCACGCACCTTCCTGTTCTCCGGTCCGGCCTTCTGAGTCAGATATAGAACTGATTTCGGTTCTGTAGACCCTAATCACCGGCGAGACGCGTCCGTTAGGTCTGCCGTG
>JBNKHV010000130.1:0-2172 GCA_050290545.1 Polyangiaceae bacterium | reverse complement strand
CGTCGAGATCGGCACGAATCAGACCGGCGAGGTTGGCACCTTGGCGGCGATCGCCGAACCGGATGTCTCCGTCTTGACGTTGATCGACTTGGAGCACACCCAAGGACTCGGTGGCATCGACGACATCGAGCGCGAAGAGGCAGCCATCTTTCACTCGAGCACGAAGCTCGCCGTCGGCAACGGTGATGACCCGCGAGTGCGTCGACAGCTCGCACGCTGTGGCAAGCCCAGCTTGGGGTACGGCTTCGAGTCGGGGTGCGACTACCGCATCCTGGCGGCCGAGCTGACCCCGCGCTCGACGATGCAGGTACAAGGTGAGCGACGCCTCAGTGCTGATACGGAGCCGTCGAGCTTCGAGTTCGAGACGCCGTTCTTGGGTGAACCAGGAGCGCTCGCCTCCGTCGCTGGGCTGCTGCTCTGTGAACGGGCGCTTGGGCGGCCCCTCGAGCGGGCTTGGTTCGAGCAGGCGCTCAGAGACCCTTCAGCGCGCCAGCCAGGTCGCCTCGAGCCGCGGGAGCTCTCGGACGGCACGCTCGTGATCGACGATTCGTACAATGCCAACCCCGCGTCGGTGAGGGCGGCCATCGGCGTCGCTTCGCGAGTCGCCCAGCTTCGAAATGCACGTCTGCATCTCGTGCTCGGCGAGATGCGGGAGTTGGGGGAGTGGGCCGAACGGGAGCATCGCGCTCTGGCCGCTGCCGTCGCGGCCGCCGAGCCCGATTCCGTGGTCGCCATCGCGGGCGACGCCCGCTGGATCGTCGCCGACGCGCCGAGAGCGCACTTCTTCGAGACGGCAGCCGAAGCAGCGGCCCACACGGTTCACGCGGTTGGCGCAGGCGACGTGGTTTTGGTCAAAGCCTCTCGTGGAGTCCACGCGGAGTTGGTGGTAGAGGCGCTCGAACGCGCCCGAGGAGTGCAGCAGTGACGCTCGCAGGCGCACGAGGACGAACACGGTGATCTACGAGCTACTGTATCCCCTCAGTAAGAGCTTCGGCTGGGCCGGCGCCCTCAACGTTTTGCGTTACGTCCCGTTCCGCATCATCATGGCGACGATCACGGCCATGGGGCTGTCGTTCATTCTGGCGCCGTGGTTCATCCGCGAGCTGCAAAAGAAGCAAATTGGTCAGGTCGTGCGTCGTGATGGCCCCGAGTCTCACTACGCCAAAGCTGGCACGCCCACGATGGGCGGTGCGCTGATCCTGCTGAGCGTGCTGCTGCCGACCGTGCTGTGGTCGGACGTCACCAACCACTTCGTGGTCGCTACGGCAGGTGTCACGGCGGGCTACGGGTTGATCGGCTACGTCGACGACCGCCTGAAGATCGTCGCGAAGAACACCAAGGGCCTGGCAGGCAAGTACAAGCTCCTGGGGCAGACGGTGATCGCGACCGCGGCCCTCTGCTACGTCTTTCTCGACTACTCGCAGCCGCCAGCGGAGTGGATCGCGATCCGCTATCGCCTGAGCGTGCCGTTCTTGGCGTTTTCCAAGTTCCCGATCGAGTTGCCCGCAGCGCTCTACATCGCGTTTGCCGTCTTCGTCGTGGTCGCGATGAGCAATGCCGTCAATCTCACCGACGGATTGGATGGCTTGGCGATCGGCCCCGTCATGATCAACGCCGGCACGTACATGGTTTGGGCGTACGTCGCGGGCGCCGTGCTCTTCGGGCAGCAGTTGGCGAGCTACCTGGACGTGCCCGGCATTCTGCAGATGAGCGAGCTGTCGGTGTTCGGCGCCGCGGTGATCGGCGCGGGTATCGGCTTTCTCTGGTACAACACCTATCCCGCCCAAGTTTTCATGGGGGACGTGGGCTCGCTGGCGTTGGGAGGTGGGCTCGGCATGATGGCGGTGCTGACCAAGACCGAGCTCTTGAGCATCATCATCGGGGGGATCTTCTTCCTCGAGACCGTGAGCGTCATCACTCAGGTCGCTTCTTACAAGTTGTTTGGCAAGCGAGTCTTCCTGATGGCGCCGATCCATCATCACTTCGAGAAGAAGGGCTGGCCCGAGCCGAAGATCATCGTGCGCTTTTGGATCATCAGCGTGCTCTTGGCGTTGGTCAGTCTGTCGTCTCTCAAGCTGCGCTGAACTCCGCGCCCCCGCCCCCCAAACCCCCCAGAAAGATGAAAGCTCTCGCCCCTGAAGTCCTGACTCGCCTGGATGTGACGGATAAACG
>JBNKHV010000129.1:0-110326 GCA_050290545.1 Polyangiaceae bacterium | reverse complement strand
GTCATTCGGCACACTTCGCGGCGTATCGTCGCCTGGATTCTGCGCAGCGATTGCGTCCATCGACGCACATCGCCAGTTGTTGGGGTTCGTCGTTCTCTTCTGCCAGCCGGCAAATGTGCTCGGCAAGTTCGCACACGCGGCCAACGAACTGCTGAGCACTGGGGCAATCCGGACTGGAGAGTCGCAACTCTTGCCCGAGGCGCGTGAAGGTCGCTTCGAGTTCACGCTCCGCCTGCTCGATGCTCAGAGAAGAGACGTCCGGGCCGAGGCTGTCCACTGGTCCCCGAGCGCGAGGCTTCGCCGGCGCCAGCGGCGCCCCTGATTTTGCGCTGGCTTTCCGCTTGGCCTTGGGGGCGAGCTGAGGTTGCTCCGCCGCCTTCTGCTCTTGCTCGTCTGCCTTGTCGGCAGCGCCGGGAGCCGGGGCCGGCGCGTACTCGCGCTCCTCGTCCTTTTCCGTCGGAGCCTGCTCGACCTCCGCCGCCGGCTCCGGCTGGGCCCGCTCGTCCATCGTCGGGGTGGCAGCCGGAGCAACCGGGGCGGACTCGCTCTTCTCGGGTTTTCTCGCGCACGACGAAACCCCCACCAGCAACGCCATGGGGACCATCACCCAGCTCTTCCACTGCATCTTCGGCATCATAGCGACTTTGGACACCGGCTGCACCCGGCGCGTGGGTGGTCCATGACTCGACCACCGGGCCCCGCAAACGTGCCCCGTGCGAGCCATCGAGCTCACAGCGGACCCAACCACTCGCGCGCGAGCGCAGCCGTCCGCCCATCCGCGCTCAGGCGGAGCAGCGCCACATCCAGCTCGCTCTGGAGCTCGGCAGCCGTTGGAGCGACGGCAAAGCCGTAGCCCTGAGGTTCATAGGTCGCTTCGGAGAGCTGAAAAGGTGACTCGGGGTGTTGGTGCAGCCAGTAGCGCAAGATCGGACGATCAGCGACCAGGGCAGCCGCACGCTGATCGCGCAGCATCGCCACCGCGTCTTCCAGGCTCGAGGCTCGCAGAACGCGCCCCCCGTGGCTCCGAACGAACGCCTCACTCGTCGTCCCTTGCACCACGGCCACGCTCCTGCCCTTCAGATCCGCGGCGTGCGCGAGGGTCGGTCCGCCCAACTGCGATAGCGTCAAGGCCGTCGCCATGAATGCCGTCAGCGACGAGGCCACGATCATCGAGACCAACATCCACACGCCCGCGACCACGCGACCAGCCGGAGACTTGGGCACACGATCCCCGTAACCGACGGTCGTCATGGTGACCAGAGCCATCCACACGCCGTTGCCGATCCCGCGCGCGGGGTGCTTTGGAAACTGTTCGCTGTTGAGCTTGCGCTCGGAGAGCCAGAGCAGAGTCCCCACGCCGATCAGCACCAGCAGCAATGCGCTCGTGCCAGCGAGGAAGGTGCGTGTCAGGAATGGCGCCAGGGGCGCCAACAAATTGGTCGACGCAGGAGCGACAATGGCGAGGCTGCTCTGAAAATACGGTTGGGTGAAACGCACCACCTTCGCGCGTTCGGCGGTGATGCTGATGGGCCCGACCGCCAAGTCCGCCTCGCCGCGCACGACGACCTGCAGCGCTTCATCCACTCGCGATGCCCTCGAGATGCGAAGCTCGCGGTCCATCAGTTCCGCCGCTTCGGTCACCATCGCCACACTGAAGCCCTCGGGTGCACCGTCCGCGGATGCGTTGACGAACGGCACGGTGCCGGCCACCACGACGCGAAGTGGCGCGACCGCCACTCGTCGTGAACGCTCCAAATCAGCACCCGCACCGGCATCCGCCTTCAACGCGCGAGGCGCGGGCGCCGCGGCTGCCCTGGCTCTTTCCACCAGGACCTGCTGCGTTCCCTCGCCGTCGGCTGCACTGGCAGAAGCCGCACCCAGCAGCCCGACCGCCGTCAGAAACAAGCTCGCCACGCGGGGACTGACCGCTCTTCTGTGCCGCTGGGTCACTGAATACCCGATGGACGAGGAGCCACGGACGGCTCTTCGTGGGCTGGACGCCTAACTGCCACCACCGCCAGGCACCTCGAAACGGATCCCTTGCGCCAACGGCAACTCGTCCGAGAAGTTCACGGTGTTGGTCACACGCCGCATGTACGCCTTCCACGCGTCCGATCCCGATTCACGACCTCCGCCCGTTTCTTTCTCGCCGCCAAAGGCACCGCCGATCTCTGCGCCGCTGGTGCCGATGTTGACATTGACGATGCCGCAGTCAGAACCTCGCGCCGAACAGAAGAGCTCCGCCTCCCGCATGTCATGGGTGAAGATCGCCGAACTCAAGCCTTGTGGGACCTCGTTGTTGATCGCAATGGCCTCCTCGATTTCTCGGTAGCGATGCACGTAGAGAATGGGGGCGAAGGTTTCGGTGTGAACGATGGGCGCGTCGTGAGCGATCTCGACGATGGCCGGTCGCACGTAGGCTCCCCCTTGCGGTACGCCCTCCGTCACGCGCTCGCCTCCAGCAATCTCGCCGCCCACACTACGGGCGACATCCAACGCTCGCGCCATCGCCTCCGCCGCAGGCGGGTCGACCAGCGGCCCCACCAGCGTCGACTCGTCTCTCGGATCGCCGACGGGCAACGACGCGTAGGCCGCCTTCAGGCGAGCAACGAACGAATCCGCGATGGACTCGTGCACGACCAGTCGTCGCAAAGACGTGCATCGCTGACCCGCCGTGCCCACGGCCGCGAACACGATGCCGCGCAGAGCCAGCTCTTGGTCGGCACTCGGCGCCAGCACCACGGCATTGTTGCCTCCGAGCTCCAAGAGCGAGCGTCCCAAACGCTCGGCCACGACTTGACCGACGGCGCGCCCCATCGGGATCGAACCGGTCGCCGAAATCAGCGGCAACCCACGGCTGGCAGCGAGCGCCTCGCCAACGTCGCGACCACCGACGACCACGCTGGAGATCGTTTCCGGCACGTCGTCCGCGACGCGTTCGCGCGCGCGCAAGGCCAGTTGATGGCACGCCAGCGCGCACAGTGGCGCCTTTTCGGACGGCTTCCACACCACGGGATCGCCGGCGACCCAAGCGATGGCCGCGTTCCAAGCCCAAACGGCGACGGGAAAGTTGAAGGCGGAGATGACGCCGATGGGCCCCAACGGATGCCACTGCTCCGTCAACCGGTGATCTTTGCGTTCGCTGGCCATCACTCGGCCATCGAGCTGCCGCGACAGCCCCACCGCGAAGTCGCAGATGTCGATCATCTCCTGTACTTCGCCCAAGCCCTCTTGGATGATCTTGCCGACCTCCAACGTGACGAGATAACCCAGCGCCTCTTTCTCCTCACGGAGCACGTTGCCGAACTGGCGTACGAACTCACCCCGCGCGGGCGCTGGAATGCGCCGCCATTCCAAGAATGATTCTCCTGCAGCCTGCGTGGCCCGCTCGACGGCCTCCGGCGTCGCCATGCGGAAACGACAGAGTTCAGCGCCGTCGATCGGGCTGCGATCAACAACCTCCTCGCCCTGCCCGTCCTCGAACTGAGCCCCGATGGCCACCGCGCGGAGCTTGTCTGCGCTGAGCCCCAAACGTTCGAAACACCATGCTTGGTCCATGCTCACTCCTCAGCGCCCCCCATCGAAAACTTCGACGCGACCTGCGACTGGTAGTGCCGACCAAAACGATTCTCCAAGAACGCCGGCAACTCGATCTGTTCTTGTCGCACGAATCCAGTCGCCGAAAGACTACCATCAAAGGCCATGTCGACCACGGCGCAAACCCCAGCTGCCGTCGTGATTTGAATCGCACTCCAATTCTCTCCGAGCAGCTCTTGGTGGTAGATCTTGCGCGCGTCCGTCAGCTGCACGTACTGACCGTCGCGCCAGCCGTTGACCGTGCAAAACACGACCACCACATCCTGAAACGTAACGGGAATGGCGCGCTCCAAGATCTCCTTGAACTGACCTCGGTGCTCGCGAAAGTGTAGCCCGTTGACCAAGAAGGCCATGAGCTCCCGGTGCCCCTGGTAACGGATCGTCTTGTAGTTCAGCTCTCGCACCTTCCCATCCAACGTCTCGCACAACGACCCGAGCCCACCAGAAGTGTTGAATGCCTCGTAGCGCACACCATCCATCGAGAAGTGCTCCAACCCTTCCAGAGGCAGCACGTCTTTCCTTTCGCCGTGCACAATCGCCTCGCAAGGATTGCAGTACTCGTTGATGAGCCCGTCGGTGGACCAGGTCAGGTTGTACTTCAAGGCATTGGTCGGAAACAGCGGCAAGGCCCCCACTCGCATGTAGACCGTATCGAGCTTCTCCAGAGGCTTCGTGAGCCAATTGGCCGCGATCGACACGAAGCCCGGCGCCAAACCGCACTGAGGAGCGAACAGCTGAGAGCCCTTGGCGCGCTCGGCAACCGCGCGCACCCGACGCGTCGTTTCGACGTCTTCCGTCAGGTCGAAGTAGTGGGCACCGGTTTCCAGCGCGGCTTCTGCGATGCCCGGGTTGAAGTGGTAGCTGAGAGCGGAAATTGCAGCGTCGTGCCCTTGCATGGCAGCGCGCAAGGCTTGCGGACTATCCGCGTCCACCTGCGTCACACGAACGTTACTCTTGCTCCGCAAGCGCTCCAGAGAGTCAGCATCGTGGTCTGCAACGGTGAGATCGTAATCTCCCGTGCTTGCCAAAAATTTCGTAATCATGCGGCCAATCTTGCCGCTGCCTAAAACGAGAACTTTTCTCACACTCTTCTCCCAAGAAGACGTTGGGCACTTGCCAACCAGAGGCACCTGCCACATAGCTTGGAATGGCGCAGAAATAGTGCAAATCACAGGCCAAAGCGCTGCGCAAAGGCGCACACCGAGCGTCACTTTTCGCTCGCTCACCCCGCTCACGGCGCGCGCTCGACTCGGTGCGCAACGCCTGGGTCACGGTGCCGCTACGAGTTCGTTTCGCGGACGAGCCGTGGGAGAAATGACGTTCACAAACGGACCAAGAAGTTGTGCTGAGCCCGCATAGCTCAGCCACACACTGCGCCAAGTTACCCACATGTAGGGAGACCACAAGTCCCATGAGTTCGTGTATTTGCGCATACGTGCCAAGTCACGCCACGAGGGAGAGAATCCACACTGTTGAACGGCGGGATGGATGGAGACAGTTGAACACTGGTGAAACGGAATAGATCCGTGCACAGTCGGGTTGCGGGAGACACAGTTCGTCGCGGCGGGGGTCGCTGACGCGATCACCGGGGACCGCGAGAGGGAACGTTGAACGAGAAGAAGATGTACTTGGTTGAAGACACCTCAGCGGAAGAAGAGAGCGCTCGTCGGCGTTCCTCGGGTTTCGCGCTCGAGGCTGCCCTGGATCTCTCAGACGGCACGTCGTCGATCGTCGTCCTGCAAGGGGAAGAAGGGGCCTGGGCTGCATTCCTCCCGAGCGTACTCATCGGGCAGCGCGCGGTCGTCATGCTGCGTCAACAGCCCACCGAGTCCCTCGAAGCACTGCGGGCCCGCGTCAGCGAGCGCCTCGCGCACGCGGACTATCCGACGAATCGGCTGCTGTGGGTGACCCCGCCGACCACGCCGGAAGAAGAGCTCGACGCACTGCGTCCAGTGCTGACCGACTACTGCGATGCCCAACGAGAGGTGCTGCTCGTCTCCGGCGAGAACGTGGAGCTGATGACGGCAGAGCCTGAGCTGGAAGACGTCCCTCTCGGCCCGGTTGCGGCGCGCTTGGGTCGGCGCTCGAGCTCGGAATCCGGAGAGCTGTCACACGTCGAGGCTCCCGAAGAATCCGCCGTGCGCTGGGACTTCCCGTGGGAAGAAGACGAGCCCAGCCCCACCCGCAGCGCGTGAACCCAGCGGCAGGCGTGCTGCAAACGAACCCGAGACCCTGAGTTGTCTCGGGTCGTTGTCTCGAGTCCGGTGCAGGACCCGCCGGGGTTCGACCCAAGGCCGCAGTCGCCTGGCGCCCCCGTGACGGTTCCATTCGAGCCGCAGCCGATCCACGGCTGCGACCTGCCGCCTCTCCTCTACAGGAGGGACTTGAGATCGAGCATCTCTTCGACGTCCGGCATCAAGACGAGCTCCACACGGCGATTGGCTTGGCGCCCCTCTTCCGTGCCGTTGTCCGCCACCGGATCGGTGTCGCCGTAGCCGGCGGCGTGCAGGCGCCGGGCATCGAGACCGCCGCCGCCGTCTTTCGAGTCGATCGGTGCGACCAAGAACACCAGCACGGAACGCCCACGCATCGCTGACAGGCCCCAGTTGTCGACGAACTTCTTGTTGTAGCGCAGCGGCTTGTTGTCGGTGTGCCCAGCGATCTGGAAGTACCTGGAGCTGAGCTGCTTGTCGGTGCGAATCACTTCGGCGACGGCCTGAATGACGTGAATGCCCTCCTCTCGCAGCTCGTCCTTGCCGCTCGCAAAGAGCACGTCACCCGGCAGCGAAATCACCATACGGTTGTGACGGATGGAAACCTTGAGCCCGAGGTTGGTCAACTTCTGGAGCTTGTTGCGCAAGAGCTCGAAGCGACGCTTGATACGCTCGAGCTGGGCCGCGCGCCGCTTGTACTCCTCCAACGCCCGCTGCATCTGCTCCAGATCGGCAGCCAGGCGCTCCTTCTCCGTGCCTTCCTCTTGCAACTTCGAGGTCAGGTTGTCGACGTCGACCCCCATCTCTTGCAGTCGGGCCAACAGCTCTTGCACTCGAGCCTGGGAGGCAGCGAGCTCCTCTTGCGTCGCGGCGTGGGTCTTCTTCTCGTTGGCGTGCTCAGCCTCGAGCTCACCATACCTGGCGAGCTGCGCCTGCCACTCGTCCTCCGAGTACCCGCAACCGACGACCACCAAGCACAGTGCAACCAGTAAGCTTCTCATTCACGTCCTCCAGATGTGCGAAACGCGACCACAGTAGAACGGCTCGGGCGGGCTTCCAAGCGCACTCTGCTTTGGCACGGACGGGCACGTCCGGCCGCGTGATCAAGATAGGCGGTGAAGCTGTTCCAAAGTCGCCGAAGTATCGTTTCGGGCTGCGTTCGGCGCTCCATCGCTGGCTGGTGGGCAGCACTTTCAGCCTCCACGGAACGCCTCCCAGCTGACATGGAAATGCGACAGTCCCCCGCGCGCGACGACGGAACCCACCACAGCAAAGCGTGGACGCGCGTTGGTGGGGGGGGTGCCCGAGTTCTATGACTCTCACGCGACCTTCATGTTCATCTGAAACGCTCCTTCAGATTCGGAGCACGAAATGCGCATACAGTCCACGCTCAGCAGAGCTGGCGCACGACGCTGTTCAATCCGGAACGGCTGACGTTCTCCGCATGCACCTACAGCAACGGAGGTTCCCACCACACACACCACACGTAACCGGCCGCAAAACGTTTCACCCTGACACTGAGGCCTTCATCGATAACCCACAACAATAACAGCCACAGTCAAACCAACAGCGGATCGGTCGACACGCCGCGTCACCCCTTCATGATCGAAACTGCGTTCGCGCAAGGCTTGCACCCACCAAGACTCTCATCGAAGGACCCATTGAATGAAGCGTTTGCTGATCCAGATTGCCATCGTTGCCCTGCCCGCGGTCTTCACCGCGTGCGGTAGCTCTCCTACCGTCGGCAGCGACGATCAAAGCGCGAGCAACGACGACGCCGAGGAGAACGAAGGCGACAGCGGCGTCGGCCCCAAGCTGCCCGACGGCGGTTTCGGCGAGGACGGACAGCAGCAATTCATCGACGACTCCGAAGAAGAGTGCAAGCCCGTCGACTGTGACGACCTCGGTGCTGATTGCGGTGCGGCCTCCGACGGTTGTGGCGGGCTACTCGACTGCGGTGAGTGCAACGCGGATGAAGAGTGCGGTATCCTGGAGCACAACGTCTGCACCAACCCGGACGACATCTGCGAGCCGTTGACGAAGAAGGAAGCCTGCGACGGCAAAGAATGCGGCACCACGGGAGACGGTTGCGGGGGGGGTCACGACTGCGGCTCCTGCGGCGATGGTGAGGCCTGTGGCGTCGACGAGGCGTTCCAATGCGGCAACGCGAGCGCCGGTGGTGCATGCGAAGCAGCGATCGAAAGCTGTGAGGGGGTGGGCGCCGAATGCGGCCAGATCGGGGACGGCTGCGGTGGCATGCTGGATTGCGACGCAGAAACCGGCGGCTGCCCCGACGGACAGTTCTGCGGCCTTGGTGGACCCGACAAATGCGGTGACCCCGCAGACTGCACGCCCTTGACCGTCGCAGAAGCGTGCGAAGGCAAGTGTGGCTTCGTCTCCAACGGCTGCGGCGCGGAGGTCGACGGAGGCCTGATCGAGTGCCCCGGCTGCGCGGACGGCGAAGCCTGCGGCGCTGGCGGCGTCGTCAACGTCTGTGGTTCGGCCGAAGACGCTTGCGTACCAACGACGGAAGCGGCTGCCTGCGGCACGCGCGAATGCGGTGCGGTGAGCGATGGTTGCGCCGGAAGCCACGTCTGCGGCGCCTGCCAAGCTGGCGAAGTCTGCCGCAATGGTGCCTGCGGACCACCATGCGAACCCACGCCACAAACCACGGCCTGTGAAGGCAACGAGTGCGGCCTCGTCAGCGATGGCTGCGGCGGGAGCTACGACTGTGGCGCCTGCCCTGACGGGGAGACGTGCGGTGTGCTGGAGGCATTCCAGTGCGACGTGCAACCGCCGGTGGAGTGTGTGCCACTGACACCGGACGCAGCTTGTGCGGACCGCGAGTGCGGCATCGTCTTCGACGGCTGCGGCTCGGAGGCGGCCAACATGATCGACTGCGGCGCCCTCAACGGCCCCTGCCCTGACGGCGAATACTGTGGCGTCGTTCAGGCGTTCCAGTGTGACCCGCCTCCCGGCGCCCCTGAATGTGAGGCCACGACCTGCGCTGCCCTCGGCTTCGAATGCGGTTTCGCCTTGGACGAATGCGGCAACGTCTACGATTGTTCGGCCGAGGGCTTGTCTTGCGACGGCGCGACGGAAACCTGCGTCGGTGGCATCGACGGACCCGCCGTGTGCTTGAGCGGTGGCACGGGCCCCGGCGCGAGTTGTGAAGTATGTGATAGCATCCCCGACTGCAGCGCAGCCGCTCAAGAGACGCGTCTAACAGGCCGGGTAATCACGCCGGGACGTACCGACGGCAATACCGCCAACCAGGTCGGCGTGCCCAACGCCTTCGTGTACATCCTGCAGACGGACGACGAAACGGTGCTGCCCGACATCGACTCTGGCATTCCCTCTGGCGGTACTGCGTGTGACCGTTGTGCGGATCAGGATTTGGGTCCGGTGCTGGTTGGCGCCACCACCGACCCTCTGGGCAATTACACGCTGGAAGGCAACATCCCCGTCGACCGCGAGTTCGTGCTCGTCGTCAAGATCGGCAAATTCCGGCGCGCCATCAAGTACACTATCGCCAGTGGCAACGAGTGCACCGACGTCGCGGTGGGCGAACTCGACACCCGCTTGCCGCGCGACATGAGCGACGGTTTGATGGTCAACATTCCCCGCATCGCGATTACGACCGGCGAAATCGACGCCATGGAGTGCGTCTTCGAAAAGATGGGCATTGCCACCAGCGAGTTCTCGGAGCCTGGCGACACCGGTGAGTCGCCGGCGCGTATCCACCTGTACGGATACGACGGCGCTCGCATGAGCACCGGGGCTACCGACGAGGACGACCTGCACACGGACATGGACCGAATCATGAGCTACGACATGCTCGTCTTCGATTGCCAGGGCGGAGGTTACCCAGACTACGATCAGTCGGACCCGCGAATTAGGGAGTACGTCAACCGTGGCGGCCGCATGTTCGCCAGTCACTACAGCTACAAGTGGATCCAAGACAACGGCAACGCCGCCTACGATCCGGACGACCCCTACAACACCGGCTTGGCGCCTTCGGCCACGTGGGACACGAACGCGCCCTACAATCTGACCCTCGAGACCGGGCTCGTCTCCGTCGGCCGCCCCAACGCGAACGACGCCAAGATCCAAAACTTCGCCGATTGGCTCGTCAACGAGGGCGCGGCGACGGAAAACGGCGGCGACTACGAGATCGACATCATCGACCCGCGCGACTCTGCGCTCTCCGTCGGTGCCGGCTCCGAGGAGTTCATCTACCGCGAGATGGGGGGTAGCGAGACTTCCGTTCAACAGTACGCATTCAACACGCCGTACGGCGCTCCCGAGGAGGCGATCTGCGGACGCGTCGCGTTCAGCGCCTTCCACGTCTCTTCTGGCGGCGACTTCAGCGCATTCGCAGACTCGATCTTTCCCGATCACTGCGACGGCACCGAAGGTCTGCCCGCAGACTTGACGGACCAAGAGAAAGTACTTCTCTACATGTTGTTCGACCTGGGGTCATGCGTGACCACCGGCGAGCCCGAGCCACCGCCCTGCACTCCGGTGACCGACTGCACCGGACGCTGCGGTAACCTGCCGAATGGCTGCGGTGGCATCATCAGCTGCACCTGCCCAGACGGAGTGACCTGCCAATCCGGCGGTCTGTGCGGCATTCCAGAGTGTGTGCCCACGACCTGTGCCGACGAAGGCGCCACCTGCGGCATCATCGCCGACGGCTGCGGTGGCACGCTCAACTGCGGCGTGTGCCCCGAGGGTCAGGCCTGCGGTCTGGTCACGGCCAATCAATGCACGATCACTTGCACTCCGAACGACATCGCCGACGCTTGCGACGGTGTGTGCGGCTTCGCCAGTGACGGCTGCGGCGGTGTGCACGAGTGTCCAGGTTGTGACGGGTCGCTGACCTGCATCGCCGGACTCTGCAGCGACCAGACGTGCGTGCCTCAGGCCTGCCCGGCGGAACTGGAATGCGGCGTCGTCAGCGACGGTTGCGATGGCACCGCCAGCTGTGGGACATGCACGCTGCCCGAGGTCTGCGGCGGCGGAGGGCAGCCCAACGTCTGCGGCGTTCCGAATTGCCCAGCACTCGAGTGCAACGACTTGAGTGCCGAGTGCGGCTGGATCGGCGATGGTTGCGGCGGTGCCGTCGACTGCGGACAGTGCCCGGCCGGACAAGTCTGCCAGAACAACACGTGCTCGGGCTGTCAGCCCCGCAGCTGTCAAGACGCAGGCGCAGAGTGTGGCGCCATCGGCGATGGCTGCGGCAACATCATCGAGTGCGGCGACTGTCCGAGCGGTGAGACCTGCGGCGTGCAAGCAGCAAACCAATGTGGCCCCCCAGGCAATTGCAAGCCGATGACATGCGGCCAAGCCGCCGCCGAGTGCGGACTGATTGGCGATGGCTGCGGAGACACCGTCGACTGCGGCGAGTGCCCGCCGGGCAAGGTCTGCGGCATCGAAGAGGCCTTCAAGTGTGGCGACCCCCCGCCGTGTGTTCCAGACACCTGCATGGACCTCGGTGCGGAATGTGGCGCTGTCGCCAACGGTTGCGGCGGTCTACTGGACTGTGGCCCCTGTGGTGCCGGAGAGACCTGTGGTCTGAACGAGCCGAACAAGTGCGGCAGCACCGGTACGGCCAAGTAGGTAGGGCAGGAACGGCTGGGGTCGCTCGCGGACCCCAACCGCTGCGCGCACCACACGAACAACGCGCCACGAGTAAACACGTAGCGGAGTGACACAGCAGCGTTCACTTTAGGGAGCCGCTACCACCCGAACGGATCGTCCACAAAACAGGTTCGAACACTCACCAAACTTCATGTCAAAATTTGGGACCGCTTCACCCACTAAGCACCGCTCGATGCGGTGGGGTCAGAGCGGGCGCTCCTACGGGGCGTTCTCCTACCCCTGCTCGAGGTTCCAAGACGAACATGAAGACATCTCTGGTTTGGTTCAGTGCGACCGCTCTCCTGCTTGCGGCCTGTGGTGACAGCCCCACCCTGCGCTCGGACGATGAAAAGGGAATGGACGGCGAGGGCGCAGACGCGGGCCTGGACGCCCGACGCGTCGACTCCGGAAGTTTCGCAGTCGGTGAACTGATTACGGGCGATCCAGAGGACATCGACGAGAGAGACCCATGCGCGAACGATGGCTGCGCCGACATCATCGGCGACGCGGGACCAGCGTGTGGCGACGGCGAAGTGGATCCCGGTGAAGCGTGTGACGACGGCAACTCCTCACCGGGGGACGGCTGCTCGGGTGCCTGCCAGGTCGAACCCAACTACGAGTGTCCTCCGTCCGGCGGCAAGTGCAGCTCGACCATCGAGTGCGGCAACGGAGAGCTGGAAGGCGCGGAGGTGTGCGACGATGGCAACACCGAAGATGGCGATGGTTGCTCCGCGGACTGCCAATCACGGGACCTCGACTACGAATGCGCCACCCCCGGTGAGCCCTGCATCAACTTGGTCGTGTGCGGCGATGGAGTCGTGACTGGGGACGAGGCGTGCGACGACGGTGGACAAGCCGGTGGCTGTGACGACGATTGCCAATCCGTAGAAGCTGGGTGGATCTGCTTGCGCCCCGGCGAACCTTGCTTGCTCGAGCCCCGGTGTGGGGAAGGGGTGATCAATCCCGGCGAAGAGTGCGACGATGGCAACGAAGCGTCCGGCGATGGCTGCTCTGCGACGTGCGAGGTCGAGCCCGGCTTCTTCTGCTTCTCCCAAGGAGCCGACTCCTGCATCCAAGAGCTCTGCGGTGACGGCGAGCGCACGCCGACCGAAGAGTGCGACGATGGTAACGAGGTTTCCGGCGATGGTTGCTCGATGTGCCAATTCGAGCCCGGCTGGATCTGCCCCCCGGGCAGCGCTTGCATTCCGGAGTGTGGCGACGGCACGGTGTTGGGTAGTGAGCAGTGCGACGACGGAAACCGCACCGGTGGTGACGGCTGCAACGTCGCCTGCCAGACGGAGGCCTTCTTCGATTGCCCACCCGATGGGGGCCCATGCAACGCCCAATTGACTTGCGGAAACAGCTCCATCGAAGGTTTCGAAGCGTGCGACGACGGCAACGCCACAGACGGAGATGGCTGCAGCGGTGATTGCACCGTATGGGACGAGGACTACGACTGCAGCATGGTGGGAGCACCCTGTACGCCGCTCGTGAGCTGCGGCAATGGCATTGTCGAGGGGACGGAGCCTTGCGATGATGGCAACGAGGTCGATGGTGACGGCTGCGCCGCGGATTGCTCAGCGGTCGAAGACGGCTTCCTCTGCATCCGCCCCGGCGAACCCTGCGTGCTGGAGGCCCGTTGCGGCAACGGCGTGCTCTCGCGCGGTGAACAGTGCGATGACGGCAACGAGGTGGACACGGACGGCTGTGACGCCACCTGCGCAGTGACAGTAGGGTACTTCTGTCCGGCAGCGAACGTCCCCTGCAGCTTGATCGTCTGCGGGGACGGCATACGCGCTCCTGGCGAACAGTGCGACGACGGCAACGACGTCGACGATGACGGCTGCACCGCGTGCGAGGTGGACACGGGCTACGTCTGTCCCGTGCCCGGCGAGGACTGCTTTCCGAGCTGCGGAGATGGAGTGATCACCGGCTACGAGGAGTGCGACGACTCGAACAAGGCCAGCGGCGACGGCTGTGGTGCTGGCTGCCTGCGCGAAGCGGGCTACGACTGCCCGCCAGCGGGCGGGGCCTGCACGGCATCGACCTGCGGCAATGGCGACGTAGAAGGAGACGAAGGCTGCGATGACGGCAACACGGTCGCCGGCGATGGTTGTGGTCCGACCTGTCAAACGGAGCCCACCTTCGACGCCCAAGGACAGGCCCAGCTGGCTTGCGGTGACGGCCTGGTCACGGGCGGTGAAGCTTGCGACGACGGCAACGTGAACGATGGGGACGGCTGCTCCAGCTCTTGCGAGGTGGAGTCGGGCTTCGAGTGCAACGACTTCGTCGACTACCCCGCCGAGGTCACGATGGCAGTCACCTTCCGCGACGTCAAAGCCAGCTCGGCGAGCGGCGGCCACCCCGACTTCCAGAATGTCAACTCCACCCAGAGCGGCATCGTGGGCGAACCATGCACCCCGACCAACTTCGACACCTGCGGACAGCTCGACAGTGACCGAAAGCCAGTGCTCGCCAACCTCGACAATAATCCCAACGATTCCGACTTCGGGTCCATCGACAGCCCCCAGAGCTTTTGGCAGTGGTATCGCGCGGACGATCCGAACGACAGCATCGACATCGACGTCGAGGTGCTCCCGGGTACCTTGACGCTCAATCAAGTGGGCGGCGCCGGTTCGGATGTCTACGAATACGACAGCTCCGACTTCGACACGGACGGGCGCGGCGGCTTCTTTCCCATCGATGGCCAAGGCTTCGGAGATTCCTGCACCGGAGAGGGCTTCAGCACCGGCTGCTGCGACGGCACATGTGGCGGCAAGAACTACCACTTCACCTCCGAGCTGCGGTACTTCTTCCAGTACCAAGGGGGTGAAACCCTCACCTTCCGCGGGGACGACGACGTGTGGGTGTTCATCAACGGCCGACTCGCGGTCGACGTGGGTGGCGTTCACTGTGCGATGGCGGGTCGAGTCGTTTTGGGCGATGAAGACTCCGACTGCTCATTGCATCAAGCCGACTTTGGAGGCGGCTGTAGCGGAGTGGGCACGCTGCCAACCTGCACCGGCAACGACTACAGCGCCGCGGAGCGAGCCGATGACACCGACGACCGCTTCGGCATCACCAAGGGTGGCGTCTACGAGATCGTACTCTTCCACGCCGAGCGGCATCTCAGCGCCTCGAACTTCCTGCTGACGCTTCAGGGTTTCATCGCTCCGCGCTCCTACTGCTCTCCCATCTGTGGCGACGGCGAGCTGCGACGCGGCGAGGTCTGCGACGACGGGGACGCCAACGTCAGCAGCGACGACGCTGTCTACGGCGCCTGCGTCGAGTGCTTGTCCCGTGAGTTCTGCGGCGACGACATCGAAAACGGACCCGAGGCATGCGACAACGGCCTCAACATTTCTCAATACGAAGACGGTAGCGCCAACGCCTGCGCGCCAGGCTGTGAACTCCCGGGATCCTGCGGTGATGGCATCGTGCAGAGTGCCTACGAAGACTGCGACCTCGGCACGACAAACAACGTGGGTGGCTACGACGGCTGCAACCCCGATTGCACTTGGGGTCCGTTCTGCGGCGACGGCACTCTCGACGAAGGCGACGAGGTTTGCGACGCGGGCAGCGAAAACGGTGGCTACGACCGCCCCTGCGGCTACGACTGCCGGCCCGCACCCCGCTGCGGCGATGGCGTGCGCAACGGCCCGGAGCAATGCGATCTCGGCGAGGAGAACAACACCGGAGAGTACGACACCTGCAACCCGGACTGCACCTGGCCTGCACGCTGCGGTGACCGCATTGTGCAGACGGGTGAAGAGTGCGACGATGGCTTGAACATCGGCGGCTACGGTCGATGCGCCGAAGGCTGCGTGTGGGGGCCCCGCTGCGGCGACGGCAACCTGGACGTGGGTTTCGAATGGTGTGACGAAGGAGACGACGGCAACGACGACAGCTACGGCGGCTGTTCACCCACATGCCAACCAGGCCCCTTCTGTGGTGACGGCCAAGTTCACCCGGAGGAAGACTGCGACAACGGCGTCAACATCGACTTCTACGCCAAGCCCGGCGGATGCGCGCCGGGCTGCGAAACGCCGCCGAGCTGTGGGGACGGCGTGCTGCAACCCGGCTTCGAATGGTGCGACCTCGGCGCGGCGAACAACACCGGCGGCTACGGTGGCTGCAACGAAACCTGCCAACTGGGTCCCTACTGTGGTGACGGAAAGCTCGACGCAGCAAACGGCGAGGTCTGCGACGCGGGCCTACAGAACGGAGGCTACGGGAGACAGTGCGGTTTCGACTGTCAACCAGCACCTCGCTGCGGTGATGGCGTGCGCAACGGCCCCGAACAATGTGACCTCGGGCCGGAAGACAACACCGGCGAGTACGGCACGTGCAACGAAGACTGCACGCTGCCTCCACGCTGTGGCGACGGAGAGCGCCAATCGAGCCAGGGCGAGCAGTGCGACGACGGCAAGAACGACGGCGGCTACGGCGAGTGCGCACCGGGTTGCGTGCTGGGGCCGCGCTGTGGTGACGGCGTCGTGCAGAACGGCGAGCAGTGCGACGACGAAGACAACGACGGTGGCTATGGACAATGCGCCCCCGGCTGCCAACTGGGTCCGCGTTGTGGAGACCGCGTGGTCCAAAAAGAGGCCGGCGAGCAATGCGACGAGGGCCCCCAAGGCAGCAGTCGGTGTAGCTCGACGTGCAAGAGCCGCGTGCCGGACGTGAGCCGGTGAGGGCGGTGGCGCGCGGCGTCACCTCCGTGTTAGTCTCCGCCCATGTGGAGGACAACAATCGTATTGTCGCTGGCTTTGAGTCTGGCGGGATGTGACACGGTCAGCGAGCTGGTGGGTGGGCTGAGCGCCGCTCGATCCATCGGCACGCACCTGGAAGAGGACGTCAAGGCGCCGTTGACCGAAGAGCGGATCTCGAAGGTACTGGAGGTGATTCCAAGCCTGAAGGAGTTCTCGAAAGAGGCCAAGGTGAAGTGGACGCCGGATCCAAACGCCAACGACTTCTCCCAACTCGCGACTTCGGTGGCGGGCCTATCGGACTACATGTCCTTCTTCGAGAGCCACGATACGCGCATCACTCAATTCTACACGGACTTCGTGAAGATCAACGACGCCCGAGCCCGCCTCGAACTGGAAAAGGGCATGGCCGACGCGACGAACAAGGTGAAGGCCGAACGGGAGAAGCTGGAAAAAGAGGTCGCCAATGCCGAGGGCGACGCGAAGAAGGAACTCGAGCGCAAGCTCCGGCAAAGCGAACTGACCCTGGAGAAGCTGGAGGAGCGAGACGGCAAGGGCCGGGAGCTCCGCCAGACGGCAAGTCAGGCGGGCTACGCGCTGACTGAAGCCGAAATCGAGCTGGTCGAGGCTCGCCTGGACGAGGTCAACGCCGTCTTCCAGGCCGCCGGCTACGAGAAGAAGAAGCCCGCAAAGCAGAAGTGATCTCGCCTTGCGCATTTCTGCGCAACCGCACTGCTGGCTCGGTCGAGACGCGGGTGGACGCCAAAGCCGTCCCCCAACGTCAACCCGCGGATGTCGCCCACGATGGGCGCCTTCGCTCGACCCCACGAAGCCATGCCAGTGCGAGGAGAGATCATGAAAACGAACACATCCATCGAAGTCATCATCAGTCTGGGTGCGCTACTGCTCGGCGCCTGCTCCGGAGGAGCCGACGGACAGTGGAATGCCCCACAGTCGGAACAGGGGAGCGCCTCGAAGCAGGACGGAGCTCAGCGCGACCCCGAAGATTCGGAACGAGCCGACGCGGACGACGCGGAGCAAAGCGGCTCCGACGACTCGGAGCCGAAGGACACGCAAGCGAATGAGCCCCCCCAAGTCGCGGGGGACCAAAGCGCCATGCCGTCAGCAGACGTCGATGTGGCAGAAGCCAACGACGACGGCGGAGGCAAGGGCGCGATCGACGCAGACGACATCGACCTGGCAGGCGCGGAGCTCGAGCGGGCCGACGTTGCCGGTTCGAACGACGACAGTAGTGGCGAAGACGGCAACGCGGATCCAGTCGCCGGCCTGTCACCGCAGGAGTTGATCGAACGCACGGTGTTCCGCATCGAAGCCACCGGAACCTTTGCCACACCGCTGTCCTCCGAGAACACTTCCGTCACTGGCGGCACGGGCTTCTTGATCGACGCTGGCGGCTACGCCCTGACCAACGCCCACGTGGTGTCGGGTGCCACGTTGCTGAGGGCAATGTTTCCAGGAGAGGAACGCGAGCGCAATGCTCAGGTCGTCGCGCGCGCCGAGTGTTCCGACCTCGCGCTGTTGAAGATCGACGGCGACGAAGGGGAGTTTGCCTACTTGGATTGGAGCGGGGAGCCCACGGAGTTGGGAACCGAGGTGTTGGCCGTCGGGTATCCACTCGGAGGTGACATCACTCTGACCAGCGGCATCGTCTCCAAAGGTTCCACCGCCGCCCACACGGCTTGGGCTTCGGTGGACGATGTGGTCGAGCACACCGCGACGATCAACCCCGGAAGCTCCGGCGGACCGCTCCTGAGCAGTGACTACGAGGTGCTGGGCATCAACTACGCGGGCACGTCGTTGGATCAGTACTACGCCATCGGTGAGAACGAGGCGCAGAGCATCGTGCAGCAGTTGCTCGAAGGACGCGACGTGCACTCCGTCGGACTGACCGGCACCGCCGTGGGTGACGAGCAACTCTCGGGCATCTGGGTATTCGCCGTCCAGGCGGGGTCTCCGGCGGACCGCGCCGGCATCGAACCAGGTGACTTGATCACCCACTTCGGCAATCTGCCGCTAGTCCCCGATGAGCGAGGCATCGTCACGATGGAGGACTACTGCGACATCCTTCGGTCCCACGGCGAAGGAGCAACCATCGACGTACGCTTGGTGCGTTGGTCGACGGCAGAAGTGCTCGAAGGACAGCTCAACGGGCGGACCATGGAGGTGGTCGAGAGTGGAGCCGTCATCACCGTCACCGAGGGGGATTCGACGATGGCTACGATGACGCCAGCCACCCCCGGAACGACCCTACTCGCGACGCACACGACGGGCAGCCTCAGCGTACGCGTTCCTTCGACGTGGAACGAAGTCGGCTCCTACACTCAAACACGCTACGACGACTACCCGGGTCACGCCCTGGTCGTGGCTCCCGACGAAGAAGCGTTCAACACACGCTACGACGCCGCTGGCTTGATGCTCACCGCCTGGGCAAGCACCAGCGCCTCACCCGACGAGGTTCTCGACTACTACAGCTTCGAGTCCGAGTGCGACACCACGACGGAACGGGAGTCGCTGTCCTTGGGCGAGTACGAAGGGACCTACGAGCTCTACTCTGGCTGCCCTGGCGACGATAGCGTCATCACTCAGATGGTGCTTGCGGCAGGTGATCACACCGTGCACCTCACCTTCCAAGCCATCACGACCGAAGACATCGAAGCACTGGAGGGTGTGCTCGAGTCACTGGCCGTGGAGGCGGACCTGCTTCCGTAATCGGTGCCCAGCCTCTGAAGGCCCGGCGCCTGCAGAGTGCCCTACCAGCCCTTCGGCGCCAATTGGTCGAGGGGCTGGGGCGGTGACCGATAGCCAATTGTGGCCGGACGAATCACCGCCCCCGCTCGATTTGGAGCGAGGCTGCGGTTTTTCAGGGGAGAAATCGCAAATGGTGCTCCAGAGCGGGGTGCCACGAGGCGACGCTCCACCGTTTATCGCAGCCAGGAACTTCACGATAGGTGCGAGTCCTTCCCAAAACTTGCATGCTAGGCACGTGCGTTGGCTTCACTGGAATTGCTTGCTCGTCGTGATGGGCTGCCAAGGGTCGGACGGCTTGGAACAAATGATGCCCGAGGCGCCGCTATCCGAATCGTCGAGCGCCGCTGGGACCTCGACACTACCGACGAATGCCGGAATGGGGTCGAATGCCGCCCCATCCCAAGGTCAACCGGCGCAGCCACCCGGAGCGCCGGGCTCGAGCCCACCCGCCGCGGGCACTGCCGCTCCCGGAGTGGCCACGGAAACCGATCCCGCACCGAGCGCGACGGACGGCGCAGCGGCACCCAGCTCGCCCGCACCCGCCGAGACGCCTGGGCAAGCAGTCAACGATCCGCTACCCGCCGAGGAGCCACCTCCCGTAGCCACTGGCGCCGAACCCACCACTCCAGAAGAGCCGGCACCCGTGGAACCTGCCCCGGTCGACGACCCCGTGGTGAACACCGAACCCATCGTGCTCGACGTCGCGCCAGCGTGGTCGGGACACCCGGTGCCCTTCGCGCTCGTGACGGACGGCGATTGGCAATTCGTTGCCTACTACGACGCGAATCAGCGCATGGTCGCCGCTTCCCGACGCTTGGACGAAGAAACGTGGAACATGCAGACCCTGCCGACCAGCGTGGGGTGGGACAGTCACAACTACATCGCCATGGCCACGGACGAGGAGGGGCACGTGCACGTCTCGGGCAACATGCACAACGTGCCGCTGATCTACTTCCGCACCACTGAGCCCTACGACGTATCGACCTTCGAACAAGTGGGCTCGATGGTGGGCAGCAACGAGGGGAGCTGCACCTATCCGGAGTTCTTCCGCGGCCCTGAAGGCAACTTGGTGTTCGCCTATCGCGATGGTGGCAGCGGCAACGGCGACCACATCTTCAATGCCTACGACGTCGGCTCCAGCCGCTGGAGTCGCCTACTCGACACGCCCTTGACCGACGGAGAAGGGCAACGCAATGCCTACCCCGTTGGTCCGATCCAAGGTCCGGAAGGATACTGGCACTTGGTGTGGGTTTGGCGAGACACGCCGGACGCGTCCACCAACCACGACATCTCCTACGCTCGCACTCGCAATCTGACGCAGTGGGAGACGGGCGTGGGCTCTCCGTTGCAGCTACCGATCCGTCTGAGCACAGGCGACATCGTCGACCCGGTGCCCTCTGGCGGCGGCATGATCAACAACAACACCAAGGTGGGCTTCGACCAAGAGAACCGCCCCATCGTCGCGTACCACAAGTTCGATGGTGCGGGTAACACGCAGCTCTACAACGCCCGCTTGGAAGGCGGCAACTGGGTCGTGCACCAGACGTCCAACTGGGACTACCGCTGGGACTTCGGCGGCAACGGCACGCTGGTGTTCGAGATCGAACTCGATGCCCCCGAGGTCAGCGCCGACGGCACGCTGACGCAGACTTGGTATCACGCCCAGTACGGCGGTTGGGGCGCGTTCCGTCTCGATCCCGATACATTGGAGGCGGTGGAAACCATCGACCCGCCCCTGCCTTACCCACAAGAGCTCGACGAGGTGGAGTCGAGCACTCCCGGCATGCACGCTCGCTGGGTCGAAGACTGGACCGAGGACGCGGACGCGACTCATCGCTATTTGCTGCGCTGGGAATCGTTGGACTCGAACCGAGACATGCCTCGCGCCGATATACCACCCCCCACCCAACTCCGCGTGTACGGCTTCCCGACGGAGTGAACGACGCGACAGGCGCCCGCATCGCCGACTAGCGGCGGGAACGCGCCAGGGTCGCGTATTCGTCGCGCACGAAATCGAACATCGCCCGCACCTTGGGGAGCTTCTGGTGTCCTGGCTTGCACAGCGCGTGTAGCGCCGGCCCAGCACACTCCAGATCCGACAACACGCAGACCAAGCTCCCCTTCTCGAGTTCCTCGCGCACCATGAAGTCCATCACGTGGACGAGCCCAGCCCCCGCGACGGCAGCGTCGACCAAGAGCTGGCCTTGATCGAGAACGATACGCGGCTCGACGCTGACGCGTCGCTTGCTCCCAGCCCCCGACAGGCTGGCGAACTCCCAATCCACCACCACTCCCCGTGGCGAGCGGTAAGCTGCACAATCGTGCACCGCGAGTTCTTCGATGGTCCTCGGCGCACCGCGGCGCGCCAGGTAGCCCGGGGAGGCCACCGTCAACCAACGGGTGCTCATCAGTTTGCGGCTGATGGCGGTCGTGTTGCCGAGAGGACCGATGCGCAACGCCACGTCGATTTGCTCGTCGACCATGCGAGTCATTCGATCGCTGAACGTCAGTCGGACCTGCAACCCCGGGTAGCGCTGCACGAACTGTGGGAGATGCTTCAAGAACGACGGCCCCAGGATGAACGGCAGCGCCACGACCAAATCGCCCGTTGCCCCCACGCGCGCCTGCTCGATGCGATGACGAGCGACACGCATCTGCATCAGGGCCTCCTCGCAATGCGAAACGAATAGACGGCCTGCTGCCGTCAGCTCCACTCGCCGCGTGGTGCGGTCCAGCAGACGTACACCGAGCTCGTCTTCCAAGCGCGAGACGGCCTTGCTCACGGCGGGGCTCGTCACCCCCAATTCCTCCGCCGCACCACGAAAACTGCGCTGAGTCGCCGTGGCCACGAAGGCCTCCACTCCCGAAAACGGATCCGACATGCCGGAGTATTGATGACAAAATTTCATCAAAATAACAACCAGCTCGCGGCTACACAAATCGTGCGTCAGCAATAGACTACGCTGGTCACGTCACATCGAGGGAAGGCCAGAGCTTTCCCGAGGAAGGTGGGAAATCATGAAAGTAGCAATCTTGGGTACAGGCATGGTCGGAACGACGCTCGGCACGAAGCTCGTGTCCTTGGGACATGAGGTTTGGCTAGGCTCACGCTCCGCCAACAACGCCAAGGGCAAGACCTGGCGCGACGGGTTGCCCGCGAAAGAAAAGGCGCACGTTGAGACCTTCGCCGTCGCCACCGCGGCAGCCGAATTGGTGTTCAACTGCACCGCAGGGGTCGCTTCGTTGGAAGCGCTCGAGGTTGCTGGAAAGGAGAACCTGGCGAACAAGATCCTGATCGACATCTCCAATCCGCTGGACTTCTCCAAGGGCATGCCGCCGCGTTTGAGCATCTGCAACGACACCTCGCTCGGCGAACAGATCCAAGCGGCCTTCCCCGATACCAAGGTGGTCAAGACCCTCAATACGGTGAGCGCGCCCGTCATGATCGAACCTGCGACGGTTCCCGGCGATCACACGCTCTTCATGTGCGGCAACGACGAAGAGGCCAAGCGGACCGTCGAAGGCACCGTGCTCAAAGAGTGGTTCGGCTGGCGTCACGTGCTCGACCTCGGAGACATCACCACCGCACGCGGTACCGAAATGTACCTGCCCCTCTGGGTCCGCATGTGGGGTGTGATCGGCACTCCCATGTTCAACATCTCGATTGCCAGATAGAGCTGAAAAGCTCGACTCGCACTCGACTCAGTCGGTAACGTAAACCTCGAACGGGACGAGAGCCAGCGGGCAATCGTCGACGGGCCCAACGAGATACACGGCACTCGAAAAACTTGCGGGTGCGGGCGCGTCATCGTTCAGCGTGATCAAGATGTGAGCGAGAGAGGTGGCACCGACCGTCGCCCACGTGGGCAACACCTCACCGGCGACCAAGACCGCTCGGTAGGCAACCTGGGGCGCGTCGTCCAGATGTGGACGCACGTAGATGTAGAAGCCTTCCGAGCTTGCCCGTAGCTCCGGGGTGGCCGCGAAGCGTGTCACCTCGAGCACGACAAGAGGTCCACATTGCGGGTCCTCGATCGTCTCAACGAGCCCGGGCTCCGCTTCGTGGCTCTCGACACAGCCACTGCATCCGATGCCCGCATCCTCGACGTTCCCGGCGTCCGCGCCGGCATCGGCACTTTGGCGCCCCGGGAGTGGAGCTCGTGGCTCAGTCGCGGCGCCAGCGTCGCTCTCGACCGACCCGCTCGGCACTGTCGCCGGACGCTCGGGCGTCCCTGCCAGGGGTGCGCTCGCATCGTCAGTGCGCTCAGCAGAATCGACAGATGGCTGAGAATTAACGGTCGACGCTGCGCCATCCGTGCCCGAAGCCACGTCCCCCTCCGGCGCAGCGAAGTCCACGCCGGAATCACAGGCAACTGACAACGACGAGAGAATTCCGACCAAGGCACCGCTCGGACTATGCCACTTCCCACACACCGCCGGTGATTGTACCCCGCCGTCGCGGCAGACGCACGCTCGTGGCGTCGAGCGAGCCCCCCTCGGGGCTTGCTCAGCTTCCGCGCCGGTTGGCGCGTCCCGGTGCAGCGTCCAAAACGAGCTCGGCTGGAGCGCTCTGCGCTGCTCCGCTTTTCGGGCAGGGCCGACGCAGCTTCGGCGAAATGCTGGCGCGCCGAAGACACTGCTGCGTGGACGGACTATACCCCGGGCATGCTTCAGCGCTCGTCGACGACAATGCATCTCCACGACTTCGCACGTGCTCTTCTTCTGTCGTTCTCGTGTCTGACGGCAAGCTGTACGGAACCTCAGGTGCCGCAATTGCTGATCGGCACGTTCACGATGTTCAATCGTGAGTCGCCTTACTTGATCGCGGCGCCGCATGGTGAGTACGACGAGAACACGGGAGAGCTCGTCTACGACTTCTGTGAACAGGTACGCTGGGATTGCCTGATCGCGGAAGGGTTTCGCGACGAAAAAGCGATGATCAACGTCAACCGTCCTACCGAGGGCGCGCGTCTGTCCGAGACGCGATTCAGTGAGAGCGCAGCGGTAGTCTACGCCAAGTACGTGCATCGCATTCGCCGTCTCTCACCGAAGGTGCTGTTCTACGTGGAGATCCACGGGCACGATCACTCGGGTCTGACCAACACGGTCGATATCGCGACCGTGGGCATCTCCCATTCGCAAGCGGTATTCATTCACGACACGCTCACGCAAGCATTCGAGGAGCAGGGACTATCTGCCCTCGACGTGCGCCTCGATGCCCTGGAACCCATCCACTACAACGCAACCCACGCGCGCCGCTTCGGCGTACTGTCCTTCATCAGTCCCGCGCTTCACATCGAACTCCCCCACAGTACGCGCCACGAGCACCGCGCGCGCGTGGTCAACGCGCTGGGCAAAGCCCTCCCGCGTGTCGCACGGGACGCCTTCCCCTTTCAACAGCTCGAGCCGCGCTGAGAGCCGAGCCCCAAGCGATTCTGGCTCGATGCCAAGCTTGAACCGAGCGCGCTTCGCGAACGCTCATTCGAGCAATACAGAACGGAGTCGAGAAAACGACTGCAACCGGGCAGTGCTCGCCCATTCAGGAGCGACCCGACTCGAGGTCGGGCGGACACGACACACGGTTTTTGCCCGACGTCTTGCTTTCTCGCAGCGTGCCGTGAGTCACCTCCAGTAGATCGTGCAGTGTGGTGACCCCCGGATTCAGGGCGACGAGGGCGACACTCACCGTCACAGTCGCCGTCCCAAGCGTGCAGTTCACAGGACGCGCCCCCACGGCGCGCCGCAGGCGGCCGGCGAAGTCGAGCGCCGCATGATTGTCGTGCTCGGGCAGGAGCCAAACGAACTCGTCTCCCCCGACCCGCGCAACCCGTTGACCCGGGCGCTGCAAGGTGCGAAATCGAGTGGCCAACTCGCGAAGCACCTGGTCACCTCCGGCATGCCCAAAGCGCTCGTTGACCGCCTTGAAGTCGTCGCAGTCGAGCATCAGCCCCACCCCAAACTGGGACGGGTCGTGCTGCCATCGCTGTTCCAACCCACGTCGATTCAAGAGGCCCGTAAGCTGATCGTGGTGCGCTTCACTGAGCAACTTCATCTCCATCAGCTTCCGGCTGGTGATGTCGGAATGGACGACGAGCACTCCCCCACCTCGCAGTCGCGTTGCCCGCGTCAAGAACCAGCGCCGCGCCCGACTGCCATGACACGGGTATTCCCACTCGAGGTGCTGACGCTGCCCTCGCAACAAGCCCTCGAATGCCCGAGCTTTGGAACGCGCTCCTTCGGTCGAACGCAGGACGGACAAGTAGTCTGCCCCTTGCTCCGCCAGCACGCAGTCCGCACATCGATTCTGAGAGAAGTGCCGCCACCTCCGGTTGACGGAAACGACGACACCCCGGTCGTCGACCACCGCAGCCTGATCGGGCAAGTCGTCCAGAAGATCGGTCAACGCCCTAGGCTCTTCGACCCGAGTCGCGACGACGCGCGACCCAGCGGCGACTTCCGACCTCGGCATTCTCGCAGACTGTTCTGCCATGACTCCCCCCGAGGACCTAGGCTATCTCCATGCTCAGCTTTGGCTAGCGCGACGGGGCCACTCAGCGGAGGCTCAGGCGATTATCGTGGTTGAACGTGGGCAAACACTCGGAGACCGGGGCGAACCTCCCACCGCGACAACGATGTACGCCAGCTACCCACCGAAATGGCGAGCCCCACAGCCGCTAGCTGGACCGCGGCGGATCACAGGAACCGAGCTTGAGCTGGGGCGTGCGGAGAACCATGAGCCGCAATTCCGTCATGTCTTCCATCGACCAGCGCAAGCCCTCTCGCCCGAGTCCCGAATCCTTGACGCCCCCATAGGGCATGTGGTCGACGCGCCACGAAGGCACGTCACCAATGACCACGCCCCCGACCTCCAGCTCCTCCCAAGCCCGGTGGGCGCGGTAAATGTCCCGAGTGAATACGCCAGCCTGCAGGCCGTACCTACTGTCGTTGACCTGCTTCAATGCTTCGTCGAAGTCGTCGAAAGAGTTCAAGATGGCGACGGGGCCGAAGGCCTCCTCGTTGCGAATGTGCTGATCATTCGTAACGCCTTCCAACAGCGTTGCATCCAGTAGTGCTCCACGACGCTGCCCACCGCACAGAAGCGTCGCGCCCGCGTCGAGCGCGCGCTGGATCCATCCCTCGAGCCGGACTGCCTCGACTTCCGAGATCATCGGGCCGATGAACGTCCGTTCGTCCTTTGGATCGCCGGTGATCAACTCGGAAGCGGCGGCGATCAACTTGGCCTTCATCGTCTCGTAGATGGACGAGTGGATCAGAATGCGCTGAACACCAATGCAGCTCTGTCCCGACTGATAGAAGGCACCGATCATGAGTCGCTCTACGGCGTCGTCTTGATCCGCTGTCTCGTCGACTATGCAGGCCGCATTGCCTCCCAACTCCAGCACGACCTTCTTCTTTCCTGCCTTCGCCTTGAGCTGCCAACCCACCTCCGCCGAGCCCGTGAAGCTGAGAAGCTTGAGCCGTTCGTCCTCCGTGAACAAGCGCGCGCCATCACGCCGACAAGGAAGGATGGAGAACGCACCTGACGGCAAGTCCGTCTCGGCTAGTACTTCACCGATGATGAGTGCCCCGATGGGAGTCGCACTCGCCGGCTTGAGAACGAATGGACAGCCCACGGCCAACGCCGGCGCCACCTTGTGCGCCGCCAAGTTGAGTGGGAAGTTGAACGGCGAAATGAAGGAACAAGGGCCGATTGGCACACGCCGCCACATGCCGCTGTAGTTCGCGGCGCGCTGACTGACGTCCAGCGGCAGGACTTCACCGAGCTGCCGAACGGACTCTTCGGCCGCAATGCGGAAGGTATCGATCAGGCGACTCACCTCGCCGCGACTATCTTTGATCGGCTTGCCCGCTTCGACGCACAGACTCTCCGCGAGTTCGTCGAAGCGCTCGGCGAAACGTCGCGCGCAGTGCTGCAACACTGCTTGGCGCTCGTAGCTCTTGAGGCGACGCATTGCTTCGGCGGCTCCTGCAGCAGCCGAAATGGCACGGTCGATTGTGACCTCGTCTGCCAGCGCGACACGGGTCGCCACCTCCCCGCTGTACTTGTCCAAGACCACGAGGTCCTGATTGGCTGCGATCGGTTCGTTCGCAAGGTAGTACGGATACGACGGTTTGAGCATCGGCAACTCCCTTCGCGTCAGCCAGCGGCGTGGCTCGAGCAAAGCGATGCCATGATGGCACCAGCGCCCGCCGCGGCGCAACTGGACGCTTCCGACCTGCCGGTTCGAGGACAGCCCCCGGCGGGAACGGAAAAAGAATGCCCTCGACTGCTCACGCCGGGACGCTCTGGATACACACCCTGCATCCGCTCACGGACTCGCGGGCGCCAACGGAGGTTCTCATGCTCAGCTTCTCGACGTTTAAATCGGTCTCGTTCGTCTCTACCGTTTCACTTACCCTCGCTGCGTGCGGCGGCATGAGCGAAACCGATCTGGGGGACGAAGGCATGGACGAAAGCGCGGTTTCCAAGACTGAAGACGGCGAAGCGAAAACCTCCGAAGGGGCAAACGACGAAGCGGAAAGTGCTGGCTCAGACGCAGAAGAAGCGCAGCTTGCGGACGACGACGACGAGGACGCCGCCCGGAACGGAGACGAAGAAGCGAGCGCCGAGGAAGCGGCTGACGAACCCGAAGAACTCATCGTCGACGTCGACGTCACCGTGACCACGACCACGAAGCCAGCGGACGACGAAGACGCCGACGTCGAACAGAATGGTCAAGACGCGGATCCTGACGCAGAAGACACCGAAGAACCAGCGCCAGTGGTAATCCCGGAAATTCCCGGCCCCGACATCCTCGGCTCCGCTTCCGACCTGCCTATCGAGTCGACCTACGTGGCGGCGGAAGAATGGGTTCCCCCGGAGGGGCTGGCGGGCGTGGAGCAGTCCGGGGTCGAACTCGAGGTCGTCGACGACCTGAGTGTGCTCGTCATCTTCGACAACTCGGGTAGCATGGAAGCGTATTGGGACGGCAGGACCCGTTGGGAGGCTGCCAATCAATCCCTGTACGCGGCCCTGGCCCCGGTCTGGACCTCACTCAAGGTCGCCGCCGTTCGCTTCCCGATGGAAACCGAATGCGGCGTGCCCGACTTCGAAGCGGAGGCGCAATTCGGTTGGAACGTCGCAGGTGACTTTCTCGACGAGTGGATCGCGAACGCACTCGCTCCGGTCGGTGGCACCCCACTGGGGAGCGCGTTCATTGCGGCGGATGCGGCCATCGCCGAGGCGAGCGAACGTGGTCTGCTCGAAGAACGCTTCAACGTGCTGTTGATCACGGACGGCGAGCCCAACTGCGCCACCGAAAAAGCACTACTGACGGAACTGCCCGCGAAGTGGCTGTCGATGGGTGTCGAGACGCACGTTCTCGGTTTGCCCGGCTCGGAACAAGCAGCCCAACTGCTCAACGCGATTGCCGTCGCTGGGGGCACAGCACAGCCCATCGCCATCGAGACGCCCGAGCAGTTAGACGAAGAGGTCGTTCACTTGGCACGCTGACACTCCCTCAGTCATCGAGACTGACCGGCTGAACCGGCTGGGATAAATCGAGAACGACGCTACTCCAGCTTGCCCACCTGACGAGTGAGCAGACGGGTGCCCGGGTGACCGGGAGCCACCTTCTCGAACCGACGCAGCGCTTTTTCGGCCTCGCTCTTGTCCCCCCGCGCGATCCAGGTCTCACACAGGGCGAGTGCGCCCTGGGTCGACTTTGCGTCCAGCTCCAGCGAGCGCTCGGCCCAATGCACCGCCGCCTCGTGCAACTCGAAATGGGCGAACGCGCGCGCTAGCCCTCCGGCTGCGACCGCGTTGTCGGCATCGAGCACCAGTGCTCGACGGAAGAAGCGCTCGGCCGTCCACCAGTCCCCTTTTCGACGAGCCAGAGTAGCGGAGTTGACGAAGCGCGACGCGAGTTCCGCGCGCTTGTCCGTCTCGGACGCGTCCAAGTTCCAATACGAGAGATAGGCGTCGAGAGCGCGCTCGGAGAGGCCCAGTTGGTTGTACACGTCGCCGATCATCGTCCGCGCATCACCGTAGCGCTTGCTGCCCTCAGGTACGCGTTTGGCCCACTGCAGCGCTTGGTCGAAGTCGGCGCTCTTGAAGTAGTACTCGGACAGACCGAAGGTCCCACGCCCGGCGAGATCCCAGCTCGCAGACTGACACATCAACTTCAGCGCGCTCTGCGCCTTGCCGCGCATCAGCGCCTTGCGAGACCGCGACCAAAAGGCACCGCCCTTGCCAGCGTGAGCTTTCGGTTGCGCCACGAAGGGTTCACCCAGCGCGGCTTCGCAGGACTCTGCCTGCTGAGGCCTTCTCACGGCGAGGTGTTCATCGCGCGCTCCGCCCTCCACGCCCGTACCTTCACTCGGTGAGTCCGCGGCGCCCTTGGCCAGCGCCAGCTCGCCGTTCTCTGGCGCAGCCGCGGCCGCTTTGTCGGGCTCGTCGGTGGGAGACTGCGCTTGAGTGCCCGCCGACGCCACCCCAGCGACTGCGGCGGCGGCGCCCTGGTCGGTCCTCGCGGCAGGTGCGGCGACCTCCCTCGCCACAGGCTCGACGTCAGCCCCCCGGAACCAGCTGGTCCCCACCCAGTAGCCTCCGCCCAACGCCAGCGCAGTGATCAAACCCAAACTCTGCCACCGATGGCGGCCGTTTACCGGCGACCAATCACGACGCAGCCGACCCACCACTGAACCTTCGCCCAACACCTCTTCCGCAACGGGTCCCGCAGGCCCACTCAACAACTGGGCACTCAAGGTCTCGGGAGTCGCAACAGGTGCCGACACCACCGGCGGCCCGGGCTCGGTCGCCCGTTCGCTCCCACCTGCCTGCGGAAACGTCGACTCGGCATGCACCCGCTGGGCATCCATCACGAGCGGCTCGGCAGCGGACGGCGGAGGCGTTTCCCAAATCTGAGGGGACGGCGAAACCCCGCCGACAGAAGCCGTAGCCAGCGTGGCCGATTCGCGAGCAGAGCCCGCAGCTGCGACGGGAGCCACGTCTGCCAACGGTCCCGCAGCGGGAACCGGGGTAGGCTCCGGCCGCGGTGGCGGAGCGGGCACTGGCGGCGGCTTGGACGGTCTGCCACCAGCGGCAACACCGGGCTTCGGCACCTCGGACACCATCCGCAACGCGACATCCGTCATGCGCTCCTCCTCTTCCTCGGGCGCAGGAGCGGGCTCGGGTTCCCTGGTCGGCGGTGGTGCGTGCTCGATGAACTCTTCCGCCATCTCACGCAGCGACGGCATGCGCTCGCGGTAGTTGACGTTCCCACCCATTGCGAGGGTCTGTTGACGGGAACGAAACGACTCGCTGCTGGCGTCGGGCACTGCCGCCTTCGGATCGTCCTGCGACAAATCTGCTTCCACGCCCTGACGTTGGATCTCGGAATCATCGGACAGAGCTGCCTGAGCCATCTCGACCGTCGACGTTTCCGTGCTCAGAATCTCCATGTTCGAGGTCTCGGTGCTCGAACCCTCTCGTTCGCTCTCGTCAGCCATTGCCCCCCGCACCATAGCGCGCTGTAGGCCGGTGTCATACTGATGCAGGTCCAGCGCGACTTTGGGGTGTGGCTGTGATGAGTTTCACCCAGAACCCCAGTGTGGGTCAGCTTGAGGCTCCTGGCAGCGACATCGGCGGCTGCCGTGACTCGCCGCGCGCGAGAGGATCACTCCCAGTACACCGGCGCGTCGAGCGCCTTCGCACACCGGACCTTCGCCGGGGCAGCATCGAGTGCTCCCACTTTCAGCGGTAATACCATCCATGCATCCATGTCGGCGGGCTCGATCGCATGCGGCGGCTCGAAGCCCAAGGGCAAGGCCGGCCGAAACCCCACCCGCGGATAGTACGTCGGATGACCCAAGACGAACACCAACTCGACACCCGAACCAGCCAACTGCTCGAGGCCAGCCCTCATTAACCTAACACCAACACCCCTCCTTTGCATTTCGGGAATCACGGCGAGCGGGGCCAGTAGCGAGGCCTCGACGCGCCCGCGGTCAGACTCCACTTGGGCCGCCGTGAACAGGACGTGCCCCACACATCGCGCGCCTTCCCAAGCCAACAACGACAAGAGAGGTGCCGCCGTCGGATCTTCGAGTAGCTCAGCAACGAGCTGTGGCTCCAGCTCGCTGCCGAACGCCAAGCGCTCGACCTCCAACGTCCGCGCCAGGTCTCGAGGTTGCCCTTGCCGAATCAGCATGTGGTCTTATAGCCCCAAGGCGCGCGCAAGAGTACGCCACTCGCGACCAAAGAACAGCCAAAGGCCAGTCTTGGGACCTGCGCTCTTGTGCGACAGGGTATGCGAGCTCCCCATGCCGACGCGCGCTTGGCGCCCCGCTGCACCATCACGACACCGTCGAGACGCAACCGCGATTCATGACGACGACCAGATCATCCAGGACGGCCAGCCCGCGCCGCGAAATCTCTAACTGGGACGTCTCGGGATGAGGCAGACTGCGCCCATGAAATGGGATCGTCGATTCTTGGAACTGGCTCGGCACATTTCCAATTGGAGCAAGGATCCATCGACCAAAGTCGGCTGCGTCGTCGTCGGACCAGACCGCGAGATCCGGAGCACGGGCTTCAACGGCTTTCCTCGGGGGATCGCCGACAAGCCGGAACGACTCGAAAACCGCGAGTTGAAGTACCCGTTGATCTGTCATGCGGAAGAGAACGCCATCATGCACGCTGCTCGCATCGGAGTGTCACTCCGTGGTTGCGTCGCCTACGTCACGTGGCCGCCGTGCACTCGATGCGCACGTTCGTTGCTTCAGGCTGGCGTGAGTGAAGTCGTGTATCCGGCTGGCCTCACCATCCCAGAGCGCTGGGAAGCAGACTTCGAGATGAGCATGGGAATGCTCGAGGAAGCGGGAGTTGGCCGGCGGGAGGTCGAGTTGGAGTTCGACTCCGTGGGTCCGTGAAGAGGAGGAAACAGTGCGCGGTTGGTTCGTTCTGATAGCTCTATTTCTCAACACGCTGGTCGGTGTCGGCGCATACCTGTGGTCGCCGATGGCGTTCTTGTTCGGCCCCGTCGGTCTGCTCACGTTGGTCGGTATCATCGACATGCTGCAGAAGAAGCAAACCATCCGCCGCAACTACCCGGTCGTGGGCCATGGGCGCTATTTGCTCGAATCGATTCGCCCTGAGATCAACCAGTACTTCGTGGAGTCGAACACGGATGGCACTCCCTTCAACCGGGAGATGCGCTCGGTCGTCTACCAGCGCGCCAAGGGAGCGATGGATACCGTGCCCTTCGGGACCCAACGCGACTTGTATGCCGCTGGCTCGGAGTGGTTGACCCACTCCATCGTGCCAGCGGAAGTCCCACATGAACCGTTCAAGCTGAGGATTGGACAGGGCAGCTGTGAACAGCCCTACGACCTTTCGTTGCTGAACATCTCGGCGATGAGCTATGGGGCGCTCAGCAGCCGAGCGGTGGTTGCGCTGAGTCGAGGCGCCAAAGCGGGCGGCTTCGCCCACAACACCGGAGAGGGTGGCGTCAGTCCCTATCATCTGGAAGGGGGCGCCGATCTGATCTGGCAGCTCGGCACGGGCTACTTCGGCGCCCGCGCCGCCGATGGCGGATTCGACGCGGACAAGTTTCGCAAACAGGCCGCCCATCCCCAGATCAAGATGATCGAAGTCAAGATCTCTCAAGGGGCCAAACCCGCACACGGCGGCATCCTGCCCGCGCACAAGGTCACTCGAGAAATCGCCGAGATCCGCGGCGTGCCGATGGGCCAGGACGTGAACTCGCCGCCACGACACCGGGCGTTTTCCACGCCGAGGCAATTGCTCGCCTTCGTCACGCGTCTGCGGGAGCTATCAGGGGGCAAACCGGTCGGGTTCAAACTGTGCGTTGGCAAGCGCCGCGAGTTCTTGGCCATCTGCAAAGCCATGGTCGAAACGGGCCAACATCCAGACTACATCGTGGTCGATGGGGCCGAGGGTGGCACGGGCGCCGCGCCCCTCGAGTTTTCGAACAGCCTCGGGCTCCCGCTGACCGAAGCCCTCGCGTTCGTCCATAGCTCGCTCAACGGCATCGGCTTTCGCGATCGGGTCAAGGTCATCGCAGCCGGCAAAGTCACCACCGGCTTCCACATCGCCCGCCTGCTGTGTTTGGGCGCCGACGCTTGCTACTCGGCGCGAGCCATGATGATGGCGATCGGTTGCATCCAAGCCCGTCGCTGCAACAACAACAAGTGCCCCACCGGGGTCGCGACCCAGGACCCAGCGCTCGTCAAGGGCCTGGACATAGACGACAAGGCCGAGCGCACCCATCGTTATCACGAGCAAACGGTGCACAGCTTCATGGAGTTGCTCGCGGCCTGCGGCTTCAACCACCCCGATGACTTGCGTCCGTGGAATCTGCAGCGTCGCGTCAGCCCCACGGAGATCCGTCACTACGGAGAGATCTACGAGTTCCTGCCGAAGGACGCCTTGCTGAACGGACAAGCTTCTGCCGAAACGCTGCACCTGTGGAAACATGCCGATGCAGACAGCTTCAACCCCAAAGAAGGTGGGGGAACGGAGGGCTCCGTGATGCCGCGTCCACCACAGATGCAAACCCTGGAGGTATGACGAGTGATTGTTGGAGTCCTGAAAGAAGTCAAATCCGACGAGTACCGCGTCGCGCTTCGCCCAGTGGGTGCGCACCTCCTGACCCAAGACGGCCACGAGGTAGTCATCGAGGCGGACGCCGGGCGCGGGAGCGGCCTGACGGATGAGGAGTACGCCGCTGCAGGCGCAACCATCGTCCCCGACGCCAAGTCGGTCTTCGAGCGCGCAGAGCTCATCGTCAAGGTGAAGGAGCCTCAACCACAAGAGATCGCCCAACTCGGTCCACAACATACCGTGTTCGGCTACTTTCACTTTGCCGGCTCTCGCGCGCTGACGGAGGCCTCGTTGAACGCCGGCTATTCGGCAGTCGCCTACGAGACTCTCGTCGATCAGAACGGCCGCCTACCGCTCCTGACCCCGATGAGCGAAGTCGCCGGCCGCCTGTCAATCCAATCGGGCGCCAAGTACCTGGAGCGGCCGATGATGGGTCGCGGGATCTTGCTCGGGGGAGTTCCTGGCGTCGAACCGGGGGAAGTACTCGTGCTGGGCGGCGGCGTCGTCGGAACCCATGCCGCCAAGGTAGCGTCGGGCCTCGGCGCGAACGTCGTGGTGATGGACATCAACCTCGACCGCTTGCGGCACCTCAACACCATCTTGCCGCCAAACGTGACCACCATCTATTCCGACCCGCATGCTGTCGAAGAACACGTTGCCCGCGCCGATCTAGTGATTGGCGGGGTGCTCTTACCCGGCAGGCGTGCTCCCAACTTGATCTCCGCCGAGCAAGTCCAGCGCATGAAACCCGGCAGCGTGATCGTGGATGTATGCATCGACCAAGGAGGCTGCGTGGAAACGGCGCGGCCGACGACCCATCACGAGCCGACATACGTCGTCGACGACGTCGTGCACTACTGCGTCACGAACATGCCGGGTGCCGTCGGGCGTACCAGCACGCACGCGTTGTGCAACGCTACGGTTCCCTACCTGCGGCAGTTGGCCAGACTCGGGCTCGATGCTTTCATCGCGCAAAGCCCCGGTCATCGGTCCTCACTGAACATCCGCGGTGGGAAGTTGACCAACGCCGACGTAGCCCTCGCGTTCGAGGACTTGCCGACCGAACTGCCCAACTGATCGCCGCGATGCAGAGCTGGCGCAGCGGTCGCAGTGGTCGCAGTGGTCGCAGTGTGCCATTGTCCCCTGCACTTGGCGCGAAGAACCGCTATAACCCGCCGGGTGGGCACGCTGAGAGACGACCTCGCGCAGGGACGCGAGCTGATTGAAACCCACATCTCCTGGGTTTTTCTCGACGGCGAGCACGTCTACAAGCTCAAGAAGCCCGTCAACCTCGGCTTCCTGGATTTCTCGACCTCTGAGCTCCGCCGCGCCGCTTGCGAGCAGGAAGTACGCCTCAACCAACGTCTGAGCGACGACGTATACCACGGCGTCGTCCAAGTCAGGCAGGGCGCAGACGGCGTGCACCGCTTCGGCGGCGAGGGTCCGTGTGTGGACTTCGCGGTGCACATGCGGCGCCTCAGCGATCACCATCGCGCCGACGTCCTGCTCGCCGAGGGCAATCTCGCGCGCGAACGACTCGAAGCCGTCGCGCGACGCCTGGCCGAGTTTCACCGCTGTGCTGCACGCTCCGCGCACATCGACAGCTTCGGAACGCCAGACAGCATCCGGCAGAACGTTCGAGAGAACTTCGAGCAGACACGACAGCTGTACGCCCAGTACATCACTCAGGAGCAAGAGCGCGAAATCGAAAGCGCACAACTCGACTTCCTCGACGCCCAAACGGACCTGTTGCAACGCCGCATCGCCGACGGACGCATCCGCGATGGGCACGGCGATCTCCGGCTCGAGCACATCTACGTTTCGGAGGAACACATCGACATCATCGATTGCATCGAGTTCAACGAGCGCTTCCGCTACGGGGACGTCTGTGCCGACTTGGCGTTCCTGGCGATGGACTTGTGTCATCACGAGCGCACGGACCTGGCAGAGGACTTGCTCGCTGCCTACGCACAGAGCAGCGGCGACTACGACCTCTACGCACTCGTCGACTTCTACGAAGGTTACCGTGCGTACGTGCGAGCCAAGGTCGCGTCGTTTCTGGCCAACGACGAATCAGCGACACCCGTCGCCCGCGCGGCGGCGGAGCGAGTGGCTCGCAGCTACTACCTTCACGCCCTCTCCGCGCAACGGAGACCACTGACGCCGCCGGTGGTGGTCGCCGTCGGTGGCCTGATCGCGTCGGGCAAGAGCCACACGAGCCGACGCATAGGTCGACGACTGCATTGCCCCGTCATCGACACGGACCGAACGCGCAAGCAGTTGTGGGGTGTCGCCACCGAACAAAAGCTCACCGAATCGGCATTCGCTGGCGCCTACTCGGCCGAAGCTTCCGCGAAGGTCTACGAGGAAGTCTTGCGCAGAGCCCATGTGGTGCTCGAAAGCGGACGCTCCGTCGTACTCGACGCCACGTTTCGCTCTCGAGCCCATCGACAGTCTGTCCGCGCGCTCGCCCAATCGCTCGGCGTGCCTTTTCGTTTCGTCGAGTGCCACGTTCCGGAAGCTGAAGCGATGGCCCGCCTCGAACGTCGCGCCAAGAAAGCAAGCGTCAGCGACGGACGACAGGAGATTTACGTCGAGTTCCAACGCAGTTGGGAGCCGGTGCAAGATCCGACACCACGACATCACCTGCGCCTGAACACCACCGCGGACGATGCGAGCATCGAGATGCAGCTCGAAGCGTTCTGCGCTCCCAACTGAACGCCGCATTTCGGCAGCGCCTGGCGTCGAACACTTGGCCCACGAACCGCGGTGCCCTTCAAACAGACGCCAGCTCGACGTATTGGGGCCAGAGCTGGGCTAGCCGATGGACGTCGAGCTCCAGAACTTGGGCCTCCGGCATGGTCGCAATCCGCTCCAGCAATTCCCCCTCTCCCAGAGGATCTACGCTCACGGCATAGCTCAATTGGTCGGCAACACGCAGCACGGCAACGCTTTCGCGCAAGCCGACCGAGGCCTGTTCGGCCCGCTCCCAATCATGGTGCAAACCGATCACCTCTCGGAGCAATACCGGTAACTTCCACTGCTCCATGATCCTATCGGCGAGCACGGCGTGGTCGTAGCCGAACTTCTCCCGTTCGAGGAGATGCAGGGCGTCAGGCTCGGCGGGTGCGCTCTCGAGGAGCTCACGATATTCCCCCTGGTCGACCTGCAACGCGAGCAACTTGCCCAGATCGTGCAGCATCCCGGCCGTGAATACGTCGACGTTGCGCAAACGAGGACGCCTGGATCCCAATCTGCGACAGAGATTGCCTACCAGTCGACAGTGCTCACAAATCTGTTTGCCGACGGGTCCCGTGCCGTCGAACTGGTCCAACGCCAACTGAGCCACGGCGATCTGAGCAACCTGCTCGGAGCCGAGGAGCACCACGCTCCGGCTCACGGACTCACACTTGCGACGCAGTCCGAACACGCCGCTGTTGATCAGACGCAGCACCCTCGCACTGAGCGTGGGGTCGGATTGGATGATGCCGACGACCGCCTCCGTATCGTGGTCAGGGTCCCAAATCAGCAGCAGAAGCCGCTTGGCCGCTTCCGGAAACGGCTTTAGGCCCTGCAGCTTCCCGACGATGGCCGCCAGTTCCGCCTCGGCAAGGTCCTCGGGCGGATCGGCGTCCGTTGCTGGGGCCGCCCAGGACTCGAGTTCGCTGGAGACGACTGCCATCACTCGGGCGAACGGACACGGAGGGGGATTCGTTAATGTGGGCGGCCGCCGCGGACTCCGATTCGCGCACGACGAACATCTCGTTTATGCTCCCGACGTGGGAAGGTCGCAGACGCTGGCTTGGGCGTGTCTAATCCTGGTACTTCTGGCGCAGGGGTGCGTCAAAGTCGAACACTCCGAGTCGCCGCCGACGGTTCCAGACCAAACGCTCTCCAGCCCTTCTTCGACGACCGCCCCGGCGCCGGCCGCCGCAGAGCGGCCCCCTGCGCCAGGGTCGGGTGCTGCGATGAACGGCCTTGGCGCGAACCCGCTTCCCGCAGCGAAGCCGCTGTTGGCGGTCAGTGACTTGCAGCTCTTGCGACAACTCGAAAGCGCCGGACTCGACGTCGCAACCACGGCAGAGTTCGGGCCCAGACCCGAGTCGCCCCCGAACAACGCCGAGCTCCACGCCCACGCCAGCTACCGCGAGCTCGTCGCCGTACTCCAAGACGATTTGGCAGAGTTCGAAGCCAAGGACCCGTTGCTCGGTATCGGCATGAAGTACGCGCACCGGGCCTTCGATGCGGGCTGGCTCTCGCGCCCCGACTTTCGCTTCGAGCTCTCGGGCATCGTCAATCGCATCGACCGCAAGGACTTCGCGCCCGAGACGTGCGGAGAGGTTCGCTTTCTCTATCGCCTCGCGTACACCGTCCAGGTCGACGGGCAAACCATACACTCGCGGGTGCCCATGACGATGAACGTGGTCCGGTGGTTGCCCCGAGACGAGCGTGACTGCCAAGACGAGGCTCGCCGCTGGCATCTCGACGTCACAGGCCCAGACGCACGCAACGCGCTGCTGTCGTCCACTGGGCCACTAGCCCAACTGACGACGCGCACCCACCTGAAGTCCGTCGAGGTCAACCTGCAGAACGCACGTTGGCCTTCGACCGTCCGCCCCAACATGGCAGGCCACGCGGAGTACTTGATGCGAGTCTTCACTCGTGACGGCGCTCACCTGAAACCCGCGACGCTGGAGAACACGCCAGACGTTGCCCGCCTCCGTAGCAACCCCGACTTGCAGGCTCGCTTGCGGCACTGGCTGCAACGGCCGGAGGTACTTCGCGCGCTCGATCGAGGCACGGTTCTGCTGCCGCAGGAGTTCTTGGCGCGACGGGCACTGAGCGTCGCGCCTCACGGCATGGCCCGAGAAGCGAATCGTCCGTTCACGCAGGCACTGCAGACCCAAGACCTCGGCCCGCTCATTTCGATCGAGCCCCAGACGTTTGCGGGCAAGTCGAGCCTGTTGAGGCGACTGGACGGATTGAGCTGTCCGGGATGTCATCAAACCCGCAGCATTGCCGGCTTTCACTTCTTGGGCGACGACGACTCATCCCGCCGTGCCGATGTCATCGCCGTCCCGCATTCTCCCCATTTTGGCGACGAGTTGGAGCGCCGCCTGACGTACAACACCGCTCTCGCGGCAGGACACGACGCAGACTCGCGCCGAGCACCGGTGGAACGCATGGCGGGCGGCGGCTACGGCGCCCACTGTGGCTTGGACGCGACCGGCGAATTCGGCAAATGGACCTGCGACCCGGGGCTCACCTGCGTCGCGGTCACGAGCCCCGACGTAGGGACGTGCATGCCCACGACGCCTGGGCCAGGGGACGTGTGTGAGGTCGGTCGCATGCGAGCCAACGTGGATCGCCGCCGCGACTACGTCGCACTACGCAGCCCAGCAAGCTGCGGGAGCGGTCACTGCGAGAGTAACTCCGTCGGTTTTCCGGGGGGCATGTGCTCCACTGGTTGCGGCAAGTTGGAAGCGACCGCGGCCTGCGGCGGTATCGCGCAATTGGTGGAGTTCAATAGTTGCCTAGCGAGGCGCGTCCCCTTCGAGCAGTGCATTTTGGACAACAGCCGCCCGGGTGCGCTGCGTGCATGCTCGCTTTCGGCCCCTTGCCGCGAAGACTACATCTGCGCTCGGCTGCCGCAGGGCGGGGGTGGCTGTATCCCACCCTACTTCCTGTTTCAGATGCGCGTCGACGGACACGTGCTTCCCTGAGCGTCGCTCCACGAAAGCGTCTTCCCGCCCGCCAGACAACGAGACCTGAGCGGGCACCCTGTCGGGTTTGTTGGTAAGCTCCGGGCCATGACCGACGGAGCCGCTGCCGAGACTGCCGCCCCCGTCTCCTCGCGCAGGGAGATCCTGGAGGCCGAGCAGCAAGAGGAACAGCGTCTCTCGCAGTACTCAGCGCTGATCCAAGAACCCGACAGCGGCAAGTTCGGCACCTATCTCGGTGTGTACCGCCCCACCATCCTGACGCTCTTCGGCGTCATCATGTACATCCGCATGGGATGGGTGGTCGGCAACGCCGGGCTGCTCGGCGCTCTCGGTATCCTGTTGCTCACGTTCCTCATCACGGGCACAGCAGCGCTCGCGCTTTCGAGCGTGGCGACGAACATTCGTCTGCGAGCGGGTGGAGTGTTCGCCCTCGTGTCGCAGTCGCTGGGCTTGGAGGCGGGCGGAGCCATCGGCCTTCCCCTCTATCTCGCTCAAGCGATGGGGGCAGCTCTGTACATCTACGGCTTTGCCGAAGGCTGGCAGTTTCTCTTCCCCCATCACCCACAATGGGCCGTCGTGCTCGCGGTCTTCCTCGCGGGTCTATCCCTCTCGCTGATCTCCGAGCGGCTGGTCCTGCGCTTGCAACTGCTCGTGCTGATCGGGGTCGTCGTGGCGCTGGGCAGCATGTTCGGCGGCTTCTCCACCCACGAGCTGCACGAGCCGAAACTCTTCGGTGGTTTCGAAGCGGGCAACATCTGGCTCCTGTTCGCCGTCTTCTTCCCCGCCGGCACGGGCATCAAAGTGGGCGCTAGTTTGTCCGGCAAGCTGAAAGACCCGCGCCGTAGCGTTCCCGTGGGAACGATGGCCGCCTGGGGCACGGCGCTCGTGACGTACGCCGCACTCATGGTCTGGTACAGCATGACATGCAGCCCAGAGGAGCTCAGAGACAACTACCTCATCGCGGTCGAAAAGGCGGTGTGGGGTCCTGCCGTTCTGATCGGGCTGCTGTCCTCATGCTCGTCGGCCATGTTGAGCAGCATGGTGGCCGCGCCCAACGTGCTAGCGGCATTGGCCAAACACAAAGTCATCCCCTTCGGGCGCAAGCTCGTGCCGACCACGGCGACGGGTACTCCGCGCAAAGCAGCGCTGGTCAACGGCGTCGTGGTCGGGGGCACTTTGCTCCTCGGCGATCTCAATGCCGTCGCGCAATTCATCACCATGTTCTTCCTCATCACCTACGCGACGTTGAACTTGGTGGTGATGATCGAGCAGAGCTTGGGCTTGGTTTCCTTTCGCCCGACGTTCAAGACGCCGATCTGGGTTTCGGTGTTGGGTGCCATCGCCAGCGTATTCGCGATGACGATCACGAACCCCGCCTTCGGGCTGGTGGCACTCGGCGTCGTGGTCGGGCTCTACATCTACTTGGAGCGCAAGCAGCTGGAGACGCCCTGGGAGACGGTGCGTTCTGGCATCTTCCTCGCGATGGCGGATTGGGCTGCCCGTCAATCACAACGTGTCGAAGGCTCCAACGAACGCGCGTGGAAGCCGGATATCCTCTTTCCCATCGAGCGAGAAGAGGAGCTCCGAGGTGACTACCGCCTGCTGTTGGACATCGTACGACCCAGAGGCTCGATACAGGTCTTCTTCCGGACCGAGCAACCCGACTCGCCGCCCCCCACCGGGCTGAGTCGCTTCGTCGATGGCCTGCGTCGTGCCCGGCTCTACGCCACCCTCTCGCCGGTTCCGGCGAAGAACATCGTCGCGCTCACACGCATGAGTGCGCGCGTCTTGAGGAACGTGTTCTTCCGCCCCAACCTATTGTGTTTGAACATCGAGGGGCGCACGGACGAGGAGCTGAACGAGTTGCTCGGCGTCGCCAAAGAAGCGGAGATGGCCGTCGTATTCTTCGTCATCCATCCCACCGCACGTCTCGGCAAGGAGCGCGACGTGACCGTCTGGGTGCGCGATCAGAGCCCGCACTGGGAGCTCGGACTGCGCTTGGCCAATCTGGACGTGCCCCTCCTGCTCGGTTATCAGCTCAACCGCAATTGGCACGGCGACTTGCGCCTACGCACCGTCGTCTCCCAGGAGGATAACTTGCAACACGCCAACGTTTTCCTACATCGTCTAATCCGCGACGCACGCTTGCCACGCGGCCAGGTCTCGGTCGTTCATGGCTCGTTCGAGGAAGCGCTCCTCGGCGCCGAAGACACCGACCTGAACATCTTCGGCCTACCCAATCGTGTCTCTGCCGCGCAACTGCGCGAGCTGTCCGAGAAGACCCGTAGCTCGTGCCTTTTCGTGATGGACTCCGGCAACGAGTCCGCGCTGGCGTGAGCCGGGCGCCCGCACTCTGAAGCACTCGAGCGCGAGGCCCACGGCCAGCGACTCCATCTTCCGTTACGTCGAATGAGCGCTTGCGAATCGCGCTCGCTCACCTAACGCAACTCTTGCCAACTCCCCGAGGGGATGGTGCTGCCAGCGATGGGCTTGGCGATGTTCGCCTCCCAAACCGTGACCATGGGCAGAACACTCCTACTGTCAGCCTCGACGACGACCTCGTAGTAACCGCCAGCAGAGAACACTGACCCGACGCTGTTGGCGTTGTGAGTCGACTCGTTTGGCCCCAACGTCTTGGTGATCGTGCCCGGCACGACGACCGTCTTGGCACTGCCTGTGTTCACCTTGAAAACGGTGACCTTCACCGTCTGCTCGGTCGATGAGTCGTTCAAGACGACCCAATCGACGGACTTGGCCCCCTCAGGCAACCCAAACGGCCCACTCGAGAGCTTGACGCTCGTCGGCACCGTCGTCTGGCGGTCGATTTTGGCCACACGTCGCGCGAGTTGCCTGAGCAGTGACACGACATTGTCGCCGGACTTCGTGCCCTTACTTTGCGCCAGAGCTGGTGAGCCCAATGCAAACGCGAGTAGAGCAAGCGAAAGCAATCCCAATGTGAACTTCTTCATCTGGAAACCCTCCTGATTGAAGGCGCGTGCTGCGCCGTTTGGGCAAACATTTAGACGACCGGGCCAATGCCGCAAAGTGCAAAAGGTGCGTAACTCGCAGCGCTCCGCCACGTAGTGTCGTCATGCACAAGGCGTGGTGGCTACTGGCGATCCCCATGTTCCCGCTTCTCGTCGGGGTGGCTCACAACGAATGGGCTGCGAGTGCGTCGTTGCAGGAGATGTCGTCGGCTTCGCTCCCAAGCAAAACCACGTCGCTCAAGGTGCGGGCTGCGATGCTACCGCCCGCCGGAAGCGATGGCTCGCAGTGTCGCTTGCTCGCCGCACACATGATCGCGACCCAGCAAACGCACCAGGCGCTACTCGGCTTCTTCTCCGAGCGGTCCCGAACCGAAGCGCGCGCTTACACCGTCTCTTGGCCCAGCGGCACCCGCGCTGCCGGGTACGAAGTGAACGCCGGAGAACTCGGTGCTACCATCTCGGAAGTCCCGCCCGTGGTCGAGAAACTACTCATCCAGCATGCTTTCCTCCCGAAGGGTGTAGGACGCGCCGTCGTCTTCACGACGAAGGATCTTCCCAGCCGGCTCGATCCTCGGTGTTGGTAGTGGCATGCTGGGGCCATGTGGCTGAACCCGGCTGAGCGTGAGCACCTGGGCGCGACTCCCTACCAGTTCGCGATCTACCGTATCGTTCTGGGGCTGACTGTGCTGTTGGCGTTGGCCGCTTCGCCCGCTCCGGAAGTTCCAGCAGAGGCTTGGTTGGGATTGCCGCGCGTGGTGCGAGGCAGCTTTCGGTTAGTGGCCGCTGTGCTCGGACTGGCGCTGAGCCTGGGAGTGTTGCGACGTGCTGCCGGGCCACTGGCTTCCGTTTTGGCCGTTCTGCTGGCGCTCTACGACCACACGAGCTGGGCAATCTCGGGCCCGTTGGCAGTGCATGGTCTGCTCGTCGCGCTCCCAGCCGGAAGCGAGCCGCTGGCCGTCGTGCGCGGGAGCGACGAAAGGCCCATCCCATCACATTGGACGACCGCAGCTTGGGTCGCGCTCGCTGCCCAAGGAGTCTTGCTCGGTTTGTTGGCCGCACCGGGTGTACTGAGTTGGCTGCTTGCGGGCGCAGTGCTCGTGTTGGTCGTCGTTGGGCTCGTCTACGGACCGAAACCCGAGTTCGTGGTCCCGACGTTCTTAGCCCTGAGTCTGAGCGCTTGGCTCACCGCCGGGGTTTCTGCCGTCCTGGTAACGCTGTTGCCTTCTGCCGTCGCCTGCATCACCCAGGATTGGCTGCCCGCGCGGCGTCCCCGAGCACAGAATCCGATCGTCTTCTTCGACGGGGTGTGTGCCGTGTGCGACCGCGGCATGCAGCTCATCATCACCGAAGACGGAAAAGGCATTCTGCGGCTGGCCCCCCTGCAAGGCGAAACCAGCAAGCAGCTGCTGCAACTTCCGGACGGCGTCTTCGAGTCGATGATCGTGCTCGACGACGGAGAGCGCTTGGAGCGCTCGAGCGGCGCCCTTCGAGTGGCGGAATATCTGGGCGGCATTTGGCGCCTCACCGCGCTCATTAGCGCCCTGCCCATCGGTGTTCGCGACGCCCTCTACGACTGGGTGGCGCGCAACCGCTACGATTGGTTCGGCAAGATGGAAACCTGCCGCATCCCGACGCCCGAGCAACGCCAGCGCTTCCTGGACTGATATCGGCCAGGCAAGCCCTCGAAAGTGCCGACGTCGCGCCTGCCGGCAAATCACGTTGCCAACGCTTCTGCCGGACACTAGCTTCCAGCAATGGCCAATTACAGAAGTCGCACCAGCACCCATGGGCGAAACATGGCCGGCGCCCGCGCCCTGTGGCGCGCCACCGGCATGAACGACGCGGATTTCGAAAAGCCCATCATCGCGATCGCCAACAGCTTCACGCAGTTCGTACCGGGCCACGTGCACCTGCACGAGATGGGTCAGCGCGTGAAAAAGGTGATCGACGCGGCGGGCGGCTACGGCGTGGAGTTCAACACCATTGCCGTCGATGACGGGATCGCCATGGGTCACGACGGCATGCTGTACTCGCTCCCGAGTCGGGAACTGATCGCCGACAGCGTCGAGTACATGGTCAACGCCCACTGTGCCGACGCGATGATCTGCATCTCCAACTGCGACAAGATCACTCCTGGAATGTTGCTCGCGACGATGCGCTTGAACATCCCGACAATCTTCGTCTCCGGTGGCCCGATGGAGGCAGGCAAGACCGCAGGAACCCACGATCGCGATGGCAAACGGTTGGTGCGCAAGCTGGACTTGATCGATGCGATGATCGCCGCAGGTGACGACAAAGTCGGAGACGCGGAGCTGCTCGAGCTCGAACGCTCCGCTTGTCCGACTTGCGGCTCCTGCTCCGGCATGTTCACCGCCAACAGCATGAACTGCTTGAATGAGGCACTGGGGCTCGGCTTACCTGGCAACGGCACCATCTTGGCCACCCACAAGCGACGCTGGGAGCTGTTCGAACGTGCCGGAAAACGCATCGTGGAGATGGCTCGCCAGTGCTACGAGCAAGACGACACCTCCATCTTGCCTCGAAGCATCGCAGGCTTTGAGGCCTTCGAGAACGCAATGACGCTGGATATCGCGATGGGCGGTTCCACGAACACCGTGTTGCATCTGCTTGCGATCGCACAAGAGGCCGGCGTCGACTTCACGATGACGGACATCGATCGCTTGTCTCGACGGGTGCCCAACCTGTGTAAGGTGGCTCCGTCATCGCAATATCACGTCGAAGACGTGCATCGCGCTGGCGGCATCTTCACCATCTTGGGCGAACTCGACCGCGCGGGTCTGTTGAACACCGACGTCGGCACGGTGCACAGCAAGACCCTGAAGCAAGCGCTGGACGAAAACGACATCCGACGCCCCAGCGCGGACGATGCGGCTCGACTGTGGGCCAGAGCCGCCCCGGGCGGCGTGCGCACGACCGTTGCGTTTTCCCAGGACAAGTACTTCGACAGCACCGACGACGACGTCGAAAACGGCTGCATTCGCGATCTCGAACACGCCTACAGCAAAGACGGTGGGTTGGCGGTCTTGTTCGGCAACATCGCCCTCGATGGCTGCATCGTCAAGACGGCGGGAGTGGACGATTCGATCCTGAAGTTCAAGGGCCCGGCCCGCATCTTCCACTCGCAGGATGCCGCCTGCGAAGCGATCTTGGGCGACCAGATCAAAGCCGGCGATGTGGTCGTGATCGTCTACGAGGGCCCCAAGGGTGGCCCCGGCATGCAAGAGATGCTCTACCCAACCTCGTTCTTGAAGTCCAAGGGGCTGGGCAAGGCTTGCGCCTTGATCACGGATGGGCGCTTCAGCGGTGGCACCAGCGGCCTGAGCATCGGGCATGCCTCGCCGGAGGCTGCGGAGGGCGGCGCCTTGGGGCTGGTGGAGGAAGGCGATCTGATCGAGATCGACATTCCGGAGCGCAGCATCAACGTGGCTGTCAGCGACGAGATTCTCGAACGGCGTCGCCAAGCGATGAACGCCAAGGGTGCCCAAGCTTGGAAACCGAAACGTGAGCGCCAGGTTTCGCAAGCGCTGCGCGCCTACGGGTTGATGACGACCAGCGCCGCGCGCGGCGCTGTGCGTGACGTGAGTCAACTGGAGCGCTAGCCGCCGATCGGCGTTTTTGGGCGGTTCGATTGGCGAGCTGAACCACGACTTGGCGAGGTCGCGCACCGATTCGGCTCTGCAGGTAAGGCCGTATCCTACCAATTCCGACGCTCGACGAATTGCATCTGCTGGAAAGCTCTTTGCTGCTGGAAACGCCGCAGTGACTCGTTGTCACAGGTGCTCTGGGCTGGTGTACACTCGCTAGCACCTTTCACGACTTATCGGAGCGATGATGAAGCATAGCTGGATCTTGGTGTTTGCATTGGGGCTTGTGGGCTGCGTCGGATCTGACAACGACTCGAGGTCGGAGTCACCGGACGCCGGAACGGAGGAAGAGAGCGACTCTCAATCCTCAGAGACGGGCGTGACGGACGAAAGCCAAACGGACGAAGACGGTGACAACGGAGCCACCGATCAGACGGATGCCCCCGATGAAGGTGACACGACGGATGAGGCCACCGACACTGCCACCGACGGCGATGCCACGGACGGTGACGAGCCTGCGGCGACGGATGAAGCCGCCACCGACGGCAGCACGCCTGCGGACGAAGACGCGGGCTCCGACGAGCCGACGTCCGACGATGCGGGCACGGCCGAACCCGAACCCTCCGGGCCCCAGCCAGCCCTCGAGCTTCCCGACGAGTGCACCCAGAGTTCCGCCTCGACGTCCCCAACGGCATGTACCGTCCAGTACAGTTGCCCCAGCGGAACGGCCTACAGTGAGTGCACCGAGACGGAGGACGGCTGGGATTGCTATTGCTCGGATCCGACGCACACGTTGAGCACCTCGCTCGGGGGCGCCACGGGGATCGACGCTTGCGACGCGATGGTCGCCATGTGCCTATCGTACGAGTCCGTCGAATACGACGGCTCCATAGAGTGTTCACCCTACGCCCAAACGACGACCACCACGGCGTGCGAGCAAACGGTAGAATGCCTGGCATCCACCGAGTTCGAAGGTGGGCTCACCGCCTCGACCACGGAATACAACTCGTCCACGTGCACCACTTCCACGGACGGGAGCTGGAACTGCTCGTGCAGCTTCGGCGACCGAACCGCAGCGTACCTGCTTTCGGGCACGGAGACCCCGCCGTGCGACCTCTCGTTGTCGCTGTGCGAGTCGACGGAGGAATTGGTCTACGACGGTGACGAAGAGTGCCAGCCACTGACCCAGAGCTCGAGCGAGGCCTCCTGCACCCTGTCGCAGACCTGTACGAGCACGGCAGACGTCGGCGATGGCATGACGGCCACCCGCTCCCAGAGCCGCTCCACCACGTGTCAGCCCGACGGCGATACTTGGTCCTGCCGCTGCCAAAACGGCACCAGCCCGGCCCTGGACTTCGTGGTCGAAACCGAAGCGACGCCGGCCGACAATTGCGCGACGGCGTCGAGCTTCTGCTCGGCACTGCAGGACATCACGTTGGACGGACCGGTCTCTTGCGAAACCACCAGCCAAACGTCGACCACCACGAGTTGCGAGGCTCAGCTGCAGTGCCAGCTGACGAAGGACGTCGAGGGCACTGTGGTGTCCCGCAGCGAAGGCCTGGTGACTCGCTGCGCAGTCGGCGCCGACGATAGCTTCGACTGCAGCTGCACCGCCGCCGGAGACTCCACGACCTTCCAACTGGCCCCCGCGGAGACACCGTTCGAGACGTGCTCGAACGCCACCTCGCGCTGCGAAGACTGGCTCGCCGAGTGAGATCGGAGTGGGGGGGCGCGCCCCCCGCCTCCTTCTTGTCGTGCGAGCGTGCAGGCTGACGACACCACGGCGTCGTCAGCTTGCTCGGGCGCAGGGCGTCGGGCCCAACTGCTCAACAGGCCTTGATGCCCGTCCCACCCAATCCACAATACCCGTTCGGATTCTTCGCGAGGTATTGCTGGTGATACTCCTCAGCGAAGTAGAATGGTCCCGCTTCGGCGATTTCTGTCGTGATCGCGGCGCGCCCGGCCTCCATGAGCCGCGCTTCGTAGCGCTCCTTGGACGCCTCTGCGGCGACGGCTTGCGTGGGTGTCGTCGTGTAGATGGCGGAGCGGTACTGCGTTCCGACATCGTTACCCTGCCGCATTCCCTGGGTAGGGTCGTGATTCTCCCAGAAAACGCGTAGCAAGTCCTCGAAGCTCACCTTCGCCGGATCGTACACCACACGCACGACCTCCGTGTGACCCGTCATCCCGGAGCAGGTCTCCTCGTAGGTCGGATTTGTGGTGAATCCACCCGCGTAGCCGACGGCGGTACTGTAGACCCCATCCAACGTCCAGAACTTGCGCTCAGCCCCCCAGAAGCAACCCATACCAAACACGACGACCTCGTGTCCGTCGGGGACGTCGGTCATGGACCGCTGGGTGACGGCGTGAACACCGGAAATGGGCATCGCTTGTTCCCGCCCCTTCAGCGCTGTAGATGCCGTCGGCATCGATGGTTTTGCGAATCCAAACAGAGCCATGATGCCTGAGACATGACTCATTCGTGGCGCGACGTCCAGTAGGACTCGGCACGAGCCTGCATCGCGCGACGCGTCCGGGTGCGGCGTCGCTCGACGGTGCGCGGCATCACGCCGCCGAGCACCGCCCGTGCGCTACTCACCCCGTCTACTCGCCGCCAAGCTCTTTGCCGGCGCCGTGCACGGCATAGTCTACCGCGTCGACCAGGGCCTGCCAGCTGGCTTCGATGATGTTCTCACTCACGCCGAGCGTGGCAAAGCGGTGGGTGCGCAGGCTGTTTTCGATGAGCACGCGTACTTTCGCCGCCGTTCCATCCGCTGAATTGACGACTCGTACCTTGTAGTCGAGCAGCAGCATCTTCTCGAGTTGGGGGAACGCGGCGGAAAGCGCCTCCCGCAGCGCGTGACTCAAAGCGTCCACCGGACCGTTACCTTCCGCGACGCACAGCCGAGTCTCCCCCAGCACCTTCAACTTGACCGTCGCCTCCACCAAGCGTTCACCTTCGTTGGCGTCACCTATGCCGTGGACCCGGTAGTAGAGTAGTTCGAACGCGGGTTTCCATTCGCCGAGATGGCGACGGACGAGCAAGTCGAAGCTGCCATCCGCACCCTCGTAGGAGTAGCCCTGGTTCTCCTTTTCTTGCACTTCGTTGAGGATGTTGGACAGGACGTCCGCCTCCTTCAGGGTCGGATAGCGGTTGGCGAGCTTGGCGAGCAGATTGCTCCTGCCGCTCATTTCGCTGATCAGGATGCGCCGCGTGTTACCAACGCGCTCTGGCTCGACGTGCTCGTAGGTTCGGGGGTTGCGCTGCATGGCGCTGACGTGGATCCCGCCTTTGTGCGCGAAGGCGGACTTGCCTACGAAGGGCTGATTGAGCGGACCACCGAGATTGAGCCGCTCCCACACGATACGGCTGAGCTCCGTGAGACGAGCGAGGTTGCCTTCGGGCAGACAACGCCGTCCGAGCTTCAGCTCCAGGTTGGCGATCACCGTCGTCAAGTCCACGTTGCCGCAACGTTCACCGACGCCGTTCATCGTGCCCTGAACCTGCACACACCCGCGCTGGATCGCCGTCAACGTGTTGGCGACGGCAAGCCCACCGTCGTTGTGCACGTGGATGCCGAGGCCCACGCCACGCGCCGCGTCCAGTGCGGCCACGACGCCGTTCTGGATGTCCTCCGGCAGTGCGCCGCCGTTGGTATCGCACAGGACGATGCGTGACGCGCCGGCCTCGGCCGCTGCCGTCAGCGTGCGCAACGCGTAGTCCGGATTCGCCGCAAAGCCGTCGAAGAAGTGCTCCGCGTCGAAGAAGACAGGGCGCTTGGTCCGCTCGCAGAGAAACTCGATCGAGCTGCGGATCATGTCGATGTTATCTTGCAACGATACGCGGAGCGCGTCGTTGACGTGCAAGTCCCACGATTTGCCGAAGATGCAGCAGCCGTCAGCCTCACTCTTGACGAGCTCTGCCAAGTTGGGATCATCGCTCGGAGCATTGCGGGGATGACGAGTCGACCCGAAGGCGAAGACCTTGGAGTGACTCAGCTCCAGCGCGCGTACCTCGCGAAAGTAGCCCGCGTCCTTCGGGTTGGACCCGGGCCAGCCACCCTCGATGAAGTCCACGCCCAGCCAATCCAGCTGGGCTGAAAGGTCGAGTTTGTCGGACAGGCTCAGGTTGACACCCAACGCCTGGCCGCCATCGCGCAAGGTCGTGTCGTAGATTTCGATGTGCTCAGTGGTTGTCATGGCTAAGAACCGCAGACCTTTGACGATCTGCGCGGGGTGGAGTGGTCGTGCTCCGCCATGTTCACCTGAAAGTCGCTACATTCGTCGCGCATCATCGCATGGCCGAGCAAGACCCGATCAAGCGATAATGGAAATGAGCGCACCCGCGCGCGCCCGACCTGAGGCCGGAGAGAGATTCTGAGTAGGATTGGCAGCAGTCACGGGATGCGCCGCATTCTTACTGCCGCGCGCCAAACGGTGCAACGTCCCTTTTGCCGCGGCCCTAGCGCTGGCGCTGCGGAGGGCCACTCGCTGAGCGCAACGAGTGGCCTGCAATCCCCCGAAATTCAGGGATTTGCCGCTGCGCCGTCGCCCAGTGCCGACTCGAAGGAGGCGTACTGGCCGTCTTCGCGCAGGCGATTGAGAGCCGTTTCAACCAGGTAGCGCGTGACCTGATCTTCCGAATTCCGCGCCGCTTGGAGGCGCCGGGCGACCCGTTTGCGGGTGGAATCGAAGTCCGTTCGAAGGAAGGTGGAGACGAGCTTGTTGTAGCTGGCGGCCTCCGCCTTGCGCTCGGGATCGTTCTCGATGTCGTCGGGATTGACGTCACCGCTGACGACCGCTGGCGGCGTCGGGCTCACCTCAGGGGGATCGGCGGGCGGAGGCGCTGCCGAGGGATCTGTGCCGACACTGGCCGAGGGCGCCGCTACCACGGGTGCCTCCTCGGGCGCAGGCCGCGGCCGTGCGGACTCCGTTCGCTTCGGCAGGTCCTCGGTCAACGATAGATCGTGCTGGTGAGACGGTCGGCGCTTGGAGTGGGCCTGACCGTGACCGGTGCGCATGCTCGTCTTGAACAGATCGAACTCCTCGATCTCGCCCAAGTCCAACGTCGACATCGAGCGGTGCAACTTGTCGCGCAGCGTGCCACCTTCTCGGCGCGCATCGTTGACGATGGCCTGGACGCCTTCGGGCAGCGATTGGGTGGACGCGATCATCTTCAGCACCGCAGCGCCACCGTCTGGTGCATTCTCCGTTCGGTACACGCCCATGTAGATGGCACCACCGCCCGTTTCGTCCTTCAGCTGCTCGTTGAGCTGCTCGTAGAAGGAGAACGGGGTACCGCGCAACACCTCGTCGCTGGCCTGCAACACGATACCCATGTACGAGACTTCTTCTGGCGAGAATCCTGCGGGCATCATGCCGCTCGCCTGGAGGTTCTCGCGCACGCGCTCCGTGACCGTCTCCACGCTGAACGAAGGCAGCACGCTGTCGGCGTAGTTGATGACACCGTTGGAAAGCAGCAACGTGCGAAAATCTTCACCATCCAGCGTGCGGATGGGCGTCATGCTCGAGTCGTTGTTGAGCCGATTGAACGCATCGAGCGGCTGAATGATGACCGAGTTGATCTTCTCGAAGTACTTGTCCAGCGACACACCGCCATGAATGTGCGCCAGACGAGAGTTGTCGGCGAAGATCCAGCCGATGTTCTCCTGCTTGACCAGGTCGCTCACGGCGCGCACGGCGTTGACCTTGGCGATACCACTTTCGTGTTCGTTCGGCAGCGTCGCCATCACGATGATGGGCAAGTCCAACTCACTCAGGACCCGCACCAGCTCGCTGACGGACGACCCGGTGCCACCACCCAAACCGGCAGTGAGGATGACGACGTCGGCACCCTCGGCATGCCCAGCCACCGCATTGCGAATGCGGTCGGCGTTCTCTTGAACGCACTCACGCCCATAGTTCAAGTCCGCTCCAGCACCGTCATACCCGTCGATGCCGATGTAGATGCGCTGCTCCGCAGTCAGCGAGTGAACGCGATGCCCTGGGCCCAACGAAGAGAGATCGGTGTGCGCGGTATTGAGGGCAAGCGCCCGATACCCCAAACGAGAGAACTCCGTTGCAAGGTTGCCTCCTGCTTGGCCCAAGCCGACGACGGCAATGTCGAGCGCACGATCTGCTGGCTTCATTCCTGTATCCTCCGAGAAGTCTGACGAAGAGCTGAGAGCCACTAGTTATAGTTGGATCGTGCTCGGAATCTACAACGGAACGTCGCCCCAACGATCCTTGGCAGGCCGATGCAACCCACCGGCCTGAAGCGGTCCATCACTCGAGCGCTGCGCTTCGAAACGCGCCGGAAGTGGCGCAGGCCGCGGCACAACAACACCCCCCTGACCACACGACAAGTGGTCCAATGTCAGCAATCCACCACCCCAAAGGCCTGGCATCGATTGTCCCGAGCCCGTGCACATCACTGGAAGCCAGCGAACCACCAGTGAAAAACAGGGTCACAAGTCGAAGTAGAACTCCAGTCCGAACATCAGCTCGAGCACGGTGTTGGCCGCCTCGATATCCACGATACGAGCACGCCCGTACAAGTCGCCGAGCGTGCCTCCCCCCGTGGCGATGGTGTAGCCAATCACGCCGCCCAGCGGGACGTTCAGGTCGAACCCATTGTTGAAGAGGTTCTCGAGATTCACGCCCGTCTCCGGACCCATGAAGAACTGCGGCGTGATGTTGAAGAGGAACTCCGCCGGAGCTCTGAAACTGACGCTCGCATCCGCTCCGAAGTTCACGACCAAGAAGCCGCCGGTATCGAGACGGAGGTTGCTATTCCAGTGGAAAAAGACGGGCACACCACCCGTCAGCAGCCACTGGTCGAATACGCCCAAACGTAGACCCCCGAAAATGCCGACGTCGACCTTCCCGTGCTCGAACTCATGGAGGATGTGAATGCGAGGGTCCTCGAAGTCGCCGTTCGGCGACAAGCGAAACGGAACGACGAATCCGAACTCGGTGTCCCGACTCAGGCCAAAGCTGAGTCCGGGATTGAGGAACTGTGCGTCACCGCCGTCTTCGACGATGACGTGCTTGAACTGCGCGTCGTAGTAGGGCCAACGCTCCCCGGCATCCAGACGCAAGGAACTGTCCGGAGCAGTGAGGTGACGAGCTCCTCGTTTGACGGGCAACTTGGAAGTCGTCGCCAGAGCTGGAGATTGCCAAAGCCAACAGCTGACGAGCACACCGCCCGCGACCAAGTACGGGATCCGCATCGGCGGCGACTGTATACGGGCCCTTGTGCGAAACAAGGGCGATCTTACGTGGCCGGTGTGGCCTAACGTTCAGTAACCGTGCGAGGCCAGGGTGCCCTCACCTGCCTGACTCGCCAGCGCCCAAGCGACGCTGGGCCAAGAGCATGGCGAGCACGTGCACGCCATGCTGGAGTAAGGGCGACAACTCCGCCTCGGAGAAGGTACGAAGTTCCACCGTCACGTCCTCCGACGGCTCGAGGTTCTGCTCCGCAACCCGGCTGCAGTCAGAAGCCAGGAAGATGTGAGCGGTACTTTGATGGCGCGTCGTATCGGGCGACACGCTGCGCAACAGCTGCCAATGCTGAGCCTCGTAGCCCGTCTCCTCCAACAGCTCCCGCTTCGCCGCAGCCAACGGCTCTTCCCCCGGGTCAATCCCTCCAGCGGGAAACTCCGTGGTCGTGGCGCGACATCCGTGCCGGTACTGCTGCACGAGCACGACGTTTCCGTCCACGGTCAGCGGCACCACGCACACCCAATCGCGGCTCTCGATCACCGGGTAGTCGTCGAGCACCACCCCTCGACCCGTCTCGACGCTATCCACCCTCAACTTGAACCAGGGGAGTTCGAGGGCGTAGCGACTCGACAGCACCTTCCAATCAGTCATGACGGAAGCTTCGCGGGCTGCTCGGCCTTTGACAAGTGCGCAAAGTGATCCTCGACGTCGGACCGACCTCGACCTTCAACCGAGCAGCGCTCGGATGATCGGTGCGGTGGGCGTCGTCTTGCGCGCGACGCTGGCTGGCGTACCGCTGGCAACGACGCGTCCCCCGTGCTCACCGCCCCCGGGACCGAGCTCCAAGACGAAGTCCGCGCCAGCGATCACGGCCGGGTGGTGCTCGATGACGACCAACGTGTCGCCTCGCTGAACCAGTCGATCGAGGACTGCGATCAGTCGCTCGACATCGGCTTGATGCAAACCGGTCGTGGGTTCGTCCAGCACGTAGAGAGTGGGCTCGTGACGGGCACCTGCGGTGAGCTCAGCGGCCAGCTTGAGACGCTGGGACTCGCCACCACTGAGCGTGTGTGAGCCTTGCCCGAGGTGAATGTAGCCCGCTCCGAGATCGCGCAGCGTCTGCAGCGGTGCCACGAGCTTAGGGTGATTCGTGAACACCTCGCACGCTTCGTCGACGGACAGCTGCAACACCTGGCCGATGTCGAGTCCGAGGTAGCGTACTTCGAGCGTGTCCGGCTCGAAGCGCGCACCGTCGCACACTGGGCACGTCTGCACTACGTCGGGCAAGAAGCTCATCTCGTGAGTGATCACACCTTGGCCGTCGCAGCTCTTGCACCTACCTCCGCTGGGCGTGTTGAACGAGAAGCGGGCCGGACCGTAACCGCGAATCTGAGCGTCACTCGTTTGTGCAAACAGGCGTCGAATGATATCCCAGATGCCGAGAAACGTAGCTGGCACCGAACGCGGAGTGCGCCCGATGGGTGACTGATCGACACTGATGGCGCGACGGATACCGTGCAAGCTGCCCAAGCGCTCGAAGCCTCCAGGAGGAACGGTGACGAGCCCGAGCTCTTCCCGCACCGCAGGCAGGAGTACGCCCCGGACGAGGGAACTCTTGCCAGAACCGCTCACTCCCGCGACCACGTTGAAGCGCCCCACGGGGAGCTCGACATTCGCGCTCCGGACGTTGTTGACCGAGATGCCGGAGAGTTCCAACCGCGGGTGGTCGCGTTTGACCGCAAGAGGCGTTCGTAGCGAAGTCCGCTCGGAGAGGCAGCGCGCCGTCGGCGAATCCTTCGTGGCGAGCACCTTCTTCGGTTTGCCGCTAGCGATCACACGGCCGCCGCGACTACCGCCACCGGGCCCCATGTCCACGAGATGATCAGCGGCGCGGATCATGTCTGCATCGTGTTCGACCACGACGACGGTGGACCCCAGTTCCACCAACCCGTTGAGGTTCGCGATCAGGCGCTGCGTGTCCGTCGGATGCAAGCCTATCGTCGGTTCGTCCAGAACGTATAGGGCGCCCGTCAAGCCGGCGCCCAGCTGAGCAGCGAGCCGAAGTCGCTGCATCTCGCCTCCCGAAAGCGAACGTGCAGCCCTATCCAACGACAAGTATCCAAGCCCCACCTGAGTCAAGAATTCGACTCGACGCGAGAGCTCGCTGACGATTGGCTCGGCGATCTTGGCATCATCTCCCACGAAGCGAAGCTCCGAGGTGAGCTTTCGGAAGGCTTCGATGCTGAGGCGATTCAGCTCCGGATAGGTGTGGTCGGCAAGTTGCACGTTGCGCGGCACTTCGGCGAGTCGGCTACCTCCGCAGTCAGGGCAAACCGCAGCAATCTCTTCGCCCGACTTCGGTCCACTCGCCTCGCGTTTCGTCGTCTTCTTCGCACCGCGGCGACGACGTTTGCGAGGCGAGGCCGTCGCGATGACGGTCCCAACTCCCTCGCAGGTCGGGCATTGCCCTTGTTTGGTGTTGAAGGAGAACCAACGAGGGTCCAACTCCGGAACCGACGTACCACACTCGGGGCAGCTCGACGTCAGGCTGAAGCGCGACAGCTCCCCACGCGGATTGCGCAAGTTGACGCTCCCGCCACCCCAGGTCAGGGCCCGCTCGAGCTCCAGCTCGGTCACGTCGCGCATCGGCGAGAGCGGTCGAAGGACGAGTTCAATCGTGTGCTCGCGACTGCGTGCCAAACGGGGCGGTTCGGCCGTGTCGACCAACCCGCCGTCACAGTAGGCTTGGGCGACGCCATCGCGGTCAGCAGCATTGAAGACGTCCAAGTAAGTCCCCTTGCGCGCTTCGACCACGGGCGCGAGTAGCTCGTGCCTGCCGCGAACCTTGCGCAAGCGGTGCAGCATCGCGCCGACGCTGGTGCTACCGATGGGCAGCAGGTGCGTCGGGCAGCGCGCCACTCCCAACTTGGCGAAGAGCAGACGCAGGTAGTGAGCGATCTCCGTCACCGTCGCGACGGTGGAGTTCGCTCCCGCGCGCGTGGTTCGCTGCTCGAGCGCCACGCTGGGCGGAACGCCCGCCACCATGTCCACGTCGGGCTTCGGCATCGTGGGCAAGAACTGACGCGCGTACGGCGTCAGCGTCTCGAGGAAACGTCGTTGCCCTTCGGCGAACAGCACGTCGAAAACCAGGCTGCTCTTGCCCGAACCACTCGGGCCGGTGACCACCGTGAGCGCATCGTGGGGAATCTCGACGGAAACGTCTTTCAGGTTGTGCTCGCGCGCGCGGCGGATTTCTACCCGGGGCGCGCTGCGATTCGGAGGCGTGCTACTCACCTTTTTCAAGCCGGTCTTCACTCGCAGCGCTCGACCAGTGCGAGTCTTGCTTTTCGCCAGAGCTTTCGGAGCACCGCTGAACACGATCTGCCCGCCGTCGGCACCTGCGCCGGGCCCGACGTCGATGATCCAATCAGCGCTCCGCAGCACGGCAAGGTCGTGTTCGACCGTGACCACGCTGCCACCTGCCCGCACGATGGTCCGGAAGCAGTCGATCACCTTCTGCACTTCGTCCGCATGGAGACCTGCACTGGGCTCGTCGACCACGAACAGCGTACCCGAGAGCTTCTCACTCAACGAACGCGCCAGTTTGAGACGCTGGGCTTCTCCTCCACTGAGCGTGGAGAGCGCCTGTCCCAGCTGTAGATAGCCGAGGCCCAGCTGCGGCAGCGGGCCCAGAGCTCGAACGACGGCAGGATTTCCCGCAAACAGTCGAAGCACGTCGTCCACGGTGCTCTCCAACACCTGCGCCACGCTCACCCCGGCGTGAGTGACGGCCAGGATGTCGGGCTTGAAGCGCTGACCGCGACATACCGGACACAGTAGGCGCACGTCCGCAAGAAACTGCATCTCTACCGTCTCGCAACCTTCGCCAGCGCACGCCTCACAGCGTCCGCCCTCCACGTTGAACGAGAAGTGGGATGGAGTGAAATTGCGTTGCTTCGCCGCGGGCTCTTGGGCGAAGGCCTTTCGGATCGGGTCCCACGCCTTGGTGTAGGTAGCAGCGTTGCCTCGAGACGTGCGCCCCAAAGGTGACTGATCGACCAAGACGACGCGGGCAATGCTCTTGCCCCCACTGAGAGCATCATGGGGTCCAGGCCGTTCGCCCCCGAAGTCGCCCAAACGCCGAGCCATCGCGCGGTAAAGCACGTCGACGACCAAGGAACTCTTGCCGGAACCACTGGGACCGCTCACCGCACACACGCAGTTCAGAGGAAACTCCACGTCGACGCCCCGAAGGTTGTGAGCGCAAGCACCCTCGAGCAGAAGCGTATCGTGTCCTTTGGGGGGCCCTTCGGCGGGTACTCCGCCATCCGCGGCGAACGCGCGCGCAGTCGCCCCGCCAGCCTTGACGGCACCGGGGACCGAACCGTCGTAGACCAGACGCCCACCGGCGCTGCCCGCCCCCGGACCGAGTTCGATCACTCGATCGGCACACTGGATGAGCTCCGGATCGTGCTCGATGAGCAACACGCTGTTGTTGCGGGCCGCCAGCTCCGAGATCGCTTTCGCCAGCGGTGCGATGTCACTCGGATGCAGCCCCACGCTCGGCTCGTCGAGCACGAAGAGCGCGTTGTGCAGGGAGCTGCCGAGTGCAGCGGTCAACGTCACGCGTTGCGCCTCGCCTCCGGAAAGGGTGCGTGCTTGGCGGTCGAGGCTGAGGTAACCCAGCCCAACGTTTTCGAGGTAGGACAAACGCGCTGCCAACTGCGCGATGATCAGACGCCCCTGCTCACTCCTGGGTTCACAGCTGGAGAGATGCTGACGCGCGCCTTCGATGGACTCCCGGTGCCAGCGCGCGAGGTCCCAAGCACCGACGCGGTACGCCAGCGCGTGCTCGTTGAGCCGACTGCCGGCACACACGGGGCACTCATCGTAGGAGCGGTAACGCGAAAGGAGCACCCGGACGTGCATCTTGTAAACCTTGGTCTCCAGCCACCGAAACCAACCGTAGACACCGGGATACTCACTGCGACGCCGCCGCCCCGAACCCTGGAGAATCAGTTGACGCTGCGACTCAGGCAGCGAGACCCACGGCACGTCCATGGGAATTCCGTTCTCTTGACAGAAGCGCTTGAGTTGACCGCGTTCCCAGGTGGTGCTCTTGCCGTTCCACGGTCGAATCGCACGCTGTGCCAGTGACTTGTAGGGGTCGGGGATCACCTTGTCGATGTCGACACCGATGACTCTTCCGAAACCACGACACTCCGGGCACGCGCCCAATGGAGACTCGTAGGAAAAGAGCCCCGCGCTCGGCGCGCGAAGCGCTCGCGCGCAGGTCGGACAGCTCCAACCACTCCGTACCTCTTCGCTGTGTGCATCGTCGTCCGGCAGCGTGATGCGTGACTTACCCGCGCCGAGAGACCAGGCTTGCTCGAGCCCCTGACGCAAGCGCCCCAAGTGCCGCGACCCGAGGGTGACGCGATCGGTGACGACGTCGAGGTGTCCTTCGGCTACGACCTCGGACGGACGCAAGTCGTCGATGCTCCGGCTCTGGCCACCACTCCAAGCACGCCGGTAACCTTGAACAGACAGTGCGTCACGCAGTTCGAGATACTTCGCCGTGTCGGCGACGTCCACCCGATAGGAGACGATGGCGCGCTTACCTGCATGTGACTCGAGGATTTGGCGCGCAGCACTCTCGATGTCGTGCTGGACGCCTTCGACGCCGTGTTCCGGACACACGGGAAGGGCTTCGCGAGTGAAGAGCGCGGCGAGCAGCGGTTCGATGTCCGCCATCGTGGCGACGGTGGAGCGCGAGCTCTTGACCGGGGCGGCGCGGTCCACGGCCACCGCCGCGGGTACGGGCTGCAGATCGTCGATCGGGGGACGCTCGAGCCGCTCGAGGAATTGGCGCGCGTAAGGACTGAAACTCTCGACGAAGCGCCTCTGACCTTCCGCGTAGAGCGTGTCGAGCGCCAGGCTACTCTTGCCCGAGCCCGAAACGCCGGTCACAGCGACGACCTGACCCGGATGCAGCGTCAGATCGAGGTTCTTCAGGTTGTGGGTTTTAGCGCCAGAGAGTTTGGTGGGGTGCATGCGGGCGGGGGCTACGGAATCGGAAAACCGCGCCTTTTTCTTTCGGAGCAGTTCATAGTAGAAGACTCGACCCATGTCGCCCAAGGCGAAGAACAAGAAGCAAACGGCGGATTTCGGCGATCGTGTGGTCGCGAAGAACCGTCGCGCGCGCTTCAACTACGAACTCGGCGAGGCCATGGAGGCCGGTCTGGTGCTGATGGGTAGCGAAGCGCGTTCGCTGCGTGAAGGAAGCGCCGACCTGAGCGACGCGTGGGTGGACATCGTCTCCGGCGAGGCCTGGGTCAAGGGCATGCGCATCCCAACCCTGAAACACGCCGCTTTCGCCCACGAGGAGAAGCGGCCGCGCAAGTTGCTCCTCCACAAGGCTCAGATCGAAAAGCTCCTGGCCGCTCAGGAACGCGATCGCATGGCACTGGTCGCCACCAAGCTCTACTTCAAGAACGGCCGTGCCAAACTCGAGGTCGCCGTGGCCAAAGGCAAGAAGCTTCACGACAAACGACAAACGCTACGGGAGCGCGACGCCAACAAGGAAGCACGGGACGCCATTCGTCGAGCCAAGGGTGGTTGACCCGCGCGCAACGCGTGACGCGAATACCGCGTCGGAGGGCCCCGCGAGGACTGACAGATCGGACGCAGCATGGCAGAGCAAGGCATCGAGGTAGCTTGGAGTTCGGGTGGACGCGGTGTGATCGTCGAAAGTGACGGCAAGTTCGTCGTCACCGAATCGGACACGGCCGCCGCTCCCGGCACCCCCCTTGCCGGCACGACGAGCGCCGAGACGACAACGCGCTACGAGATCAAGGTGCGAGGCTGCAAACGCATTTCTGAGTCGCCCGTGCGCTATCGCATCGACGGGCGTTTCATGAATCTCTCGGCCAAAGACCGACAAGCGCTGCTGGCGCAACTGAAGAAGGATTGAGCAGCGCTCTACAGCAGCGTGATGCCGCCGGATGCGCCGAACCACGCCCCGCCGAGCCCATATCGCTCGTCGTCCGAGGTGCGGATCCAAATCGTCTTCAACATCGCCCCCGCTTCCAGTGCCAGTTCCAAGTGAACAGCTCGCGACAGCGACCACGCAGCGCGTGCCTCCCCGGTCGCTCGTGCCGTCCAGGTTTCCGTCTCCCAATCACCGCGAGACCAAATCGACGCGTCGAGCACGTGCATCACGCCACCAGTAGCGTTCATCCCAAACCGAAGTGCCCAGTCGTGACTCGTGCGCAGCCAGTAGCCCGGCGAAAGCGAGAGCTCGAAGGCTTGCACGTCGACGGGGTTCGAAAGCCCCGTCGCCTCCCCGCTCAACACCCCAGCCCCCAGCGCCAGTTCCACCCCTCGGTCGAGCCGCAACGCCCCGCGCAAGTGCGGGCCCCACAACCAGAGTCCACCGTCGGAGGCATTTGCGACGTCGATGGACGCCGTCATCGCGGGTAGCGCGGCGATCTTGGGCAGTTTGGGTCGTCGTCGCTCCGCCGCGAGCCTGGCCTGCTCCCGCCGATGGCGTCGAGCCTCGAACAAGCGTCGCTCTCTCAACCGCGAAGCGAGCTCCCCCGATGCCAACGCGATGCGGCGAGCCGTCAAGGGCTTGCCACCGCTCGGAGACAGTAGCCGCCTGCCCTGGAGTTCGCCGCGGTCCCACAGCTCGACGATGAGCCGGCCGTCGTGGAAAACGATGCGTACGTAGACCCCGGGTGAACGGCTTTCGGTCTTCGCCTCAGGAGGCGGCGGAACCTCGACGTCATCCACCTCGAGCTGAACCAGCCGGCGCGCGAGCGGTGGATCGACCCAATGTGCAGCGTTGACTCCGACCTCCACCACCGTGCGAGCGCTCGCCAATGCAGACCAAAGAAGCCCAAGCAGGAGCGTTCCGACGAACGCGAGTCCGATTCGCTGCGGGCGCGCACTCCGTCGGAGGCAGCTCGGCGAACCTGCCGCTACGCTGGGGGAGCTCTCACTCCGCGACTTCGTCGAGAGGAGGGAAATCCACCTCGGGCACGCCGGCATCCGCGTCTGCAGTCTCAGCTGACGCGCCCAACATCCCCATCCAACGCGCCACTTCGTCGCGTCGCCGTCCTTGGGGGAAATCCGTCGAATACTGGGCTGCAAGCTCTTGCGCCACCTCACGTTCCCGCCGCTGTACCGCGGTTCTCAACTGTCGGACAAGAGCATCCTCTGCAAAATCCCCTTGGGGCGACAGCGAGCGATAGGCAGCAAAAGCAGCGTTCGCGCCCTCGTTGTCGCCGGCCTTTTCCAGAGCTCGCCCCAGACTCCACGCCGCCAGGGGAGCCACCGGCTCACTCGGGAACTCGGAGACCACTCGACGCAAAGCGGTGATCGCGCGTTGGCGTTGACCTGTGGCACGAGCAATATCGGCGAGCAGCATCAGTTGCTCGGCATTCGAAGAGACGAGCACACTTTCGAAGCCCCCAGCCTGAGCCAGGTCGAACAGTGCTGCCTCGTACTCGCCACCATTGGCGAGACGTTGCCACGTGGGTAGCTCCGCCGGAACCTCCGGCGTGGCTTCGACCGCGGAAGGAGCGGCCTCCGTCACCGACTCCGACGCCCCTGGCGGTTCTGCCAACAACGCCGAGCCTTCCAAGACCGGCTCGTCGCCCCTTCTCGCCTGGTTGGCCGGCAGCGCTCTGACTCGCCGCGTTCGCACGGGCGCCGCTCGGTTCGGAGTCTGCTCTGTCAGCTCCGAGGACCTGTCGGCTTCGATGCTCGGCACGATGACTGGGTTCACTGCTGCGCGGCCGGCTGCCTGCGCCGGCTCCGCTGACAACTCCGCGGCCAGACCTGCTTCGGGCACAGAGGTGTGCCGTCCTACCCAGAGCCCGCCAGCAAAAGTCGCGGATGCGAAGGCCAGAGACCAAACCCAACGCTGCGACGCTGGCCGACTCCTCCGAGGTTCTAGGTTCGACTCCAAACGGCGCCAAACTCGCTCGACCGCAGCTGACTCCGAATAGTCTTTCAAGTCCCTGGAATGGAAATCTGGCAAGTCCCGCTTAGTCACGGTCGCCTCTCTTGGCAGAAGGTTCGTCGTCCCCTCCGCTGGACACGAAGTGTTCTCGCAGGAAGCGCTGGGCGCGCTGAATCCGACGCTTCACGGTTGCAAGCGAACACGACGTCAGCTCGGCAACCTCTTCCAAACGATGCCGCTCGACGTTGCGCAGCGTCCAGGCGATACGTTCATCTGCCGGCATCACGCGCATCAACGCGTATATCTGTGCCAGCTCCGCGCGCACTTCGGGGCTTGCGGCCTCGGACGCGAGGCTGTCCAACTCGACCGCCGAACTCGAACCCAAGCCCAGGCTCCGCAGCAGGCGCGCCTTGCGCAGGCGCATGCGCACCTGGCTAACGACGATAGACCCGAGCCAGGACCGAAACGCCGCCTGATCCCTCAGTTCGCTCATCTGACCGTGGGCGCGGAGGAACGCGTCGTGCACGATGTCCTCGACGTCCGCCGCACTCCCCTGAAGCCGCACGGCGAGTCCGAAAGCGAAGGAAGCGTGACGTCGGTAGAGTGTCTCGAATGCGCTTTCCTGGCCCTGAAGCACCTGCGCGACCAACTCGCCATCCGCGGGCCCGGCCGCTTCCGCAGACTCGCCTTTGGCACGGGCGCCGCTGGCGGGCGGAGCCGAAACGAGTTTGAGTGCCGGATGACCCATGGAATCCATTGCTAGATGCAGTCATCGCAGATTTCGGCTCACGTGACAGGCTCGATCACCGCATCGGCCCGGCAGTCGGTGTGTCACGGGGGAATTTCCCAAAGATTGCGCCCCGGCGTGAGCCGAAACGAGTCTAGGGTGCATCCAAGCGTCGACCCAATCGGTCAGACCCCAATTCGATATATCCTAGGAGGATTCAATGAAGGCAATCGCTATCGCATCTGCGCTTTCCATGGTTTTCGCTGTCGCTTGTGGCGGGAGCACCCCCGAGGCCGAGAGCCCCGAGTCTGCTGAAGCACCCGCTGAAGAGGCACCCGCTGAAGAGGCTGCTGAAGAGGGCGGCGAAGAGGCTGCTGAAGAGGAAGCTGCTGAAGAGGGCGGCGAAGAGGCTGCTCCTGCTGAAGAGGGCGGCGAAGAGGCTGCTCCTGCTGAAGAGGGCGGCGAAGAAGCTGCTGAGTAATCAGCCCCTTTTCGCAACTTGAGGAGACGGCTGGGCGTTCGTGCCCGGCCGTTTTCTTTTTTGTGGCCCCTGCATTCTGTCGCCCCTGCTCAGCTCGGGACGCCAGCGGCCTCAGACTCAGGCGTTGAGCTTGACTCGCAACCGCGTGCGGCCGACGAGGATCTCGTCGCCTTCGTGGAGCTCACACTCCCCCTGGACGCGCACGAATACCCCGGAGCGCGATCCAAGATCGGACAGCACCACCACGCCGGCCTGCTCTTCGACGACGCAGTGCTGATGGTCCACCAAGGGATCTTCCGCGAACACCAGGTCCCCGACGGCCGATCCGATTTGCAGGGTGTTGCCTTGAGCCACGACGCAGGCGCCCTTGGCTCCACCTTCGAGGATCTGCACGATGCGGAATGCCGAGGGCCACTTCGGTGAGGAGTAGAAGTAAGTCGGGTCCGGGTCCGGGCCATCATCTGGCACTGGGTTCGGTTCCAGACGCAACAACTGGTCCCCGACGATGAACTCGTCGTGCATCTCCAAGGCAACAGGCGAGTGCACACGAAGGAATACTCCGTTACCGCCCTCGAGGTCCTCCAGTGAGAGGCGCCCCTCGGCGTGCACCAACACGGCCTCCTCCTCGTGGCAGAAGCGCTCGTTGAGAAGCGGCACGGCCCCTTTGGAACCAATGACGGCGACATCGGTGGTCGGCGCGTACACCTCCGGCCCACCCACCAGTGAACGGACGACGATGAGCGAGTAGAGCGGCTGCGCTTGCTCTTGAGTGTCCTCAGGGACGAATGAGGTGCGCGCTTTCACCTCTCGTCGCTTGCCCTTCGAGATGCGCTGAATGATGTCTTCACGCGGCGGCTGCTCGAACACTTCCATGCCGCCCACTTCTTTTCCCTCGATGATGGCGTCGAAACGACCATCTCGCAGCGCAAGTACCATCTCCATGTGCTGCGCCTTCATGAGACTGCGCACATACTCGGCGATGTTCTGTTCCGCTTCGACAGCCTCGCTGTAGGACCGCTTGTGGCTCTTGATGACGCGGCCGCCGTCCGCAAACAGGTGAGTGATGATGTGCGGCGAATCCAAGCCCGAGTCTTCCGTTTGTACGTGGAAGACCTGACCGCGACTCTTGATGTTGTTGTTGAAGCCCATTTGGGCGCGACGGAACGTCGGCTTGGTCGCCTCACGTTCGATCTGTTTGAGCGCATCGTCCGAATAGCGCTGAATGGCCTCGTCGAGGGCGGTGTGGTCGCCCGCGATGCCTTCCATGCGCTCGAAAGCCATCTGTGCTTCTTTCGAACTCGGGTCGATGCGCAGCGCATCCGCGAGCAGCGCCTGACCCTCGTTGTCGTTGGGCCCGCGGGCCGCCCACGCGCTGAGGATGAGCACGGCCTCATCTGGACGCTCCTTGCCCACGAGCCACTGAGCAACACGCGCAGCACGCTGGCGACTGACGGAGACGGCCTCGCTCATCTATCGCATCATTTCCGGGGTAGTACCGGGCACGCAAGTGGTTTCTGGAGTGTCTCTCGGGAGCCCGGGCCAACGCCCACCACTGAAAGTCCGGATAGAAGACGCCCCACTAGGACGGGGACCAAAAAGCTTGGGTAGGCCTTGAACGCCAGTTGAGTCGGCATTACAGTTCGCCTCCCTCGAAAAGCGTGGAGCACCTCATGAAGCCTGAAATCCACCCAAAGTACGAAGTCGTCACGGTCGCCTGCGCGTGCGGTAGCAAGTTCCAGACCCGCTCCACCAGGGCGGTGGAGGAACTCACGGCCGACATCTGCTCAGCTTGCCACCCGTTCTACACCGGCAAGCAGCGTCTCGTCGACACCGCTGGCAGAATCGACCGTTTCCGCAAGAAGTTCAACTTACCCTCTGCGTGATGGCTTCCCGGCGCGTCCGGGCTGAGCGGCATCGCGTAACCGCCTCAATCCCTCCACGTTGTTAGGGTTTGGGGCGCGGCTTTGTCATGGCAATGCTGCCATGGCTCCGAGCGAGCGCGGCAAGACGCTGTTTTCGATGGGTGTTGGCCGTGTAGTATGGCGGGTTCGATGATCCCCGAGGAAAAGCTAGAAGCCGTCATGCGCCGCCAGGCTGAGCTGGAACAGCTGATGTGCGACCCAGCCGTGATCTCGGATCCGCGCAAGCTGCAGGAGCTGAATCGAGAACGGGGAAACATCCAGCCCATCGCCGAAGCCTTCCACGAGTGGAAGGGGCTCAAGCGGCAGATCGAGGAAGACCGCGAAGCGCTCAGCGATCCTGAGTTGGGCCCGCTCGCCGAGGAAGAACTCCCCGGCCTGGAAAAGGACAAGGCCGCGCTGGAGCAGCGCATCAAGATCCTGCTGCTGCCCAAAGATCCCAACGACGAGAAGAATGTCGTGTTGGAGATCCGCGCCGGCACAGGCGGCGAAGAAGCGGCTCTCTTTGCAGCGGACCTCTTCCGCATGTACGCCCGTTTCGCCGAGACCCGTAAGTGGAAGGTCGAGGTGCTGACCACCAGTGAAGCTCAAGCGGGCGGCTACAAGGAAATCATCGCGCTCATTTCAGGCGATGCAGTTTACTCCACCCTCAAGTTCGAAGCCGGTGTGCACCGCGTACAGAGAGTGCCTCAAACCGAGGCGCAAGGGCGCATTCACACCTCGACGGCGACCGTCGCAGTATTGCCGGAAGCGGAAGACGTCGACCTGGAGCTGGACGAGAAGGACCTGCGCTTCGACATTGCAGCCGCTTCCGGACCGGGAGGTCAGGGCGTCAACACGACGAACAGTGCGGTCCAAGTCACCCACTTGCCCACCGGGATGATCGTGCGCTGCCAAGACGAACGCAGCCAAATCAAGAACAAAGCGCGCGCTCTGAAGGTGCTCAAGAGCCGGTTGCTGGATTTGGAAATCCAGCGCAAAGCCACCGAAGAACGCGACGAACGACGAGCAATGGTCGGCTCGGGCGAACGCTCGGAGAAGATCCGTACCTACAATTTTCCCCAGAACCGCGTGACCGATCACCGGATTGGCCTAACCCTGCACCAGCTCGACAAGGTGATTTCCGGAGACTTGGGCGAGGTCATCTCGGCGGTCAGCTCTTCGTACCAGGCAGCTCGACTGGAGGGGGAGCATGCGACGTACTGAGCGTGCTTCCAGCGCGCCCGTCGACGAGCATCCCAAGCTGGACGCGGACGCACTCTTGTGCGCACTCGTGTTAGCTCCGAACACGTATGCTCGCAATCGCTTCTACGGCATGTTCGAGCAGCAAGAGATGGCTCGTGTCCGTCGCCGCGCAGCGCGGGTGCGCGGCATCATCCGTCAACTCTCCGGCAGAGGGCGATTGCCTGCCGAAGTGGTCGGCGAGCAGGTGCTGCACGACCGCGTGGTCCTTCGTTACCGCGTGGAAAACGTCAACTTTGCGAGAACGACGTCTCTGACCTTGCTCGAAGCAGCACTCGTTCACTACGCTTTGCACAAGGTGTCAGGCCATCCCCTGCCAGCCCAAGAGCGGCAATTGGTGGAGGGGGCACTGAGCCGTCTTGGAGAGTCACTCCTCATCTGACGTCCGGAGAACGCATGAGCCGCCCCCCCACGGAGTCCGCCGCCAACGTATCCCCCTCACCAACCCTGTCGCGCGCACAACTTCCGCAGGCGTATCGCTCAGGCGAACAACCTGCTGGGTCGGGTCAGCCAGGCTCGTGGGTTCTGCCCTTGTGGAGTCGAGTCTGGTTCGTGGTGTTGGCGGTGTCCATGGCAGCCGCTGGTGCAACCGCATGTGGCGGCCCGCAGCAGGTCGCAGCTCCCGACGAAGTAGACTCGGAACCGACGAGTTCGACGCAGAGCAGCGCCGACGCGACGGAATACGAGGAAGAAGGCGACGAGCCGGAGGCTCCTCCCGATCCTTGTGCCGATGGCTCCTGCGCCCCTTGCGGAGACACGGTGTGCTTGAAGGGCTTCTTCTGCGACGAGGCTGCGGGCGCCTGCAGTTGGGTCCCAAGCTGCGCCGAAGCGCCCGATTGTGGTTGTCTGGAGAAAGAGCTCTCCGGCTGCAGTTGCGCGGAACGGGACGGCGGTCTCTACGTGCAGTGCAGCGACTGAACGTCCATACGTGTCGGCTTGCCCGTCGCGAATGACCGCGACTGAACACCGACTGGATGCAAAGCTCCGTCGCGAGATGCGACCGTCACGAGCTGGAACCGGACGGTCAAACGCCGCCCGAGGGGGCCGCCTCAGGTCTTCTTTTGAGTGTCAGCTGGTTTGACGGCGAGGATGATTACCCGTGGGGAGTAGCACCCCATGAAGCCGTCGGGGACCGCCACCTGACCACTCACCTGAACGACCTTGAAACCCTGTTCGTGCAGCATCTTGCCGAGTTCGTGCAGGCAGTAGAGGCGAATCGAGTAGAGCCACTCTCGATTGCGCCCATCGTCGAGCATCACCGTGCGCTTCACTGCAAGGCGACTGGTGATGAAGTCGACCTGCATGTCGTCCATGCAGACGCAACCGTCACCCTCGAACCAAGTCTGCATGGGCTGCTGCCGAACCACGAAGTCGCGATTCGGAACGTCGAGCAAGAAAGAACCACCGGGCTTGAGCGCCTTGCAGACGTTCGCGAGCATCGCCATGTTCTTCTCTTCTTCGAAGTAGCCGAAGCTCGCGTTCCAGCAGTAGATGCCGTCGAACATCTGTTCGAAGGCCATGTCTCGGACGTCACCCTGGAGGTAGCTGATCTTCTGTTCGTTGCGCTGGGCCAGCTCACCGGCGCGGGCCAACTGAGTCACCGACAAGTCATAGCCAACGACTTGGTAGCCGCGCCTCGACATCTCCACCGAGTGAGCGCCAGCACCGCAGGCGAGATCGAGCACGACGCCACCTCGGTCCACCGCCAACGACGTTTCGATGAAGTTGACTTCGTCGTGGATCTCCTTGGGGCCGGGTTCCAACTCTGCGCGTAAGAAGTCGTCGCTCCACAGCTCCTCGAACCACTGACGGCGCTTACCGTCCTCGCCAGAGCCGTCCGTGAAGGTCGTGCGGGGAGGCGGCCGCGGCGGCAAGCGACGCTTCTTCTTTCTCGGCGCTTCTGGTTCGCGTTCAGAGATCGCCTCTACCTCGGTGAGCTCTTCTTCGAGGCCATCGTGAAGTTCGACGGTGACGTCGATCTCTTCCTCGTCATCGCGCTTGGCGCGACTCGGCGGCGCCGGGGGCACCTTGTTCAGAGGAGGCGGCTCGATTCGCTCTCCGGCGGCCTCGGCGTTGGCTTGCGCCTGCAGCGACTTGGCCAGCTCGCGTCGCATCGCGGGAGTCTCGGGCGGCGTCGGCGCGTCGGCACCACTGACGACCGTTGCTCGCCCAGCGGCAGGCGTGTCGGGCGGCGTCGGCGCGTCGGAGCCCGGTAGTGGAGCCGTGCCAGGCGCCGTTGCCCGCTCGGCTGGGGCGAGCTCCGCCTGCACGACGGGATTGATTGGGGTCTCCGACGGAAGTTGTTCTGGAGTTGTCGCGCGGCTGGGGGGCGGAGGCGGCTGCACCGCCGGCGTGGCAGCTCCCGGAGGCGGGCTTTCGCCGGCCAGCGGCCCGTCGACAGCGTCTGTCTGTACGGCCGCGACTTCGGCCGACGGCCGCGTCGCGGGTACCGGTGGCGGCTGAACGGGAAGCGGTGGCGGTGCTGACGCCAGGTCTTCCGGGGAAGGTCCAGCCACCGGCACCGGTGGCGGTCGAGGAGGCGGTTGGGGGGCGACGCCAGCCGCCTGCACGGGAGTAGCCTGAGGCGCAGGCCGCGTCGGCGCAGCAGCAGGCGCCCCTTGCACTGGCGGCGGGGGATTACCAGTTATCGGCTTGACGTCGATGATGCGCATCGGCATCACCACCCCTGGCTTCGATTGCCGGGCGCCCTCTTGCGCGATGGCTGCCTCGGGCATGGTCTTCGAACCGTCTCCCCGACGCCTTCCCTCGGGCTGCGAAGGTCTCGACCGTCGGGCCGCAGGATCCGAAGCCAAGCGGGGGCGCACGGGATCACTCGCACGCCGCGGAGGATTGGAACTCTTCTTTTTCGGAGCGTAACCCTCCGGCAGGGGGACCAGACTCTGACGCGGTTGGTCCGAAGGACGTTCCGGCGGCTCGGACGCAAGATGCGCGGGCTGCTCCGCAATCGGGCTGGCGGACGCCTGTGCCGCCACCTCCAACGCTTCGCTCGGCACCTTCGCTGCGCGCGGTACCGCAACGTCCTCAGGGCTGTCCCCAGCTTCCGCCTCCGCGACGGCCCCTACTTTGCTCTCCTCAGCCATCCGTTCGCTCCAAGCTCTCCCCGTAGAGCACTGGTCCGGTCCCTCGAGAAAGACGGCCTGAATCCCCCTGCCCGGGCAGCAGCAATACGACAGTGGAGCCCAAATGGAAGGTTCCTAGCTCATCCCCTCGCCGTACGGTCATCGCAGGACTGATTTCGTGATCCCCAACGGGAGTTCGCGTCCCCCCGAGTGCGGTGGTGGTGATGCGCCCGACGATGGTGGCGCCGACCATGATCACGTCCACCCGCCCCAACGACTCGGAGTCGACGACGATGGAGACCCTTTGGTTGCGCACGAACAGGCGTGGCACGTGACGTTCACCGATCGCATTGACCGGGAAGAGGTCTCCGGGCATGGATCGCACGCGAACGACCTTGCCATCCACGGGGGAGTGGACCCGATGGTAGTCCCTCGGATGCAGATAGATGACGGCGTATTCGCCCCCTGCATAGTCTTTGGCGGCTTGACTCGAACCGCAGAGCTCCGCGACGTCGTACTCACGCCCTTTGACGGTGATCGCAAGATTGGGCCTGACGGCACCAGCGGCGACGAGGCGGCCGTCAGCAGGACTCACTAGCTCCGAGTCGTCGATGCGTCGTGCACCGTCTCGCAGACGACGCGTGAAGAAAGCGTCGAAGTTCGTGTAGGGCCCTTGCTCAGGGTCGGCTTCCTCGAGATTCACGCCATAGGCGCGCGCGTATATCTTGGAGGCCACGTCCGCCACCCGTGGTGGCAGCTCTTGTTCGCACAAACGGCCGACGGCGCGGCTGAGGCGAACACGAGGCACGAAACGCAGGAGCTGGGCGGCGGCGAAGGTGGTGACAGTCAACGAAATCCCTAAGAACGCAAGTTTGAAGTACCCGAGGGGAGTCCGGAAACCCCTTCACTTTAGTCAAATGAGTTCCGGTTCGCCGACAAACACGGGAGGTTTCGGGCGTTTTGTGGTGTTCAAAAGTGTGACGACCGAATCGTAGGCCGAGCACGTGGTCGTGGTCAATGTCGCACGACTTTTCGAGCAGCCTCGCACAGCGGCCGCCGCGTCGCATCAGTGGGCATGTAGTCTGCTGTCTGGCCTGGTGGAGCGGTCCTCTCACCGTGTCCTTCACAGGCGGCTTCTTCGCCATAGGGATCGATGGCCACAGCGAGGGTGAACGACTGCAGCGCCGCATCCTCCTGCTGCTTTTTTGACAATATCCGACCGTGCAGGCCCAACCAGCCCCCGTGCAGGCCTGACAGGTCGTCGAACGTGCCTAGTCGCTCCTCCGCCGCAGCATCCTGACCGAGACTCAGCTGGGCCGCAGCGGCCCGGAAACGGACGGCTGCTTTTGAAGGGGCGGCTTCCAGAGCGCCATCGAAGTATTCGCTGGCAAATGAGACGTGCGCCTGATTGGTCAGCAAATCGCCGAGCCGCACACTCCGCACTACAGCACCCGACCCGTCCTCGGCCTGCTCCTGATCGGCGCTACCATCCGGCTGGTCGCGCAAGTGCTTCTGCCAGCGCTTGATCCAGTAGGACAAAGGGTAGCCACTGACGCTCGTCAGCGCCTCGTCGGTTTCGCGCGTCGACAGTCCCTTCAAGTCGAGCATCAGCAGCGTGAACGCTTCCCGACCATTCTGCCGAATCCAGAAATCCATGAAGGACTCGACCTCGGCATAGGAAACGCGCGCGTCAGCGGCTGTGGGCAGCATGGCAATCGAGGGACCGATCTTGTCGATGCCGATGCTGCGCCCGGAGAGCAGGGCCTCACGGGCGATAGCGTAGGCGTCTCTTCGATCGTCGTGGGGTCGCGGCTTGCGCCAGCGGGTTTCTTCGCGCTTCGCTATACCTTCCTGCAACCACAGAGGCGCGTAGTCGCGACTGCCCCGACTCAACGCCAGATGGGTGAGCTCGTGAGCGAGGGTGTCTTGCCACGGATACCCCAAACGAGCTGCGCGCGGTGAAAGCATCGTCACTCGCCCCCAACGCGCCACGGCCACCGTTCCGGTCGTCTCAGCCGCGGTCAGTGGCAGTCCACTTACCGCGGCCAATGAGAAGAGGTCCCGAACCAAGTCGATGCGCAAGGGCTTCGGCAGTTCGATCCCGAGGTCCCGGACCATCGTCTCTCGGGCTCGAGCGGCAACGTCGATCAACAACGGAGCCAGGGCTTCATCGTCGGAGTCCTGCAGACGGATCCACACGCCGCGTTGTTGGTCTTCGACCACGGTCGCTGCGGCCGTGGCGCGTGCACACTTACGCGAGAGCTCGAGCAGCCTTGCCGACTCCGGCGTCTCTGGAAGTGTCGACAGAATCGCCTCCCCGGAGTCGCAGTCTCCAACGTACACGGCCAAGCGAGCCCGCTGATACGACAAGGCAGGGGTGGCAGCGTCCTGACGCTCCAACAATTCGTGCGCCAAAGCCACGTCCAGCTCAGTGATGGCATTGGCGATGGCCTGCACCCCACCGTTAGCTTCCGGAGAGGGAGGGTGCAGCGCGGGCTGTCCGGTTGCGGACGTCGCGCTGAGCACCAGTGCCACCAACGCCGGGGGCAGGGCGCGCTGCCACCAGCGCTTCATCGCAGCAATCCCTCCGCGTAACGCTTGACGGCAGGCGACAGGCGACCGCCGGCTTTCTCCCCCAAGCCCTCGAGGACGCGCTTGCGAAAGTCCTCCGCCCGATTCTTCTCTTCGGGATCTGGCACGTCACCGCCCGTTCGGATCTTTCGTCCGTCGTCCCCCTCGGAGGAAGAAGGCGGTTGCTCGTCTTCTTGTTGCATTTCACCCGTCTCCGACTGTTCGAGGAGACGCTGAGCCTCGAGCTGCAGGTTCTGAGCGTCGTCCCCTTGGCCCCCCTGCAGCCGCTCTGCGGCACTGCGCATGAGCCGACTCGCCTGCTCCAAGCGATCGCGCACGTCCTTGGGCAGCGCGGCTTCCCCCGTCGACTCCTGGGACAGATTCGAAGCCCGTTCGGCGAGCTCGCGCTCCAAGTTCGAGAAATCCTCCAGCGCTTGTCGCGCGGCCTGCTCGGTGAGTTGCTGCAAGCGATCCGCCTGCTGGCGCGCCCACTTCAGCGCTTCGTTCAGCTCTTGCAGTGCGTTTTCCACGCGCTGACGCGTCACCGGATCGAGGTCCCCTTTGCGCAGCGCTTCCTCTGCCGCCGCTTTGGCGCGGCGGCCGCTCTCGAGTGCTCCTTCGAAGTCCATCCGCTCCAGCTGTTGCGCCATCGCGCCAGCGTGCTCTCGCATCAGCGCGGCAGAAGCGCGCCCAGTGCCCGGCATCTCACCGGGTTGCGGCAAGCCGACAACGCTGCGCCGCAACGCCTCGGCGCGCGCTTCCGCCTCCGACTTGGACTCCTCGCCGGAGGCATCTTTCTGCGCCGAGCGCATGGCGTCGGAAGTGCGTTCCGATAGATCGGCGTGGTCCTGAGCCAAACGCTCCAGGTCACGAGCCATCCGGTCGAACTCGCTATCCGCATCGGATGGTTTGCCCTGCGCGTCGTTACCACCGCCACCACTGCTGCCAGTGCCCGACTCGACGCTGCCGCCACCGCCGCCTTTGGATCCAAAGGACGGGTTCGGACGGTGCAAACGTTCCGCCATGTGAATCGCAGCGAGTTCCGTGTGGAAGAAGTCTTTTCGCTCGCGTGCCCTGCGGACGCGCTTGAGATCGGCGAGCGCGACGCTGCCCAAATCCGCGCCGAGGAGGTCGAGCTCGAGCAATTCCTTAGCGCCTGCGTCCAGAACCTGGATCGCGATGTCCAGTCGCTCCACACCCTCCGCCCCCTTCTCCGGCTCCTGGGCGAGAAGGGCCGCAAAAGCAGCCTCTTCGGCGACGTCCCCCAATTGACGCGCCACGTCTGCGGCATCCTTCGCGGCCAGTGACGTCAACGCAGAATTGACCCCCAGCACGATGGACTCCACCGTCTCACGCTCATCGCGGCGACGCTTGAACGCTTCGCCCAAGCGCTCGAATTGCCCTTCCATGAACGAACGCCACCCCTTCGGAACTCGGAGCCCGCTGTAGTTTTCGTCGAAGGCGCGTGCCGCCATGTCCTCGAGTTTCTTCACGCGCCCGTTCACCTCCTCACGCGCCTCGACATGTCGCTTCGGCTCCTCCAGTTGCTCGATCGCCAACGTTGCAGCCAACAACTCGACGAGTTCGTCCCGCAGTCGCGCCAGAGCCTGGAAGCGGTTGACCTCGGGCGTGCCCACTCCCGGCGGGCGGATGATGAACGCCTCGCTCTTGCCCCACTTGCTGCCCTCGCGAGGATCGTTGTCTCGCGCCTCGACACGAACGATGACTGGCAGAAACACGCGCTTGAGGAACGGATCATTGGCATACAGGACGTGTCCCCCTTGCCCACGCCGCTTGTCCCCAGGGAAACTCTCCAGCGTCCGGCGCTCTTCGCGCCCTGCCGAACGCAGCACGAGATCGACCTGCAACAAGCTGTGATCGTCCGTCGCGTCCCACAGCAATTCCAGCTTGGAAAGCTCTTGCAGACGAAACTCTCTGGGAGCACCTTTGAGCACGACTCTGGGAACGGCGTCGGGCTGACTGAAGACTTCGACGCTGCGTGGATCGCTGATCGTCGTCTCACCGAACCGTGCAGCGACTCGCAGCTCCACCGTCTTTTCCAGCGTCCAGTGAGCGACCACACCGCCTGAGCCGTCAGCAACGAAGGGGACTTCCGTCTCCCCGTCCGTCAACACCAATTCGCGCCCTGAGCGCAGCGGTTTGCCACGAAAGCCGAGTTCGGTACCCTCTGGCAACGCCGCCGCCGTCTCCAACATCAGAAACCCGCTCGACTGCCTGAGGTAGCTGGGCGGTGTGGCCGTGATCTGAACCTCGGTCAGCCACTCCATCTCCACTGGAGCACTGCCCCGACGAGCAGCCAGGACGTTCAAGCCCTCCATCAAATGCCACGGCAAGAGCGACACCAGCAGGGCAGCACCGGCAACGCCAACGAGAGCGAACTGACGGTAACCACGCGCCCGCCTCCGTGACGCTTCCGCGACGTCCTCTTCGTTGATGCGCGAGAGTAACCTCGCCAGGTGTAGCTGGGCGAGCTCTTCAGATTCGCCCGTGCGGAGGCCGACGTCCTTGACCAGGCGCACCGCCCTCAGGACGCGGCCCCCGAGCTCAGGGTAAGCCGTCGCCAACGTGTTGCGAACGGCATCTTCGTCGTCGCGAAAACGTCTGGCCAGGAGCACGCGGTGAAGTAGGAGGGCGGCCAGCGTCACCCCGATCAGGCTCAGCGCGCCGAGCCGGCTTGGCGCAGTCCCGGCGCGAGCCACATGCGCACCAATCACGACGCCAACCAACAGCAGTACCCACGCCGAGCGACTCAGCGCGCTCTGAAGCGGGCGCCGATAGGCACCGACGAGGGCTGTCAAGGAGTCGAACTTCACCCCTGGAGCATTGCGCAGCAGACCTCAGTTGAACAGGGCTATCGTCTCCCCAGGCTCACTCGGCTGCTGCCACCGCGTGCTCTTCGTCGATGCACGCTTCGGCCAGCAATTCGACGACGTCCAACTGCCGGACGACGGCTTCTTTCTCCTCGCTTTTCAGGCCGTCCGTGAGCATCGTCATGCAAAATGGACAGGCGCTCGCCACGACGTCCGGCGCGGTAGCCAAGAGCTGCTTCGTGCGTTTGACGTTCACGCGATCCTTGTTCTGCTCCTCCATCCACATCTGCGCGCCGCCGGCACCGCAGCAAAGACCCCCGTGATGATGCGTCTCGGGTTCCACCACCTCCGCTCCGATGCGCCGCAGAATGTCTCGGGGCTGCTCGTACACCTCGTTGTATCGACCGAGATAGCAGGAGTCGTGGTAGCTGACCTTGGCCTTCACCGTACGCTTGGGTTCGAGCTTCTTCGTTGCCAGCAAGCCCAGCAAGTAGTCCGTGTGGTGCACCACTTCGTACTTGCCGCCGAAGTCGGGGTATTCGTTGAGCAGAGTGTTGAAGCAGTGAGGACAAGTGGTCAGGATGGTCTTCGCCCCACCCTGCTCCTTGTAGCCGTTGAGAGTTTCGATGTTGGCCTCTGCGAGCATCGTGAACAGGTACTCGTTGCCCGCGCGCCGCGCAGGATCTCCCGTGCAACTTTCCTCCTCGCCCAGGATCGCAAACTCGACGCCAGCCTGCTGGAGCAGCCGAGCAGTCGCACGCGCAACCTTTTTGGCACGGTCGTCGTAGCTCGCCGCGCAGCCGACCCAGTAGAACACCTCGGCATCGGGCTTGTCGCTGGCCAGGGGAACGTCCAAACCTTCGGCCCAGTTGGCTCGATCCATTCGAGACAGACTCCACGGGTTGCCGTTGACCTCCATCCCTTCGAATGGCTTGTTCAGCTCGCTGGGGAAAGAATCGCCCTTGATCATCACTTCGTGCCGTCGCATCTGCACGATCTTGTCGACGTAGGTGATCATCACGGGGCACTGGTCTTCGCACGCGCGGCAGGTCGTGCACGCCCAGATCACGTCGGGATCGATGACGTCCGGCACTAGGTCCTTGGGCTCGAAGCCTTTGGCGGCCTCTTGTCCTTCTGCTCGCTCGTTCTCGTCGGCGGCGTTCGCGGAGTCGTCGGCGGCACTCGACTTGGGACGCCAGTGCTCGACCTTACCTCCCAATGCGAGCACCTCGCCTTGCCTGGCGTAGAGGTGATCCCGCAAGTCGAGGGTGAGCTGCTTGGGACTGAGCTTCTTGCCCGTCGTGAATGCCGGACAGTTGTCACTGCAACGACCGCACTCGGTGCAGGTGTAGAAGTCGAGAACATCCTTCCAAGTGAAGTGCTCGATGCGCGCGTACCCGATGCGAGCGCGACTCATGTCTTCTTCCTCTGACGCTTGCTCAACTAAAGCCATCAAGGCTTCGGTGTCCTTGGCCACGGGGCGCAGTCGCCCCGGAGACGAGATATCGCTGAGAAAGACGTTGGGGATGGCCGTGATGACGTGAAAGTGCTTCGAAAGAGGTAGCAAGTTGAGGAAGACGAGTACCAAAGTGGAGTGAGTCCAGAACCCCGCATGAGCGATCGCCACCAGTGCGCCATCGCCCAAGCCTTGGATCAACGTCGCAGCCAGCGAGCCTGCGGGCTCGGGGTACGCATGAAACGCGACATTGTCGCCGGGGGCGCCCAAGGGCGCCACGATGGTAGAAATGGCAGCGCACCACTCGGAGCCCGAAGCACATGCCGCTTTCGCTCGTTGGTTGAGCACCATCGCAGCGCCATCGTAGAAGATGTCCGACAACATCATCACCACGATGATGAGCAAGATCACGAGCCCCTCGACACTGAGCGCCATGCGCTTCTGAGGGTTGATGGTGCGGTAGTAGATGAACACGCTGCTACCAGCGAGCACCAGGATGGCGAACACATCCTTCAACAGCGCGTAGAACTCACCGAGTGGCAGCCCCCAAAACCCTTCGGGCCCGAGAATGAACAGATTGAAGCTCGGCTCGAACCCTCTGCCCCAGAGCACGAGCGTGCGCAGCAGCAGCACGGCGAAACCCATGAAGATGAGCTGATGCGCAAGCCCCGCGGTGAAGTAATAGCGCATCTTCTTCTGGAAGAACGCGAAGGTCCAAACGCGGCCCAGGCGTTCTCCAACGTCGGCCACGCGACTTTCGGCCGTCTCGTCCCCCACGCCGAGTAGCAACCACCGCTTGCGCGCAGTCACGGCAAACATGCCCACGAGCCCGATGATGATCACGGCCATCAAGATGGGATTCATGGGCAAGACTATAGCGACTCCCAGTCGATCCGGCATCCACCACGAGCCGAACTGCTCGGCACTCGCGGACACGAGTTCGCTCCGCCTCGCTCAGTTGCGGGTCAAAGCGGTGACCAGCACATACATCAGCACCAAGAGCACCGGCAGCGCGAGCCACGGCAAGGGGAGCTTGCCCGAGGCGACCGGCTCATCGCGTCGGCTCAATCCCCCGCTGGGAACATCTCCAGCACTGAGAGTGACAATCAACTGCCCCGGAGGCTCGTCCGTGGGCCCCGGTGCTCCACGGTCCGGCACCCGGATCTGGATCGCCGAGCCCTCGACATCTTGGCTGAGCGTCAGAACGACCGTCTCCTGAGCCGCCCCGGCCTCCCGCAGGGTGAACGCGCCACGGCGCTGGCATGCATCGCAGCCACCACCTTCGCAGCGTGCGCAACTCAAACGGCGAGGCAACTCCACCACCAGCTGCTGCCCACGCCGCAACCAAGCCGGCGGCGCCGTCAACTTCAGGGCCACGTCCGGACCGCGCTTGGCGGACACCGGCTCGAGAACGTTGCCGAGAACCTCACCCACAGCTGCGTCTCAGAGTTCGAACTCGAAGCGCCGAGCCTCTTTCTCATGTACCAGAGACAGCTCGCGCGAGTGGCTCTTGGGTCCCATGCGCACGCCTAGATTGACCCGCACCGGTGCCTCCAACTTGCCCCAGCTTTCGAGGCGCACGCGAACGACGTAGGTGCCACGTAGGAGCTTCTCGCCAGCGGTCAAGGTGACGTTCTCGACGTTCAGCCCACGGCAGTCGTTGTCTCTACCGGGGCAATCGCGATCCTTGACCAGACCGCCACTCGTGGCTCGACCCAATTCCACGACTTCACCCTTGGGGTCCGTCACTTCGAGGTCGACATCCGCTTCTGCTTCGTCCCAAGCGATGGCGAACTGAATCAAGCCCGATTCGAGACCACACCCTTCGTCGATGGGACCGTTACAGTTGTCGTCCCGGGCGTTGAAGCACACTTCAGGCCCCGCGACGGTACAGGCCCGGTCGAGTCCCACAGAGCGGTGACCCGACTCGGGCTTTTGGTTGCTGGCGTTGCTCGCGCATGCGCTGCACAGCGCAACGAGCACGAGCAAACGCCAGCCTGCACTCATTCGTCCTCTTCGATCGTCTTGACGCCACTCGTGACGAGCTTGGGGTTCATCAGGTCGTGATAGGCCTCGGAGGCCATGCGCCCGACGTCGCCTGCTTCATCGCGAAGCGAGAGCAGCACGCCCTGCTCGTTCATGAACTTCAAGGTGCGCAGTGCCCCCGCGCGCTTGTTCGCGTCGCTGCCCTTGACCATGTCGATCAGCTTCTTGCGCAGCACCACGCGGGTGAAGGAGTGCGGACCGTTGTCGTAGAGAAGATTGTCGAACTGGCGGGTGAGCTGCACCGTGGCCCAATCTTGCGTTGCTTCGCGGATCTCCACGCGACGCATCGCCTCGGCGTTGTCGACGAAGCGGAAGATGTGCCCTTTGTCGAGATCCTCGTGAGACCAGTAACCAAAGGAGCGGTACCACATCTCCTGGAGCTCGAGCAGAGCTTCGGGGGAGGCATCAGCCAAGGCCGCCAGGGCGCGCGCCGCGGTGTCCGGAGAACCGCCGAGCATCAACGCCAGGCCCGCATCGAGCATCAGAGCGTTGTCTTTGAGCAGCTCGAACAAGCGCGCTTCAACCTCTTGTGACAGGCCCGCCTTGCCAGTGGCCCGGGCGATCTGGTGGCGGAGATTGAGTTGAGAGTCGGCCTTGAGCATCGGCAACAACGCGGCTGAGGTTCCGGCGACGGGGCGCTGCACCATCGTCTCCAGCAGACACCAACGGATGGTCTGCTCCTTCTTGTCGTCTCCGCCGTGTTCCTCGATCGTCTCGGCGACCTTGATCATCTGCTCGTCGGTCGCGACCCAGGCCAGCGCCATGCACGCGTGCTCGCGCGCTTCTTCGTGCTCCTTGGGGTCGAGGATGTACTTCATCAGCGAGTCGAACGCCTTGTTGTCGCCCCACTCACTGAAGCCGTCGGAGGCGCCGACACCGAGGGCACGCAAGGTCATGCCGAGAATGGCGACGCCACCACCCATCAACGCTTCCTGAGTCACGTCGAGCTCGGGGTCGCGACGCTTGAGCTGCTTCTCCAACACGCCCCAGGACTTCTCGTCCTTCATCCAACCGATGTAGCGCAGCGCACTCTGTGCGATGACCCACTCATCCGGCATCGGAGGTTGCTGCCCTTCGAGCGGGAGAGCGTCTTTCGGATCGGCCCACTCCCGCAGCTTGTCGAGGTGCACCTCGGAGCCCATCGCTGAGAGCGCGCGCAAGCCATTCGCGTGCGGCAAGGGCAGCGAAGTCACCCACTGCCAAACGGCGTTTTCTGACTGCTCGCGGATGTAGTCCGTCTTGTCCGGGTAGAGCACCGCCAGGTCGGACAACATGCGGGCGGCAATCACGCGCTCTTTGTTGTCACGCTTGAGCAACTGCTCGTAGTCCGTCTCGTCGCCGTAAATCTTCTGCGTGTCTTGACGCAAACGTCGGGCGAGCAACGGAACGGCGCGTAGGTCTCCGATCTCCGCCAGAGCCTTGCCGACGCGGTACTGCCAGTGCGGGTGCTTGTTCTTCTCCGAGTATCCCAGCAAAGCATCGCCACCACTGGGATCGGCGAGCTTGTCAATCATCTTGAAGATTTGCTCGGTCTGATGCCATTCGCGCGTCTTCGTCTCGGTCGAAACGGTGTCGAGTGCCACCACCAAACCGCGGGTACCGATGCCGTCTCGGAGGGCTTCGAGGTACGCCAAGCGCTCCTCGGCGTTGAGGCCCGTCAGAGCTTCGACCAGCGGCTGGCGCGCGCGATCGTCACCGATCTTGCCGAGCCCGGGCGCCGCCTGATGCGCGACGGACTTGTCTTGGTCTTTGACCAACGCAATGAGCGGATCGGTGTATTTCGGGTCCGCTTCACGGCTGAGCACCGTAGCGACCAACTGCCGCACGGCTGGGCTCTCGTCGTTGTGCATCGACGCGAGCTGATCGACGCTGATCAGGTCCACGATCTTCTGAGGATCGAAGGCGAGACCGCCCCCCAACTTCTGCACCTTGGAGAGGTGACCGGCGCGATAGAGCGTCATGATGTCGGCGAAGGCGCTGGCCTCCTTCAACACCACCAACGCCCAAGCGATCTGCGGTTTCGACTCGGGGCCGCCCTCCTTCAGCGCTTGGAGCAGCGCGGGCTTCGCTTTGTCCGCGGCAGGTGAACCGTACTCGACCAGCGCGAGGGCAGCTTGGGAGCGGATCTTCTGCTCGGGATCCTTGAGGGCGGCGATGGCGAGGTCGATCCCCGCCGGATCCCCAGCCCAAGCCAGTCGCTTCAGGCCCTCTTCCTTCAAGTAGGGGCTCATTTCGCCAGCGGCGTACTTCCGAAACTCGGCGATCTGCTCCTGCTCAGGGAGCATGAGAATGCGCTTCTTTTCGACGGCGGCCTTCTCCGGAGAAAGCACTTCGGCGTCCTTGTCGACACCGAGCGCCACGAACAGGATCGCTGCCGCAGCCGCTACGGCGATCAAGACCACCGCTATGATGGGCTTGACTTTGCCCTTCTTGAAATCACCATCTTCTCCGTACATTTTTCCTCCGAAAAGCCCGCGCTCGCAGGCACCGAGCGGGGCGCGAACATATCTCAAAGCACCCACGCAGAGGGAAGGCGCGAGCCGCCCCCCACGGTTGCGACGCAATCTTTCACGAAACTCGCACTTCGCGGAAGGGCCCGTTGGCCGGCCGCCTGATGTTCGCCTTGGGCGGTGCATGGGGGCGTAGCGCCAAACCGCGCCGTGCGCCGACTGACAATGATACACGCGAGCATGGCGAGCGGGCGGAAACCGCTGATGATCGGTCTGTTGGTGACGGTGGTCGCTGCCGTCGTCTCGACCTTTGCACCGGCAGAGCACGCGGCGACCCTCGTTGCGTTGGTCTTCGCGGGTGCGACCTATTGGCTCGTGCTGCGCGGCGACGAGGCTCAGATCGAAGCTCACGGTCTGAGCTTGGGGGGCCTGTTGTCACCAGCACCGTTGAGCGTCAAGCGCATCGGAGCGGATACGGGGCGCGCCCTCTCGTGGGCGCTGCTCGCGTGCGCGATCACGTTGCCTCCATTTTGGATCGGCTACCTGCTCTGGTTTTCCGTCGATGAGCCCTTTCGTGGAGGCCTCCCAGCAGACTTCGGGGATGCCGCGCTGGGCCACCTCCTGGTGGTGGCACTGCCCGAGGAGATGTTCTACCGCGGAGTGCTGCAGACCAATCTGGACGCCGCTTGGAAGCCCAAGTTCCGCTTGTGGGGTGCGCACATCGGCTGGGGCTTGTTGGCCTCGAGCGCGATCTTCGCCCTGGGCCACCTACTTTCGACGCCACACCCGAGCCGCTTGGCCGTGTTCTTCCCGTCGCTGTTGTTCGGCTGGCTTCGCACCCGGACCGGGGGCATCGGCAGCAGTGTGATCTACCACGCCGCGTGCAACGTCTTCTCGTCCTACCTGGCTGCGGGCTACGGGCTGTCCTGACGCCCAACGCACGCGCCGGCCAAACGGGGCGGGCGGGACGGCGCTTCGACTGGGGCACGCACGGCAACCTGGCGGCGGAAAGACTTTCCTGCAGCGCCGGCTAGCAGTTGCCGCCCCGTGTCGATAAGTTCGACGGGTGCACGCGTTTCAAGCCAGAGAGCTCGCCAAGATCGCCTTGGACGAAGACCTCGCCTCCGGCGATCTGACGACGGAAGCGACGGTCGCAGAAGAGACGACCGCCACGGGCATTGCCGTCGCGAAAGCACCGCTGGTCGTGTGCGGAGCGGACTTGTTCTTCGCAGCCTTCTCGTTGCTCGACGCCGACGCGGTGTGCATCCGTCACCTGCCTGAAGGTCACGTTGCCACAGCAGGTGAGCCTATCTGGAGTGTCAGTGGCAATGCCCGAGCCTTGTTGCTCGCCGAGCGTTCCGCGCTCAATCTCGCTCAGCGCGCGAGCGGCATCGCGACAGCCGCAAAACGCTACGTGGACGCCCTACCCGCCGGAAGCACGACGCGCATCACCGACACGCGCAAGACAGCACCCGGATTACGACTCCTCGATCGCTACGCCGTGCGGACCGGCGGCGCCCACAATCACCGGGACAATCTCGGCGCCGCCGTGATGATTAAGGACAACCACATCGTCGCAGCCGGGGGCATCGCGGCTGCAGTCGCTCGCGCTCGATACCACGCCCCCCACACCTGCAAACTAGAAGTCGAGGTCGAGAGCCTGGAGATGCTCACGCAGGCACTGAACGCCGGAGCGGACATCGTGATGCTGGACAACTTCGACGAAAGAGACATCCCGACGGCGGTCGAGATGTCTCGAGGACGCGCCCAAGTGGAGGTCTCAGGCGGCATCACGTTGGAGCGGGTGCGGAGTCTGGCCCACGCTGGCGTCGACGTGATCAGTGTCGGCGCGCTGACCCACTCGGCCGCCGCCGCCGACATCTCGCTGCGACTCGAGATCAACCCCTGAGCCAATCTGGTCTGCCCGCCCTGGAGCGGACTGTCGAGGCTCGCCTATCGATCCTGCCGAACCGTCGAGGCTCGCCTATCGATCATGCGGGGCCGTCGGAATGGCCTAACCTCGCTCGCGGGCCGTCAGGATGGCGCAAGCGGTTTGCGTTCGGACGCTAGCCACGTCGTCACCGAGCGCGCTGGCCGCGCTCGCATGCCGCCCCAAGCGCAGCAGATCCAAAGCGGCCTGCCTGCGTCGCTCGTACGACTTGCTCGAAAGCTCCTTTTCGAGAAGCGGCGCCATCTGTTCATCCCCCATCACTACCAGCGCAGCTCGCGCCTGACGGGAAATCAGAACGCGCTCGTGTTTGGCAAGCTCTCGTAAGCGCTGGAGCGCGAAGGGCCGCTCGGCTGTCATCCGCCCGAGGCCCGCTGCGGCGAGCACTGCGGCATGGGCGTCCTCACTCTGGGCGACCGCTTTCATCGGCGCGACCAACTCTTGCGCCTGTCGTGGCGCCAGCAAGATCGCTAGGCGCTGCTCGTCCACCGGCCCGTGCTCGATGACGCGAGCAAGCACGGCGAGAGCGGCTGCACGATGAGTACCGTCGCTCTCGGCGAGGCGAGCCGCAGCCACGACCGCGGGCAAGCCTTTCTGAGTCTCCATCGCCCACAGGATCTGCTCTTGGCCCCCGCGAGTGTAGCTACTGGGCAAAGCCCAGGCGTCGATGATGCCCTGACGCGTCTCAGGCTCGGCGCGTTGCCAGATGTCGCGCAGACCCTTGACCGCTGAGGCGCCACCGATGCTGCCAACGAGACGCACTCCGAGACTACGTACCAATGGATCTGGGTCGAGGCGCGCCGCCTCGAGCGCAGGCGCCAGATCAACGTCCGCCGGTTGCTGCAACGCCGCATGCAGCGCGGCACGACGCACCCTCAGGTCGCCGTCGAGGAAGGCGGCACGACGATACTCCCCCAACTCGAGTCCGACCGCTGCCCGCGCAGCCACGGCGCGCCAACTGGGCTCCGAGGACTCTCGATGTGCCTCGAACATCCCTTCTGCATCGCCACGCCCAGCGTCCAACAGCGCGAGAGCAGCCGCCGCTGCTCCGGCGTCGTCGAACTCGGAACGGTCCTCGAACTCGGAGACCAGCTCACCCAGACAAGCGCGCAACTCACGAACACGAGCCACAGCCTCGTCCCCCTTCGTCGAAGCGAGCTCTCGACGGGCGACGGCATGCGCCACCTCCCGCGCCTCATCCCGGTCCAGCTTGCCCGCTTGCTTGGCAGCCGCCAGCTCGGCGCGCAGGGCTGGTAAGTCTCCTTGCAGCGCGGTTTGACTCAAGCTCGAAGGAGAACAACCGACGAGCACGCCAAAACTCGCCAACAACCGCCACCGTGTCATGAAAGCACCAGATAGCACGCTGCCCACAGGGCGCAAACGCGCTACGCCCTCAAAGCTCAGCTAATACCGGCCCAGGTCGTTCAGTGCACGGCGTGACTCGCGGAACGCTTGTCCTCTTCCTGCTTGGACTTGACGCTCTCGGCGAGTCTGTCGCGGCGCTGACAGGCGGCCGCAACGAAGTGCGTGAACAAGGGGTGGGGCTCGGTCGGACGGCTCAGGAATTCCGGATGGAACTGACAGGCAATGTAGTGCGGGTGCTCGGGGAGTTCGACGATCTCCACCAGTCTGCCATCTGGGCTCGTTCCGCTGATGACGAGGCCGTTACTTTCCAACTGCTCACGGTAGTCGTTGTTGACTTCGAAGCGATGGCGATGACGCTCACCTACGTCACTCACTCCGTAGATACGAGCAGCGAAACTGTCCTTCTTCAGGGTGCAAGGCCACTCTCCCAATCTCATGGTGCCGCCCTTGTCCTTGAGATCGCGCTGGTCCGGCATGATGTCGATGACGTTGTGGGCCGTCGTGGCCTCGAACTCGGCGGAGCTGGCCCCCTTCAACCCGCACACGTTGCGCGCGTACTCGATCACGGCAAGCTGCATGCCCAGGCAGATACCGAAGAACGGTATCGAATTCTCTCGGGCGAATTGGATTGCGCTGATCTTGCCTTCGATGCCGCGATCGCCGAACCCGCCGGGCACGAGGATGGCATCGAGACCCGTCAAGTACGCCTCCGGCGCCTCCTCTTCCAGCTTCTCCGAGTCGATGTACTCGAACTCGATGGTGACCTCGTTCTCGAGACCGCCGTGAATGAGCGCCTCGTGCAAGGACTTGTAGGTGTCCTTCAGATGAACGTACTTCCCGACGATGCCGATCCGCACGGCACCCTTCGTCTGCTTGAAGCGCCCGACGACGCGTTCCCACTTGCGCAGATCCGGTTGACGCGACCAGATGTTCAAGCGATCCGCGATCTGGTCGTCCAACCCCTCGGAGTGGAGCACCAACGGCAACTCGTAAATGCAGCTGACGTCGACGGCAGAAATGACGCGCTCGACGGGCACGTTCGAGAAGAGAGATATCTTCTCTTTCAGACCCTTGTTGATCGGTCGATCACAACGGCAGATGAGGATGTCGGGCTGGATGCCGATCTCCCGCATGTCTTTGACGGAGTGTTGCGTCGGTTTGGTCTTCAGCTCCCCAGCCGTCGAGATGTGAGGCACGAGAGTAACGTGCACGCTCAACGCGTTCTCCGTTCCGGCCTCGACCTTCAATTGGCGCAGGGCTTCCAAGAAAGGCAGCGATTCGATGTCACCGACGGTACCCCCCACCTCGACGATGGCGACGTCCACACCATCCGTGCCCTCGATGATCCGGGATTTGATCTCTTCCGTGATGTGGGGAATCACTTGCACGGTGGCGCCCAAATACTCGCCCCGTCGCTCCTTGTTGATGACGCTCTGATAGATGCGCCCGGTCGTGACGTTCGCCGTACGCTTCAGACGCGCGCTGGTGAAGCGCTCGTAGTGCCCGAGATCGAGGTCTGTCTCAGCGCCGTCGTCGGTCACGAAGACCTCGCCGTGCTGGTACGGTGACATCGTGCCGGGATCGACGTTGATGTACGGGTCCAGCTTCATGTGCGTGACGCGCAATCCGCGCGCTTCCATCAACGCGCCAATCGACGCGGAGGCCAGCCCTTTTCCGATCGAAGAAACAACACCCCCGGTGACGAATACGAACTTGGTAGGACGGTTCACGGTAATACCTCCTCGTTCCAGACGAGAGCAGTTGGGTGTTCCTGAGCTTGGGAAAAGCTCGAAAAGTCAATCGCGAGCACGTCAGTGCCGCTGGTCGGCGTGGTTGAGTCGTTCGACTCGATATCGCGCGTGAGGCGAACACATCGCCCCTCGCGATCGATGCCAGACGGAAAGACACGGGGTCGACGCGCGGTCACCGTTGGTGCCGTGGTCACTGGAGTGTCTCCATCACGGCGCGTTCGTCAGCCTGCGCGATCTCCATGATGGGGCAATCTCGTAACATGCTGAACGCGATGGGTCATCAACAAACAAACGGCGACGAGTTCGGAAATCACCAGCGCTGGAGCTGCGGCGCCTCAGAAGCTACCGCTAACGCTCAGCCCCAGGCTGCTTTCGTCCATCGTGGGTGCCAGCATCCACTGCGGCTGCGCTGCCCGCGCGCGGGTCGAATCAGGCGTCCGCAACGCTGAAGTCTGCGTAAGCAGCGAGGAACTCGATTCTTTCCCGGTCGAGGTGGGCATGAAGATGCCCTCGATGATCAGACCGACGCCCCCCACCTGCCCGATCCCGCTGAGAGTCGCGAAGACGGTTCGAAGTACGACACTGAACGCACCGCATCCGCTCTCGGAAGAACCGCACCTAGCCCCCGCCATGGCCATGAACGGGCCAACGACGGGCAAGCGCAAATCGCTCGCCGTCGGAGCATCGGGCCACAGGTACGAGGTCCCGTAGGCCATCCCGTAACTGCCCGCGAACAGCGCAGTGCCCCCGAGGACCACGTTCCAGCGCGCGGAAGCCTGTGGATAGCGATCAGGATGGTAGTCCTCTGGCGGCTGGGTAGGCTCGTCCGCCCAAGCGCTCGGGGAGAGTGCCATTGTCAGGCCAAGAACCAGGCCCGGAAGAGTGCGTCGCTTCGCCACCGGCGAGCGGTTCTGCCGGGCTCCCGTCACAAACGCAACCGCTTTTGCACCCCAGCCTCGTTCTGCCCCACGACGAGACGCCCTGGGGCCGCCAATGTCTCTGTGAAAACTCGCGGGAAACGACTATGCCGAGAAGGTATGGGCGGAGCGGGTTTCGTCGGTCGGTGGCAGAGGCCAATCGCAGGTGGACTGCAGTTGAGCTGTATGCTCTTTCTCCTGCTTCTCGTATCGCCCGGGCGTTCGAACCAGCCGCCCGCTTCCACCGACCAAGCGGCGGAGCAACGACCTGGGGCTCGCGAGTTCGCTCAGCTCGTGAGTTGGGTCGAAAAAGAGGGCGGCACATTGAGCGCTCGCGTGGTGGATCTGCGCGACAGCAGCGTGTTGTTCGAAAACGCGGCCAACAAGGCGGTCAACCCCGCCTCTAACATGAAGCTCGTCACGGCGGCCGTCGCCCTCGATCTCCTCGGCCCCAATCATCGCTTCCAAACTGGACTCTACGGCACAGTCGAAGGTGACACAATCGCGACCCTGGTCGTACGCGGTCAAGGCGATCCTACCCTGGAGGAGCGAGACCTGTGGCGTCTGGCAAACGCCCTGTTCAACATGGGCGTGAAAAAGGTGAACAGCCTACTCGTCGACCAAAGCTACTTCGACGAACAGTTCGTGCCCCCCGCGTTCGACCAGCAGCCGGACGAGTGGGCGAGTTTCCGCGCCCCGGTGAGCGCCGTGGCCCTAGAGCGCAATACTGCGACCCTCAACGTTCTGCCCACCCAATCGGGTCAGCCCGCAATGGTGTGGTTCGAGCCAGCTGGGGTCGTGGATGTGTCGGGCAGCGTCGCAACGAGAGGACGAGGCAGCGGCAATCGCGTGCAGCTCAAGCTCGAAACGAAACCGAGCGCCCTGCTCGGAGTGGTCGGCGGCAGCATCGCCGAAGGCCTGCCCCGACAACGCTTCGCCAAACGCCTCGACGATCCGCGGCTCGCTGCTGGTTCGAACCTGAAACACCACCTCACGCAGCTGGGTATCACCGTGGGCGAGGTGCGCGTCGGCCAGTCCAACGAAAAAACGCGCATCACCTACAGCTCATCACCGCCCTTGAGCCAGGTCGTGCGCGCCCTGGGCAAAGACAGCGACAATTTCACCGCCGAGATGTTGCTCAAGGCCGTTGCCGACGGCAAGGACGGCCCTCGCTCGAGCGCAGCGGGAGCCCTCGCGGTCGAAGCCTGGCTCGAGCGTCTCGGCGCGCGCCCCGAGGGAACTCGGATTCTCAACGGTTCCGGTCTTTTCGACGCCAACCGCTTGAGCGCCGGCACGCTCGCTCAGGTGCTTGCCCACGCCTACCGCTCCCCGCGTCTGCAAAGCGAATATCTCTCGCACCTCGCCATTGGCGGTGTCGACGGCACGCTCCGGACTCGTTTTCGTGAGCACGCAGAGCGGCGAATCATCCGCGCGAAGACGGGCACCTTGCGAGCGTCCATCGCGTTGAGCGGCTACGTCGCTCGCCCGGATGCGCCCCTGGCTTTCTCCTTTCTGGTCGACGGGATCGAGGGCAAGCACCACGCCATTCGCCAACACGTCGACGCTGTCGTGAGCCGCCTCGCCGAGCGGTAAGCCCAGCGCCGCGCTGCCGCGGCGAGCGGGGGACCGCCAACCAGATGTCGATCACGCGGGACCTGCCCGCCGCGGTGCCAATCGCGCAGGCTACCATTGGGTCCCGCCGTCGCCCACGAGCCTGCCCCACGGTGCGCCACGAAGACGGCGCTCCACGTGCGTCAGCGAATCCCACTCGAAAAAAGAAAGGGCGCCCGGTTCGGGCGCCCTTCTTCATCAATGCCAGTAGGCGGTCACTTGCCTTCCAGCAGGTACATCTCCTGAATCGTGTCTTCGTATTCACCCTTGTCCAACAGCGCGATGGTGATGAACAAGCCGACGAAGATGATCGACGAGCAGAACACCAGCGCGTTGAACGGCTTGTCGTACTTGAGATGCATGAAGTAGGCACACACCATGGACGCCTTGATCGTGGCAATCACCATGGCCACGATCAGATTGCCGGAACGCCCCAAGTCGGCAGCAGTCACCCAAACGGTCACCGCGGTCAAGAAGAGCAGCGCCCCGCCGACAGTCAGCAACACCTTGACCGGCATCACGTGCGCGAGTTCGTGGCCGTGATCTGAATTATCGGACATCAGATACCTTCCTATAGTCAGTCAGTGCGGTTCGCTGCGGCTCAGTGAATCAAGTAGAGCAGCGGGAACAAGTAGATCCAAATCAAGTCGACGATGTGCCAGTACAGCGCCGCGAAGTCGATCGGGCCGAAATACTCCGGACCGAACTCCCCGGTTCTCGCTCGCAGCAACAGCCAGACCCAAAGACCGATGCCCACCAGCACGTGAATGCCGTGTAGCCCGGTCATGCAAAAGTAGATGCTGAAGAAGCGATGGACGTTGCGGGGCTCCACGTTGAACTCGTGTGGCCCCATCTGCTTTTCGACGCGACCAGCCGTCGGCGTCGGTTCAGCCTTCGGGTCGCCTGCCTCGGCAGAGAATGGCGCCGTCTCGCCGAACTTGGTCTGGTACACAGGCAGCTCCCAAGCCTTGTGCGCCGGCTGGTAGTGAACGCCGGGCAAGAGGCCATCGTGGATCTTGTGCGAGTACTCGACGTACTTGATGCCCATGAAGCCGAAGCCGCAAAGAATCGTGAGCGCGATGTTGGTCACGAGCATCTTGGTCTGCTTCAGCTGAGCATTTCGCACAGCCCAAGCTGCCGTCACGCTGCTGCCAATCAGCACGCAGGTGTTGACCGCACCGAGCGTGGTGTCGAGGTAGTAGTGGGCGTACTCGAAAACCTCGGGATGCAGCGCACGATAGATGGCGTAGGCGCAGAAGAGGCCGCTGAAGAACAGAATCTCGGTTACGAGAAACAGCCAAATCCCGAGCTTGCCGGCGTCGAACTGATGCTGCGGAGTGTCGAAGTGATGGGCTAAGAACGGCTTGTCGTGGTGGTCGTCGTGCCCGTGACCTTCGGCAAGACTCTCGGCAGTTGCTTCACTCATGGTCTCTTCCAATCAACAGATGATGAGGTGGAGGCGCATCAGGCTCAGCTAGAGGCCTTGATGTAGCCTCCTTCCTTCTCGTCGTACTTCCAGTTCGCGTACTCGTAGGGACCTTCAGTCACTTCAGGCGTGTCGTGGAAGTTGTAGTAAGGCGGGGGTGAGGTGCAGGCCCACTCCAGGGAGTTGCCACCCCAGGGGTTGTTCGGTGCCTTACGGCCGGAACGCAGACTGCTCAGCAGGTAGAACGCCGTCCAGAGAAAGCCCAGGCCCATCAGGAACGCACCCGCGGTCGACAGCTGGTGCCAGATCTGAAACTCCTCCAGGTAGTTGTAGTAGCGGCGCGGCATCCCGCGCGAGCCCATGACGAACTGGGGGAAGAATGTCAGGTTCAGTCCGGCGAGCACTACGATCGCACCGATGCGCCCCTTGGCCTCGTCGTACATGCGACCGCTCATCTTGGGCCACCAATAGTGGATGCCGCCAACGAGGGCCGTGATTGCTCCACCCATCATCACGTAGTGGAAGTGGGCGACCACGAAGTACGTATCGTGCAGGTGCACGTCCGTACTCATCACGGCCAGGAACATGCCAGTGACGCCGCCAATCACGAACACCCACAAGAATCCCAACGCGTAGAGCATCGGGGTATCGAGGTGGATGGCGCCCTTGTACATCGTCGTCACCCAGTTGAAGACCTTGATGGCTGTGGGGATCGCGATCAAGAACGTGATGGCGCTGAACACCGTACCCGCCACGACCGACTGCCCGCTGGTGAACATGTGGTGTCCCCAAACAAGGAAGCCGAGAATTGCGATCGCGACGCTGGAGAGCGCGATGAACTTGTAGCCGAAGATGCGCTTGCGTGAGAACACCGGGAAAATCTCGCTCACGACGCCGAAGGCCGGCACGATCATGATGTAGACCGCTGGGTGCGAGTAAAACCAGAAGAAGTGCTGGAACAGTACGGGGTCGCCGCCCAAGGCAGGGTCGAAAATACCTATCCCCACAGCGCGCTCCACGATCAGCATCAGCAGCGTGATGCCCAGGACCGGCGTTGCGAGCACCTGCATGATGCCCGTGGCGTAGATGGCCCACAGAAACAAGGGCATCCGGAACCAAGTCATCCCTGGAGGACGCATCTTGTGCATCGTCGTGATGAAGTTCAGCCCGGTGAAAATCGAGCTGAAACCGAGGACGAACGCGCCGAACAAGGCTGGGATGACGGCAGTGGTCGTCGTGGTGCTGTAGGGCGTGTAGAACGTCCAGCCCGTGTCTGCAGCATTGGAGACCAAGCTGAAGACGAGGCACAGCGCGCCGATCACCCACAGGTACCAACTAGACAGGTTCAACCTGGGGAAAGCGACGTCTTTGGCGCCCAGCATCAGCGGCAAAACGATGTTGCCGAGTGCCGCTGGGATGCCAGGAATGATCACCAAGAAGACCATGATCGCGCCGTGCACGGTGAAGGCCTGGTTGTAGGTGTCCGCATCGATCAGGGTCGGACCGGGAGTCCATAGCTCGGCGCGAACCAGAAGTGCGGCCAAGCCGCCGAGCAGGAATGCCCCGAGGACGCACATCAGGTACATGACGCCGATGCGCTTGTGATCGAGGGTGGTGATCCACGAGATGATACCCTTCTCGTGGGTCAGGAAGTTCTCGTCGACGGTGGTGCTAGGTGCTGCCATGTCTGAAAGCCTTTCTTACTGAGCTCCGCCTCACTTGATCGTCTTGATGTACTCGATCAAGCCATCGATGCCCTTGTCGGGGATCTGACCTTTGAAGCTGGGCATTTGGGGCGGAAAGCCCTGAACGATCTGAGATTGCGGCTCGAGGATGGATTGACGGACGTAGTTCTCGTCCACCTTGACTTGCTCACCCGAAGAGAGCGTCTCGGTCTTGCCCCACACGCCCTGGAACGTGGGCCCCACGTTGGAGGACCCATCGAGGGAGTGGCAGGCACCGCAGCCAAACTGGTTGTACATCAACTTGCCGAGCTCAACCGGCGGGGTCTCCTCGTAGACCCTGCGCATGGTGTCTTCCAGCCACTTCGCGTAGCCGTCCCCCGGGTGCACGACAGCTTGACTCAGCATGTCCGAATGCTGCTTGCCGCAGTACTCCGTGCAGAAGATCGGGAAGGTGCCGGCTTCGTTGGCCTTGAACCAGAGCTCCGTGTAGCGACCGGGCACGGCGTCCATCTTCACGCGATACTGCGGAATGTAGAGGCTGTGCAGCACGTCCACGCTCTTGATGATGATGCGGACGTTGGTGTCCTCCGGAACGTGTAGCTCGCTGTCCACCAGGCCGTTGGGGTACTTGAACAGCCACTTCCACTTCTGGGCCGTAGCGTAGATTTCTACCGCGTCCTTCGGAGCGTTCCGCAGCGCAACGTAGTCTTTGAAACCCCAAACGAAGATCGAGATCAGGAAGAAGAAGGGCAAGACTGACCAGGTGATCTCCAGCGCGTTGCTGTGGTCGACCTGAGACAGGGCCTGCTGGTTCGCCGCGCGATCCCTGGCGCGATACTTCACGCAGATGATGATCATCGCGGCGAAGATGCCCATCGCGCTGATGGCCGACACCCACATGATGTACATGAAGAGGCCATCCACACTACTGGCGAGATCGCTGCCCGCGTCCGGCAGCCAGAATTGACTCGACTCTGGAACCTTAGGGAGGATCCGACCGGAGTCTTCTTGGCCTTGGGCCAGGGACATCAGCAAGGGGCTCGATAGGAAATGGGTCATGGTGCGCTACTCAGGCGAAAGATCGATCCTAGGTGCTCCGCAGTGCCGGGGCGCGCCGAGTCGACGGCGACTGTCCCGATGCTGCGACAGCTGGATTCGTGTGATCGGTTGTCTCAGGTGTCTTGGGGTCGGCGGGCGAGGTGCGACGGCGACGCGCCTCTGCCAGCCAATAGAGAGCGAGGAAAGTACCGAGAACCACGGCGACCGACCCTGCGCCGACGCGCATGATGTTCATCGCCACCGGAGCGTAGCGGCCCTCGGTCTCGTCGTAGTGGAAACAGTAGAGAATCAGACGATCCACCACCGAACCGATCTTGCCCTCGGAGGCTTCCACGATCGCGAGGTTCAGTGTTTCGGGGTGGTACTGCACGCCGTACAGGTAGCGTGAGATGCGCCCATCTGGCGTCAGCAACGTGACCACGGCCGGGTGCAGCCATTCTTGCCGCGCCTCGTTGTAGTCGTAGGAAAAACCCACGGCAGCCGCGAGCTGGCGCGTCGACTTCTGCGGCCCGACGACGAAGTGCCACTCGCCCTCACCTCGCGGCCGGGCGTAGTTCTTCAGATAGCGGGCCTTGTTTTCGGCAGCCTGCTCCGGCGTCTCTTCAGGGTCGATGCTTACGGTGACCACCCTGAAGTCTTCGCCGACGGTGCGATCGAGCTGCTTGAGTGACTCCGTGAAGCGGGCCAACTGCAAACTGCAGAGCATCGGGCAGTTGGCGTAGTTGAACGTCAGCACCACCGGCTGCTGGCCGTCCAGGTAGTCGCGTAGCGTCACCTCTTGTCCCGTGGACTCGGTGAACGGCACGTCCAACGGAACACTCTCGCCGAGACGTTCGTCGAGGTTGACCGCGGTCAGACGCTCCGGCTTTGGCTCGATGCGCTCCAACTCCTCCGACGGATCCACCGGCACGGCATGGGCGAGCCCCGCGATGCCCGCAATGAGCGCGCTAGCGAGGACTGCGACCCAATGTCGCATGCTGGTGGAGGGTAACGTCATGAGGAACGGTCGTTAGTTCGGCTCACTCACCTGGTGTAGCTGGCGTGGGCTGCGGGGCAACGAGACCCTTTGGCGCAGGGGCTTTAGGCTCGGCTGGAACTGCGGGAGCGCCGCTCGCTGCTGTTGGCGCCACTGGTGCCGGAGCCTTGGCGGTGGGCGCGGGCGCCTTCGGAGCTGCAGGAGCGTCGGAGCCACTTTCTGGTTGGGGATCAGAGCCCTGCCCTTCCGCCTCAGAACCCTTGTCCTGCGCCTCTTCGGGCTGGGCCGTCTCTTCTTCGACCGGTGGCGCGCCAGCGTCGCCGGTTGGCGCCCCTGCATCGCTCTGCTCCGCAGCGGCAGCTGAGGCGGGCGATGCGGCGTTGGGGTTCTTCTGGATCTCGGCCAAGATTTGCGCCTGGGCCTTCGAGATCGGCAGCTTGGCGGAGGCCAGCCGCTGACGCTGTTGGGCCTTGAGGTCCGCGACGCTGTCCAAGTCGGCGAAGGCCTCGTTTGCTTCGCTATAGTCGTGGACTTCACCACGAGCCAAAGCCACCAGCGCTGCACTTCCACCAATCATGGCGGCGGTGCCGATCGCCAGCATGGTGCCGATGACGGCGGTATTGGTCTTATCCGCTTCAGTACTCATGGGACGCCTCTCAGTAGTTGTCGAACGCGAGGGACTGAGCCAATCGCGGGTCCTTCGTCGGGACGAGGGACATGCCCTTGGCGCGACGAGCAGCCATGCCGAAGAAGACGCCGAGCACTCCGACGAGCAGCAAGACGTCGACCAGACCAAACGTGACGCCGTTGACGACCGACGGATCCGCCGGATCGAGACGCATCGGGAAGATCAACCAGTAGAGGTCGATGTAGTGCACCGCCAAAAGCCAGAACGCCCAGAAGGCAAGCCCCGTCTTGTTGCGCTTGACGTGCCGTGACAGCAGCCCGAAGAACGGGATCACGAAGTGGCACACGAGCAGCATCGTTGAGACGGTGCGCCAATCGCCAGTGAAACGCGTGTGGTACCAGTACGTCTCCTCCGGGATGTCGCCGTACCAGATCAACATGAACTGGGAGAAGCCGATGTACGCCCAGAAGATCGTGAAGGCGAACATCATCTTGCCTAGGTCGTGGAAGTGGTTCGCGTTCACGGAAGTCGTGAGCACTCCCTTCTTCTGAATCCACATCAGGCACAGGGACATCGCCGAGTACGCCGAAATCACGCAACCTGCAAAGTAGTAGACGCCGAAGATGGTGGAGAACCAGGCGGCATTCAGGCTCATCAGGAGGTCGAACGCGCAGAAGGTGAGCGTCAAAGCAAACGCGATCATCGCCGGAGCGCTGATGCGACCGAGCATCGCCTTGATGCTTTCGCTCTCTTCGGAGTTGGCCTTGTCCTGCTCCAGTGACTTCTTCAAGTAGAGCCAGGAGAGCCCCACCCAAACGGCAAAGTAGACCACGATGCGCACCAAGAAGAAGCCCTTGTTGAGATAGGGCGCCTTGTGGTGCAGCAGATGGTCGCCGTGCACCGCCGCGTCGCTCAACCACACGTAAAGGCCTTGAATCGGCGACTCGCCATGGGTGTCGACCAGCGCGATGGGCAGAATGATTCCCAACGAAAGCACTGCGATGACCGGCATCTGCGCGGCGAGGATCTCCGCCGTACGGCGCACGACAATCCACCATTTGGCGTTGACCAGGTGATTGACCGCGACGAACCACAAGACACCGAGACCGATGCTCAGGACGTACATGAACGCCGTCAGGTAGGACCTCAGCAGGCCTTCCTTGTCGCCCAGGCCGAGGCCCACGCCCGCAGCTAGTGCGACCGCGCCGACGCCCAAGGCGATGTTCGAGAACTGCGTCGCCTCGCTACCAAGTTCGAGCCTCTCTTCGGAGCTCGTTTTAGTTTCGCTTGCCATGAATCTGCCTGTCGCTCACTTCCCTGCGGGAGCAGGCGCCGCGCTAGCCACGAATTCGGCTTGGCTGCGCTGAAGCGCCCTGACGTAAAGGATGATGGCCCAACGATCCTCGGGAGGGATCTGTCGTGCGTAACCGGGCATGTTCCGAATGCCGTTGGAGATGGTCTTGAAGAGCTCGCCCACGGGCTTCTGCGAAATCTTGGGGTCGGCGATGTTCGTCGGCTTCACCCAGGTGCCCTCCACCAGCGCTGCCGCGCGGCGGTGCACCATGCCGTCGCCGTCGCCCGTTTCTCCGTGACACGGGGCGCAATAGATGCCGAATCGCTCTTTGCCGCGAGCCATCGTCTCGTCGTCGATGCGGATCGCTTCGGGGAAGGTCCGAGCCATCGCTCCGTTTTGCAGGCCCTCGTAGAGGTGCTTGTCTTCGCGCAGCTCGCCGACGGCGACGGTTCCCTCCGGCGGCTGACGCATGGCTCGGCCATCGCTGGAAGCGAAGAAGCCGTTGAGGCGCTGTGCCTTGTACTTCGCCTGGAAGTCCATGTTCGGAACGATGTGGTACGGCGGCTTCTCGCTCAGGCTGTTCTGGGCGCTGGCGAAGAAACCAAACGGGATCAGCGAAGCCGACCCGACGATGAGCACACCGTAGATGATGCCCATGGGTAACTTGTCGCTCGAAGGGTCCTGGGGCACGGCCTCGACGGCCTTCGCCCCGGTCTCCTCGAGCAGTGCTTTGGTGTTCGCGTCGTCGTACTTCGGGTCTTCGCTTTCGATCACCAGGAAGAAGCGGTCATCCGTGACGCGTGCAAAGCGACGCACCCGGTCGAGGGGCGACGAGGGCTTCGGCAGCCCGTTCATGATCAACATGCTCAAGAAGCACGAGATGGCGCTGAACAGAACTGTCAGCTCGAAGGTGATGGGGATGTTTGCCGGAATGCTCCAAAAGGGCTTGCCGCTGACGATCCACGCGTAGTCGAAGGCGTTCGTCCACCACTGCAGGACGACGGCCGTTGCCGTGCCCGTCATGCCGCACACCAACACGATGAAGGGCAGCCGAGTTCGCTTGATGCCCATCGCCGGATCAATGCCGTGCACTGGGTACGGGCTGTACGTATCCCAGCGCTCGTAGCCCTTGTCGCGAACCTTCTTCGAGGCTGCGATGAGCTCGTCTTGGTCGTGATACTCGGCGAGGATCCCGTAGGGAAGCCCGCTGGGGCTTTCGCTGGGCTTGGTTTCTTTATCGTCGCTCATGAAAGACTCTCACGTCGTGGTGTACCGAACCGTCTCTGACTTCGTTCAGTGGTCCCCGTTCAATGCCCATGGTGCTCAGCGATGTAGACGCCCTTGACTTCGGACGCGGCCACTTGCGGTAGGTAGCGACAGAAGAGCAAGAACAAGGTGAAGAACAGCCCGAAGCTGCCCATGAACGTCAAAAAGTCGAAGGGCGTCGGGATGAAGTAACCCCAACTCGAGGGCAGGAAGTCGCGGTTGAGCGACGTCACGGTGATCACGAAACGCTCGAACCACATGCCGACGTTGACCAGCACGCAGATCATCATCGAGGCGGTCAGATTCGTGCGCACCTTCTTGAACCAGAACAGCTGCGGGAAGAAAACGTTGCAGGACCACATCGTCCAGTAAGCCCACGCGTAGGGGCCGAAGGCGCGGTTCACAAAGGCAAACCCTTCGTACGGAGCACCGCTGTACCAGGCGATGAAGAACTCCATCGCGTAGGCGTAGCCAACCAGCGTACCCGTCGCGAGGATGACCTTGTTCATCAGCTCGATGTGCTTGAGCTTGATGAGCGTCCTGAGGCCAAAGAACTGCCGCGCCGGAATCAGCAGCGTCACGACCATCGCGAAGCCGCTGAAGATGGCGCCCGCGACGAAGTACGGCGGGAAGATCGTCGTGTGCCAGCCAGGTAGCTGCGCCGTCGCGAAGTCGAAGCTAACCACCGAGTGGACGGAGAGCACGAGTGGCGTGGAGAGCGCCGCGAGGATCTGATAGGCCTTCTCGTAGCGGTGCCACTGACGCGACGAACCTCGCCAGCCTACCGCGAACATGCCGTACGCGAAGCGTCGGATGGTCGAGGTTGCCCGGTCGCGGATCGAAGCCAGATCCGGAATCAGGCCCATGTACCAGAACATCAAAGACACCGTGAAGTAGGTACCCACCGCGAAGATGTCCCAGTCCAACGGACTGCGGAACTGCGGCCACATGTCCATCTGGTTGGGGATCGGAAGCATCCAGTACGGCAACCAGGGGCGACCGATGTGGATGCCGGGGAAGAGCAGCGCGCAGATGACCGCGAAGATCGTCATTGCTTCCGCTGCGCGGTTGATCGCCGTACGCCAGCTCTGGCGGAACAAGTAGAGAACCGCGCTGATGAGCGTTCCGGCGTGGCCGATACCGACCCAGAAGACGAAGTTGACGATCGGCCAACCCCACGCGACCGGGTTCATGTTGCCCCAGATGCCGATACCTTCCCAAAACAGGTAACCGACGCACGCACCCAAGATCGCCAGCCACGAAAGGGCGACGACAAACGCGAGGTACCAAGCACGCGGCGGCGTTGGCGTCTCTACGACACGGTTGACCGCGAAGGTGATCTTCTGGAGAGCATTCTCGCCCGCGGGGGGCGATTGCCAGTCTGTGACGTCAGCTGCGTTAGCCATGGGTCTCGTGGTTCCCTTCCGCGGCCTCGTGTGCCGGTTCTTCCGCAATCGCTAGGTCGGGGTGTGGGTTGGTGATGCGCCCCAAGTACGTGACGCGGGGGCGGACGTTGAGTTCTTCGAGCAAGGCGTAGTTGCGGGGGCTGTTGGCCGATTGCGTCACGCTGCTCTCGGGGTTGTTCAGATCGCCGAAGACGATCGCGCCCGTGGGGCACGCGTCCTGACAAGCCGAGCGCACTTCGTCTCCCTTGAGCTTGCGACGCGCGTTCTTGGCAACGATCTTGGCGTTCTGGATGCGCTGGACGCAGAAGGAGCACTTCTCCATCACACCTCGGAAACGCACCGTCACTTCTGGATTCTGCGCCATCCGCGTGATCTCGTTGCGGTCTTCTTTGAGGGGCAGCGAGTAGTTGAAGTAGTTGAAGCGCCGAACCTTGTACGGGCAGTTGTTCGAGCAGTAGCGCGTTCCGATGCATCGGTTGTACGCCATGTCGTTCAAGCCCTCGGAGCTATGCATCGTGGCACCCACCGGGCAGACTTGCTCGCAAGGAGCGTGCTCGCAGTGCTGGCAGAGCACCGGCTGGTTGTGCACCTGCGCGGGCTCGTCGGGGTCATCCCCTTGCCAGTAGCGGTCGATGCGCATCCAGTGCATCTCGCGGCCCATCAAGACTTGGCTCTTGCCGACAATCGGAATGTTGTTCTCGGCATTGCACGCGACGACACAAGAGTTGCAACCCGTGCACTTGTTCAAGTCGATGGTCATGCCCCACTTGTAGCCCTCGTAGCTCGTGGGCTCATGCCACAGCGAGAGGAGCGGCGGGTGGTGGACCATGTGTTTGATGTGGTCGGGTTTCTCCTGGTAGTTGGCAAACGTGTCTTGCCGGACGAGCAGCGGCAGACGCTCCTGGGTTCCCTGGCGCCCGATGTCGTCCATCGGATGCTTGTCCTGAGTCGTTGCCAGCTTGTACTTCTTGCCGCTGGGCTTGATCTTCGCGCCTGACGCGAAATCCCAAGTCTCCACCGTGCGCAACGGGTAGACGTTCACGCCCACTGGCTCGACGGGATCAGCACCCTTGGGGGCACTCGCCCCAGCAACGACGCCCGCGTCCGTGCGGCCGTAGCCGAGTACCAACCGGATCGACCCAGGGGCCTGTCCGGGAGAGATCAGCGCCGGTATCGAGAGCGAGCGTTCCCCGACGCTGACCGTGATCATCGTCGAGTCCTCGACACCGAGGTGCGCTGCCGTCTTGGGACTGATGAAGGCAGCATTGTCCCAAGTGAGCTTCATCACCGGGTCAGGCAACTCTTGCAGCCAGGCGTTGTTCGCGAAGCTACCGTCGTAGATCTTCGGGTCTGGCGAGAAGGTGACCTCGAGTTCGTCCTCCTTCGGCTCCAGACCGGACAACGACGCCTTGCTCAACCCGGCCTTGGGCATGTCGCGCAACGTCGGTGTCACCTTCTCCGCTGCGGTACCGGCGACGAACCCGTCGTGCACGGCTCGCTTCCAATGTGCGTCACTGGGGACTTTGAGCCCCAGCGCCCGCCGCGTGAGCATCTGCGGGTCGCGCTGCTCGTCCCGACTCAGCGCCGCCAACAACTCGGGAACCGACTTGCCGCCGAACAGTGGCTCGATCAACGGCTGCGCGATCAGCGTGGAGCCATCACTGGACTGGAAGTCACCCCACTGTTCCAAGGGGTGCGCCATAGGGACGTGCCAGGTGCAGGCACGCGAAGTCTCGTCGCGATACAGACTCAGGTGGATGCTCGTCACCTCGCCCCCGAGGAACGACGCGAAGTCCACGTCTCCCGTGCTCGTGTAGACGGGGTTTCCGCCGAGGATGAGCAGTGTCTTGATGCCCTTGGCGCGCTGCACGACGCTCGCGAGCGCACCCCGCATGGGATTGAGCGGGACATCCCGTGTGTAGCTCACCGTCGAACCGACGTTCTCGAGCAAGCCGTTGATGCGCTGGACCAGCGCGTGCACGGGCGGCGTCTGGTTATCGCCAGCGATGATCGCCGACTTGCCCTTGGCGGCAAGCAGGTCTTTGACCATGGCAGCAAAGAACTTGGCGACCTTCGGGTCGTCGAGGAACGCCGCAGCCGGCTTGTCTTGAGTGGCGCTCTGTCCCACACCGGCGCTGACGGCGGCTTCCAGTGCCGTCACGAACGCGAGGATTTGTGCGGAGCGAATCGCCAGACGATGATCCGCTTGAATGCCCGTTGGCGAGAGCGAACTCTCCACGGCCCAGAGGCGATTCATGCGGCCTTGCTCCGGAGAGCGGGCTTCACCGAACTCGGCCGCCATGCGGACGGATTCAGAACCGCTTGCCAACAGATCGGCGTCCAAGCTGACCACGACCTCGGCCTTGGACAGATCGTAGTGCGTGCGTACGGGCTCGCCGAAAGCGAGCTGAGAGCCGACCCGCGCGTTGTCCTTGTTGACCGCGCTGTATTCGACCCACTGCGTACGAGGGAACGCCTTCATGAAGCGGTCCTTCATGTCCGCCACCGTCTGGGAAGAGGATTCCTCCGCCAAGACGTAGAGGCCGGCGCCCCGTCGTTTGCTCAGCTCGATGAAGTGCTTGAGCGCGAACTCGTTGAACTCCTCCCAGCTGGCATCGGTGAGCTTGCCGTTTTCCTGCTTGGCCGGGGCATCGCTACGATCTGGATCGTACATACCGAGCACCAAGCTCTGGCTGAGCACGGTGCTGCGACCCTTGCTGTCGGGGTGACTGGGGTTGCCGTCGATCTTGATGGGACGACCGTCGTAGGACTTGACTTGTAGCGGAACACCAACGCCGCCCACCTCGGTGGCGGTGCGGTAGGTCTTCGGAACGCCGGGGATCATCCCCTCGGGTCGCCGAGTCATCGGCGCGAGCTTGTCCTCTTCCCAGCGGCAGCCGGCGACCCCTGCGAGGGAGAACGAAGCTGCCATCAGCTGCACGAAGCGTCGGCGCTCTTTGGAGTTGGGCGGCGCTTCGGTGAGCGGAACGCCAAACTCGTTGTGCAGGTATTTCTCGAATTCGGGATCCTGCTCGTACTCCGCCAGGCTACGCCACAGGCGGCGGGAATTCTTCTTCATCGATGACATGTTGAGCAATCCGTGGGGGGGTTGATGTCATTCTGCTCACGCAGCTTCTTGCCGTAGGCCAGCTGTTCTTCCGGCGGTTCCCAAGACATGTTGGTGACTTGAGAGGGTGGCCGCAGATGCTGCTCCGGCATGCGGTGGCAATCGAGGCACCAACCCATGCTGAGCTGCTCGTGTTGGTAGACCACCGGCATCTCATCCACGCGGCCGTGACACGACACGCAGCCGATGCCCCGAGTGACGTGAGCGGAGTGATTGAAATAGGCGTAGTCGGGAAGGTCGTGAACCTTCACCCACTCGACAGGCTGGGACGTCTGCCAGCTCTCGCGCACCGGCGCCAGCTTGGGGCTCTTCGTCCTCACGCGCGCATGACAGTTCATGCACGTCTCGGTGGGGGGAATGGCCGCGTGCCCCGCCTGCTCCACCGTGTTGTGGCAGTAGCGGCAGTCGATCCCGAGCTCACCGGCGTGCAGCGCATGACTGTAGGGCACGGGCTGCTCGGGAGCGTAACCGACACTCACGGTGGTCGGACTCGCTCCGTACCAAACGAAGCCAATCAGATAGAGGGGAGCAAGCCCGAGCACGGCTCCAGCCAAGTGCACGGTCTTGTTGGCCCAACGGGGAAAAACGAAAAGGTCCATCTGTCACCAAGCGCTCTGCGGCGCGATTCGAACGGCAGAAGAAGGGGTTGAAGATGCTGGCCAACACCCGAAGCAGGTGCGCGGCGAGGCGAAGATTAGTTCCAGGTCGACACCGACGCCCTGACGCCAAATGTCGCAGCGGGAGCCAAAGCAGTGCGAGTCGATTCGCCCGCCTTCGCTTCCTTGGGCGCACCTCCGAGCCCCCGCCGAGTGATGCTCGACGCGCTCACGACCCTGGCCTGCGCAATCCCCGCTAAACGGCGCGATTCGCCGTGAATTGGGAAGGAAGCGTTGGGTCTGAAGGGGGGGCGTTGGGTGCACGAAACGAGTTCCGATTGACCCCACCGGGAGGAGTCCACCGCGGTTGGGGAAGGCTGTACTCGAAGCGCCTGAGCTCAGGCGCGGCCTCTCATCGCCCAAACGGAAGGCGCTGTAAAGTCTGCGACCCCGGGCAACAGACCTGCGGGCACATGCAGCGAGGCCCCACGGCAGGATTGACAAGTCCTGAAGTGCACCGTTTCGCGGCGTCGGAAGGTTTTGCTCCCAAGTCGACCGATGTTCGGACGACGGTCAAAGGGCCGAGTGCGACAATATGTAGCAAGCCACCGACGGAGCTCGGCTCACCCGCCAGGCGGGCGTAACTGCTGGGTAAAATCGGACGGCGCAGCAGTTCCGCGACGACGGAACGCCAGCAGCCCAGTAGGCATCACCACGCCCCTGTACGCCCCGCCCAAAGTAAGAAAGGGACGACCCTCTCGGGCCGTCCCTTCTTGCCGTGCACTGACGCGCGAACTCTCAGAACTCGCGCATCTGCTTGCGGATCTTGCCGATAGCCTGCTCCTGCAACTGACGGATGCGTTCACGCGACAGGTTGTACTTGTCGCCGATCTCCTTGAGCGTCAGCTCGTCCTCGTTGTCCAAGCCGAAGCGCCAACGGATGATGCGCGACTCGATGGGGGTCAGTGTGCCCAGCAGACGACGCACTTCGTCAGACCAACGGGAAGCAGCCAGATCTTCGTAGGGAGAAAGTGCATCATCCTCCACGAGGAAGTCGATGAACTTGCGCCCATCCTCGTCACCCACTGGGCGATCGAGCGAAAATGGCGTCTCCGCGTACAACTCACGCACCTTCTCGAGCTTGTCCTTCGGCACGCCAGTCTCTTTTTCGAGTTCGGCGGGCGTGGGCTCGCGCCCGAGCCGAGCGATCAACGCCTGAGTAGCTCGCGCAACGCGGTTGTAGGTGTCCAGCATGTGGACGGGGATCCGAACCGCGCGACCCTTGTCCGCCAATGCGCGACTGATGGCATGGCGGATCCACCATGACGCATACGTGGAGAAGCGGTAGCCGCGGCTGTGGTCGAAGCGCTCGACTGCCTTCATCAGGCCGATGTTACCTTCCTGAATCAAGTCGATGAGCGGCAGGCGACCCCGGTTGTAGCGACGCGCGATACTGACGACCAGACGCAGGTTGGCTTTGACGAAGCGATTCTTCGTCTCGCGCTGCCGCGTGTCAGTCGACTTCACCTGCGCCAGGTAGCGCCGGTAAGACTGCGTGGCAGCCACCAGCGGCGCCGCTTCCGACTCATCGTCGCCGGTGATCGTCCGGGCGATCTCGAACGCCTCGGCCATCCACAGACGATCGGAGTCTGCCAAGCGCACCGCACGAGCCAACTGGTCGCAGAGGTCACGGTAGCGACGTGTCTGGTTCGCGTGCAATTTGGAGCGCTGCTTGCGGTAGGTCGTGAACAGCTCCTCGATCTCCGCAACAATCGCCGTGTCCGGGCGATCAGCTTCGTCCTGAATCGTCTCGATGTTCGTCTTCAACGAGCGCAGCACGTGTTCTGCCACGGGCACGAATGAGAGCATCACGACCCAATGCTCGACCTCCGCCGACTCGACCTCGCGTGCTGCAGCAAGCTCCTCGTCGGGACCCATGACCTGGTGAGAGGCCATGTCCCGGAAGTAGCGGGAGAGCATGGAGTCGCCGACCGAATCGCCGGAGCGGATCTCTTCGACGTCGGACTTGCGCGACGACGAAGGTGCCACGGAGTGCGAGGCCGAATTGGGCGGCATGCTCTCGTAGCGCCTGGCGGCGAACGACGGGGGCTTCGATGGCCGGGCGAACGCTGGAGAATAGCGCATGGCGCTTTCGTCCGAATGCTCGTCAGAACCGAACGAAATATCGTTTGCAGTGTTGTGCATCTCGCTCATGGGTGGACTCGATTTCTTTGGGGCTACAGGGAGAAGTTATGGCTCGGAGCGTTTCGCGGGGGACGTTGCGTTCAGATCGCCGGAGGCGTGCACGGCTAGCCGATTGGCGCTATGCTGAGGGGTTTCGATCTGGCTGCTGGCTGCGTTGGCTAGAGTTCATTACGAAGAGTAAGTCACAGCAATATCCGTGCCCAATTTCTGAGCGCTGTCGCCGAGTTCCCTCAGCGGAGCCGCTAGCTGTATGTACGGCCCGATTCGGCAGAGGTTGCCCGTGTTTGTCGGGGTTTCTGCATTTCCTGGCGTGCGCTCGAAGAGCTGTGAAACCCACGGCAAGCCACAAACACGGCGCTGGGTTGCTATTTTCCCACATCGAAAAGATTTCATGACTGCGCCAATTTGCGTCACCGTTTGGTAGGAGTTGCGCACACTTAGAGCGGCAACCGGGACAGGGGGAACATCGGCATTCGCCGGCGGAACAGCCCAACTGGTATTGGGACGCGCGCCGCCTGCAGTGCCAGGCAAGCGAGGACTCGACCAATAGGGAGTCACACTCACTCAGTACCCGGAGGCAGCCGAGGAGATCACCCCGGCTAGCTATTCAAGGTTGGGAGTGATCCCCAGCGCGTCAAGGGGGCACACCCGGCACACGAAGATTTGGGTCGCTACGGCAAGTTTCCGGGCGTCAGGGGACGCGATTGTAGGTGCAGAAACTGCCAGACCATGGACGACGTGCGGCACACCATGATCGGTTTGTCCGGGTCCGCCACAGGTCTGACCAGGCCCCGATGCGGACCGGGCGCGTCTCAGAACTGTTCGAGGAAGCGCGGGTCGTTCTCAAACAGAACGCGGATATCGGGGATACCATAGCGGAGCATTGCCACCCGTTCCACACCCAGACCGAACGCAAACCCCGTAAATCGCTCGGCGTCGATTCCGCAGGCTTCGAACACTCGGGGGTGAATCATCCCACAGCCTAATACCTCGAGCCAACCGGTGCCCTTGCAGACTCGACAAGAGCTGCGAGAACCATCGTCGGGCGAACAGAACACGCACCCGACATCCAGCTCCGCTCCCGGCTCGACGAAGGGAAAATAGCTGGGGCGAAAACGCACGGGAGTGGCTGCTCCGTACAGCCGACGCGCAAACTCCGTCAGTACGCCCTTGAGCTCGGCAAAGCTCACGCGCTCGTCCACCAAAAAGCCCTCGATCTGGTGGAACATCGGGGAATGCGTCACGTCGTCGTCTCGACGGTAGACTCGTCCTCCGCTGACGACCGCCATCGGGGGTGTTCGCGAGGACATCTCGCGCGCTTGCACGTTGCTCGTGTGCGTCCGCAAGAGAGCACGCACATCGGGGCCGACCCCCTCGATGTCCACCCAGAAGCTGTCCTGCATGTCGGTCGCGGGGTGATCGGGAGGGAACGCGAGCTTGTCGAAGTTGTTGCTCTCCAGTTCGACTTCCGGGCCCCAGGCGACCTGAAAGCCCAGATCGGAGAATATCTCGAGGATCTCCTCTCCCACCTGAGTCAGAGGGTGCAAGTGACCCCGTGGCGCGGGTTCGCGACCAGGCAACGTCAAGTCGAAGGGCGCAGCCTTCAGATCTGCCTCTCGCACCGCGCGTAGCAGCTCGGCCAAGCGTTCCTCGAATGCCTGCTCGACCTGTCGCTTGACGGTGTTCGCACGCTCCCCCATTTCCCGGCGCTGCTCGGGAGCGAGCTTCGCCATCTGTTTGAGCACGGAGGTCAGCGCCCCCTTCTTGCCCAATAGACGCGCACGAGCCTCGCGCAGCTCCTGCTCGTTGGCGGCGGCGGCGAACTCCGCGGGGTACTGCTCCGACAAAGCAGCGAGCCCCGCGACGATTTGGGCGCCGGGCTCCGACATGACTGAGGCCTCCCTCAGCTGCCGGTGGCGACCAGCTCGGTCAGCTTCTTGAACGCCGCGGGATCGTTGACGGCAATATCCGCCAACACCTTGCGGTCGAGCTCGACCTTGTTCGCGCTCAACGCGTGGATGAAACGAGAGTAACTCACGCCGTTGTCACGACACGCGGCGTTGATGCGGGTGATCCACAGACGGCGGAAGTCGCGCTTGCGAAGCTTGCGACCGACGTACGAGTACTCCCACGACTTGCGCAGGCTCTTGATCGCCTCGCGGTAGCGATTCTTTCGCCCGCCGCTGAAGCCCTCGGTCTGCTTGAAAACACGGTTCTTGCGGCGGCGCGGGATGGGGCCGCGTTTTACGCGAGACATTGCCTAGCTCCTAGATTCGCAAAAAGATTGCCCAGGGGACCTGGGCCTCAAAGGTACGGAAGGAGAAGCTTCACGCGCTTCTCCATGGTGGGATGGACCAGGTCGTTGTCCCTGGCGCGACGGCGGCGCTTGCGGGACTTGCCCATCATCAGGTGCTGACCGCCCTCTTTCGGGCGACGAATGCGGCCGCTGCCGGTCTTCTTGAACCGCTTGGCTGCGGCGCGGTTGGTCTTCATCTTGGGCATCGTACTGCTCCTGCCGGGCACTCGGCCGTGATGCACGCGCCGCCCGGGGGCGAGGCTTATGGCGGATGGCGCCGCCCAAGTCAAGCGCACGGAGGGAGAATCGTGGTTGGAGCGCCCGCATGTTCAGCGTCCCGGCTAGCAGCCCCCTCCTCCTGGCAACCTCGACGCCGGAGGCGCACGCCGAGATGGCCGTCAAGTGTCCGAACGTACATCGAAACAGCCGAGAAACGTGGCACTTGTGCAGTTGCCCTCCTGCGCTGGCTGGGCTACTTCCGGGCCCCCGGGGCCTCCTGCGATCCCGGGCCCCCGGGACAAGGAATTGGAGCGATAGAATGGCAAGAAAGAAGATTGCGCTCATCGGAGCCGGCAACATCGGCGGTGAACTCGCCAACCTGTGTGTTGCGAAACAATTGGGCGATGTCGTGTTGTTCGACATTCCGCCGAAGGAGAGCTTCGCCAAGGGCAAAGCCTTGGACTTGGAGCAAGCATCCGCTCTGTCGGGTTCTGACGCCAGCGTGATCGGCAGCGCCGACTGGAAGGACTGCGCCGGAGCTGACGTGCTGATCATCACTGCCGGCATTCCTCGCAAGCCGGGCCAGTCTCGTGACGACTTGGTCGCGACGAACCTCCCGATCATCCGTGACGTCGCCGACAACGCCAAGAAGCATTGCCCCGGCGCCCTGGCCATCGTCATCAGTAACCCGCTGGACGCCATGGTCTACGAGTTCAAGCGCCGCACTGGTTGGGACAAGAGCAAAGTCATCGGCATGGCCGGAGCGTTGGACAGCGCTCGCTTCCAGCTGTTCTTGGCGCGGGAGGCTGGTGTGAGCGTCAAAGACGTGCGTGCCCCGGTCTTGGGGGGTCACGGTGACGACATGGTGCCGCTGTTGAACTACACCACCATCAACGGCTTGCCCGTGAACCTCATGATCGGGCCGGAGCGGCTGAACGAGTTGGTCAATCGCACGCGCAAAGGTGGTGGCGAGATCGTCGGACTGATGGGCACCAGCGCCTACTTCGCCCCAGCAGCTGGCGCGATCTCGATGGCGGAATCCTACCTCCTCGATCAGAAGCGGCTGTTGGCCTGTGCCGCCTACCTCGAGGGAGAGTATGGCTACGACGACATGTACATGGGCGTGCCCGTGGTCATCGGCGCCGGTGGTGTCGAGAAAATCATCGAGCTGGACCTCAATGCCGACGAGAAAGCGATGCTCGAAAAGAGCGCCGCCAGCGTTCAGAAGATCGTCGACGTCGTGAAGAAGACGGAGGGCTGATGAACATTCACGAATATCAGGGCAAGGCCGTATTCAAGAAGCACGGCATCCCGGTGCCCCAGGGCATCCCAGTATTCTCCGCGGACGAGGCCAAGGCCGCTGCCGAAAAACTGGTCGCGGAGACGGGTAACAAGGTCGTGGTCGTCAAGGCGCAAATCCACGCCGGCGGCCGTGGCAAAGCCGGTGGCGTCAAGGTCGTCACCGGAGGTCCAGACGCCGCGCAGGAAGCTGCCAAGGAGCTCTTCGGCAAGACTCTCGTGACACATCAAACGGGCCCGGATGGCCAAGTCGTGCGACGGATTTACATCGAGCAGGGCCTGGACATCGCTCGCGAGCTGTACCTGGGCTTGGTCGTCGACCGCGCCAAGCGACGCATCGCCGTCATGGCCTCGACCGAAGGTGGCGTCGAAATCGAAGAGGTCGCAGCCAAGACGCCAGAGAAGATCATCACCGAGCACGTGGACCCATTGCTCGGCCTGGCCGCGTTCCAGGCGAGAAAGATCGCCTACGCTCTCGACGTGGCCGCGGGCAGCCCCGACCCGAAGAAGACAGTCAAGCAGTTCGGCGCCGTCCTGATGAAGCTCGCCACCTTGTTCGAAAAGGAAGACTGCAGCCTGTGCGAGATCAACCCGCTGGTGATCACCAAGTCCGGCGACGTCATCGCCTTGGATTCGAAGATCAACTTCGATGACAACGCAGAGGGCCGGCACAGCGAGTGGGCAGAAATGCGCGACAAGGGCGAGGAAGATCCGGTGGAAGCGGAAGCGCACGAAGCCGGCCTGAGCTACGTGTCGTTGGACGGCAACATCGGGTGCCTGGTCAATGGAGCGGGCCTTGCCATGGCGACCATGGACATCATCAAGCACCACGGCGGTGAGCCGGCGAACTTCCTCGATGTCGGCGGCAGTGCGACCAAGGATCAGGTCAAGAAGGCCTTCAGCATGATTCTCAGCAGTGACAGCGTCAAAGGCATCTTCGTCAACATCTTTGGCGGGATCGCCAAGTGCGACCTGATCGCCGAGGGCATCGTTGCTGCCACCAAAGAGATGGAGCTGGACGTACCCTTGGTCGTACGCTTGGAAGGAACCAACGTGGACAAGGGCAAGCAGATCCTCAAAGAGAGCGGCTTGAAGATCGACGCCGCTGACAGCATGGGTGACGGAGCACGGAAGATCGTGGCCGCCGTCGGCGCATGAAGGGATGACGAAATGAGCGTACTAGTCAACAAGGACACCAAGGTTGTCATCCAGGGAATCACCGGCGGCGCCGGGTCGTTCCACGCCACTCAATGTATCGAGTACGGCACCCAAGTCGTGGCCGGCTGCACTCCTGGTCGCGGCGGTCAGACTTTCGAAGCCAAGGGCCCGAAGGGCCAGGACGTCAAGGTCCCCGTCTACAACACGGTCGCCGAAGCCGTAGAAAAGACGGGGGCTGACACTTCCTGCATCTTCGTGCCAGCGCTGGGCGCCGGTGACGCCATTCTCGAAGCACTCGACGCCGGCTGTCGGCTCGTGATCTGCATCACGGAAGGCATCCCGGTGATGGACATGATCCGTGTGCGTCGCAAGCTCGAAGGTAGCGGCCAACGACTGATCGGCCCCAATTGTCCCGGCATCATCACCCCGGGTGAGTGCAAGATCGGCATCATGCCAGGCCACATTCATCGTCCGGGCAAGATTGGCGTCGTCTCGCGCTCCGGCACGTTGACGTACGAGGCGGTCGGGCAGTTGACGTCCCTTGGGCTCGGCCAATCGACGTGCATCGGCATCGGCGGCGACCCCGTGGGTGGACTCGACTTCGTCGATGCGCTGACGCTGTTCAACGAAGATCCGAACACGGAAGCGGTGATGATGATGGGCGAGATCGGTGGCACGGCGGAGGAGACGGCTGCCCAATACGTCCAGGCCCACATGAAGAAGCCCGTCGCGGCGTTCATTGCGGGTACCACTGCTCCCTCAGGCAAGCGAATGGGCCATGCGGGCGCCATCATCAGCGGCGGCAAGGGAACGGCGGACGAAAAGATCGCGGCACTCGAAGCAGCTGGGGTGAAGGTCGCTCCGCCCCCCGCCGAGATGGGCATCACCCTCAAGAGCCTTCTCTGATCTTTAACGAATGACCATAAAACGAGGCGGCACTCCGGTGCCGCCTTGTTTCATTTGAGCGCCGGTCACGCAGTACGAAACCAGCTTCGACACGTCGGTCGAGCCTGGGAGGGCACGCCCGCGCCTCGACTTGCCGAAAACTGAACCATTTTGGAGGCTCTAGGCCTCAAACTCTCGATCGGAGATCTGTCATGACGCAAAGGCCCACACTGACCCTGCTTGCCACCGCTGCACTTTTTCTCGTTCCGGCTCTCACCGGCTGCAAGGACGAAGCGAGCAGTGGTGACGGAGATGGAGACGGAGACGGAGACGGAGATGGAG
>JBNKHV010000128.1:0-5524 GCA_050290545.1 Polyangiaceae bacterium | reverse complement strand
GATCACAGGTGAGATTGGGATTCCATTCATGTTTGACTCCGCAGCTCCATTCCAAGGCGTGAAACGAGACTTCAGATCGAACGACGTGACGCTTGCGAGAGCACTCACATACGTGCGTACGAATACCGGACGCTCGACGCTCCGTTTCGGCGCACACGACGTGCCCACAAACTTCAATTTCGATGATCGAGCGGGCGTTTCTTCCGCGGCGCAGCCACGCGCACGGGTTTCTTTACCGTCGGTGCACCTTGACGCAACGCGGCGCCCACCATTGGCGGCGGGACGTGCACAGCTCACGTCAGCTGGCGCCGATGGGCGTATCGCGCGGCACCCGGACGCGCGCTACGACGAGAGCTCGTGCTGGGGGGCCGACGCACCGCCCCCCACCGCGACGGCGCGGGTCCCCGCCGCGCCAGAGTGACATCCGCGGCTCGAACGCGGTCGGTCCCCGGTTCCTGGCAGCTTTGCCCCCGACGCCAACCCCCCAAGCCCCCACCGAGAACCGGGGTCCCCCCGCGTTCGCCGTGCATCTGACGCGGCAAACGAGGCTCACGTCCCCGCAAGAATCAAAGCATGTCCCCCTAAGCCGACACCCTAGTCCCCAGCAAGAAGTTGCCAGTCCCCTCGGGGACTCGTGACCCGGAGCTGGGGACCGAACGACGCCGAGCGCGTGGCGGCGACGAGTTCGAGCGACGGCGTGGGTGGTAGCGCCGGGCCCGCGAGTGCCAGCGCGGCCCCCGCCACAGGCACGGGCCCGGCGACGAGTGGCAGCCCGACGATGGGAGCGGGTGAACCTGCGCCGATACCGGCTGGGCCGACGACCGCGCCGGTGGAGTGGAGGCCGGCACCGGCGCGGCGGGAGGCGTCGCGACGGGTGGCGTCGGCGGAGCAGCAGACGGCGCTGGTGGGATCTCGGGCTCCGGGGGAATGGGCGGCGCAGCGACGGGCGGCGCAGGGGGGCAAGCCGTCGTTGCCGTTCACCCGGACGATGCGGTCGAGTTCGAAGGACACTGGTACCGCCTGACTGTCGCGGAGATTGGCGGCGCCGAGGCCCAGGCCATCTGTGAGGAAGATGGCGGCTACCTCGCTTGTGAGGAGAGTGAAGCAGAGGACGCGTTCGTGTTACTTTGGCCGGTACGACCCGACCGTGGATAGGGCTCAACAACGAGGCGGACGTCAACACTTGGGTCTGGGTCAACGGCAGCCCGGTGACGTTTACCCACTGGCAACCAGGGCAGCCGGATGCTCCGAGTACGGAACGTTGGGTGAAGGTGGCCGAGGACGGCACGTGGGACGACGGCAACATCCCGTCCAGCTTCATCTGTGAGTGGGAAGGCTGACACGCCGAGTTCGGCGCGGCGGGCGTCAAGAGGCCGGGGCTGGGCACTCTTTTTCAGTTCCGCGCGAGGGGGACTCGGCACGAAAACCCGCGTGACGTGGGCGGCGCGGGGGGCTAGTTTGAACGCATCATGTCCGTGTCGTTCCCGTCGTCGCCGTATCGCCTTGGCGCCCTGATGCTCACAGCGCTGCACCTTCAAGCGTGCGGCGGCGGCTCAGGGAGCGAGACAGACGCGTCCCCGAGCGAAACAGAGGGCCCGGGGAGCGAATCAGACGCTGCGCCGAGCGAGACAGACGCCGCCGGGAGCGAGACAGACGCCGCCGGGAGCGAGACAGACGCCGCCGGGAGCGAGACAGATGCCGCCGGGAGCGAGACAGACGCTTCGCCGGCGTCCACCTGTGGCGCGTTGCGCGCCGAGTTGCCGGTGCGGACGAACGTCATCAGTGTCGAGGCGGCGGGCGACGGGCAGGTGCTGGCCAACGGCGAGCAGACGACGTTGCGCGCGGTGATCCAGGGTGCGGCGTCGGGCACGACCATCGAGCTGCTGCCGGGCACCTACGAGTTGCCCGAAGCGAGCTCGGGGGAATACACCGGGCTCTACTTCACCAATCCCGACGTCACGCTGCGCGGAGCGAGCGGCAACGCCGCCGACGTGATCATCGATTCGGCCTATCACGACCAAGGAGAGCAAACCGCGGCGATCAGCGTCGACGCGCCTGGGATCGTTCTGGCGGACTTCACCGTGCAGCGCTCGATCTTCCACCTGGTTCACCTGTGGGCCAACGGCGATGATGCAGTGATCTTCAACGTGAGGCTGGTCGACGGCGGGCAGCAGTTCCTCAAGGCGAGCCCCGGCGACGGCACCGTCGACGACGTCGAGGTCAGTTGCAGTGCGTTCGTGATGACGGACGAGGGGCGCGACAACGTGTGGGGCTATGGTGACCAGGAGGGTAGCACCACTTGCTACACGGGCGGCATCGACACTCACGATGCACGGAATTGGACGGTGCGCTACAGCCACTTCGAAGGCATCTATTGCGACACCGCTGGCGGTCGTCCTGCCCACGGCAAGAAGGCCAGCGACCGCGGCGATCAGAGCTACGCGGGCGGCTTGGCCGAGCACGCCATCCACATGTGGAACAGCGAGCAGGGCAGCAGTCATCAGATCTACGGCAACAGCATCGTCGACTGCGCCCGTGGCATCGGGATCGGCCTGGTCGATCCGGTGTACGGGACGCGCGTGACCAACAACAGCGTATTCTCGTCGTTCCCGGCGAGCCGTGAGCACGACGTGGGCATCATCGTCGAACACGGCACGGACATCGACGTCAGTCACAACACGGTGTTCTTCAGCCACCCCGACGCGTACCCGCAAGCCATCGAGATCCGTTTCGACGACACCCGCGCCGTGAGCGTCGAAAACAACCTGACGAACCGCGAGATCCGCGAACGGGACGGCGCGCTTGCCGAGCAAGCGAACAACGTCAGCGACGCCGACCCCAGTTGGTTCGTCGAGCCCGACGCTGGCGACTTGCACTTGCTCGACTGCGATGCCGTACCCAGCGCCGAGCGCTTGGACCGCGTCGAGCTCGACATCGATGGGCAAGAGCGTGCGGCGCAAACGCCACTTGGCGCGGATGAGTGCGCCGGGCTGTGACGGGCGAGGCGTGAGGAGTGTCCTGGAAGTGAACGACGAATGCTCCGCTTCGTCTAAGACGGTTCCCCGAGGCCTGAGGCAGTCACGTTCATGGGCTGCATCGGAGCGTTGCCGCTACTAGCGGACGTGACGCGACGGCGAGCGTGCTACTCCACCGCGACCGGCTGCTGACGTGAAGCGCTAGGCTCTGCAGAGTCGTGCGCTTCAAACGGTGGGCGACCGACCTGCTGTGTTCCCAAACTGGGAAAGAACGGTGCGAGCGCATACTGGCGGAAGAAGTACCACCACAGACTCGGCTCGTTCAGTCGCGGGTCGATGGTGTCTCGGATCTTGGCATGCTCTTGGGCTGCGTCTGCCCAATGCAGGCTCGGCTTGTCGTGGTGAATGGTGTGAAAGCCATTTCCGAACAACAGGAAGTTCAGCAGCTTGCCCTCGAAGTTGCGCGAGTGGTTGGTTCTGGACCAGGCGTCCGTGTGCACGTGCTGGGTGTAGTTGAACAACATCAGCGTCCACAGGGCCACGAAGGCGGGCACGCCCATCGCCAATGCCCACAGTCGAAGCCCCTGCCCGGCGCCGTACAGGTACACGGCTAGCATCGCCATCGCCGCATGGGTTCCGTAGGTGAAGACGTACTGGCCGACGATCCTGCGGAAGACGTGGGGCTTCGTGCGGCGCGCTTCAGAGATGTATTTCTGGATCCATTCGCCTTGAAAGTACGAAGAAACGAAGAAGTACGTTGCTGCGACGAATAGGGTGTTGGCGTTCGTGTATCGCCAGGTGATGGTGGCATCGCCGGGACGATTGACGTAGCGGTGATGATTGAGGTTGTGCGTCGGCAACCACTGAAAGATCGGGTAGCCGTAGAACACCGACAGGCAGTTGGCGAACAGCGAGTTGGCGCGCTTTCCGACCAACGTCGGTCGGTGCATGTGATTGTGGGCGATGACTCCGCACGAAATCGCGAAGTAGCAGCTTGCCGGTAGTAGGTACCAGCTGAGGGTTGGCTGGGTGTAGTGCCGTGCGACCAGAGCGGGGCTGAGCACGAACACCCAGAACAGCGTACGGTAATCTTCGACTCTGCGGGGTAGCATGATGTCCGCTCCTCACGCTGACTCGCGTGCGCCCACGAGGTTGGCGGAAGCTTCGATGGCCAAGCGAGCTCGTTCCATACCGACGTCCTGGTCCGCGTTCTGGACCAGGTTGCGACTCAGCACGTGCGCTGGGGGCTTCCTCAGGTCCCACACCAGACCCAACCAAGACAAGACTTGAAGCACGTAGTAGCTGAAGTCGACCTCCCACCAGAAGAAGCCCTGGTTGGCGGTGGACTGGTAATGGTGGTGGTTGTTGTGCCATCCCTCACCGCACGTCAGCAGGGCCAGGATGAAGGAGTTGCGACTGGTGTCCGTCGTGACGTAACGACGACGCCCGAACAGATGTGTCAGCGAATTGATGAAGTAGGTGCAGTGGTAGGTGATCACCGTCGATAGACAGAAACCGATGACCAGGCCGCTGAGTCCGCCGTAGGCGATGCAGACCACGGCCAGCGCAAGCGGCACGAACATGTGGTAGCGGTTGAGCCAGCGCAACTCCGGGAATCGAGCGAAGTCGCGAATGGCGTGGTGCTCGGTAGGCTTGTACTTGTCACACAAGAACCAACCCATGTGGCTCCACCAGAAACCGCGAAGGGGCGAATGAATGTCTTCGGGTTGGTCGGAGTACTTGTGATGGTGCCGGTGATGGGCTGCCCACCAAAGGGGGCCCTTTTGGGCGGCGCTCGCTCCGCCCAAGGCGAACACGAATTGCATCACGCGACTGGTCTTGAACGCCCGGTGCGCGAAGTAGCGGTGGTAGCCCGCCGTGATGAAGAACATCCGCAGCCCGTACAGCGAGAAGCAGACAATCCAATCGATGGTGCTCACCTGCAGCCAGAACCCAATGACTGGGGCGAGGTGGATGAGCGCGAACCCGATCGTCGTTGCGCGAGGGGGCCATGAGATGTGCTCGTCGGGAGCGCGGGTATAGGCAGTCGTCATGGGGTAGTGCCTCCGTTAGGATTTGAGCGCTACCCTAGTCTGGTGGTCCGAGCACTCGATCGTCACATTTTCGTCAGGTGGGTGGGGGCCGACGACATGCGCAGGATCTGCGGTGGCGTTGGATGGTTATCGCCGTCAGCCGCAAGATTCTCCACGTCGGGCTCTGCGAGTTCTGCGCTCCCGTGTGCGGCCTACATGCCAGCTTGGGTGGACGCACCCACCGTTCAGCTGTTGCGGCGGTGTGATCATCGTCTCCGGCAACACTTCTACACATGACAGCAAGACGCCGGAGACGTTCGTGCAGCACGATCGCCACCATGAATGAAATGCGTTCACCACATCGCTGTTCTCGACGTCGTTCCCTTCGGACACCAGGACGTAGCCGACTCCGCGGATCGTCTTGAGATACCGGGGTTGGCGAGCATCGTCGCCAAGTTTCTGGCGCAAGCGCGAGATCTGAACGTCGACGGATCGATCGTAGGCCTCTTCGGCACT
>JBNKHV010000127.1:0-2024 GCA_050290545.1 Polyangiaceae bacterium | reverse complement strand
TTGATCGCGTTGGCTGCGTCAGGAACCGCTTGTTCGTTCTTCCACCGGCAAACAGTTGGTGGGCGAACACCAATTGCCTCCGCAAGTCGCGACAAGGCGCCGCGGCCCTCGCAAGCGGCAATGAGCAGTCTGTGACCCTCGCTACGAACCGAACGCGTCAAGCTCTTCGACTCGGTCAGCAGATCGACCACGAGCCCGCGAACAAGTGGCCCGCGGAACCACTCGCCCGCGACACGCTCTTCTGCCAGCGCGTGGTGAAGCGCCGCCTCGTGCTCAAAGGAGCATCCGCTGACACCTACCAGGAGCTTGGCCTTGCCGTAGTCGATACCGTGACGTGCGCAAAAGGCGTCGCGTTCGCACTTGGCACTGAGCAGGCTGACCCTTCGGCGCAAGTCTTCGCGGCTAAAGCCGACCTTGATCAGTTCGTCGTTGCCGCGGGCGAAATACACATAGCCCTCACCCGGTGCGACCTTGGTCGATGCAAAGGCGCGCTTACACGCCTTGCGAAGGGCAATTTCATGGACAAGCTTCACGCCGCACCCCTGTCCGACGGGGGATCCGACTCGTTCGCAGGAGACGCCCAGAGCGCTTCGGGGACCCCGTATGCCATCCTGATGTGGGTACGAGCGTTGCCAGATGGCACTCGCCAGCCGTTTAGCCACAGACTGATTGACGATTGGCTGTACACCCCGCCGACCTGGTTCAGGGCGCTCGAGACGTGCTTCGGGCCCCTCTCATCTCCCAGCGCCGCATGGAGTGCTAGAAGCCCCTTCGTGATTCGTTTCTCGGACACGAGAAGTGTATTGCACGTGTCGTTGACGATTGCAAGTGTGTTTTGCCCCGGCCGGGCAACTGGGATGGACTAGCGCCGTGGCGAAAGAGATCGAACCGCACCCAGGGATGTCTGGGATGGGCGCACGCCTGCACATGCTGCGCATCCAAAAGAAGTGGTCACAGAAGCGGCTAGAAGAGGAGTCTGGGGTCAGCCAGGGTGCGATCAGTCTCTATGAGAACGATTCTCGCCCCGGCGTCCCGCTAGCGCATGTAATGCGCCTCGCGGACGCTCTCGACGTGCCGCTACAACTGCTTGCCTACGGCGAGCGGTACGAAGATTCAGCGAAGAATCGCCGCAAACGCTGAGTAGTCGCTTAGGCGGTCCTCGACCCTACATGCCTCAGCTTCCGCCAGTAGCCGCACCATGGCTCTACTGCGCGAGCGCAGGCGTACCCGACACCCGTCGGCCGCTGTGATGGTCGCTATCCAGCGATCACCAGACCGGTAGACCCTCACGGTAGCCAGCGGCTTCCCGGAACCCCTCTCCCGCATTCTCTTTGGTTTCGATGAGTTAGGCGTAAATAGGACCGCCATGAGCAACTACACTTGCAATCGTCAACGACACATGCAATATAGTTTTCATGAGCACAACCCACGAAGGGCGCGTCTCGGCTTTTCCGTCCAGAACCGTCGACCGCAATCATGGCCCGAATGAGCTAACGGTCAACGCCAATAGGACATTCCGCGACCGATCTCGTTCCAAATCTGAAAGGAAATCGGTCACTTCAGTAGGTAGCCAGCCCGAAGTAGCTAGCCCAAGTGAGCTAGCCCAGGGTAGCCAACTGTCGGCAGGTGTGGGGCCTGGCGTTGTTTCGTCCGCGGAGACTGGCCGAGTCCGCGGCCCCGAGTACCGCCCCGCGCCGTTTCGGGCGGACGTCACGGTCCCAATCGGCGAACTGGGCGGGGACGAGCTCGACGTCGCGCTCCAACTATCGGACGACGGGGGAATCGAGGACTGGCGCTTCGAGAAGGATGGCGAAGAGGAAGAGGCGGACGGGCCGATCCTGACGCTGGTCGACGAAGCCATCTACGACACGGTGGTCGACCCCCTCGGGATCCACCGGGCTATCCGGAATGCCGGGCTCGCGGCGGAGGAAGTGGCGGCGGAGCGGCGGGCGGAAGGGATGGGTTGGTGATGGCGCAGTCCACGCTTTTCGACGAGCCCGCGAAGGCGACCCCCTTCGTCCCTC
>JBNKHV010000126.1:0-45036 GCA_050290545.1 Polyangiaceae bacterium | reverse complement strand
CGTTGCCCTGGTCAGGGTCGGTTTCTTCGGCGTCGCTCGCCTCGCCATCCGTGGCGTCAGGATCGCTTGTCTCGCCGTCCGTGGCGTCGGATTCGGCTTCCTCCGAATCGCTCTCCGCTGCTCGCGTCGCCTCCGAGGTTGAACCCGTGTCGCTTTCGTCGCTGCAGCCAGCGAGAGCGACCAACAACCCAGCCAGAACTCCAAAATGTACGAACTTCACGATTCACTCCGCTTGTTTGCTGGTGTCATCAGACGTCGCCTTAGTACTCCAGATGTGCGCGCAGTTGGTACCACGATGTGACACGACCAGTTACTAAATTGGAGTTCCAACTCTGCGGGAATGGCTTAGGAGACACTCCTGCGTAACCTCATGAGACACGTTCTCACGACGGGTGTGTCAAACCGGAACTCCTGCGCGCCGCCGCTGTCAGGCGCTTTGAACTCGAGCTAGCCCAGATGGGGGATCCATTTCCGGAATGCCGATGCGATTGATAGTCGTCGACGAATCGAGACTCGTCGCAGCTGGCGCATAGAGTTGGCGGCGCTCGGTTACGCCCCAAGATAGAACTGTTTCACCGGCGGGGTCTCCACCCCACAACGCTCACCCGTTGCGCGGCAAAGGAGCTACCTGTAGCTCATCGGGGTCAGTCCGCAGGCAGACAGCTGCCCGCCGGGCCGCACGTTCCACCCGGCGCGCAGTCTTCATCGCCGACGCATTCCACACACAAGCCATCACCGTTGCAGACGCCACCGCCGCAGGCTGCGCCGGCACTGTCCGGTGAGTATTCGCAATCCCCAGTTCCGGAGTTGCAAGTGGCGACCATGCACTCGACCGACTCGCAGTCCGTCGGATTGCCGCACTCCATGCACAGACCCATGACCGTGCAGATCGGTCTGTCCGACGGACATTGCGTCAGGGTCATCACCTCGCCGTCGGCCGAGCACGAGGCGGAGGTCGACGCATCGGCACACCAGGTATCGCTGGGGTAGCAATTGTTGCACTCCAACGTCGTGCTGTCGCACAGGAACGCGTCGCACGCCTCCTGCAGCTCGAACCCCGAGCGGTCCGAATTGCACACCATCAAGTCGTCGCCCCAGCATTCGAGCTGCCCCGTGTCGCAGGCGAAGGACGTGCACTCGCCGACGGCGGGGCTGCACTCGTCGGCCGTGTCGCACTGCTCGCTGAACACGAAGCTCTGATTGTCACTGGCACAAGTCATCAGGTTCGCGCCCTGACACTCGTACTCATCGTCCAAGCAGACGGCGCATGCTGCCCCGCTACCGGCGAGACAATGGGGGACGCTGGCGCAGTCGCTGACCAGTGCAGTCACCAAGTCCTGGCCGCAAATGGTTCGGGCGGATCCGTCGCAAAAGGGAACTCCGGGGGTGCGCCCCACGCATGCACCGACGACGTCGACACAGCGCGCCACCGACGAACTGCTGTCGCAGAGCTGACCACTGGGGCAGGGGGGCAAGTTCACTCGTCGCCCGTCCACGCACTCGTAACGAAGAGCCGTCGCCGTTCCGTCACAGTAACGTCCCTCCACGTTGCACGTCTCAGGCTCCAGTTCGGGCTCAGGCTCGGGCTCGGGCTCGGGCGAAACGTCGCTCGCTACCTCGGTCTGCGCTGGATCCTGGCTCCCTCCGTCGACGTTCGCGACCTCGTCCTGGACCGCTTCGGTTTCCATTCCGTCCGTCGTTTCGCCGCGTGGCGGGAGCACGCTGGCGTCCGGCGAGCTCAGGGTGTCACCCTGCGGGAGCTCGACGCTCGTGTCGCTTTGCCCCACCGTGCCCTGTGGTCCGGCGCCTTCGGGAGAAGTGGAGGCGTCCACTTCATCGACAGAGTTTTCGGGCTCCGGGTCTTGCTGCAAAGGCACTTCACGGCCCCCGTCGGACGTGATGCCATCGCTCTCTTCGGTAGCTCGAGATGAGTCGCAGTCGTCGTCACACTCGGGTGAACACCCTGCGTCGCAAGCTCGCTCCCGGGGCGAACCCTCGTCTGTCCCGACGCCCTGTTCGAGCGGCACCAATTCGGGATCATCCAAATCCAGGAGCGCGTTGCACCCCGACAAGACGTGCGTGCACGCGAGAAACGATGCCGCCAACGATGGTGGAAAGAAGAAGCGCCTCATCTCAGAACGTTCCCCGGTAGTGAAGCGCAGCGCCCGCGGCATCGGAGCTCGTCGTCAAGGTCAGCTCCGAGTTGTGGTCGGTGTCGGGGACCACCCAGAACATCACGCCTGCCCCCGCCAAGGCGACGAGCCCACCGACGACTCCGAAGGTCGCCAGATCGCCGGCGTCCGCTGCCTCTCGTCGTTTGTCGAACGAGGCCTGGGTGGGGCAAGTGTTGCCCACACAACCGAGTTCCTCCGAGTCGTCCTCGAGGGACATGGCACGCAAGCCAAAAAATGCTCCTGCCCCCAGGGACAGCACTCCGACCGTCGCCAAACTGACGGTCGCGACGTTCCAGGGCGAATCGAGGAAGTCCTGCTCCGCCGTCGGCTGGGTGCGCTTCGACTCTTCATCGAGGGCAGCCGCACCGGAGTCGGGAGCGCTCACCTCGAGTCTCAACACCGGAATCTCGAGCGTGGTCGCCTTGGAGTTCGGCGCGATGGACACCTTTGCCTTCCACGAACGGTAACCCGAAGCACTGGCAATCACTTCGTAAGAGCCGGGGTCGACGGGAATGGGAACGCCCCATTGAGCGGAACCAACCGTGATGCCGCCACGACGAACCTCGAGACCGGGCACGCGGGAAGCGTCGGGCACGACGATGGTCAGCTGGTCGAGCTTCGGCTTCAGCGCCGCGGCGCGCTCTCTGGCCACGCGCTCGCGGTCTTGCTGTCCGGCTTGGCGCGTCACGGCTGCAACTTCCGTGAACAGAGCATAGGCGCTGGCGAATCGACCCAGTTCCTCGTAGCAAGCAGCCAAGTTGAATTGCGTGCCGATCCCCGGATCGAGCCGGTTGCTCTCTTCGAACTTGGCGCACGCCTCCGCCACCCTTCCTTCCTGCATCAACGCGCGACCTCGCTCGAAGAGCGCTTGCGCCGCCGCTGGCTCGTCTTGGTCCGGTTGAGCACCGAGGGAGATCGCAAAGGTCATCGCCAGGAGCAATGCTTGAAAACGATGTCCGAGCTTGTGGCGGAAGCGGCGAGACATCATCATTTCCTATCGGAGAACAGGCTGTCCGGATCGGGCGAAGTCCGAGTCTCGGGAGTGTTTTCACTTCCCGAGTTGGATGGCTGGGGCGTCGCGGGCGGGGCCACCGGAAACGCGGCACGGGCTTTGGGCGGCGTCGCAGGCTGGCGCACGGGAGTGCGCGAGCTAGGCACCTGCGTCACGAGTGGCGGGCGCTCTGGCGACTTCGGCACGCGGGTAGCGTCGTCCGTTTTGGCGTCGGGGTCCGGAGCAAGGTCGGTCTGGGTGCTGGGCTCTGTCTTGGAGTTGGGGCTGGGCACTTCCGTCTCGACATCGCCCGGCTCGTCAGCGTGTGGAGCTGGTTCGGGCAGCAACGCCGCAGTCGAAGCCGTGGCAGTGAGCTCCGGCGACGGCGTGCGCGGGGGCTCCTCGTCGCGCACGGAAGCGGTCGTCCGCAGGTCGGTGGCGTCAGCCGTGTGGCGCCCGGACAAACGGGCCAAGACGACGCCGAGCGCGAGCACCACCAACCCAAGTGCGGTCAACACCACCCACCTGCTGCGCCGCTTGGGCACCACGTCGACATCGACGAAGACGGAGCGCGCGGTGCTCCCCATCGGGATGGGTTGACTGCTCGGCGCTGGTCGGCTGCCAATGGGTGCATCGGCTTGGGGTCGCGCCAAGGTCACGGCCTCCCCCGCGGCAGTCCTCGCCGGACGGCCCGAACTGCTCACCAACGTCGCCGTGAGCCCCTCTGGCACGCCTGACAAGACCCGTTGAAGGGCATCGTTCATCTCTCGCGCTGACTGGAACCTGTCGTCAGGGTCTTTTGAAACGGCCTTGGCAAACCAAGCGTCGAAGCCCTCGGGTACGGTGACCAACGTGGAGGGTACCGGCGCCTCCTTGGTGCAAATCTGCAACACCAAGTCCCCCAATGCGGTGCTTTCGAAGGGTACGCGGCCGACGACGCATTCGAAGGCGATGATCGCCATGGACCACAGGTCGCTCCTCCAGTCGACGCTTCGGGTCCCTTGAGCCTGCTCCGGGCTCATGTAGTAAGGCGTCCCCAGCATGGTGCCCGTTGCCGTATTGTTGCTGATGTCAGAATTGAAGTGCGCGCCGGTAACCTTCGCAATCCCGAAGTCGAGGACCTTGGCGCACCGCTCATCGCCATCGTCGATGATGAAGACGTTGTCGGGCTTCAAGTCACGGTGAGTGATGCCCTCCGCGTGCGCCTTGGTCATCGCTTTGGCAACGTGATCGAAAACCCAGCTCAAGTAGCCGAAACTCAGCCGGCCACTCCTCTGAATGTGTTCGGCGAGGCTCCGGCCCGTTAGAAGCTCCATCGCGATGTATGGCGTCCCATCCTCCACACCGTAGTCGAAGATCGTCACGACGTGATTGCTTCGCAGTGCCGCGGCCGACTGGGCCTCCCGCATGAAGCGCTCGACCATGTCTCCGTCGGAGATGATCGCTTCGTTCAGCAGCTTGATCGCCACTGGCGACCGCAACTGGATGTGTTCGGCACGCCACACCGATCCCATGCCACCGGCCCCCAAGCGAGCTAGTAGCCGATAGCGGTCAGCAATCGTCGCCCCCGCGTCTAGCTGGGACTCGGTCATACGCAGAAGCAAGCTGCCCCATGGCGCCGACGAGCACAAGCGCTTTGCTCCCATGACGACGCGACAGTGGGTGCACACTTCGAACGCTCCTGAATGCAATGGCTTCAATTGGCCAAGGCAGATGAAACCTCCGACCGTCCTGACATAGGAGAAACCCTCGTGTGCACTACCGGCACCGTGTGCGGGTTCGCGCCCCGACCCTGCCCGGGACGGCACAGGTGCGTATGTGACCAACTGCAAGAGCGCGTATCTGAAGGGGTCCGCGTCCTGGCGGAAGCCGCCGTTGGACGCCCTGAGTGCGGCTGGTATGCTGAACGTCCGGCATGGGAAACCTGGCATTCGACGAAATGGGTGACTGCTTGGTGCTCGTGCACGGCCCTCGAGCGCCTAGCGACGAAGAATGGCGCAGTTGGATCAGCTTCGTTCTGCAGCACGGGCCCGACACGTCGTCTCGCGTGGTCTTGGTCGTCACGCACGGCGGCGCTCCCAGTGGGGAGCAGCGCGAACTTCTTCGCTCGGTGATGCCGTCCAAAGGTGGAGGACCGCTGACGGCGGTGCTCACCGACGCTCCGGTGGGGCGCGCACTGGCCGACAACATGGGGCGCTTCCAGCGTCGCCTGCAGCACTTTCCGTGCAACCAAGGGAACGCTGCGATGGAGTTCCTACAGATCCCGATCGCGCAGCGGCTCGCGTTGCTCGGGGCCACCCGTCGCCTTCACGTCCAACTCGGGATCCCGTGCCCAGTGCAGCTGTAGTCCTCCTGGGCGGAAGCAGCGTGACGGGACGGCACCGAGACCCGCTACGGCGGACCGCGCGGAGGTAGGCCAGAAGCGCCCACTTGCAGCCGCGCGCGGGCTGCGGCACCTCACTGCATCGGCACGCGCCGGGCGGGATTTCCGAGCACGGTGGTGTTGGGTGGCACGTCCGTGATCACGACGGAGTTCGGCCCGACGACGCTGTTGGCACCAACGGTGACGTTGCCCGCAATGCAGGCGCCGGCGTAGATGTCCACCCCGTCCTCAATCGTCGGTATCCCGTGGGGGTCTTTTCTGCTCGCAATGCCGACGGAGACATTGTGCCTCAAGTGAACGTCGTTGCCGATTGATTTGGCGTTCACGAAGACCCCACCGTGATGCCAGAGACGTACGCGGCGCCCGAGCTTCACCGTGTAGTCCAGATGGATGCCCGGGCCCAAGACCAGAGCGCGGTGCATGGCACGGTACGCGACGCTCAGTGGCGCGCGTACGACCTTGGACTTTACCCCCATGCGCCAGTTGCCGAAGCGATGAACGGCGATGGCCCACAAACACGGATCGAGCAGATCGTGCTCGTAGGTATCGAAGTCCTCTTTGAGGAGCGCGCACATGCCGATGTCGTCCGGGTTTTGATTCTCGGCTCCCCGTGGCTGCGGCGGGCTCTGCTCGTTGGCAGCCGCGGAAGAGTTGGCGTCGGGCTTCGTTGCCTGCTGATCGGTCTTGGACATTCGCTGAACCGTAGCTCGATGAAGCAGTGCCCCCGCTCAAGCCACCAACTGGGAAACGGCGTTGCTGATCGCGTCGATGCTTCGGAACACGTCCCGCGTCAGCAACTCGTCCGGGAATTCCACATCGAACTCGTTTTCGAGCGCCAGCATCAGATGAACGCTGGCTTGCGAACTCATCCCCGCATCGTAGAGATCGGAGTCGTCGAGCAAAGCATTTGGTTCGATGCTCAGTTTGGCGTGTTCCAACACGATGTTGCGGACTTTGTCTTTCATGGCACTCACTGCTGAAGGCCCCGATGGCCCTTCGTTTCGTCAACGTGGACGCGCATTGTAGCGGGAACACATTGCAACTGCTCGACGCAGCTTGCAACAGAGATCGCTAGAAGAACGGGAAGCCGAAGATTTCGCGTCAGTGGGAAGAAAGAGCGCGCTGGCTACCGCTCCGCTGGACCGGAGCCCCATACCAAGCCTACGACCAGGATTCGACCCGAGGCTCGAACGTGTCCTCAGCCAGCGTCGTTCCTTCGCTTTGCAGCACCACCTCGACTCGGGCGAAGCCGAGCGGCCCGAATCGATAGCTGTAGCTCGAATCGAAGAAGGCTCCGAAGGCTTCCTCCACCCGCACCCGCCGGTAGCCGTGCCCGTCCACGCGAAGCGCTTCGGCGTGCTCACGCTGCACGTTGCCGGCATGCCCCAAAACTCGGATCACCAGTGTTGCGTCCAGTGGCTCGGCCGATTCGTTCACAATGACCGCGGTAAGACCGCTGAGCCCCTCGTCGACGAGCCAGACGCTGCGCGGTGCCCAGGCAGCAGCGAGGGCGTGATACATCGACTTCGGCTGGCCCAACGCGTCGATCACGCCCCAGCCTGAACCGGGCTCGAAGTCGCGCAACATCAAGATGATGCTTCCCCGGCACTCCGTGGCCGGATCGCGGAAGTCGCCTTGGACACGTCGAGCCACGAGGGCAACGGCTTGGCGTGCAAGACGCAGGTAGCGCTCCGGGTCTTCGCGACGCCCCTCCAGTGCCCCCTGCCCGAAAAGTCGCGCCACGTAGTGCGCAGTGACGTCCGCGAAGTCCCACGAAGCGCCCGCATCACGAGGCACCCTGCCGAGGGGTTGCTCGGGTTGGGACTCGAAGGCGCCTCCCGGCTCTGGCGGGTTGGCAAATGCCAGACACTCCGACGCGAACCTCACGCCGGCCACCCGAGCGTCGGAGAAATCTCGTTGGTAGGCGCCCACTCCGAAGTAGTGAGTGCACCCATCGTGGGGCCAAAACGGTAACCCGCGACCGCCTGGGCTCGAGTGCCAGTAGGGGACGTGGGCGCAATGCCGCTCGACGAGCGCAGGGAGTTGCCCGCGCCACAGAGGGTGGCGCCAGTCACTTTCCGCGATGCCCATCATCGCTGCCTGCTGCTCCGTTTCACTCCCGCCGCACAAAAGTGCCGTCGAGCAGCAGCGGCCAATTCGCTCCAACAGCTGGGAGACCTCCGCCTCGACTTCCGCGTCGAAGCGCGCGTCAGCCCGAGGGTAGTCCATGTTCGCGAACATGAAATCCTGCCACACGAGGATCCCCAACTCGTCGCACAGGTCGTGGAAGGCGCGCGTCTCGTAGGTCATGACGCCCGCTACGCGCAACATGTTCATGCCCGCGGCCTTGGCCTGCTCCAGCGCATCGCGAAGCTGCTGCACGCTAGCCCCTAGCGTCACGATGTCCAGCGGTGTCCAGCATGCCCCGCGACAGAAGACCTCGACACCATTGAGCTCGAATCCGAAGCGCTCACTGGGCAGCAGGCGCAGCGCGCGAAACCCCAGGCGACCCAGCGCGAACGTTTCTTCACGCCCCCCACTGCGGAGCCGCAACTGCGCCGCGTACAGTGGCTGCGCCCCATGAGTGTGGGGCCACCACGGCTCGATGCCCAGGGGCCGGGCAGTGACGCGGCCCGCCCAACGCCCCGCGCCGACTGCCTCCAGCGCCAGCGCGTACGGGTGACCGGCAATCTCGAACTCGGCGTTCGGCGGAGGCGCGTCATCGAGCGCAGACACCACGACCGACACGTCCACACGAGGCCCTTCGGCGTCGATGCTCGGTAGGGCACGCAGTTCGTGAACGATGAACGTCTCAGCGGTCACCAAGCGAACGGGCCGAAATGGACCCACAGCAGGCCATGGAGGCGTCCAACCAGGCATGCGGCCCAACAGCGTCGTGCGAAAGAAGCGCAAATTGCGTTCGGTGACGATGCGCGTGGGCCAACGTCGTGGCCCCTTTCTCGCCTTCAAGCGCGGGGTGAGCGCCCCAAAGCAGATGACGATCTCGTTTTTTGGCCGAAGCAGATCGGTGACGTCCACCGCGAAGCGTCGATACATGTTCTCCGTCTCGAGGACACGTTCACCATTGAGCCACACGGTCGCCACGGTCGCCAGGCCATCGAAGACCAACATACGGCGTCCGCTCACCCCCTGCCGAGGCCAATCCTCGGCTGGCACGGACACTCGGTACCAATGGTCTTGGCCATCCAGATCCGGCGGCTCGTCACGCGACAGCTGTGCTCGGCTTCTGAGTGCCCCCGCCACGGTGGAGGGGCTCACGCAAGACTCGAAGAGCTCGTCACTCAGCTGCGAGGGCTCGAGATATGCCCCGGCCGGGCTCGTGAACCAAGACCACCCCGCGACGACCTCCGTGCCAGGGTGAAAGTACTCGCTGAGCTCCACGGCGCGTGACGGCTCGACCATGGCGCTAGTCTCCCAGCGCGCGACCCAACGCGTCCATCCCGCTTTGCCAGCTTTCTGCTGCTTGCTCGAACTGTGGCGTGAAGTCCCGGGGCTTCTTCGAATGCACGACACGCGCCAACTTCATGAGGACGGTTTTGCACGTCTGGCTGATGGCGTGGAAGGGTGCAGCCAGCTCCTCGATCCCGTTGCCGGCCGCGCTACCTTGCCAATTCAAATACGCTGCCAGCATCGCGTAGTTGGCACCGCACTGCCGCAGCGTCGAGAAGGTGTAGGCGTGGTAAGTTTCCAAGCCTCCCTCCAGCAACGACTCCAAGTGGCTCGGCCACGCCTCCAACAGCCGCAGAAACGGGTTCTGCTGCGGGCGCCACGCATAGTGTTCTCTTGCGAGCGCGGTGCTCACCTCCAGCAGCTCCTCGTCGCTGAGACGCACGGCACGCTCCAACTTGATCACCTCGCAGAAGGGGGGCAGCCAGTGCGGCTTGCCACTCGTGATGTCCTGCTCCGAGCCCTTGGCGGGCACCCGCCGAAAGAGACCTTCGAAATCCGTTTCGGACAGTTCACCAAACGCGGCATTGTGAAAGTAACGCATCTTGCGTGCGGCACGGTCGATGAACACGGGCGCGATGGTCGTCTTGACGTGATTCTGCCGGTAGTCCGTCGCCCGCGTGTCCGGCAGGTAGAAGCTGTCAGCCTCCACTAGCGGGATGTTTCGCCGGCGCAAGTGCTGCTCGCAGTGGTCGAGCACGCTGTTCCACAGGCTCAGCTCTTCCACCTGAATGCCGTACAGTCGACGGAGATCGGCCGCGGGCGGCTTGAAGAACGTCCACTGGTCACCCTCGAAGTCCGAGCACAACGTGAAGGACAAACATGCCAGCGGCTCCAGCCCCAGACTCGACAACAGAGCAACCCATACATCGACGTAGCAGTTCGTCTCCGCCCAATCTGCATCGCTGCCGTGCAGCGCATGCGGGCGGTAGTCGTCCACCAAAAGCCGAAATACGTCGTTCAACCCCATAGCTGCTCACGCACGTCTGAAGGCCACGCGTCGGGGTCGAAACCGTGCCGCTTCAGCAAGGCCAGCGTGACCCGCTCCAGACCGAAGCCGATGCACGCCGAGTGGGCGTGCGCTCCGTCCGGGGTATCGATGCCGAAGGTGTGGGCGAAGTGCTCTTGGTGGTAGTTGAGTGAGCAAATCGCCGTCAGGTTGTCTTTGCTGGCGATCGGCGCCAACAGTTCGAACTTGAGCTCTTGCTCGCGTTGGCTCTTGCCCATCATCTTGCCCCCTCGACCGAAGAAGGGATCGTTCGCGACGTCGAGCTTCACGTCCAAGCCCAGGCTGTCGAGCAGCTCCTTGCCTCGCTTCATCCACCGGTCACGCCACGACATCACCTGGTCGGGAGTGCCAATTCGAATATCCTCTCGCATGCGAAACACCTGCATGCGCGCTGGGTCTTCGGAGGGCTCCCGGCGGAAGACGTAGCACCAAAGCGTCACCTGCTTTCCCTCCGCCGGGAGGGCACCCGTCAGCGTTGGATAGACCGAATAGCATGCAGCCGGACACAACGTGACGTCGGTCTGCGTCATCCAAGGTGTCCAGTCGCCGCCACCCTCGACGGTCTGAAGCAGCGCCTGTTGCTCGCGGTCCTTGCCTTCGAAGCTGTGCACGGATCCGCAAAGATGTGGGAAGTTGCCCATGTAGCCCGTCTTGCGCAGGGTCTCGCGGGGCACGATGGGAGGAAAGTAGAGCTCGACGGCGCCTTGGGCCTTCGCCTCCCGAGCCGCCAGTTGATCCACCGCGTGGGCGATGCTCTCGAACACGGGCGACCGACCGTAGAGCCCGGGGACGGCACTCGGGATGAGCAATCCCGCATCGACCAACTCACCGGCGTAGCTTTGATATTCGTTCTGCATGGGGTTCCCTCAGTAACTGGCGCTTCACCGTGGCAGCGTGGCCGTCACGTTCCCTTGTGCACCATCAGCCATGCGGCGTTGGTTTCCCGCAGGCGGAAGTTGTTGATCATGATCGAAGCGGAGAAGGCATCGCGCAGCAGACGCGCACAAGAGAACTCTCCCCAGTTGACGTAGGCAGCGATGCCACTGAGTCGCATCGCATCGGCACAAATCTCAGCCACCAACTCGGAGGCAGTCAGCTTCAGGTTGTTCATCTCAAGCGCGTAGGCAACACCATCGAGCGTTTGTGTGTCGCCGTTCGCCAGCAAAGACGCGTAGCGAATCGCCCCGGACTCCACCTCGTTGCGCATCAACTGCAGCTTGGCCACGACCCGCGAGAGCTCTTGGGCGGAATTCGGCAATTGACCTGGCGTCTTCCTAGCCTTGGCACGGGCGAGAGCGCGGGTTCGGCGCACGGCCTCCGTGGCAATGCCCACCCAAAGACCACCCCACAACAGGTGCGAGTACGGCACCATCGTGCGCGGTGCGATCTCGGCGAAAGGCACCGTCATCACCTGCCAGCTAGCGCCGCTGCACTTGACCAGCGCACCGGGGCTGCACGTGCCTCGCATTCCCATCGTGTCCCAGACCCCCACGTCCTCCAGTTGGAACTCCCCTTTGAGAGCAAGCACCAAAACCTGGTCGCTGCCCTTGGCGTCGGGATCCTTGCGAGCGGAGAGCAACAAGTCGTCGGCGTGCTCCCCGTAGGAGATGGTCGTCGCGTGCTTCGCCAACGAGAACGTGCCACCTGATCGCTCGACCGCCGCAACGCTCTGTCGCAAGTCGCCGCTCGGGCCGACCTCGCTCGTGGCCGAGGCGATCAAGCGCTGTTCCTCGACCAAACGCCGCAAGTAGTCGCCGAGTTCAGACACGCCCCCGAGGTGGTTGGCGATGCTAGCCACCTGAATGTGATGCATCGCAAGGATCATTCCGGACGCTGAACAGTACTGACCCAGCTCGCGGCACATCTGAGTCAGCTGCACGACGTCCAAGCCCATGCCACCGTACTCGGTGGGCACCGCCGCGGAGAGCAACTTCGCCTTCCGCAACGCGTCGATGGTCTCACTCGGAAAACGCGCGCGAACGTCGACGTCGCTTGCGTGTTTTGCGGCCACCTCCCTCCCTATCTCAGCGACAGTCTCAAGTAGTTCGTTTGTCGTGCTTTGGGTCGAGGTCACAGTCCGCTCCTTCGCTCTCTCGTCGAGTCGACGAGGTGACTGTATACCATCGGCGCGATTGAGCAGGAAGCGGAGCAAAGCAAGGCGCCACAGTTGGACGAGTCGCCGGTGTGTCATGCCTACCGTCCGCGCCATCGTGATGCGTCTGGTCGTCGCAAAACGTGCGCACTGACCGCTTTTGGGATGCAGCCCTGAGCAGTTTCCCACGTTCGCGCGTTGCTTAGCTCCGGGTCAGAGCCCGAGATTCCGTTCGTGTTTCATCGAGGGGCCCGTTCGTCCCCCGTGCACTCGCCATGGACATGTCGCCGCAGGCGCCACCGCGGTTGCCGGGAGCACCTCGCGGCCAACTACCCAGCCCCTCCTGCGTTCCGAATTACGGCAGCTCGAAACTGACCAGTTCCTCGACGGTCTGCGTCTCTGGATCTTCTTCACGGACCTTGCCGACGCCACGTGCAAACCAGAAGTGCGCCGTGGAACCATTGTCGGCACGAGCGCGCTCGACGAGCAAGCAATCGTCAAACGAGCCTGCCTCGACCGTCACCGAAGCAGCGGTCTCCAACACCGTGAACGTCTGCTCTCGAATGGCCGCGCTGCTGGTACCATCCGGCTTGGTTTCTTCGCGCCGATAGACGTTGGCGGTGACGACACCGACCGCGTTCCAGCTGCTATCGAATCGGAGGAAGCCTGGATCGTAGGTGACAGTCAGAACGACGTCACCATTCAGTGTTTGTTCACGGTAAACACGACTGACGGCACTACCGATGCGCTGCCAGGTCTGCAGCGATATCTCCTGACTCAAGTCTGGGGTATCCGACACCAAGAACGCTGGTTCGCCGTCGAAGGTGGTCGCAGCCATCGACACCTCTTCGATCCACTGTCCATCGACTTGGTGAGTATGACGATAAACCCAAGACCCACCATCAACGAGCGGGAAGTACTCCTCGACGTCTTGCAACACGCCGCTCGACGGCTCCTCTGCCGGCTCTGGTTCTGCAGCAGCTTCGGGCACTTCCTCCTGGCTGACGTCCGGCTCCGCCGACGTGCTCGCCCCAGGTTCACTCCCACTCGCTTCGCCGGGCTCACCGTTCGTCGTTCCAGGACCCGCCACCCCTTCTGGGTCGGGTGAGACCGCTGCCTGGGATGCGGCGGCATTGGCGTCGCTCGGCGCGGGGGGCGCCGGCCCGGGCCCCGCGCCCGCCGGAGCGCCCGACTCGGAGGCCCCTTCGGGGTCTATCTCCATCTCCGGGTCCGCCTGGTTGCAACCGAGCATGAGCCCCACGGTCACGACCCAGCCACCGCGACGATGGCCACGCTTCGCAAAACTCGCCATCTCTCGAGCACCCGTTCGCATCTTCAAATCTGTCCTGCCAGCATCACGTAGAACGTCTCATTCTTGACCCAAAGCGTGTTAGCCGCAACCTGCAACGGCCGCACGAACTCCACTTGAGGCATGACCCGCAGCGTCGAGTCACGCCACAAGGCGTTGAGCCCTGCGATGAAGCGCACGGCTTCGGAGCGGCTGAATTCCAAATCCGAATCCGCCCACTCCCCAAATAGAACAGGCTGTAGCGCCCACACGTCAGTCAGCGTGACGTCGTAGGTGGCGTAGCCCGCGAAAACGCCAGCCTGGGGTCGATTGGCGAAACGCAGATCCTCGGCGATCAACGCATCCAACAGGACGTACAAGCCGGCAACCCGCAAGCGTGCATCCAAGCCGTACCCAGTACCAGCGATGAAGTCCTCACGCAGAGTGCCTGAGTCGTCGACGATCTTGTGGGCAATGCCCGCGCCGAGTTCGAGCCAGCGCGCGACGTCGACGTCGACTCTGGCGTGCAGATCCGCTCCCGCCTGATTGGGCGGTGGATTGCTCACCGACAGCGCGTAGTTCAAATCGAGGGCAGCGATTCGACCGTGCAGCTGCCCCGTCAGCGCCCGCTCACCGTAGCCCATGTCTTCCACGAGCAAGCCGTTGCCAAGTCCCCGACCCCGTACCGGCAAGCCCCCAGCACCTTTCAGCTCCAAGCGGGAAAATGGGCGCTTGAAGCGTCCGACGCGCAACTGAAACGGCTTGGCAAATCGCCAGTCGAGCCAGGCATCCCGCACGCCGGCAGGGGGATCGTTCGCCGACGAAAGCTCGAACTCGATCTGTAGTCGCAGCTTGCGGTGCACTTTGGCGTCCACCCCGACACGCGCTTGGTCCAAGAACAATCCGAACTCCGTTTCGTCTTGCCCGAATTGCCCGCTCTCTGGGCGCTTTCGCTCGTAAGCCCAACCGGTCATCAGACGCGCTTTGAAGTCCCACTCCAGTCCAGACTCGACGCCGGCCGGGGGTGGCGTGTTCGACACGGGAAGAGGTGCGGGTGATTCGATCGAAACGGCACTCGCTCGTGGCCTCGGAGGTGCAGTCGCCTCGACGGCAGCTTCAGTCACGAGTGGCTCCTCCGACTTGGAAGGATCCGTTTGCGCTTCTGACGGGGGAGTGCCCTCGGAGGTTGGCGAGGGCTCGGGCGCCACCGAAGTCGCCTCTGGAGCGGACGCCTCCGCCGTGGATGCCGGAGGCGCTACCGGGGGCACATCCGCAACCGGCGGCGTTTGCTCCGTTGGCCCAACAGCGGGCTCGGACCCCGACTCCGCTGGCGGAGCTGCATGAGCCAACGGGGACACACCCAGCAGCACCACGAGGCCCACCGCGTACGCACACCGAGCAGAAGGAGCGGCCTTCGAGCGCGCTCCACCACGGCGCGGCCGTCGCGAGTTGAACGACGTCACTGCAACGACCTGCCAACGAGAATCAGTCATCAAGCCAGACGAACTACCAATCTTTGACCCAACTAGGAATGACCTGCGTCTGGTCTCCTTCGCATTTCGAAGCGCCCCTACGGAGCGTCGCATTTTTTTCCGACTTCTCATTCTCGGTCGTATCTGCAACAGATGAACACGCGCCGCACCGAAAACGGGAACACGCATTGCGTCGCCAACGCGTACGGATGCGGGACGCAATCGTCTAGCAGGGAGGGAACTTTCGACTCGTGGCGGGGTACTTGGACGGATTTGGCGAGAATCTGCGAACTCCAGGTGTGGATCTGGAACGCCTGTCCAAGCGCTTTCCGGGTACTGTATGCTGGTTTGGTCAAGCTCTGCCGGCCGTTGTAACAACATCGTCACACGGCTTCGTCAGCATACAGCTGGAGGACTGGAAAAGTTGAAGCTCCCTTTCACCTGGGCCGTGATCACGACATGTTGCGCCGCCGGTTGCTCTGGCAGCCCCGCAGACGAGCACTCTGGCGTACAGCCGCAGCCCAGCGCTCCGCAAGGCTCCACCGTTGCCCCGGGACCTGGGGCGGACGTGGTCGCGATGCAACCAACCTCGACGCCACCCAGTACTGGCGTGCCTTCGGGCCAACCGGCGGAGCCCATCCCTGTTGCAGAGCCGTCAGTCCCAGGTGAACAGCCCAGCAACGAACCAGGCTTGGCTGCGGCGCCCGAGGAAGCACCGACCGAGACTGGCGAGGCTCCAGCCGCCTCGGATGAAGCGCTGCCGACCGACGAGGCACCAACGGAACCCGCGGATGAGGCAACGGGAGAAGCAATACCTTCCTTGATCGGCAACGTGACCTTCTCCGTGCCGAGTCAGACCTTTCAGGACGAGCTCAGTGTCGGGTTGGAGTCGCCTACCGCAGGCGCAGAGATCCGCTACACGACGGATGGCACGCTGCCGTCGTCGGATTCTCTCTTGTACGATGGCGCGCCGCTCGTCTTGACGGAAACGACGCAGCTGCGCGCTCTGCCCTACGTCGACGGCGCAGTGGCGGGCTTGGACAGCACGGCCATCTACATCCGCCGCACCTTCGACTTCACGTCGGACATTCCAATCGTGATCATGGAAGGCTACGGTGGCGGCAAGCCCGAGGACAAAGAGACGTTCATCGACCTCGCGTTCATGGCGTTCGAGCCCGTGGATGGCAGCGCGACGTTGTCGAACGTACCCACTCTCGCAACACGCGCGGGCTATCACCTCCGAGGACAGTCCTCGGCCAACTTCGAGAAGGCACCCTACCGAGTGGAGCTCTGGGACAACGCCAACGAGGATGCCGACTACCCGATGCTGGGCATGGCCCCCGAAGCCGACTGGGCGATGATCGGCCCCTACACTGATCGAACCCTGATTCGCAACGCCTTCGTGTACTCACTGAGCCGGGACATGGGCCTGGTCGCGATGGAGCTACGCTTCGCTGAAGTCTTCATCAACCAGGACGGCGGGCCGTTGGAAGAAAGCGACTACGAAGGCATCTACGCGGTCACTCAGACGATCAAGAACCAGAAGAGCCGCGTCAATCTCGAGCAACTGGAGGCGGACGACGTCGACGAGTCCGTGCTCAGTGGCGGCTACATCTTCAAGTTCGATCAGGCGGCCGTCGACGACGACGAGACCCTAATCGAATGCACCGGCTCCGAACTGCTCAGTCCCGGGTTCGGTTTCGGAGGGGGTGGCATGCAGGGCGGCGATCAGCAGAATGCAGACGCGGGGCATTGCTGGTCCGATCTGGAGTTGGTCGACCCCGATCCGGTCAACGAGCAACAGCTGGCGTACATTTCGTCTTACTTGCAGGGGTTCCACGACGCGCTTCACGCCGAACCCCTGGGTGATTACGCGTCCTTGATCGACATGCAGTCGTTCGTCGATCACTTCATCATCAACGAGATAACACGCGACGTGGACGCGTACATCCGAAGCCACTACTACCACAAGGACCGCGACCTACCCCTGAAAGCCGGTCCGATCTGGGACTACAACTTCTCTCTCGGCAACTTCTCCACCGACATCGAGGGGTGGCAGTGGGAGGATGGTCGTCAAGGCACCAACGACTGGTTCCAAGTACTAGCGAGCGACCCCGCGTTCATCGAACAGGTGAGCACGCGCTGGCGTGAGCTGCGTCAGGGGCTCCTGTCGGACGCCCAAATCAGCACGCGGGTCGATGCAGTCGCTGCGCCCCTGGTCAACGCCGCCCCGCGGGACCTCGAGCGCTGGCCGGTGGGAGAGACCAACATCGGCTTTGGGGGCGGTGGATTCGGTGGCGGCAACGACCAAAACGACCCGCCGCCAGAAGACTGGCCAGGACAGGTCGCCGCCATGCTCGATTGGACGCTGCAGCGCATGGCCTGGCTCGATTCGCAGCTTTGACTCAGCGGAGCGCGGCGGACTCGGGCACGTCAGCCAGGATGCCGTTCTTGCGGTCCCTGGTGGCGCCCTGAACTAGTAATGCTTCGTCCTCCGAGAGCTCGGCGTCGCTGACGTCGAACCACACGACCAGGTCCTCGAGGCGATTCGAGTCGACGTCTCGGTACTCGACGATCGGTGTGCCGTCTCGCGACGTTGCCGGACGGAAGGAGACACCCTCCGCCGTTTCCAGAGTCAGCGTAGTGAGCGCGACGTTGCGGGCGTCAGCACGACGGGTCGAGTAGAGCGCAACGGCAATGGCGCTCTTCCCACCCCAATCTGGATCCGGCACCGGCGCCACCAGCTTGTTGCTCGGAAATGACAAGGCGCCGTTGATCTTGTAAACCCACCACGCGATGGCGTGGGTATTGCCATCGAGCCGCTCCGCACTGCCTACGATGTGACCCGCGTCGTTGATGCCCCGCGCCGAGCTGTTGTCACCTCCGAGCGTCCCCAGATCCAGCATCAGCCCGCCCGGTACGACGCGAAACCCGTGATTGACGGGCACCTCGAAGAAACCCACCGACGACTCCCCGACCACTACGCCGTCGCCGTTGATGTCGTAGGCTCGGCTGTACAGACCTGCAATGGTGCCCAGTGATTGCAGGGCTGCGAGCGGTGACGACCAGTACACGGCGAAGGTGAAGATGCCATTGTTGTAGTTGCCAACGATTTCTCCGGCATCGTTGATGGCGCTGGCATGACTCGCCACGCCATCGCCGACGCCCAAATCCAACATGCCGAAATCAGAAGTCCAGTAATAGGCGTGCTCCTCTCCGTCGTCGGCGTCCGCCCCCCCCACGACGGCGTTGAGCTCGTTGACGTCGCTCGCGTACCCCCCACCCGAATCGTCGGCGCGCAGTGTCCCGAGATCGACGGCGGGCCCGGGCGCCGTCCAGATGAAGGGGCGGTGCGGTGGATCTTCCCAAGACCCAACAATCGTGCCGAGCTCGTTGACACCGTTGCCGAACTCGTCAAACAGCGTGCCCACCGGCGGCTCGACGTAGACGGCGGGCCCCGGCGGTATCCAGGAGAATGCGTCTAGTGCATAGTCGAGGAAGCTCGCGGTTCCGACGATCTGTCCACTGTCGCTGATGTCGGAGCCCCACATGAGTTCCTCAGGCTCCAACGCGACCATGCCGTCCTCGGGCGTCCAAACGAAAGCGTCGAGGCCGCTGGCTCCGGTGATCCAGCGTGATGAGTTGATGGCATTTGCCACGCTGTAGTCGTCCCCGGGCAAGACACCGAGGTCCTCCTTGACGACGAGTAGGCCGTTGTTGGGGTAAGCTACCGCAGGAGCGGCATGGGCGCAAAGAAGAGCGCCAGCAATGAGCGGGCTCAGTGCGAGAGCGCGGTGCAGTCGTTTGGTTGTCGTTTCCCTCATCGGCGCATCATAGGCGATCCGAAACACGCGTTGGCGAGCGTTCCGCACTCGAGTGGCAGCCGTGGGAGAAAGCACCGCAGCACCTCCGCTCGTCCGCCGATGCGCGAACGCGCCCGCCAGCGAACCGAGATGGTACGAGTCTTCTACCGAACGGAAGGAAAGTCTCTGGATGTCGGACATTGTCACCGTAGCTTGGCCGGTCACGTGCTTCACGCACTCAATCAGGGCACGCGAACTCACCGAGTTGCGTCTGTGGCTGAGAGAGATACACGAATCTGTCGTACCGAATGCCGATCGCCCCCGCATACGATGCGCCGCACTGCGTCGTGTGATACTTGCTCCCGCTGATGCCGAAATACCGCCAGTACTTCGAAGCCCTCGAGCGAGCTGTCATCCAGGACCACGACAGTGCCACATCGTCAGCGCTCCGACGGGGAGTGTTATCTCACAGCCATCAACTCGCGCGACGAGAGCCCAGCTCTGAGACGACACTTCCTCCCGCGACAGCCGACCTCGTTCAGAAGATGGCCGAAGGTGCCTACCAAATCGCTGACCGCGACATTCACGCCGTGGTTGCTGAGCACACCAGCGAGGACGCTGCCTTCGAAACGGTCATCGCCAGCGCCGTCGGAGCCGCCAAGGCGCGCATGCTGCGAGGCCTGCAAGCGCTCGAGGAAGCGACTCTCCAGACTCCGCGCACCGAGGAAGCTGGTTGATGCGGCTTTCGCTGTTTCGACAGAGGCAGACTCTACTCAACCGGGCACGCTTCGCGTGGCGGCGCATGCGGCAGCAGCGAGAGGTGACGGACATCCACCGGGTGCTCTTCTATCGCTCACCGTTCTTCGGAACGCCATTCGACGCGTATTGGCGTCACGCCCAATACGATGCCCCCTCGACATTATCGACCGGGGAACGCCAGGTGCTAGCTGCCATCATCTCGCAATCGAATCGCTGTGCCTTCTGCACCGTGGGGCACGCCGAGGCAGCGTGCCGCTACCTGCCGCAAGAGACGGTGAGCAGCGCACTGCGATCTTCCGACGAGGAGCCGTTGGGGCCACATTTCTCCGCGTTGGCGCGCTTCTGCCGCAAGCTCACCGTCGACCCGATGGGCGTGGATGCGAACGACGTGGAACGCGTTCTGGATGCCGGCTGCACCCAGAACGACGTCAAGATGGCGATCCACCTCTGCACGGCGTACTCGGTGATCAATCGAGTCGCGGACGCCTTCGACTTCACCGTACCTTCCATCTACCCGGTGGAGGTCGACGAGGACACCCAGGAGATCAGCGTCCCTGAGGGCGCGTGAAACCGACGCCAACCGATCCTCCACGCCAGCGTGCGCTCACTCGCGTGTCAAGTGGCTGCTGTGGAGCGCGGGTAGCGGTACCTCGAACTTGTTGACGCCAGCAGCGGCTGCCTCGCCGCGAAGAGCTGCGCCGATACGTCTTTCCATCAGCGCTTGCGAAAACGGCGCGGCCAGCGGCATGAACAGCGCGGTCGCGAGCGCCAGCGCCGTCAATCCGAAGTAGCCGGCCGCAGCAAGTTCGAGGCTCGGGTGAACGCCGATGCCTCGAGCCACACCCACCGTCCAGCAAGCGGCGAGTAGAGTGCAGACGACGAAGTGGGGCCACAACATCGAGGGAGCGCGTCGCCCAGACCCAGCTTTGCTCGTGATGGAGTAGGGATGTCGCCGGCCGAGCGCCGCATCGACCATGCCAAAGAAGATGTAGGGCCACTTTACGAAACGCAGGAAGCGGGCGCGCAAGTGCAATCCCCACTCCGCCGCAGGCTGCAAGAAGTACCTCTGCCGATACAAGTCACTCAGCGCCAGAGCCGCCACCATCACGACGAAGCTCTGCATCAGCGCGAATGACGGCGCCACCGGCAGCGGGCCCCCCGCCAACAGATACGCCAACAGGAGAACACTCAACGCACCCAGGATGCCTTCCTGAACGTAGTACGCCCCGTGCACGAAGCTCACGAGCCGAGTACTCAGAGGCATGGCCGAGGCCACGCGAGGATACGCTCGCAACTTGACGTCGAGCACGGAGCGCGCCCAGCGCAATTGCTGCTGGAGGTAAGACGGCCAATCCGTCGGCGTCAGCCCCCACGCTCGTACCTCGGGCACGTACACCCCCCGCCACCCCGCCGCGCGGTACAACAACGTGATCAGGAGGTCGTCGGCATCGTGCTCGGCGAAGCCGCCAACTTGGCGCAACGCATCCGTTCGATGCACGTTGTGGCAGCCCGTGATGATCGGAAACCCCATCGCGTAGGAGGCCGCCTGGGAAGCGGAGTAGTACGAGTACGTTTCCTCCGCCGCCCCGCGAGCGATGAAGCTCGCCGGTTGATTGTAGTAGACCTGTGGCAGTTGAACGTAGCCGATACTCGAATCGGCCAGGAAAGGCACGGACGCTTCGAGAAAGTGCTCATCGGGCACATGGTCTGGGTCGAACCCGACGATAACGTCGTACTCTCGGTAACCCACTACATCCAACCACGCGTTGTAGTTGCCGTACTTGGTTCGAGCGGCGAATGGTCCGGAAGGTTGCTGGTATTGCTCGAGGTCTTTGCGACTGAAGTGCCGTGCTCCGAGTCGCTGGCATAGTGCTCGAACACCGGGCGAGTTGCCCTCGTCCAAAACCCAAGTATCGTGAGGCAGTCTCATCGCAACCAAAGCGCGGACAGTGCTCTCCAGCATCTCCAGGGATTCGACATCGGGAACGAACGTCGTCGCCACGCCGATGCGCCCCGGCAGAACCGAACTCGCCAGCACGGGCTTCCGCATCAGGCCCAACAACAGCCAGCGCGCCAACGCCGAAGCAACGGCGTATGCGATGACCAGACTGGTCCCCCAGAACGCCAGCTCACCCGAGTCGCCGCGTTTCGCGAGCCAACTCTGCCCGAAGCAGAAGATCGCCCACGCGTTGAGGCCGGACAAAAACCAGAATGCCACGCGGTCACCCCCAGCCAGAACCGGAACACTTCGTACGGCCTTTCCAGCCTCCAGCTGAGGTTCGGTCATGCGCCGCTTCAGGCTGAAGCGCACGACTCAAACGTCAACTCCATCCGCCCGCCCGGGCGTCGGACTCCCCTCGACGCGTCACGTCTTGGCACACTCCGTTCCGTTGGAGTCTGCCGGCTTCGACCCACGCGGCAACAACTCAGCCTGGTTAGACGTCGAGGACCATCAGAACCAGCGCGCACTCCGAAGGCGTGCCCGGCTCGCCCCGGTTCAACAGGAACCGAGAACTCGACCTGCAACCGCGTCCAGTTGAGCCACGACTTGTGGGTCGCGTGCCTCTGGAGAAGTGATGATCGCCGTTTCGAGTGCGTGCGAGCAACCGTGGCTGCAATCGGACGCGTAGGCTTTCACTTTGGGTGCGACTCGAGTCACCAGAGCGCGGGCGCGCTGGGCATTGTCGAGGAGCGTCTTGATCACCGCTGCAACGGTGACGGCATCGTGCTCGGGGTGCCAGCAGTCGTAGTCCGTGACCATGGCTACCGTCGCGTAGCAGAGCTCCGCTTCGCGAGCGAGCTTGGCTTCCGGCATGTTGGTCATGCCGATGACGTCGCACTTCCAGCTGCGATAGAGCTCCGACTCCGCGTGAGTCGAAAACTGGGGTCCCTCCATCGCCAAGTAGGTTCCACCACGCACGTGGGCGACGTCACCTTCTTTCAGCGCCGCTTCCAACGCATCGCCCAGTCGCGCACATACCGGGTGCGCCATCGAAACGTGAGCCACGACACCGCGTTCGAAGAATGTCTTCTTCCTGGCAAAGGTGCGGTCGATGAACTGATCGACGAGTACGAAGGTGCCAGGGGCCAGTTCTTCACGCAACGAGCCGACCGCACTCATCGACAACACTTGGGTCACACCCACACGCTTGAGGGCATCGATATTCGCCCGAAAATTGATCTCGGTCGGGGACAGTCGATGCCCCCGCCCATGGCGTGGGAGAAACGCAAGCGGCTGCCCATCGAGCTCTCCCAGCAGGATCTCGTCCGACGGTGCGCCAAAAGAGGAAGCGACTTGCACCCAGCGCGTGTTCGTCAATCCGTCGATCTCGTACAGACCACTGCCGCCTACGATTCCAAGCATCTGTCAGGGCTCCTTCGGGACGAGTGGTCGACACTTCGTCGACCCTAACTTGGGCTTACGCAGTTTGTGGCAGCCTCACAAGAGACGAGGCCGAGGGCAGCACTCATTCGGGCGCTACAGCCGTCGATAGGTGCAACTGATAGTCGAACAAGTCCGCGCCGCTCTCGGCCATCACGCTGACGGTGAATGCTCCACCGTCAATCGCGTCCACGAGCTCCGCAGGGATCTCGAGCGTCGGGCAAGTCCCGCCGGCGGACATCTGTTCTGCAACGAGAAGTGCCTCGGGTGCGAACATCCTGGCAGTGATCGGCGGCGCATCCTCACACGGGAGGCCAAAGGCGTTCGTCATTTCGATCCGAACGGGCTGACCGGCTTCGCGCGAAAACCCGAAAACATCCATGTCGCAGGTGCCACCGACCGCGCCGCTGACGACGAACTCCTCGACTCCAGGAGGAAGGATGTTCGCCGCGTGAACGGCATCGTTGGGCTCGACCTCCGCAGCGGCGGTTCCTTCGAGCTCGATGCGACAATCGGCGTCGCAGCCGTCGCCATCTTGCGTGTTGCCGTCGTCACAGGCCTCGCTGTGCACACGTTGCCCGTCGCCACAAACGGGACGCATGACGATCACTTCCATTCCCACCTCTGGGTCGGTGATACCGTCGATACCTATCAGGCGTCGACCATCCGTCGTTGCCATGAAGTCGAAATGCTCGGGCGCCCCCGCAGGACAGTGGTCGGCGACAGCCTCGCACGTGCGGGGGTCACATTCCGGCAAGACGTAGAGCGCGACATCTCGCCCCGGAACCTCTTTGACACGTACATGCCAGCGCTCTCCCGCGAGCATGTCGAGTGCGAAGAACGCATCGGGCGTACTCAAGTCTCGGTCCAACCCGCACGAGCTGACGTCGGCAAAGTCGTTGGTGGCGCTGCGAGTGTCCAGTTGGATGAACTCGTGGCTCGGCTGAAGCACTGGCACGTCCTCTTCCGGAACGCAGAAGTCCGCCACGACCACCGCTCCTTCGGAGGCTTCGTCATTGCCAGCGTCCGCTTGACTGCCCGCGTCGACGCCTTCTGATTCGACTGGAGTTTCGGGGGACGCCCCCACATCCGTCGCTACTTCGGCCGAGTCCCCGTCGGTTTCATCGCCAGCGCTGGCATCCGGGGCTGCTTCGTCGGAGGAGTCGTCGTCACCCTCCTCGTCAGCATCGCTTTCGCTCATCTCCGACGTCTCGGCGGAAGCGTCTGCGTCCATATCGGCGTCGCTTTCAGCCGTTTCGTCCGCCTCGACGTCGTCTTCAGTCGTAGCGCTGGGGATGCGCTCTTTCAGGTCTTCTGAGAACGCAGTGCATCCGGCAAGGACGAAGAGGAACGAGCCTGCAAGGGCCCCGGTGGTCAATCGTTTGGATGTACAGCTAGTCATTGGCTTCACTTAGCCTACTCGGTTCAGATGTTCGTCTTTCACCCGCATGATGTCGAGGATGAGTGAAGTGGGTTCCAGCACGACCTCGCCGGACAGGGGCTTCGGGGCGCCCTTGTGGAATGCGAACTTGCCGCTGCTCCAGTCCAGCATCTCCCCGAGAGCGCTTCGAACCTGCTTGTGGCGAGCTTCTTGTAGCTGGCGTTGAGTTATCAACCCATCCCGCAGCAGCTGACTCGCCAACTGTTCGGCACTCGCAGCTCGGTTCTGCCGGGTCAGACTTCCAACCTGGGCTTGAGTCACGACTCCGTTTCGCACGAGCTGTCGCACGACGGAGCGGGCTTTGGGGGAGGACGCGTTGGTGATCATACCGTCGGTCAACGTGACCGAGCCCGCCGCTGGCCCGCTGGAGATGACGAGTTGCCCGGACATGCGCATGTTGCGCAGCAATTCGATGGCATCAGCAACAGAGAATTCGCTCAGTTGCCCCTCGATGGCACCCGTGCTGATCCCAGGAGGCGGCCGAGAGGGATTCATCAGGCGGCTCAACTCCGCCCGAAACTGGCGATTGTCGGGTTCGAGCTCCGTAGCGCGCAGGAGAGCCCAACGTGCGCGGTCCTTGCTTCCCTGTATGGCGTGAATACGGCCCAAGCGTTGATGAGCTTCCGCCCATCCGGGAGCCGCCTTGGTCGCTTGCTCGTAGGCATCCCGAGCCACTGGGTACTGACCCACCTCTTCCGCCTGCTCACCGAGCAGAAACTGTGCTCTTGCGTTTTGGGGGGCGAGCTCGACGGCGCGTTGCGCGCTTTGCATCGCCTCGACATCGAGACCAGCCGCCTTCTGGGCCAGGCAAACGTTGATCCACGCTTCGGCAGAGTTGGGGTTGTTCTGGGCTACCGACGCGAGCACGGAGATCCCTTCGCGCTGATTGCCGGCGGCCACCAGCGCAGAGCCGAATGCGGTGAGCGCGGCAGGATCGTTCGGAGCCAGCTCGACCACTCTCCTCCACGCCTCGATGCATGGACGACTCATCTGGAGCTCGCCCAGAATCTGCGCCAACAGCCAGAAGGCTGGTAGTTCGGCCCCTGGAGAGCGCGTGGCCAGCTCGGCACTCGTCCTTGCCTGCGCCAGGTCCTTCAGCAAATGGTGGGCTTTCGCCGCCAAGAAATGCAGTCGCCAGTTCGCCTGTCCACTTTCGACGGCTTCCTCCAATACGCGCACGGCAGACTCCGGCTCGTGCTCCATCAGCAACTCAGCGACGGCTTCTCGCGCCTCCGTCAGCGTCGGCTCGAGTTCGAGAGCGCGCTCGAATGCCGCCAGAGCCTGCGCGTTCAGCTCGAGCTTGCGAAAACCGTGCCCGAGTGCCGAGCACAGCGCGGCTTGCTTCGGTTGCAGCGCGAGAGCATGGGCCAAAGCAGCACCTGCCGCCGCACGACTGCCGACGTCGGAAGTCGACTCGGCCAACGACAGACCGAGCTTCGCCCACGCGGCGGGGTCATCAGGAGACCTCTCAGCCTCGTAGTGAAGTAGCTCCAACGCCCGCGCATGCGTGTTCATCGGGCGTTCACTCCGCGCGAAGATAGGGGTTCGATTCCACCTTCTCGATGGGGCCAGAGCCGGAACCAGGAGCGTTCGGGCGAGGCGCCGCCACAGCACCACGCCCCGGCGGCTCCTCGTCGACTGGCGCGGGCTCTTCCCTGCGACGCTCTTTCGCCGATGCGCCTTTCTCTGGCTGAGACTTCGGCGACTCTGGTTCGGCAGCTGCCGGCTCAGCGCGCTCTTCCCGCTCCGCGGCGCGTTCGCGCTCTTCGGAGTCTCTGGCGGTCGTAGCGGCGCGCTCGGCCGTCGTGGGACTCCTTGGCTGCGCCTCGTTGGAGCTCGCAGCACCGGGCCCCAGGTCGTCGCGTTTGGACGTGCCAACCCGTGCAGCGACATCGTGTTCGGCTCCTGTGGCCAGCCCCTCCGCTGATGCGACGGAGGGTTCACTGGAAGCCGCCGCAGCGGGCTCTGCCTCGTCGGCCAAGCTCGAGCCGAGCAGAATCGCAGCCCCGACGAACACCAGCAATCCGGCGCCAATCCCTATCTGATAGCCCAGCCGCGACCGGTCGCGACCCAGTCCGTAGTCGGCCTCCGTCGGCCCGATGGAGTTCGGCAGAGGTGCCGCCGCGCTCGTAGACGGGGGGGGCTGCACCGCCTCCGCCGTCGGGATCGACGACTCTCGACCGCCGCTGAGCTCTTCGAAGGTCAGCAGACCGTGACGCTCCGTTCGCGTGGGGGTGAGCACGGGTTGCATGCTGCTCACCGAAAGCGTCAACTCTGGAAGAGCGACGACCTGAGGGCTTTCTTGTGTCCGCCCGCGCACGAACTCACGCGTTCGGTCCCGGCGCTGCTGCAGTTTCCCACCGAAGGTCTCCGCGACCATCCGGGCAACCTCGCTGGGCGCGCCCAACATGCCGGACTCCAACGCCGCAGTACGAAGAGCTTCGGACATCTCCAGCGCAGACTGGAAACGGCGTTCGGGATCTCGCTGCAGTGCCTGCAAACACACGGCATCAAAGCAGGGCGGGGGACGCAACCCCACTCGACTCGGCGGCGGGATGACACGCTTGAGGATGTTGTACATCGTCGCGTGATGGCTAGCGCCGTCGAACAGCCGTCTACCGGTCAGAGCGTTGTAGAGCACGACGCCCGCGGAGAACAGATCGGAGCGCAAGTCCACCGCTTGGCCAGTGACCTGTTCCGGCGACATGTATGCGGGCTTGCCCCGGATTTCGCCTGGCTGAGTCGTTTGCACGGCACCGCGGGCTTGGGCGATGCCGAAGTCGATGAGGCGGCAATGGCCATCCACGCCGATGAGCAGGTTCTCGGGAGAGATGTCTCGATGTACGAGGCTCAACGCGCGGCCTTCGTCGTCCACCATGTCGTGCGCTGCCTGCAGTCCGCTCAAAGCGTCCAAGAGCACGGGAACGATGACGCGCGCCGGACGGTGACTGACGTGGTGATTCAGGAGGTCGGCTAGCGTGCACCCCTCCACGTAGTCCATCACGATGTAGAAGCAGTCCCCCTGCGTCCCCACGTCGACGATACTCACGACGTTGGGGTGATGGAGGCGAGCGGCGAGGCGCGCCTCGCGCTGCATCATCTCCAGGAAGTTGGGGTCGCTGCCCAAGTGCTCGTGGAGCACCTTGAGGATGAACAGGCGGTGGAATCCCCCTTCGCCGACGGCCCGAGCGAGGTACACCGTGCCCATGCCGCCCCGTCCCACCCGAGCGATGACCTCGTAGCGGCCGTAGGTCTGGGCTTCGAGATGTGCCGCGTCTGCCACCCTCAGAATCTCCCCGCGACGCCTGATGGCGTGAAGACCACACCCGTCTCGCTCGCGCCCGGCCCGTCGAAGTCCGTCACGAAAGCGAGAATCACCGTCGTGATGCCAAGTGCGGCGGTCACACCAGCAGCGATGTTCGTCCGCAGCTGAGTCCGCATCCCCTCGTCGTACGTCGCGCGGGTGGGCTGCGCATCGAAGTCGTCACGCAGCCTCTGGGTTTCGAGCCCGAGCCAGGTCGTCGCCGCGCCGCCGACGACCGTCAAGCCGAGACCGGTGTAGAACCAGGCGGGATGCGCTCCTTCCCGCCGACGCACGTCGGGCGGGGGCGTTGGCTCGTAGGCCTCGGCGTGCTCTGCCTCAGCTGCGGGCGTTGGCGCCGATTTGGCAGCATCTTCCCCAGCCTGCGGCGCGAACTCGATGCTGAGAGATGCCCCCGCCTGTGCGTCGATTTCTGCGTCAGCCACGTGACCCCCGTCGAACCAGGCTTGCAACTCGACCACACCCGGCTGCACGAAAAAGTCGTGGCGCTCCGCCTTGTCCACACTGATGGCGCGCCCATCACTCGACAGGGTGCAGGGCACTTCGCAGGTGACGGCGAGTCGCGTCAGCAGCGGGGCCAGCTGCTCGAGCAACTCAGCGGCGAGCTCCGCGGATTCCGGATCGTCGGGATACTCTGCCTGGAGGACCAACGCGTGCGTCGCCGCAAGGGCCTGATTGCCCGCCTTGAACCGCATGCGGGCCGCACTGCGCAGAGCGGCGGAAGACGGCATGATCGAATGCGCCAGCTCGAACTTTTGCGCAGCCAACTGGTAGTCTTCCGACAGCTGGGCGGCTTGGCCCTCAGAAAACGCCTTTCCGGCCGCGGTCACATCCGCGTGAGCAAGTTCTGTGCCGCAAAGAATTGCAACGAGTGCCAGAGCGGCCGAAAGGTTCTTCAAGACAGGCACGTGGTTTCCTCGAGTGGCGCTTAATCCTACGTAGCCTTTGTCCGTAAAGTCCACCCTTTTGACATATATAAACCCGTGACCCACCGGAGTATTTCGCTCGTTGTCGTGCGAACTCCACAAAGCGCGCACAGTGAGCGAGAGCTGGACCAGCGCACCCCAGTGCGGGCACGGGATGAATGATGTCGCGTTGCGGCTACTTACGGCGCAACAATGGTGAAACATCTCGGCACAGTGTGTGCTCGAGGCGACAGTATGGGCGACGGTAAGGTGCCTGAAAGCCAGCGATTCCGTCGCCACGCAACTCAGCTTCAATATGCGCACGCGTCCGCAATCGGCGAGGCGGCTCACCCCCTCGCTCGAGAGCGAACGACCTCGAGCCGACCCCCGCCCCGCCGAGGTGAGACCACAGCACGCATCCGCGCCGCCGTGGCGGGCACTGTCCAAAGGGTGCCCGCCACACCCCGCGCGGCCCGAGCCGCGCGAGAGCTACAGAGACTCGACGCTCAAGGCATTGACGAATGCGGTCTTCGCTACGGAGAAGAAGCGCACTTCGAGCAAGCCATCCGCGACGTAGACTGCGACCGACTGACTCGTCGCCGTGAGACTGCCGCCAGCTGCCGCGGAGATATCGAAGTCATCCAGGACGAGCTCGCCTTCCATCTGCACGTCCATGAGGCGCGGGGTCTCCAGGATGCCTGGCTCCGTGAAGTAGAGCGTCACGAGGTACTCGCCCTCGGGCAGCCCGTCGAAGCCATAGCGGAAGTCATCCCCGCCGCGGGCCGTCCAATACAAGGTGTCGTCCGACGTATCGGCGATATCGCCGCCCCAGGAACCGGTGCGCCCACCGTAGAATCCGTAGCCACCAGGCGCCCAGGGTTGGTCAGCCACGTACTCGTTGCCCAGCGAGTCCGTGTAGGCTGCGCCGCCAGCGTTGATGTAGTAGGCGATCTCCGGCTCCGGTTCGGGCTCTGGGTCCGGCTCCGGCTCCACACCTTCACCCGAGAGCTGCAGGCTCAGAGTGGGCGTGTCGGGATCCGAACTGACGACGTCGAGCGCTGCGGAAGCGCCCCCCACCCCGGTTGGCTCGTAGCTGACGATCACTTCCTGCGACGCGCCGGGGAATAGAGTGAAGGGTGCGCTGGGCGACACCACCGTGTACTCGGAATTGGTCGAGGTCAGCTCGCTGACGTCGAGTAGCTCCGTCCCGGTATTCGAGATCCAGAAACTGCCCTCCGCCGTCGAACCGAGTTCGACCGTGCCGAAGTCTCGAGAGGTCGGGTTGGCGAAGATGTTCGGCACTGGTGGACCAGGTGGAGTCGACAAGTACATGTACGCCATGCCCGCGTTCGTCCGCGTCTCCTCGTCTGGGTCGACTCGAATCGCCGTGGCGACGAGATCGCCGATGCCGTCAGCGTTGATGTCCGCCGACCCGATCGAAAACCCCATGTGGTCGAATGGGTCCTCGCCCGCCACGCGAATGTCCGCGGGCTGCGTGGCCAAGTCTCGGACCCCACCGAGCGTCGGCGAACCGTTGATCACGTAGGCATAGCCGCTCTGTTCGACACCGTTGGCGTCTGCCGTCGGGGCGCCCGCAAACAAGTCGTCGATGCCGTCGCCTGTAACGTCTCCCGAGTACACCCAAAATCCCAACAGACCATTTGCCAACTCGCCACGGAGCTCGAAGTCGGCGCTGTCGGTCGCGAGATCCAACTCGCCACTCAGATCTGGAGACCCGAAGACGACGTGCACGCCTCCTGCGTCGATCAAGCTGCCCGAGTCCATGTTGCGGGCACCCATGATCAGATCGTCGATGCCGTCCCCGTTGAGCTCACCGCCGGAAACGGCGCTGCCGAGACTCATCTGGTCGGCGCCACGAACCATGAAGCCGGGCTCGTCCGTCAGCATGTCGAGCACCCCTCCGAGCTCTGGTGTGCCGAAGATGACGTACACCTTGCCGTTGCTGGTGATGACTTCGTTCGTGTTGTCGTTCATGAGCACGCCCGACAACAAGAGGTCGTCGATGCCATCCCCGTTGAAGTCACCCGTGCTGCAATGAATGCCCAAGCGATCATAGGGCTCAGCTCCCCGCACCTCGAGGTCTGGAGTCTCCTCCGCAAAATCGTACTTCTCAGCCAGGTTGGGCCCGCCGAAGATGACGTAGGCCGAACCGGAGTTATCTCGAGTGTTGCCGGGGCCATCCGTCAAAGGCACAGCCATCAACATGTCGTCGTAACCGTCGGCGTTGTAGTCACCAGCGCTGACCCAATAACCCAAAGCCTGGTACGGCTCCGCGCCAAAGATGCTGATGTCGGCGCGCGCGCCGTACTCGGATAGGTCCAAGACACCGGTCACGTCTGGTCCACCGAAGACGACGTGGGCTTCGCCACTCTCTTGCTTGAGGTTGCGAATGCCATCGCCTTGGGGGTCACCCATCAGTAGGTCATCGTAACCGTCCCCGTTGAAGTCACCCGCTGCCACCGCGTGCCCGATGTGGTCGCTGGGGCTAACGCGAGTGACGGCAAATAGGACGTTGTCGACGGACATGTCGAGGGTCATGTTCGAAACGGCGGGCGAGCCATCAATCACGTACACGCCATACCAACCCGCACCGATCACCAGGTCTTCAAAGCCGTCGCCGTTGAAGTCGCCGCGGGTAGTGTCGTGGCCCATCTCGTTATCGGGGTACGCACCGATGATGAAGATGTCGGCATCGGCCGGGTCCAGATCGACTGCGCCAGCAGAACTGATGCTGAAGCCTAGGAACGTAGCGGTCGCTACGAGGCACGAGAACATGCGTTGGAAAGGTTTGTTCATGGCGGGATCCCTTCAGAGAACGGAGTGGCCCAAGTTGTGGACGGCCAGACACCGCGCTTCCGTTTCGTGTTGCTTGAGGTCGCGGCTTGCTTGGTCGCTGCGCTGGGGGCTGCGCCAAGTCGAAGTCAGCGAGTATATGCAGGATGCCTGCCTCCACAATGGCTTCACCGGCCATCCGAAGAAATGGCTACGAATTGCACCGCACGATCGTTGCTTCCTGTCGCGCATTTCTTTCTCACGTTGAGGAAGCTCCCAAGAATCGTGACCGGACAACCCTCGAATTTCGATGTGTTAATGGTCTGCGGCTACAAGCGAGCTGGGAACAATCACAGTGCGCGAACACTGCCGAAACCGTGACGCAATTCAGTCAGAGACGGGAGATTTTCGTACAGTCACCCGCCACGACTTGGTGCGTCACAGGTGATCACTTGCGGTCAATCTGCGCGACCACAGCGCAATCTGTTCGTCCATCGAAGAAACGCTCAGAAAAGAAAGCGCCTGACGTGGTCGTCGATGCGGCACTCAGCAGTGGGCTTCAAGCATTCGCCGCAGCGCAGCATCCTTCGCGCTTGCCACGGCGTAAACATTTCGCACAATGACCACTCACCGCAGCAATCCTGTTCAACCACGTCTTCGAGCCCGATGCGATAAACAGCGGCGATTCGAGCCAAGCGTCGAAGCGCGCAAGTTTTGATGGCCCTTTGAGGCTAGCCCCTGGCTTTGCCTTCAGGCGCGGCCGCGGTCCGCCCAATTCGACGTCACCGGCCGATGCCTGACATGCGGAACTCCTCGCGAGCAGAATGAACCGGCGCGACGCTCCGCGCGCCGAACGTCACGGCTCGGTGCCGAGCTTCGGTCGGTCGAAGGGCGGCTCTTCGTTGAGCACCCGAGGATCGGTCAAGGCGTTGAGCAGGAAGTCGATCAAGTCGGCCTTCTCCTGCTCCGTCAGCTCGAACCCCGGCACGGAGGGACTGACGGGAACGGAGGCGATGGCCTCGTTCTCCAACACGCCACCCGCGGCGTAGGTATCGATGATCGTCTCCAACGACAGCCCCCGGCCGCCGCCGTTGTGGAGCAGACCGCCCTCGAGACGTAGCCCCACGTTGCGCAGCGTCGGTGTGCGCATCTTACCGTGGTCGCCTTCGTTCAGGGTGACGGCATAACGCCCTTCATCCCATGCCGGATCGAAGAAGCCAGTGAAGTGGAACTGGTGCGCGGTGAACAGCGGGGGCGCGTGACAGCTACCGCACTCCGCCTTGGTGCGGAACAGAACGTAGCCGCGAACCTGCGCCGGAGTCAGCGCGGTTCGATCACCAGCGTTGAAGGCGTCCCAAGGCGTTTGGTCGCTGCGCAAGCGACGCTCGTGGGTGGCGATGGCGAAGGCGATGCGCCGCGTGTTGATCTCGTCTTCGGGTCCGGACGTCTGCTCGTCGCCGAAAGCCGCTGCAAACATCGCGGGGTAGGACGCACCGTGGTCGTCGATGAACGCGACCATGTCGTCCGGAATGTCGTGAGCGAGCGCCAACGGCACGGCGCCGCTCAAACGCTCGTGAATGCCGGCCCAGGTCGCCCCCTCACACGCCATCTCGACGTCGGAGAGCGGCGGCATCACGGCCTGGTTCTCCAGCGCACCGCCACGTTGGATCGGGAAGGTACCGGGGTTGTCCGGATCCTCGAAAGCGCTCTGACTCGGGCAGTCTTCGTGCTGGCACTCGGCGCGCCCATCCCAGAACAGATTGGGCGCAAACATCGCGTCGAGGTAATTCGAAGTCCGCCGCTGCGTCACCTGCACCTCGTCGCCAATGCGCTCGCCGCTGGAGTCGCAGCGCACGATGCCCGGCGAGCCCTGAATGTCGTCGTCCGTGTCGGACAGTTCGTCTGGCCCCGGCAAGTGAACGGCGCGCGGATCCGAGCCTCCAGCCGCGGCGCGATGGCAGGTGCCGCAGGCCACCGTACCGTCACCGCTCATTTGCTCCTCCCAAAAGAGGATCTTGCCGAGCAAGGCTTTGGCTTCGGTGTGAGGATTCTCCGCCGGGTAGACCGCCTCCGGATAGGCGGGCCGCGTCAGCTGCTCGAGCAGAGCCTCGTCGATGGGCGAGTCGCTAGGCACTCCCGAGTCGCTCGTGGCGCTCGCGGCATCCACTTCGTCAGGTGCTGCGCTGCTCGCATCGCCCGTCTCGACGTCATCCGTCGAGCCACCGTCGCGGGAGTTCTCACCGCCTGGCTCCGCGTCGGTCGCACGCGCATCGGCGTCGTCAGCCGCGCCGTCGCTCTCGTCCGAAGCTGGGTCGTCACTCGACGCCTCGTCGCTCACGCTCGAAGCTGGGTCGTCACTCGACGCCTCGTCGCTCGTTGCGCCGTCCGACGCTTCGGACTCGGGATAGCCGCCGGCGTCTTCGGAGTCGCTCTGGCGCTGGTCGCTGCCGGAGGCGTCGTCGCTCGACGCCTCGTCGTCCGTACAGGCGGCGCCGAGCACCAGACCCGCGAGTAGCACCACGCGTGCGCTACTGCGCATTGATGACCCCGCAAGCGGCCTTGGCACCGGCACCTTGCGCGTCACTGAGCTCGTGAACCATGTACGAGAACTGAGTGACGTCGTTCGGGCCGCCATCTGCCACCGTCCACACGCCGGTGCTCTCGGTATGGGTGTACGTCGCCGTACCCCCGCTGCACATCATGTCCTCGAAGACTTCGCCGTTGGGAACCCAGTGGCCACCTGCCGCTTCGCCGTCTGCGCCACAATCGTGGTTGGCGTGAATGTGAGAGATGTGCGGCCCATCGGGGCAACCGGTAACTTCGACCACCAACGTCACCTCATCACCGATCTGCGTCCAGGTGGCGGTGGCTTCGAAGTCCTCCCAGCCCCCGGGTGCCGCCGTGGTGGAGGTGACGACGGCCACAGCCAAACCGTCAGGCATCACTTCGTCGCCACCGGCACCGCCCATGCCGCCCGCCCCAACTTCGGCACCACCAGCGCCCATCTCGCCAGCACCGCCGCTGCCTGCCATCTCTCCGCCCATGCCTTCGTCGCCCGGCATGCCGCCAGCATCGCCAGCGGGCGCTCCGCCTCCACCTTCGGGATCACTCGGAGCGTTGCCCCCGCTGCCGTCCATCGTCGCACCGCCCGCGCCGGAGACGTCGCCGGGCGAGCCGCCTGCCGATTCGCCGTTGTCCACGGGATTACCGGGAACCGCGGGATCCGGATCGGGCTCAGCGCCCACGTCGGGCATGCCTGGTTCGGGCATGGGGCTGCTGGGCATGGCACCCGTCGCCGGGCCTGGCGTCGAAGGAGGCGTCGTCATCGCGCCGCCGGAAGGACTACTGGCGCCAGGCGCCGTCGAGCCGGTATTCACGTTGGAGTCACCGTTGTCGGTAGAAGACTCTTCACCGCCGCAGGCGGGCAGCGTGAGAACGCCAATCAGGAAACAAGCAGTGCGCAGGGTTTTCATGACACCTCCAACGGGGCGAAAGACTAAGGGGGACCGATCACTCAGCCTGTAGCGAACCCAGCTGGCGTGACAACCGACAAGCGTCAGCTCGTACGCGGAATCGCCACGCTCGTAATCTTACACATCAAATTGATGCCGACCATTCGAGCATCAGAGACACGCACAGTGCCAAACGCACACTGCTGACGAGTGTTCCGTTTCTCGCCCAGGCGGTGCGATCGCCAGCAGCACACGCCGAACCCACCCCAGCGAGCGGACCAGCCCTAGGGCGACCTCGTGCCTTCTACCCGCGCTCCCTTTGCAGGCTCGTTGACGACGACCTCGCTTCGTCGTTCGGTGCCCCGGTGAGCGACATTTCTCTCGGCCCATGGGTGGCGATCTACGCGGGGGCGTTCTTCACGGTCCTCGTTGGCGGCGCGCTGTTGCTCCTGGCGGCGGTCGTCGGCGTCTTGAGGGTACGGGCAGGGTCGTGGGCGCAGCGGGCTTCTCACTTCGCTGCCGGGCCGCTCGCTTGCCTGGGGCTCGCCCTCGCCTATTGGGTGGTGGCGGAGTTCGTGGACCGGCCCACGCTGTCGTGGCTGGGAGAGCAATTCGTCGTCGTGCCGTTCATCGGGTTCGGCGTCGCAGTCGCGACCACGACCGTGCTCGAAGTGCGTCGCGCTCGACGTAAACGGCAGGCACGTACGTCTGCTGCCAAGCGACGACACTAGCAACGGGGTAAGTCATTCTACTCTGGGCACGCTCACGCACTGCCTGTCTCGAGAGCTCATTCGAGGCTCCGCTTGAAGCAGCCGCTCGTCCAGCCTACGCTCCAGCGCATGAGGGCTCTTCTGATCTCGGCGCTTCTGTCGCTGGGTGTGTTGCTGGTTTCCACCAACGCCTCGGCGGATCATCTGCGCATCAAGAACCCGGGGCTTCACCCGGACTATTCCTTCGAGGCCGAGCCTCACCTCTTGCTCGAACCCTTCGACAAGTTTGGCCCAGGTGGCGGCTTCCGCGGCACCATCGAGTTGGTCGACAACGGCTTCATTCGCCGCATCAACAACACCGTGGGCATCGGCTTTGGTGCGGACATCACGCAAAAGAGCCTCTACATCCCGGTCGTGATGCAGTGGAACTTCTGGCTCTCGGACAATTGGTCCGTGTTCGGGGAACCGGGCGGCATGTTGCGCCTGAGGGGCAAGGGCAAAGGCGCCGCGGATTTCCTATCCCTCTTCGTCGGCGGGCGCTGGCACTTCGCCAAAGACATGTCGTTGACGATGCGCGTCGGCCATCCGTCGTTCAGCGTCGGCGTGTCGTTCTTCTTGTGAGCGGAATCCAGCCCGGAGCGCACGCGGAGCGTCAGCAGGGCTGAAAACTACGCCCACTCCTGGAAGTAGAGACGTTCGCTCGCTCCAGTTTGCGTGTGGAAAGCACACGCGCGCAGGCGACGGTTGATTTGGCGGGGGGCTCGGTGTTGGCTCAGTCCCATGACGACCGTGACCTCCACCACGAGCAAGCCGCCGCGCCCCAGGGCGTGGCCCGTCGTCGGGCATCTGCCGGGTTTGGTGCAGGGCGGGCTCGACTGCGTCACCCGCTACCAGGGGCGTCTCGGGGACCTGTTCGAGATCGACGCGGGCACCCAGAAGGTGGTGCTGATGAATCACCCGCAGCACGCCCAACACGTGCTGGTCGACCGCGCTCCGAACTACGTCAAGCAGGGCAGCTTCTGGTCGTCGGCGCGTTCGTTGATCGGTTTGGGGTTACCGACCATCGAGGGCGAAGTGTGGCGCCAACGACGTCGCATGATGAATCCCCAATTCCGGCGGGCGCGCGTCCACGAGCTCGGCCAACTGATGGCGGCGACCATCGACGAGCAGCTCGAGCAGTGGCCCAGCGACGGTCAGGTGACAGACATCGGCAAGCTCGTCAGTCGCGTGACGATGGCGGTCATCGTGCGCACGATGTTCGGCACCGGCTTGGACGCGAACGAGGCCGATCAAGTGAGTCGAGCCATGTCCTTCAGCCTGGAGCACATGCTGCAGAAGGTGGTGACCGACGTGTTGCCGACGTGGGTTCCCGTGCCCGGTCGGCGCGCCCACGAACAAGCCGTCAAAGAGATCGACGAGGTGCTCTACGGCCTCATCGAACGACGCCGCAGCGCTCCGAGCGACAGTGGGGATCTACTGAGCCTGATGCTGCAGATGCGGGACGACTCGGGCGGCGGGCTCAGCGACCAAGAGCTGCGCGACGAAGCGATGAGCCTATTCATCGCTGGCTACGAAACCACGGCCTCGGCCGTCTCGTGGGGTATCGCACGCATGGCACAGGAGCCAAAGCTCTTCGCCTACGTGGCCGACGAGGTGGACAGGCAACTCGGCAAGCGCACCCCAACACCGGACGACGTGCCCACGCTGGCCGCGACGACGCGCTACTTCCACGAAGCGTTGCGCATGGACGGCCCAGTTTTCTTCCTGCCACGGGTTGCAGTCGAAGATGACGTCGTCGACGAGCACCTGGTGAGCGCCGGCACGATGGTGTCGTTGATGATCGATCGCATTCATCGGCACCCGAGCGCGTGGGACGAGCCGGACGTGTTCGACCCGGACCGCTTCCTGCCGCAACGCAGCGCAGGCAGGCACCCCGCCGCCTGGATCCCGTTCGGCGCCGGGCACCGCCAATGCATCGGAAAGTCCTTCGCGCTGATGGAGGGTGTGTTGCTGCTGTCGATGGCCGCGCAACGCTTCACCTTCGAACCGACGGAGCCCAGCCTACCCGCTCAGCAACTCGGCATCACCCGACGTCCGAAGGGCGGTGTGCCTCTGGTGCTGAGCCGCCGCTGACGCCTAGCTCGCCCAGCCCGGTTTCCAAACGATCGATGCCGTGCTTCAAGATGGCGCGCGAGGTGGCGATGCTGACGCGCAGGTGCCCGGCGGCGCCCGGACCGAAGAAGCGCGGCGAACCCGGCACCACGGCGATCTTGTAGCGTTCGGCGAGCGTGGTCGTGAGCTCCGTCGTGTCAGCGTCGGAGCCGACGATCTTCGGGAAGACGACGTAGGTCCCCTGCGGTGCGTGACAACTCAGACCCGGGATCTGCCGTAGCCGTTCGACGGCGTAGTCGCGCTGAGCCGTCAGGTGCGCGACGAAATCCTCGAGCCAACCCGAGGCACGTTCCAGCGCCGCCTGCCCGGCGATCTGCGACAAGGTGCTGACGCCATAGGCCGTCTCGTCGGCGTGGGACTGGTGCAGCACACGCTCGGCGCTGGCTTCGTCCGGGCACAAGAGCACCCCCAGTCTCAAACCCGCCAAGCCGTAGCCCTTGGAAAAGCCGTACACGGTGAACGTGCGCCGGGCGACTTCGGGCGCTAGCGACGCGATGCTGCAGAGCTCGTTCGGCGCATACACGATGTCCGCCCAGACTTCGTCGCTCATGATGCTCAGATCGTGCTCGCTGGCGAGTTGCGCCAGAGCTTCGAGTTCGGCGCGCGACCACACGCGCCCCGTCGGGTTGTGGGGATTGCACACGCTGAGTAGCCGCGTCCGAGGCGTGATGAGGGAGCGGATCTCGTCGACGTCGAAGGTGTAGCCTCGAGCGGGGTCGAGACGATAGCGTCGCACCACACCGCCTGCTGCGAGTACGGAGCGTTCGAAGAGAAAGTCTACCGGGTCCGGGATCAGCGCTTCGTCTCCGGGCTGCAACACGGCGTGTGCCACGAGGTACATCGCCGACGCCGCGCTATCGGTCGCCAGCACCTGCCCTGGCGAACACGGCACCCCACGTCGCTCCTCGTAGTGGCGCGCCGTGCTCTCGCGAAACGACGGCAAACCAGCCGCAGGTCCGTAACTCAGGTAACCTCCGGCGAGGTACTCCCCGAGCGCGTCGCGGATCTCACGAGCCACGGGAAAGTCCGGATCGGCAGCCGTCAACGGGATCGTGTCCTGCGGCAGCGTGGCCCAGCGGAAGTTGAAGGCACGCTCCCGCAGCAGCCCGAGATCGACCTGATGGTCGTCGAACAGCGGGCGCGCCGCCGACGTCGAGGTGGCTTTGCGCAGGTGTTCGGTGAACGTCACCGCGGTCGACGGTGGCGGTGCCTCCAAGCTGTCGAAGAGTTCGTCGAAGCTGATGCCGCCGTCGCGGTCGTGATCGAGCTGTGAAAAGGCACGCCGGGCCTGCGCCTCGTCGTAGAGCAAACCGAGGCTGAGCGTCGCTGCCCGAAACTCGTCGAAGTCGAGCTTGCCATCCCGATTGCCGTCGAGCTGACGGAACACGAGTGCCAAACGCCCACGCAACGCCAAACGCGAGATCCGCCGCGGTGAGGCCAACCGTTCGCGCACGCTCTCCAGCTGCTCCGAGCCTCTGGGCGTACGCGTGCCCAGGGCGACCAGCAGTTCCTCCACGCTCAAGAGGCCATCGTGCTCGGTGTCGATCTCGCGGAAGAGCTTGGAAATCACTTCGGGTTCCAGCTCCAGACCGAAGAGCGCCAGGGCCAGGTCGAACTCACGACGGTCCAGGTAGCCGTCGCCGTCGGTGTCGAGCACGGAGATCAGCTGACGCAGGCTGCCCGGCGGCAATTGCAGATGCCGCTCCAAGGTCGAAGCGGCGCCATCGACATAGGGCAGTGTGAACCCGCGAGAGGTATCCAGAAAGCTGTGCAAGATGCGGCGACCGCCGCTGACGTAGACACCGACGTCGCGACGGCGGTCGTCGCAGAAGCCTTGCACGGCAAGCGAGAGCTGAGACTTCGGCTGTTCGAGAGCCTGCACCGCGTCGGCTAGCATGATGGCGTCTTCCAGCGCAGCGCTGACCCCTTGGCTCGTGAACGGCAACACGGGGTGACCCGCGTCGCCGATGAGCACGGCGTTGTCGCATGCGAGCTGATCGGGAATGTCGGCATTGACGGGGTGCCAGACGTGGGCGGTACTCAGATCGGCTTGCCGCAGGTATTGCCCGATGGGTTCGGGCGCGTCCTTCAAGAGCGCTCCCAAGAAGTGACGGAAGTCGTCCGGGGTGGCGCCGCGACCCGGTGCTTCGTAGCGCTCGCTGTCGAACTGCAGGTAACCGATGACGCGCTCCTTGGTGGGAGCCAGAAGACCGAAGGCCAGACCCTGATCGGGAAATTGGGTCTTGATGAAGGTGCCCTCGAGCTGCGCCGCCAATTCGGGAAGCTCGGAGGACGTGACCACTTCCTTCACGCGCGACGGCTGACGCTCGACCCCCGGATTGAGCGCTCGAAAGAGGGGCGAGTTGACGCCCTCGGCCCCCACCAACAAATCGACACCCTCGAGCGATTCCATGTGGCCATCGCTCAACTCCAGCGCAACCGCACGCCGCCCATTGCCCGGCAGGGTGGGAGCGAGGCGAACACTGCGGACCCGCGCGTCGAGGCGCAAACAGCCTTCCGGAAGCTCCTCGCGCAGTGCGGCGATCAGTGCCTGGCGCGTGACGCTGTAGACGTCCTCCAGCGCATCGACACGCACGACGACTCCGTGCGGATCTCGAAACAGCGCCCGCGAGATCGGCGAGCAACGCTCCAGCACGTGCTCCAGGCGCAGGGCTTCGAGAGCACGCACACCGTTTTGCATCAGCAACAAGCCATGCCCGAGCCGCTGCGGCAACTTTTCGCTGCTATCGCGCTCCAAGACTTGGATGTCCGAAACGCTGGCACGGTCGCGCAGCGCCAAGGCGCAACTCAGCCCCGCAATACCCGCTCCGAGAATTCGAACCTTCAGGCCGTCCACCACCAACTCATGGTGCCGCGCCGCACGCCGAGGTACAAGCGCGCTGCTCGTCAGGTACGAAGTTGCCGACCTCGCCCCACTGGACATCGACTCGTGCTTGGTGCCGCGCCGTTCGAGTGCAACACTGGCTACGATGGGTCGCGTGGTGGTGGATAGCTCCAGGTGGCCTCTGCTCCAGGTTACCCTCCCGGAAAGCCAGACGGACGCGGAGGTGCAGGCCTACCTGGACGAACTGCGTGTGTACCGCGACCGCCACGAGCCGTACGCCATCGTCGTGCACCTGGGCGGCTCTGGAGGCTTCAGCGCCCACCAGCGGAAGATGCAAGCCAAGTACGTTGAGGAGGGGCTGCACTGGTCGCGCAAGTATCTCAAGGGGCTGGCGTTCGTGACCCAGAGTGCGGTGCAGCGCGGCATGCTGACGGCGATCTTCTGGATCCAGAAACCGGCGTCGCCGTATCGCCTCTTCAGCGACGCCTACGACGCCATGTACTGGGCGTGGACTCAGATCCGAGCCGAACCGGGCGCTCCCGTCGATGCAGGCCAGAGCCTCTGGCCCAAGGAATAGCGGCTGCTCAGCGCAAGCCCGAGTCTCATTCGTCGAGCGGCACCAGCTGCACGTTCACCAACACGACGCGATCGGCGCCCCGTGCGTTGGCGACCAACTTGCGGACTTGTTCGAAGTACTCCAGGTGAAGTTGCCGCAAGCGGGTAAAGTCCCGCGCCGCAATCGGAAACAGATTGTAGGAAAACAGGCCACTCTTCTTCGCACGCGTGCGCTCCAGACGCTCCAGACCGACCGCCGCCCAATGATGCTTGAGCTGGTAGTCGAGCTCGGGTCGGTGACTCGTGTCGACGGTCAGAGCGGCTTTTGCTTCGTACCTGCCAGCGGCTCGTTGCACGACACCGGCCCGCTCGAGCGCCGCCAGTTGCTCCCGGACCGCGCTACGCGACAGCCCGACGGTGTCGGCGATGCGACGCACCTGATCTGGTCCGTGGTGGACGCTCAGGGCGTGGAGCACGGCGTGGCTCCACGGCTGCTCGTAGGCGATGCGGCGTTGATGCTGCAAGTAGTCGTACGCCGCCTTGGCGGAGGCGAGCCGTCGCGGGTCGACGAAAATCGCCAAAAAGTCGAGCAAGCGTCCCGAAGTCGCCTCCACGAAGCGCAGGAACTCCGGTAGGCGGGGCAAGGTTTGCCCTTGCAGCCAACGCGAGAGCGTCGAGCGGTCGACCCCCACACGGCGACTGAGCGCGCTCGTCGTCAGGTTGCCCGCGAGTTCGCGCAACAACCAGCCCACGTCCACCACCTCGCAGCCGGAAGCATCCGCCTGCAATTGCAGCGGTTGGCGGACGAAGTCACTGAGCGCGAGCAGCCGTTTGTCCGTCGCCGCCAGCCGGAGAAACGTGCTGGCGTCGGGCAGGCGACGCCCCGTCTCCCACAGATAGGCGACGTTGCTGGCGTAGCCCTGACGCTTGCTCCACGCTGCCTGGGAGCGTTTGCCGCGGAGTTCACGCAGTAGATCGCGACAAAGCGCTTCGAAGTCCAGCCCTTCCGCCGTCGTTCCCAGGTTCTTCATGGCCTAACAGATTACAGCAGACTGATCGCGAACTGTGATACAAATTGATACTCGGTGCTCTGGCGCGCGCCTGCGCTTTGGCTAGGCTGAGGGGCAAGGAGCAGCGCCATGAAAGCCAAGCCACAACACAATCGCCCCTTTCGATGGGCCTTCGCGCTGTCCGTCCTGTTGCTTGGCTGCGGAACCCCTGAGGACGCTAGCAACGACGCTGCAGCTCAGCAGGGCACGCCCGCGGATGACGCCATGCTGGGCTCGGCGTCAGAGTTCGCACAGGCCGACGGAGCCAACGGCGACACTGCCGGCTCGGCAACGGCGACGGAAGAGGCCGGCGACGGAGCCGGAGCTTCCGAGTCGCTCGCGGACCTCGCTGCCGAGCAGGGCCCCGGCTCAGCCTCAGTCGCCGACGACGCATCGAGCTCGCTCGCCGACGGTGCCGTCGAAGCAGAGTCGGAAGTGGTGGCGGGGGGCGAAGGTCCCGCCACTGCCTCATCGCCCATGGCGGCCAGTACGCCGGTCGACGACGGCGAGGTGGGCGGATCGGAATCGAGCGAAAGCACCGAAAACGGCCAGACCGGCTCGGCGATGCCCGACGCTCCCTGTGAACCTCCTCCGCGTACGTTCTGCGACGACACCTCCGACTGCGAAGAGGGCCAGGTGTGCGACGTCGCTCGCGATTGGGAGCTTGCCTGCGACGTGAGCTTTGCAGACAAGACCTGCGACGAACCCTGTGAGGCCGGGGACTGCCCGGACTTCCACGAGTGCAGCGACGAAGGCCGCTGCGAACTGACGAGCTGCGCCGAGGGCTCGACGCCTTGCCCCGGCATCTTCGTCTGTGATCCCGACAGCGTCGATCTCGCCGGGTCCGGAACGCCCGTCACCCGCGCAGGTTGCATCCACGTGCTCTGCGACCACCCTGAGGGCCCCGCGTGCAGCGCCACCGAGACCTGCGATCCGAGCGCGTGTAGCTGCGTCGAGAGTGAGGTCAGCACTCGATGCAGCTGTGAACCCGGCGGCGACCTTCTCACCGGGTGCCGCGACCTGCCGTGTGACGATCCGGCCGTGACCTGTCCCGACAACACCACTTGTGAACCTGGCCACGAGCGCGCCAACGACATCGGCTGCGTGCCCGCCCGCTGCGACTTGGGCGAAGTGGAATGCAGCGAGCTGTTCGAGCCGACATCGATCTGCAAGCCCGAATGCGGCAGCCGCTTCGGCTGCGTCACGCCCAAAGACGACACGGACGAGTGCGGACAACCCCTGCCCGGGCCCGATCAGCTCTGAGACGGCGAGGGGGTCGCGGGTAGCTCGCCCACACATTCCATTTTACTTTCAAAGACTTGGCGGATTCACGGCCGCGCGGCGTCTCAGCAGTGAAGGAGAATGCTGAACATGACGCAAGCAAGGACGACGAACGAAAATCGGGTGGCCGTGGTGGGAGCGTCCCGAGGACTGGGGCGCGGCGTAGCCACCGCGTTGGCAGATCGGGGCTACTCGGTGCTCGCCATCGCCCGCAGTGGGGGCGCCCTCGAGGAACTCGCGGCACGCGGCATTCAGACGCGCGTCGGTGATGCCACGGACCCGGAGTTGGCGCGCGAGGTGATCGCGAGCGGGCTCGACGCGCTGGTGCTGGTCGCGGGCGCCGAACCGTTGATGGCGCCGCTCTCGGAGTACGACTGGGAATCGTTCCGCAAACCCTTCGAAGTCGACGCGCGTGCGGCGTTCGTGTGGTTGCAGGCAATGCTGCGCGCCCCGACTCCGCCCACGCGCGCGATCGTGTTCTCCAGCGGCGCGGCGCTTCATGGCTCGCCGCTCAGTGGCGGCTACGCCGGCGCCAAACAAACGCAGCGCTTCCTCTGCCGTTATGCCCAACAAGAAGCCAAAGAACGCGGACTCGACGTGCAGGTGCAGTGCCTGCTGCCACAACTCAACCCCAATACCCGACTGGGGCGCAGCGGCATCGAGGCCTACGCGGCCAAAGTCGGCATGAGCCCGCAGGCCTTCGCGCAACGACGCTTCGGCGACTCACCCCTCGACCCCGAGAAGGCGGGCAACGCCGTGGCGGAACTCCTACGGAGCACGAACGACGCCAGCGAGTTGCTTTTGACGGGTGACGGACTACGAGAGCTAGCGTGATGGACTCACTCGACCGCAGCGCTTTCGGGGCTCAGCTGGCGCCGATTTTGCCGCGCCTCGAAGCGTTCGCCTTTCGCATGCTGGCTCACCCCGAGGATGCTGCCGACGCCGTGCAGGACACCTTGGAGAAGGCCTACGCCAAACGGGCTTCGTTCAAGCAGGAGTCCAAGCTCTCCACCTGGCTCTTTTCGGTGCTCACTCGAACGTGCCTCGACCGCCTGCGCCATCGACAGCGCTGGCGTTGGGACGCCCAGGATCTGACCCGCAGCGATCCCGAGGCGCCCCACGATCAGGTGCTGGCGACGCTTCAGAGCGAGGAGCACGCGTTCGAGGTCAGCGAGCACGTCGCCTTCTGCTTCTCTTGCGTCGGACGCTCGCTGCCGCCAGAAGAAGCCGCCGCGGTACTGTTGCGCGAGGTCTTCGGCTTCTCGAACCAAGAGGCGGCTGACATCTGCGGCGTGACGGAATCCGTCTTGCGCCACCGATTGAGCGCGGGTCGCGCCGCGATGCAAGACAGCTTCGAACGACTGTGCGCGCTGGTGAACAAGAGCGGCGTCTGTCACCAGTGCGCCGGGCTGCGCGATCGAGCTCACTCCGAGGGGCGCGGCGCTCCCGCTCCGGACCTCGCTGGCGACCGTGAGGAGTCGTTCACCCGCCGCCTACGCGTCATCTCCGACGCGGATCTGGAGGGCGGCGCCTCCGCCGAACTTCACCGCCTGATGTTCCGCGCCGTATCCGACTCCGAGGCGCGCCGCGATGGGCGCGATACGCGCCACTGAGGCGGCTCGACCCACTTGGCGTCCAGCGCGACGTCGCAGCCGCGGTGCCTGCGACGTGGCGCGGTGCTACGAGGTCG
>JBNKHV010000125.1:0-2939 GCA_050290545.1 Polyangiaceae bacterium | reverse complement strand
CCCAGTCCTAGTCAGTGCCACCGTGTCCACCAGCGGGCTCGTCTTGGACCTGGTCTATGATCAAGGTCTCGATACGGGGAGCGTCCCAGCGTCAGGCGATTTTGCGATCGGTGTCCCGTCGTCAAGTCCGCCAAGCATCGTGTCGGTGTCCATCCAGACGACGAGCATTACCAATGACACGGTACGCATCGTGTTTACGACGGAGATCTACGAGGTCGAGACGGTCACGGTATCGTACACAGCCGGCTCCAATCCGATCCAGAACACGAGCGGACTCGACGCCGCAAACCTGAGCGGGCAGGCGACAACGAACAACTCCACACAGTGGCCCAGCGGAGTTGTTGGCGCATACAGCCCGGAAGACGTAGTAACCAGCGGTTCGGATGTCACCCAGATCAACGACCTAACCGGTCAAACAAACCACATCACGGACAGCGGAAGCACCACTCGCCCGTCTCTAGACTCGTCGACGTACGGCGCAGCCGTGATCGACTTCGATGGTGTCGACGAATACCTGAATCTGCCTACCGCGTTCAGCTCGGGCATCACTGGCGGGAGCGCCGATCCGTTCTCCGTGATCGCGAGCATTCGCCCCAACGGCGCCCAGTTCGACACCCTGGTTTTTGCCGGCACGTCGACCACGGACTATGGGATCTGGCTCTACCAGACCACGGCCGACCGGATGGTGCTACAGCGCCGCGCCTCAACTAACCAGTCGATGACATCAACCGGTGTCTACCCGGCGGCTGGGTGGTCAACAGTCGGCGCATACAGCGACGGTACCAATGGTGAACTAACCGAGGGCAACGACCCCACCACAACAACGGCTAGCGGGTCTTTGGCCGCGGGAACCGTCACCTCGTCAACCACCGGTTACCTGGGCAGGGATACCGGGGGCTCAAACTATTGGACAGGGCAAGTCGGCCGCCTTGTCCTTGCTACCGCAGAACTGACCAGTCGCGACCGCGCTGTGATGCAAATTTGGGTCGACGACTACACCGTAACTCTCTGAAACAACATGACGCTAGCAGACCTAGAGACAGCCCTAGATACCCACTTTGGTGGCAACGCCGCGAATCGCAGGTGGCGCATTACGACGGCACCGGTTGCGCGGCGGCAGGCCATCACAGAATTCGCGGACGTCGCCGAGTTCTATGAGGTGCAGGGATTCGAGCTGTCGGGCGGAGAGTACAAGTTTCTCACGAACATCATTGTTCTGAAGATCAAGGGTGCAGACAACTACATCTTGCCCCAGGGACACGGGCTTACCATCGCCTAATTGCTATCGCGCAAAGCCATGCTGAAACCACTTGCCCAATGGTGCGACCCCATCCGGTCCGCGCTCGAATCCGTCCATCCACTCACCCCTTGGCTCGCGCTCTCTGGCGCGATTTGGCTTGTCGTCTACGCCGTGCGTCGGTGGCTCCCCGGCATCTGGGTCCGCCTAGCCGCGTGGCCGTCGCACGAGTCGCCGGTCTCGCACGTGTTGCAGGCCCTTCCGAGCGTGGTGATCGGCGCTGCGTGGGCGGCAGGGACGACGCCTGGCGCTGACGTCTGGACGGCTGTCGGCGGGGCCCTGAGCGGCGCACTGGCCCCCGTCGCCCACCACATCCTGAAGGCGCTCCCGGTTCCGTATCAGGGCCCAGTGCGTGACGTGGCGTATCGAGCGGCGAGGGGCGTTTGGCCCGGGTTGATTGTGCTGTTTTCCAGCGGGTGTGGCGGGTCTGCGCCGGAGCCAAACGTGGCCCGCGAGCTTTGCTATGGCGACGAGCGCCTCCGGTATCAGGAAGCCGCAGCCAAGTGCGACACCGACGAGTGTATCGACGCGCTCGACGAAGAGACGCTTGCCCGTCGTGCGGAGTGCCCATGAGTTCGACGCTGATCCAGCTGGTTCGAGTTCTGATCGCGGTTGCTCCGTCCGTTGCCGATGCCGTCCAGCGCGGTGATGGGGACAAGGCAAAACGGCGACTGCGCGAACGGTTCGACCTCGAGATTGACAAGATGATCGCCAAGCGACTGCCCAGGGAGCGGAGCAAGTGACCCGAGCGCCGGCTATCGTCGCGTGCCTCTTGGCGCTGGCTTGCGCCCCCGACAATGAGCGGATCGAGCGTCCTGGATACAATCTGCGCATCTGGTGGGGCGGTTACAAGGGCGCGTCGGCTCGTGACGTTCGCCAGTTCGTCGACGTTGCAATGACTCGATGGGACCCGGTTGTTGGGCGCGACGAGATCATCCGAGCATTCGGTAACGACGAGCTCGAGGTCGCGTTCGATCGTGGTCCGGAGATCACCTTGCCGGATGGTCGGACGTACCGAGACAAAGAGGGGCTCACGTTCGGCTATAGCGGCTTCATCGCGATCGCGTTCGATGACCCGCACCAGCCGTTGGAGTCGACAGCGCTCGCCCATGAGGTCGGTCACCAGGTGCTTGGGCGCGCGACGAAGCGATGGGACCCAGCGGAACACCACCGGCTGGCCGAGGAGTTTGGACTTCCGTGACTTGGGACGAATCCGAAATCCCCGACATCTGCGACGACCCGGAATGCCTCGACTGCCAGCGCTCCCGTGACGAGGAGCGAGCGCGGCGACACGGCAGTTTCGGATGTGAGTGGTTTGACAAGAAGACCGGTGCGCCAATTTGGGAGAACGTGACGTGAGTGGATACGAGTGGGGCCGCCGAAGCCTCCGCAACCTCGAAGGCATTCACCCGGACTTGCGCCGGCTGGCTGACTGTGTCCTTGCCCGCAACAAGCACGATTTGACCGTGCTCGACGGTGGGGGGCTACGGACGATTGCCCAGGCACAGATCAACGTCTCGAACGGCACCGGCGTGCTCAATAGCCGGCATTTGACCGGTGACGCTGTCGACCTCGTGACACTGACGAACGGCCGCATCGACTGGAAAAACCACGCCGCGTTTCGCGAGACGGCCGAGGTGGT
>JBNKHV010000124.1:0-6164 GCA_050290545.1 Polyangiaceae bacterium | reverse complement strand
TTTGCCCCGCTGGCGCAGAGGCTCCCGGCTCCGGCGATTGAGCATGGCTCGAGGCGGCGAGCGCGCTAGCGCACGCCCAGGTCAACAAGGAAGCGGAAAGTGCTGTGCGGGTCATTGGCGGTGCCTTGCGATGAGCTGTGCCGCAAGAAGTTCGTGAATCGCTGAACGTTGGCGGCCAAAATCCGATGTTTCGATACGATGTGTCGTTACTCCCCCGCACTGAGCGCGGGAGTTTCCGTCGTTGTCTTGTTAGCAGGAGGGCGCGAACGGCGGAAGCCAAGTTTCCCCCACACCGCACTGCGCAAACCGGAGAAGTCATCGAATAGCGTGTACAGCGTGGGCACGATGACCAACGTCAAGAGCGTGGCGAACGCGAGACCGAAGACGACGGCGACCGCCATCGGGCCCCACCAATCACCACTTTGCGTGCCCCAGAACATCTTGCCCTTGGCAAAGTCGATGCTCAGGCCGACGGCCATCGGCACCAAACCCAGGATGGTCGTGATCGCCGTCAGCATGACGGGACGGAAACGCGTGATGCCGGCTTCGATCACCGCTTCGTCGCGACTGCGCCCGGCTTGGCGCAACTGCTCCACGTAATCCAAGAGCACGATCGCGTTGTTGACGACGACCCCCGCCAGCGAAATCACCCCCAAACCAGTCATCACGACGCCGAACGCCGTCTCCGTGACGATGAGGCCCCACAACACGCCGATCAGCGACAAGAGCACGGAAGCAAGAATGATCAGCGGTAGGTCGAAGCGGTTGAACTGAGCCACCAGCACCAGGGCGATCAAGAAGACGGCCACCAAGAAGGCGTTGCCCAAAAACTCCTGCGTCTTGCGCTGCTCGTCGTCCGCACCACCCAGACGAGTCGACACGCCCGGGGGCGCCTCCACCTCGCCGAGGTAGTTGACCACGGCCGCGCGCACGGCGTTTTCGTTGAAGCCCTCTTTCACGTCACCGGCGATGGTGACCATCGGCTCTTGCGCCTTATGAGTGATGGAGCCAGTGCCGCCGGCGAGCTCGTAGCTCGCCACGGTGGATATCGGCACGCTGAAGGTGCCGAGCTCCATGTCCTCGCGACCGGGAATGCGCAGCGACAGCACCGACTGCAGGTCGTCTTTGAACTCCGGCGCGAGCTCAACCATGATGCGGTACTCGTCGTCCCCGTCGCGGAAGCGCGAGGCTTCGGTACCGTTGATGGCGTTGCGCACGGCGCTGGCGATCTCCCCGGTGCTGGCGCCAACGCGTTTGGCGGCGCCGCGATCGACGCGGAAGCGCAACTCGGGGCGCCCGACCCGGTAGTTGTCGGTCAAGCCGGTGACGCCATCGATCTTGGCGATTTCGCGCCGCACGGTGGCGGCAAAGTGCCCGGCCTGGTGATAATCCTTTGCACTCACTTCGACCGCTATGGGTTTGCCGACCGGCGGCCCCATGCGCTCTTTCTCGACCTTGATCTCAGCTCCAACGATGTCCGCGAGCGAATCGCGGATGCGGTTGAGCGTGATGCGAGTGCTCTCCTTACGCGGCGTCTCCCCCGGCTGCGCCTTGCTCGCGTGCGGGTAGAAGTCGACGGTCACACGCGCCTGGTTCGTCGCCTGTGAGGTTGAGAAGTCACCCATCGAGACGCCCGTCTCCGCAACGTAGGTCTCGATGTTGTCTTCTTTGAGCAGCCGTCGCTCCATCTCGCGCACGATGCGGTCCGTCTCTTCCAAATCCGTTCCGTCAGGGGCGCGCATGCTGATGGTGGCGCGGTCCGGCTCGACGTCGGGGAAGAACTCGGTGCCGTGGTTCAGTTTGCCGTAGGCGACCAAGGTACCGACGAACATCGCGAAGACGCCCGCGGAGGTGATGATGCGATGGTGCAGCGACCACTCGAGCGTGGCTCGGTACAGGCGCACGACCGGGTTCTTGAGCGTGCGCTCGAGGTTTTCGGCCTCCAACTCCTGTTGCGTCTTGCTGGCGTCGGCCGTTCGCTTCTGGCGCAAACCCATCGCGGTCAGCACCGGCAAGATCACGATCGCGACGAACAACGAGCTGAGCAGCACCGTGATCACGGTGAGCGGCAGGTACATCATGAACTCGCCCATGATGCCCGTCCACGCGAGCAAAGGAGCGAAAGCTGCCACGGTCGTCAGCGTCGAAGCGATGACCGCGCCAGACACCTCTTTGGCCCCTTCGATCGAGGCGTCCATCGGCGTCTTGCCCATCTCCAAGTGCCGGTAGATGTTCTCCACCAACACGATCGCGTTATCCACCAACATGCCGAGCACGAGGATCAAGGAGAAGAGCACGACCATGTTGAGCGTGATCCCCATCAGCGAGAAGACCATCATCGCGCCCAACATGCTGAGCGGGATGGCGAACGCCACGAACAGGCTGTTCTGGATCCCCATGAAGAAGATCATCACGCCCACCACGAGGATCAGAGCGAGCAGGATGTTGTTCTCCAGCTCCTCGACCAAGATGTCGACGTTGCGACTCTGGTCCGCCAGGATCCTGTGCGTGATCGCGCCAGGCCACTTCTCCGCTTCGACGGCCGTGATCGCCTTGGCGGCTTCGGCAACCTCGACGATGTTGGCGCCCGCACGCTTGACCACACCGAGCGAGACGCTGGGTTCGCCGTTCATGCGCGAGTAGGTGGAGCGCTGAGCGAAGCCATCGATGACGGTGGCCACGTCCCGCACGAACACCGGCCGATCACCGCGGCGCGGCAACGCCACACCTTCGATCTCGCGAGCACTGGCGAACTCGCCGGGCACGCGCACCAAGAAGTTCGCCGAGCGCGCTTTGACCTCGCCACCGGGGATGTTGACGTTCTCGTTGTTGATGGCGTTGACCACGTCGGTCACGCCCAGATCGTAGTGAGCCAAGCGGTTTGGGTTGACCTGCACCCTAAACTCGCGAGTCCGCCCGCCGCTCAGCTGCACGTCGAGCACCCCGGACACCCTCTCCAGCTTGTTCTGCAAGTTCTCTGCGTGGCGCTTGAGTTCGATCTCGTCGATCGGCCCCGCCATGTTGACGAACAAGATCGGAATGTCCGAGAAGGATATCTCTTGCACCGACGTCTCGTCCGCCTCGTCGGGCACGTCGGGCCGGGCGCGCGACACGCGGTCGCGGCAGCGCTGCAGCGCGTCTTCGATCACGACCTCGGGCTCGAACTCCAGGCTGATGATGCTGAGGCCCTCGGCGCTGGTGCTGGTGATGTTCTTGACGTCTTTGATACCCGCGAGCTCGTTCTCCAGCGGGATGGTCACCAGCGTTTCGATATCTTTGGGAGAGACGCCGGCGTAGGGCGTCGTCACGGTCACGAAGGGGATCTTGACGTCAGGGTTCGCCTCGCGTGGCAGCTGGGCGTACGACACGATGCCGAACACGAAGATGCACACCAGCACCAAGAGCACGGGAGCTCTATTGCGTACGAAAAAAGCAATCACGTCATTCTCGTTCTGCGTTGGGAGTCACTGCCAAGGGCTGCTCAGTCGAAAGAAGCGCGGCCCTCGACGCAGCAACGGCCCTTGCGCTGCACCAGAACCTCATCCCCATCCACCAGCTCGCGATGACCGACGATGATCAGCGCATCGCCCGTCTTCAGGCCCGTCTTGACCTCGACCTGCTTGCGCACGACTTCCCCCAAGACGATGTCGCGCCACACGGCCTTGCCGTTTTCTTCCACGAACACGCCGACACCTTCAGGACGCGTCACCAGCCAATCTTGAGAGATGACCAGGCCGGATCCCGCCTCGGCCTCGGCGCTGGCTTCATCCGCGGCGCCCGCCTTGGCGCTGGGCTTCTTGCCTGCTGCGGCGGGCTCGGCTTCCGGCTCCCCTTGCGTTTGCAGAGTGACGCTGGCGATCATGCCGGGCAGCAGCTGTTCGTCTTCGTTGGGGATCTCGATCAGCGCTTCGAACGATCGCGTCTTGAGGTTGGCGGCGCGTGAGATGGAAGTGATCTTGCCCTCGAACTGGCTACCGCGTGCGTCCAACTGGATCTTCGCGCTGCCGCCCACACGCGCGATGTTGACGTCCCGATCCGACAACGCCACCGAGACGTTCACCGGCTTGAGCTGCACCAAGCGCATCAGTGGAGCGCCGGGCGCGGCGACCTCGCCCACCTCCGCGTCCACCTTGGCCACGTAGCCCGCAAACGGCGCGCCTACGATCGAACGACTGACGTTGAGCTCGAGCTCACGCAGGTTGGCCTTAGCCATCTCCACGCGGTCCGTCGCAGAATCGATCTCCGCCCGGGGAATAGAAGTCCCGAGGGACTTTGCCCGCGCCAGCTCACGCTCGGCGGAAGCCAGCTCGACCTTTGCCCGATCGAGCCGCACCGCGTGCACCGCGCGGTCGACGGAGGCGAGTATCTGCCCCTTCTTGACGCGATCACCCTCCTCCACCATCACCCGCTCGACGTAGCCACCCATGGGCGCGGCGAGCATGGCATCGCGGTGGGCTTCGACTTCACCCGGGACCGTCAACGTCAGACTGCGCTCGGACGGACTGACGACGACCACTTCGACGCGGTGCCCTCCCAGCTCTTCGGAGCGTTCGGCTTTCGGCTCCGCCGAGACTTGGCCCGCCGCCGGTTTCGGTTCGGACTCACAGGCCAGCAGCGCTGACGACAGACCGATGATCAGTGCCGCGAATGCAGCGCGGCGTGGGGGCACAGTTTGCTCGAGCATTGTTGTCGTTCCCAAAGACGGGCCATGAGCCCGGGTTCTTGATGTCTAGGTCGTTGAGCGCTGGCCGGCTGCTCCCTGCGGGACTGTTTGGGGCTCCAGAACGGACTCAACGACATCTCCCCACCAGCGCTACTGCCCCGTGAAGGGCCCAGCCCGGCAGGTGTGCGCGCATCAGACGCACAATAGGCCGGAATCTTTGGCCAAAGTTCGACCCCAGCGTGAAGAGCGGGTCAACGCTTTGCTTCTACCCCGGCCACGCCGGCTCCGTCCAGTGCGCGAGCGGGGGCAGACGACGAACCCGAGTTTTCAGCAAAGTGCAACGGAACTCGGTGGAACACCGAATTGTCGGCGAAAGGCGGCTGCGAACTTACTGGCGTTGGCGTAGCCCACGAGCTGCGCCACTTCAGTAACGCTGCGACCGCTAGCGCTGAGCATGTCGTGAGCTCGCCGCATGCGCTGCTCTCTGACGAAGCCGAACACGGTGGTGCCGAAGCGTCGCTTGAAGCCTTCTTTCAGTTTGCGATCGTTCATGCCGCAAGAGCGCGCCAACTCGCGCAGCGATGGCGGCTCGCAGATTCTGTCCAACAACACGGCGCGCGCGTGCTCCAGCTGCTCGACGGTGCACGCATCCAGCTCGGACTCAGCGCGCTCGGGGCCAACGGCCTGCAAGGCCTCCAACGCCAGTGCCAGCAGCTCCAGCGACTTGCTCTCGAAATACAGCTGTCGCATGGGGCCGCTCATCTGGCAGCGCGTCAATTCATCCACGACATTGAACATGGTGGTCGTCATGGTCTGACAAAGATTCGTCAGCGGCGCGTCCCCCGCCAGCACCTGCCCAACCCGATGCGGCAATTGCTCCAACTCGAAGAGTCGGCACAGCTCTTCCGGATCGACCGCCAGGCGCGCGCTCTGTTCACGTGTCGCCGTGGCCTCGCAGCGCAAGCGCGTGGGCTCTTTGAGCTGCATCACGCCGAACTTGCCGGCGCCGAGCCCCACCTCGGTGCCACGTTCATCGACCACGCGCACACTATTGAGTCGGGAAAAGCCGAACTCGAGCCCGATGGGCTGATGCAGCACGTCGAAGCTCCAGGGAATGTCCGTCTCCACGTCGGTGACCATGAGGTTGAGTCCCGGGCGGATCTGCGCGCAGCTAGCCGCGCCCCGGGCGCCGTCCCCATTCCAGCGCAAGCGCAGCTCACCCCTGCAGGGCACGTCCTTGTCCACACGGACGACGAGGCGTTGACTGATGTCCTCGACGAAACCCAGCCCCTCGTCGATCACGATCGCTTCCATGCGGCCAGGGTATCGAGCCACAGCGCGCCGGCGTCAACCGAGTCGTGCCCCCCGCTTTCTCCCATCTCCCAGCAAAACACCATGATTTCAGTAGGATATTTGGGTTGGGTTCGCCCTTGCCGTACCCTGCCGGCGCGTACCACGGGCTGTTCCACTCCGACTCCACCCAGCTTGCACGCCTCGGCCC
>JBNKHV010000123.1:0-93325 GCA_050290545.1 Polyangiaceae bacterium | reverse complement strand
ATTCTTGCGCTGGCCCTTGGCTGGCACCAAACAGATTATCGAAGGCAACGGCTGGGTCGGGTTCGCAAGGGTCCCGTTGGATAATCGTTCCACCCTGAGTGTCGCTGCTGACGTAGAAGTCCCGAGCGTGTTCGCCGTGGTCCCCCCCGACCCGCAGGGTGAGCGGCACGACGCCCAAGCGACTGCCCAACTCGTAGTGGATCGACGGACCTGTCGTGAACATGGAGGGTGGGTCTTCGTGGATCTGGCCGATGGGGTTGGCGTCCTGGTTCGACGATAGACTGCCATCAGCTTCGAAGGCCGCCGCCTGGTGCGGAGTGTACGACAACACGGTACGACCCGAACCGTTGTGCCCATTGCTGGACAGACTCATGGACACGAGATTGTCGAGACCGCTGACGAACGACACCTTGCTCATGTGCGGCGACAGTGGTTCGAGCATGGGCGACATGGCTGTCAAATCGCCCCCCGAGTGCACAGGGTCGAAGTGAGCGGCGTCTTGGTAGCCCTCGACGTCCATGCTGTGACCCATGCTGAGAATGACCAAACGCTTGGGACCGGACAGCGTTTGTGCAACGCCGCGTCGCTGGGCAAAACACTCCAACAGCGGCAATGCCAGCACGCTACCTCCCGCCCCTTGCAGGAAGCGACGCCGAGACGCTGCCTTCCTTGCCCGCTGCTCGAGCGCACGTCGAATCCCTCGAGGTCCAATGCTGGAGTTGCCCTTCATCGTATCTCCTCCGCGCGTCGATAGATGAACGACTCGCTCTCGACCACGCCCAGCAGCAGGTCCGCTATCGAAGCATCGCCCCCTGTCGTTCGCGTGCTCAAGTCTTGCACGATGCACTCGTGCTGTTCGCCCAGATCACGCCGTCCGATGGAATACCGCAGCCATTGTTCAGCGGCGCAGGTCTCAAACAGCTCGGAGTGAGCCAGCTTGCTGGCCAACTCGACGACGCCGTTGAAGTCCGGTTCCAGAGCGGTGCCCAAGATTTGTCCTTCTGCATCGACGGGCTTTCCGTCGGCGTAGATGCTTCGGAACGAGCCGTTTTCGTCGAGGTCTTCCATGCCGATGCCGATGGGGTCCATCAGAGCGTGGCAGCCCCCGCAGGTGGCCTGTCCCAAACGGGCGTCCATGCGGTCGCGCACGGTGGGATCCGAAGGCAGCTCCAATTCGACGTCGAGAAACGCAGGGTCCGGTGGCGCCAACTGCCCGCACAACAGCCGCTCGCGAACGGCTTTGCCCCGATGAATGATCGACGTTGCGTTGTTGTGGGACGTCGCAGCTGCGAATTGCGCCGTCGTCAGCAGGCCGCCAGCGCGCTCCGCGGGCAAAGTAACCAGTTGCCAATCGTCTTCACCGCTGCTGGGATTCGGAGCAAGGCCATAGTGCTCGGCAAGGGGTTGGTTGACCAGCGTCTGCGTGCCGTCCAGCAGCTCGGAAAGCGCTCCACCTGACGAGACGACGTGGCTCACGAAGCGGCGAACCTCTTCCGACCACGCCGTTGCCAACGGCTCCGCAGCGTGGTCGGTGAACGTCTTGTCCGAGACGCCAAACCACTCGCCGACGAAGCGCCCGACAGCTTCCTTCGCCCGAGGATCATCGAGCAGGCGCTCGGCCTCTCGTCGAAGCACCGAAGAGTCTTGGAGTTCTCCGGCCGCCGCACGAGCGAGCAACACGTCGTCCGGCGGCGCGTTCCACAACAGATAGGAAAGCCGACTGGCGACCTCGTAGTTCGATAGAACGAGCACGTCGGCATCGGCCGTCGTTTCACCGCGTTCGAGCAGGTAGAGCGTCTCCGGCGAAAGCACGATGGCCTGGACCAAGCCACCGATCGCCAAGTCGAAGTCCAAGGCGTCCGTGCCAGACCGAAGCTCTTGATACAGGTCGTCGAAGTGCTGGGTCTCGTCGACGCTCAACGGACGTCGGAATGCCTTCTCGCCGAAGCTCCGCACGAACGCTGCCGCGCACTCGTCTTCAGACGTCTGACCCAAGTCGCAGGGCAGCATTTCGTCGAGGTGCCCCACCGCCTCGAGTGCCAAGTCCTCGCTGAGCTGCACCAGATCCCGGGTGTGGCTGGCCAGCACTTCGTTGGCACCCGGGTAGGTGCTGAACAGGTTGTCGCCGACGACCGTCGAATCGAGTCGAGGTTCGACGCTCAAGGCGAACGGAAATAACTCTCGGAGTGTGGTCTCGAACTGCCAGTCGTTGAGGCGCAACGACTCGCGGTCGACGGTCAGCGCGCCAGTTTCGCACTGCACTGCCGGGGTGCCCGAGCCGTCGCTCGACACTGCGGGGTCGTCGTCGACCCCGCCCGCGCTCGAGAGCGGCCCGGAACCGACTTCTCCTGCGGCAGGATCGTCAGCTGATCCCGGATCAGCGACGTCGTCGGCCGAATTGGCGTCGTCCTGGCCGGCCTGACTCGCGCCGTCGGTCTCTTGTCCCAGACTTTCCTCGTCGTCCGCAGGGCGTTCGCCATCGGATGCTTCCAGCGCCCCTGAGCATGCGGTCACCACGAGGCATGCCAGCACCAACCGCGTCGAGCTCATGTGGATTGGAACCCCGAGGCGCTTCAGACGGTGCACATTTCCGAGAGGCAGCAAACGATGGGCCGGAACGCAGTGGTGAGACGATGTGCCACCACGTCGGCGCAACACGAGAGTGGCGAGCTCCGCCAGCTTTTACCGCTCGCGCGCGGTGGCCCGCTGTAGGCTTTGGCGAATGGTGCGGCGGTACGCAACCTTGTTTGGCGCAGCCTGGCTTTTGGCTTGTGGTGGCCGGTCGGCGTTGGATGTTGCCGCCACGGGTGAGGACGAGTGGCAATCCACGGCTGTCACACCACCTCCCCCCTCGTGCGCTGGTGGTCTCGCGTGTGCGGAAGTGAGCTGCTGCAAGCATCTGCAGGTCGATGGGGGGCCCTTTTTGCAGGGTCGCGGTGAACAGCAAGACAGCAGCGACCGCTTCTCGCCGGCAAGCGATGATGAGCTCCCCGAGCAAAGTGTAAGAGTCTCGACCTTTCGACTCGACAAGTTCGAAGTGACGGTCGGCAGATTCAGGGTATTTCACTCGCAATACGACGGCACGGCACCAGCAGTTGGCTCTGGTGAACATCCGTTGATTTCCGGATCGGGCTGGCAACAGGCGTGGAACGACGAGCTCCCATCTTCTGCCGCCTCATTGACCGACGCACTCTCGTGCTCGTCGGGCTACGCGACCTGGACGAACGACCCGGGCTCCAACGAGCTAGCGCCGATCAACTGCGTGGACTGGTACGTGGCGTTCGCCTTCTGCGTGTGGGACGGCGGGCGACTGGCCACCGAGGCAGAATGGGAGTACGCGGCCGCTGGGGGCGCGGAAAACCGCCTCTTCCCCTGGGGAGAGGATACGCCCAGCGCGAAACTGGCGAACCTGTTTGGTGAGGGTAGCCCGCTGACGGGAGTCGGCAGCACCCCGGCAGGAGACGGCCGCTGGGGTCAGAGCGACTTGGGGGGCAGCTTGTGGGAGTGGGTGCTCGACTTCTACGACCCCGCCTGGCTCGGAAGCGGCGGATGCTCAGACTGCGCCAACCTAACGCCAGCTCCCTGGCGAGCTCTGCGAGGAGGGGCCTGGAGGGAGAGCGCTCCAGCCCTTCGAGCCGCGGGACGAGGCGCCGCGCCAGCTCGCTACCACGGCAGCGCGGTGGGGTTTCGCTGCGCCAGAAACACGTCCGACTGAGCGCGTTCACCGGGCCGTCAGGTCCTGCCGTCCGCCAACCTGCGGGTGGAGAAGGCCGGCCAGCAAAGCCCGCGGAAGAAAAATGTGTTCACCTGAAGCAAACCATCTTGCTGAGACGGGGCCCACCAACACGACCCAACTCTTTGCAATCAGGAATCTTTTCGAAGATCGGCCAAAAATCCGAACAACCATTAAGGCTTTCGCTGGCTGGCCGTAGCTGAACAAAGAAGGTGTAGGGAAAGACGTAGAGAAGCGAGTTGCTGCATGACGACCAAACCCCGTCCTCGTTCACATGACGCCAGAGTAGGGAACTCTCGAGTCGTACCCATCAAAGAGCACATCTGCCCTCGCCCCGTCGCGGAGATGGCGTCGCTTTCCCGCCTTTGTGGCCATTTCGCGCATGATTTCAACAATCTGTTGACCGTCATCAGCACGTCGGCGGCGGTCCTGGAAGCGCCCGTTGGCGGGCAACAGGCCCTGAGTGACATCGCTGAAGCCGCCGACCGTGGCCGCGATCTGGTGCGGAAGCTCATGGCGTTTGGGAAGCGCCAAGCCCTGGAACCGATGATGGTGGATGTGCCGGAGCAACTCGAGTCATTGTTCGACGACGTCGAGAGCGAGCTCCCTAGCAACATTCAGTTCGCCGTCCGTCAGCAGGAGGAGGGTCTCAGCGTTCGCATCGACCCCACTCAGCTCCGGCTCGCCGTGCAGGCGTTGATCGACAACGCGCGGTTGGCCATGCCTGATGGTGGGCGCTTGGTGGTCGACGTGGAGCTCGTCAGTCTGGTCGGCTGTCTGCCGTCGGATCCGAGAGGCGCAGTGCCACACGTGATGATCGCCGTGACGGATTCCGGCTGCGGCATGTCGGAGGCAGTGCGCCGCGACGCCTGCAAACCATTCTTCACGACGGACGCGAACCGTTCCGGCATGGGCCTATCCGCGGTCTACGGAACCGTGCGCCAGAGTGGGGGGGCCCTGCGCTTGGACAGCGCCCCGGGAGAAGGCACCACCGCGACCATCTACCTGCCTCAGGTGAGCTCTACCGAAGTTATCGGCCCGGAGCCGGACGCGTGGGATGACGCCCTGCTCAGCTCCTCCAAGCTCGTCCTATTGGTCGACGACGACTCGCGAGTTCGACGCGCTCTGCGCCGCTTGCTGGAGTTGGAGGACTACCGTGTCATCGAGGCGGACTCGGGTCGTCAGGCACTGCGACTGGCGAAGACCTATCGGGGTGAGCTCGCGCTCGTCCTGACGGACGTCGTGATGCCGGGCATGAGCGGTATCGAGTTCGCGCGACGGCTACGCCAACAGCCGGGCCATCCACCCATCCTGCTGACGTCGGGCTACGCTCCGACGGACCTCGACGATGGTTCGGCAGAGGGCCTACCCTTCATTCAGAAGCCGAGCTCGCGCGACGAACTGCTGAGCGCTGTGGCGGCGACGATCGAACGATTCGTGGTGAGCGCTGACGCGCCACCGGTGAGCGTCACGTCATCGACTCGACGCACCGCCTGCGCCTGATGGCAGCTGCCCACGAAACGCTCCTGCTCGCTGGAGAGCTCCCTGGGCGGGAGATATCGTACTCTGGTCGTTAGGGCAGGATCGCCGGCGAGGGCGACCCGGTGTACACGGCGGTGCAGCGTGGGCGCGTCACGTCCGGCGGGCAGTTGAGGTTCTGGTAGAAGCTGAGAGGATTGGCCGGCTCCGCATAACCTGCTGGGATCTGCTGATTGCCGAACTGCCGAAAGTACTGCAAACAAGCATCACGCCACCAACGTGCCTCGTAGTGCTGGATCTCGAGGAAGTCGTCGATGGCACCGAAGCGCGCATCATCCACACGGCCTTCGACAGTGGCCCAAGCGTCACGCATTTGCCCGACGGTATCCACCCCCAAGCTGTAGCGGTGCACGAGCTCCTGCCAGACCGTGCGGCCCGAGCTCAACATCTCTCCCCAACCCACCGAGTGGAAGAACAGCAGGAACTCGTCCGGCGCCGTGTCGCGATTGGCGAATTGCTGCATCACAGGACCGAAGTACTGCTCCACAGCCCCACTGCCCCCCGACGTGCGATCGAAGCCGATGCCGTTCGCGTTGGCCTTGTGATAGTAGACGGGATTCCACTCGGCGCGCCCCAGGTTGTCCACCCAAGGCCCAGGCCCGTAGTGGTGATCACTGGCCATGATGTGCACGAGCCCGAGCGGCGTCATGTAGTTCACCACGGCTTCACGTGACTCCATCAGCATCTGGGTCACTGGTTCGACGACGACGGGGTCGTTTGAGAGGGTCTGACGCACCCACTCGTCGGCAATGCCTTGCGCCGTGAGGTCCGGATCCCACGCCATGCGCCCATAGACATACCAGTTGGCTTGATTGAAGTGGGAGCCAGTCCAGTTCGCATCTGAACCGATGTTGGCAACGCCGGCGATCGCAGTGGTCGAGTAGTTGTGCAGTGAGCCATCGATCACCCGCGCCACGGTGGAGCCTTCGCCATCCGCGTAGGTGTCTGCTTGAAGCACCTCTTCATAGAGCGTGCCGAGGTAGGCCAGGTGGGTGTCCTGACCCAGGTACTCCTTGGTGACCTGCAGCTCCAACGCCAATGGTGTCTGAGGCATGGCGCCAAAGAGGGGATGGAAGGGTTCGCGCGGTTGAAAGTCGAGGGGGCCATTCTTGGGCTGAACCAAGACGTTCGGCTCGAACTGACCATCGAGCGGCTTGAACTCGTCGTACGCTTCGCGAATTCGGTCAACCGGGGCGTCTTCGGCGTATACGAAGGCGCGCCACATCACGATCCCATCGTAGGGGGCTACGGCTTGGGCCAGCATGTTCGCGCCTTGGGCGTGGGTGCGACCGTAGTCTTGGGGGCCGGGCTGTCCCTCAGAGTTGGCCTTGACCAGGAAGCCCCCGAAGTCGGGGATGCGGTCGTAGATTTCGGAGGCCTTGTCCGCCCACCATTGCGCCACGGACGCGTTGGTGGGGTCAGCCGTGTTGAGCCCGCCGATCTCGATCGGTGCGCTGAAGCGAGCCGTCAGGTAAACGGCGATGCCGTAGGGACGAAACACGTCGGCGAGCGCGGCAACCTTGTCCAAGTATTGAGGAGTGAGTACCTGGGCATCGGCGTTGACGTTCGTCAACACGGTGCCATTGATACCGACTGCTGCGTTGGCCCGCGCGTAGACTTCGTAGCGTGGCGAAAGAGAATTGGGCAGCGCGTTCCAATCCCAAAGCGAACGCCCTGCGTAGCCGCGCTCGACACTCCCGTTCAGGTTGTCCCAGTGGTTGAGCACGCGGTGCTGGATCTTCGGCGACGCGCTCAGGGACAAACCTGCCAGCAAGCGGTGCATCTGCATGTGACGCAGTAGGGCAAAACTGCCGTACAGCACGCCCAGATCGGTGTTGCCCAAAACGGCAATCACGCTCTGCCCAGAAGCGTCTTGGGTTTCCGCAACGAGGTAACCGTCGGCGCCCAACGCCGCCACGTCTGCCGCGACGGGCAGCGCATCCACGATGGGAGTGCCCGGCTTGCCGATCACGACCGCGCCTGGGCCTTGGATCGTCGCACCGAGCGGCACGTCGCTGCCAGTCAACCCACCCAAGCCGCGCACCAATTCGGAAGTCGCAGCCTGCAACGTCGGGGAATCCGCCTCCGAAACCACGTGATTGGCCGCAGCCTGATACAAGGCACGCAGTTCCTCGATGGGGACGAGCGGGTAGCGCAGCCACAGATCGGACCCATTTTCGTCGGCCAGATCGAGCGGGGGCGAGGGATAGTCCCACATGTTGGGGTCCGGCGCGGGCCCGCCATCCGCGGGGGTGCCAGGTTCAGGCGTGGTGGTTGGGTCAGGTGACGTTGCGTCCGGTGCCGGAACGCCGGGCTCGCCACTCGCACCGGGCGCGGTCGGGGTCACCCCCGGTTGTTCGCCTGGCGCCGGTTCACCTGGAGCCGCTTGCGACCCTGCAGCTGGCGCGCCGGGCACTTGCCCCGTGCCACCCGCTGCCGGGGCGCCGGGCACCGCGGGCGCCCCGGGTGTACCAACACCAGTGCCAGCGCCCGGCGTACCGCCACCCGGAGCGACTGTGCCTGACGTCGACGTCGACGGCATCCCGCTGCCCGGCACCGGGTCGTCTGCCTCTGAGTCGCCGGAGCCGGCGCACGCGCCCACGACGAGCGCAAACGCCAGCCCTCGGACCAACTGACGTCCCCGCGAAACGTTCCTCATACGACAACCACTCGTCATGTTTCAGTTCACTCCCAAATCACAGTCGCCCATCCGCTCCCAGGCACGTCGAATTGCAGCATGGTGCCGCCGACGCTGAGCGTCGTTTGCACCGCTTGGCCTCCGGAGTTGTGAATCACGGCTACGATACTGCCATCAGGGTTCCTGAAGGCAAGGGCATCACCACCTCGAGTTCCAATGCGCGTCGCCCCAGCGTCCACGTACTGCGAGACGTGCCGAAAGACGTAGTACGCCGGGGTGACTAGTAGCGTCGAAGTGCCACGGTCTACTGCCAGCAGTGCATTTTGCGGCCACGGGCGTTCTTCGTCGAGATTCTGGCCGCGAGTATCGAGCACCATGTTCCACGCGCTGTAGATATGGGCACCGGCCTGCACCCAATCTCGGATCAGCCCCCAACTTTCCATGGCGTAGGCGTGGTCGTTCGGCGGTTGATCCGGGTTGAAGGTGGTCTCTTCCCATGGATAGTTGCCACAGCGGTGCTCGCTCTGCATCACCAGCAGGCCCTCGCTCGTCAGCTGCGGAATGTGAGCCATCGTGTTCCACTGCAAGCCCACGCCAGTGACGTAAGACCGAGCCGTCGAATCCAACCCACCCATGTACGCGTCATAGGTTTCCTCGTTGGAAAGGGTGCCGAACCAGATCTGAGTCGGAAGGCCTCTCGCGAGGAAGGCCGGGCCTAGGTAGTTGGCGACGAAGTTGCCGAGATAGGTTGGACCGGTCGGGTTGTCACTCGTCGCCCCCCAGCTGCAGCTGGGATAGCGAGTGACGTAGCCTGGTTCGTTCTGGGGCTGAACGTGCTCGATCGTGAGCCCTTCGGCGGCGTATTCCTCGACGAAGCGAGCGAAGTACAGAGCATACGCTTCGAGCACTTGGGACTCGTTGCGCATGTTGCCACCATTGGGATCGTCGTTGTCCTTCATCCAAGCAGGAGGGCTCCACGGACTAGCCCACAAGCGCACGTCCGCGTTGTGCGCCAATGCTGCCTTGATGTACGGGATGAGCAACTGTTCGTCGCGTTTGATGGAGAAGTTCGCCATCTCCCAATCGTCGGCGGTGGTGCTGTACGAATAGCGGTCCAAAGCGTAATCGCTGGAACCCATGGGGATGCGGCCCCAATCCAAACCAGCGCCGTTGGCTTCGTCAAACAGCAGGGCAACCGCTTGGTCACGCACCGCCGGGTCGAGTACCGACAGCGCATCCCAACCTGCCTCGTTGAACGTGCCCCCAAACCCCAACCACTGCTGGAACTCCTGACTCTCGTCGACGGTGACGGTCGCGTTCGCCCCCGCCACCTCCGTCCACTGCCCGTGCACCCAATAGCCCGCCGGACCGGACGTAACGAGAGCAGGACGCAGCAGCGGAGTGCCGGGATCCGTGGTGGGAGTTGGCGTTGGTTGTCCGTCGTCCACGACGGGTTGGCCCGAAGCGACGGGCTGCGGTGTTCCGGTCGCAGGATCGACCGGCGTGGTATCCACCGGTGCCGGGTTTACGACCACGGTGGGCCCCGCCCCGACGCCAGGCTGCGCCGGGCTGGCGCTGTCTGGCGGTGTCGAGTTCGGGTTCACAGCGCTCGTCGTGCTGGTGGCACCACCCGAAACTGGAGCGTTGATGACCGCCCCTGCCCCCCCAGTCGCTCCCGCCACAGGCGCGCCGCTGACCGGAACCGTGCCACCAGGCCCTGTAGCCCCCGTCCCAACGTCTCGGTTCGAACTGGGTCCGCCAGGAGCAACGGCGCTGTTCGAGTCCGAGGTCGCATCGGACGAGCACGCGCCGAGATAGAACACTCCAAAGCCCGAGAAGACGAGGGAGGCTGCAAGGCTCTTTGTACCAAGCCCCGCTTTCGAACGCCGGCTCTGAAGTGCGGGCGGTGATCGCCTTCCGGCGACGCGCGCTCCGATGGATGAGAGAGATCCCACCCAGTGTTATGCCGCCGTCGGCCCCCAACGATCCCTGATTGACCGCCGGGTCCGACGCCCCCGGGAGCTGGCTTCTCACCCCGGAGTTTTGGTGTCTCCAGCAGCGCCCAGCCACGGAAGCCGAGACGAAACATTCCGCCGGCGCTGCCTAATAGCGCAGGAACGAGGGATTCGTCCCAAGCACGAGATCGGCCTGGCGTTCGGAGCTCGTGCGTGTCGGCGCCGATGGGGCTGTCGCTGGCCCCTACCGAGCGCGCCGATAGATGCGAAAGCAACGTCGCTCAATTCCAGCGGCGGTCGGAAGTCGGCACTCCAGCGTCGAGTTCCGCACCGTCGATGTGATCGGCAAGCCCGCCCAAAACCTCGAGCAAGCGACTCAAGCGCGCGGCCGGATCCCTCTGTTCGAGAAGTGCCTGACGTTCGTCTGGGTCGTGAATCAGGTCTGCAGCCAGGTAGTCGCTGCCCGCGGCGTCGCACACCAAAGACCTAGCCAGCTTCGACAACCGCCGGGCCGACGGCTCCAGATGTGACAGGAGCCGCTCACCTGCTGCAGTGACCTCGGCACGTAGCGGCGCCAAATTGCTCAGTGACGGCAGGTCTTCGAGGAGCTCGACCTCCGCCGTTCGGAACGGTGTCGCCTGGTGCTCGCGCAGCAAGCGCACCCGAGCCAGCCCACGCACAATCACGTAGTAGCGCCCATCGGGCAGCCGCTGATGTTGGTGGATTTCGCCGACCCCGAACACCGGTTTGACGCTGGGAGCACCGTCGCAGTCTGCCTCGAAACCGGGCTCCAACTGCGGGATCCCGATCAACCGTCCACTCTCCAGTGCATCTGCAACCAACGCCCGATAGCGGCTTTCGAACACGTGCAGCGGAAGCAGTTGATGCGGGAGCAGCACCACGTTGGGGAGCGGGAAGAGCCCTACGCAGCTGAAGTCGCGTTCACGTGCATCACTTCGCATGCCAGAGTTGTAGGACGCGGCGGACCGGGCGCCAATCCCGACGCCCTCGCGGCGGCCGCGAACCCGACGGCATCAGAGCGCTTCTTCGACGAGCGGGGCCGGGACCGGCGGAGCCACGAACTGACCCTTCAACACGCGCTCGAGCAGCGCCTCACGAGGCCGTAAGCGATATTGGATGCTGCGCTCGGGCTCACGCCTCGATTCTCCCTCCAGCGACCAAATGTGAGGCATGCCAGCATTGCCGACCACCGCAATGGGTACACCCGTGATCGGGTCGACTTCATAGATGAAAAAGGAGTGGGAGTGCATGCGTGTCTCGTCGTCTTCCGTGTACCCACGCACGACTACGATGTCTCCCGTCGCCAACGCTCCGGGATCATCAATCAGTTCGGAAAAGAATCGCTCCCGGTGACCAATGGGCACACGTTCACTCGGCGGAGTTTCGTAGACGTCGAACCACTCGGGCTTGGATCGAGCAAAACGAACCAGATCGGCAACACGCCGTCGACGAAGCGCATCCAACTCCGACAGATCCAAAGCACCCACCTGCCGAGTCCGGGATTGCCCGTCCGCATTCCACCAGCTGCCGCTGGCACGCTCCAAAGTGTCCGTCAGGAAATCGACGCAAACCTGCGGTGGAACCGGCTGCCCCCGGGAGTTGAAGACGTCGTAGACTTCGTCGCGCACGAAGAAGTAGCGGCGTCCTTTCGCGTACGCCTCTTGCCACAGGGGCCTGAGCACGCCGTCTTCGATCCCCGTCTCGTCGCGTGGCTCGTCGAAAGGCGGAGCATCGACCACCTGGGCGTGCATCGCGTGCTGCAGTCGCTCCAGGGCCTCCTGCCGTCGCGCGTTTCGGGAGCGCGTCGAGCTGCCGTGCTCTCCCACCCCGCACCGTACGACGAGCTCTGCGCCTCGGCGCTGAAGCACGACCCGCACCGTTTTCGAACCATAGAGCACCTCAGCGAGAACGCTGTCCGCGGTGGCGTGCACGACGCGCAAGCGGTCGAAGCGCAGGCGGCGACGCAACGCTCGAACGTCAGCGTGCAGCGCCGGGGTAGGGTCCCCCTCGCCCACGCGGTCGAGATGCAGCAGGTTGACGACCTGGGGCTGGTCGGCGGGCGAGTCCTCGTAGACGTATTCGCCGTCGGGGGTCTTCCTCGCCCAGTACGTGCGGTCCCCTCTCTGGATCCAGATGCGCGGCCCATCGAACAGGTGCTCCGGTTTCACCAATTGTTCGAAGGCATAGGCCATGTGCGGGTGCTCGGCGTACAGATAGCCGTCACGCAACAACACCTGGCGACCAATGTCCGGACGCGCAACGAAGCGGCGCAACTGAAACGCCAGGGCATCCCAATGATGGGTCGCGTTCTGAAGATGCCGACGATAGCTCTCCACCGTCGCACTGCTCGCCGGGCCCCATTGGGGCGTGCGGAAGAAGATGACCGGCTCGGCTTTGGCGCGAGCTAGCAACAGCGCGCGGTTTCCGCCGAACTCGGGAGCACCTGCGTCGGCGGGCTGAGCCTGGATCTCGCGCCAACGATGCTCACAACTCTCGGCTTGCTTCGGCGAAGGCGAGTCATCGTCCGTGGGTTCATCCCTGGAGGGCGCGGCAGATGAACTCGGCCCGGCGATCACCCTGCTCGGCACCGCGCTCGCTGCCGTCTCCACCCGCCGTTCACTTTCGTTCACGGGCGTCACGCTGCACCCGCAGAGCGAGAGCAGAACGAATGCGTTGCCACCGTAGGCGGAGCAGACTGTGCGCCAAATACTTCGGATTGGGAGCCTCCGTGCGCGGGGTTCTGGGCCAAACTCGGACCCGAGCCGGACGACGACACCTGTGTCGATCCTCATCGGCTCGTTCAAACCTGACACACCGACATCGGTGAAGCGACGCCGAGCGCACCCGATGCCACCCGACGCCCATGCGCCGAGTGCTGCAAGCCCGCTCGATGGTTGAGGAATTGACGGCGAGCGCCGTCGTTTTCGAACGCCAACTCAGCCGCGACTCACGAGGCAGCACCGCAGCAGCGCTTGTACTTCTTGCCGCTGCCGCACGGGCAGGGCTCGTTCCTGCCCACCTTCCCACTGGAGCGCTCGACCTGCTTCTGCCGCAGCTCGGCGAAGTGATCGTAGCTACGCAGCAACAATTCGGGCAGTTGCCGGCGCGTTTCGCTTGCCCAATCTGCCTCGTCACGTGCGCTGCCGCGACTGACCTCGACGAAGGACTCGAACGGAAGATAGCCGGCCAGCACTGCCAGCGGCATGACCAACTCGAGCGCCTCCGTGTCTTTCTGCCACGCCTCGCTGCCGCGCACCAAACGCACGAAGCCCTTGCAGAACTGTGTCACGGCACGGTGATCCTCGGGGTGTGGAGCGTAGGGCTGCCCTAGAGCAAAACACTCACGAATCGCCACACGATCGCGCATCATTAGCGCGAACAGCTCGTCCAGAGTCGATTTGTTCGGGACCTCGCTGCTGAGCAGCATCGGCAACCATGACGTCGGATCGCTCTGACCCGGTTCACAGGCCAACGCCGAGAAAACTCCACGGGCATGCGGGAGCGGTACCGAACCACTCGCCTCCAGCAATTCTCGAACAATCGCCTCCTCGTCTTCGGAAAGGGGGTCGCCGGGAGCATCCAACAGACTCATGACATTGCCATACGCCACGAACACGGCGATTTCCACAGGCGTGCCTGGTACGGGCCTTGCTTCGTAAGGCGGCCTCAACCCAATCTGAAGGAGACTCACATGTCCGAAACCGTCGAACGCGCCAAGAAGGACCTGACAACGTTGATGAACGACCTGAAGACGCTGGCAGACGAAACCCGCGTCAAGGCTCACTTGGCGGGGATGGAAGCCAAGTCGACTTGGAACGAACTCCAAGGGCGGGTGGATGAGCTGGAGCAACGGGTGCAAAGCGGCAAGGTCGATGCAGTCGGCGAGGTCAAGGCAGCCGTCGATGATCTGAAGACCCACCTGCGCGCTCTGCGTGACATGGTCGCCTCCGACAAGAGCTGATTCGCCGCGGCCTCAGAGCCTGCGCGGGTTCCCGCGCGAGCGGCAGAGGTGGGTCGTAGGTCCCCACTCGGTTGGCGCCTCGATAGCGAAATTTCTCCGACCGGTTGTTGCGTCGTCGATTCCGCAAGCTGCGGACTTTGGGCTAGTGCGTGGCGCGAATCAACGATACACGACTACTTCGTGGCCGCCCCGAGCGCGGCGGTCGAAGGAGTTGTATGTCACGTTTGATTCTGGTCACTGGCGCAACCGGCAAAGTCGGTCAGCACTTCATCTCGCGATTGTTGGCAGAGCCAGGCTTCGAGGATTGCTCGGTACGGGCGCTCTGTCACAACAGAATGTTGGACCAAAGCGAACGCGTCAGCGTCATCAAGGGGTCCATCTCGGACCGCGACGCAGTCGCCCGCGCGATGGACGGGGCGACACACATCCTGCACCTCGCCACCTGCAAAGAGACGCCAGACGCCATCATGGATGTCGCCGTCAAAGGCATGTTTTGGTTGCTGGAGGAGGCGCGCGAAAGCCCCAGCTTGAAGCAGTTCATCCTCATCGGCGGCGACGCGGGCGTCGGGCACTTCGTCTATCCGCGCGCGGTTCCCATCACGGAGGACCAGCCCCACCGCGCCTACCCGGGCTGCTACGCGCTGTCCAAGGTACTCGAAGAGGTGATGTTGGAGCAGTACTACATCCAGTACGACCTCAACGGCTGCTGTCTGCGTGCTCCCTGGATCATGGAGAAGGACGACTTCAGGTACCAGCTGTCCTTCGGCGACGACGTCTTCGGCGGGCCACGCTGGTGCGACCTCGTGGGCGCAGAGAAGGCCAAAGAGTATCATGCGAGCGGCGCTGTGCCGGTGATGCAGGACGCGACCGGAACCCCGGTGAAGAGAAACTTCGTGCACGTCGATGACTTGTCCAGCGCGATCCTCGCAGCCATCGACCATCCGCGCGCGAAGCAGCAGCTCTTCAACGTATGCATGGACGAGCCCGTCGATTACGGCACGTTGGGCGAGTACCTGAATGCCTCGCGTGGCTTGCCCACCGTCGACGTCAAGACGGAGTATCACAGCACCTGGCTCGACAACACCAAGGCCAAGCTGCTGCTGGGATGGCGACCGAAGTACGATCTGAAACGGATGACTGACGAAGCGTTCGACTACGAGCGACCCGCCAGCGACCCGCGCAAGATCTGGTATCCCGGCTGAGCCGCGTCGCGGCACACGCCGCTTGCGCAGCCGAACATTCGCGACGTGCGGCACCCTGGGTGGGATGAGCCGCACGTCGTCGCGTCGAGCGTACCAGTCCGCAGTCCAGCGAACACAGGGCCACGAGCACGTCCTCGCATCGAGCGTACCAGCCCATCGAACAGGGCCGTGAGGGCGCGTTGCTCTCAGCTTGGCGTCGCGATGCGGCTCGTGAACAACCGCTGCAACACGATGAAGACGAGCAGCAACAGCGCGATGGCGATGGGCTGCCACGGCGAGGACAGACTGCCATCCAGAATGATTACCGAGCGCACGATGGCCGTGATGAGCACGCCCATCAGCGTGCCGATGACCGTGCCCGAACCACCGGTGAGCAAGGTGCCACCAATGACGACGGCGGCGATCGCCTCGAGCTCGAGGCCGACCCCGATGTTCGGCTTGCCGGCACTGTCCGTCAGCACGGTGGCCACGCCCGCCAAGCCGGCGCAGGCACCGCTCAGGGCGTAGATGCCGAACGTGGTGCGGCGAATGGGCACGCCCATCAACAGCGCGGACCCAGGGCTACCCCCCAGGGCGAAAGTGTTGCGCCCGAAGCCCGTCCAGCGGGAAACGACAATCGCGACGATGACGGCACCTGCCAACAGGTATGCCGTTGGGGGCACCCAAGCGCGCCCCAACCCAGGAAGGGTGAGCGAAAAGCCCAGCTCGTCCATCAACCACTCCAACGCAGGGTGCTCGATGCTGATCGGCTCGGGACAGATCGCGAAGGATAGTCCCCGCGCGAAGAACATGGTCGCCAACGTCACGAGAAAGGCCGGCAACCGGAACTCGTGAATGAAAAAGCCGTTGAAGACGCCCACGGCGGTCGCACAAACGATAGCCAACAGCATCGCCACGACGGGATGCACGCCCGCGCCGATGGCGGTGGCGCTCACGACGGTGCCCAGCGCAACGACGGAGCCCACGCTCAGGTCGATGCCGCCAGAAATGATGACGAACGTCATCCCCACGGCGCAGATACCCATGGCGGCGTTGCCCTTGAAGAGATCCACCATGAAGCGCAGTGACGCGAACGACTCGTACATGGTGAGCCCGGCCACGTACAGCACCACCAACAAGCAGGCCGTAACCAACGTCGGCAGTTGCTGGGGGCGGATGCGACCCAGCCAGGAAGAGCTGGGGGCGGGGGTGGATTTGGAATGGCCCACGGGCTGTGTCGTCACGCTTGTCGCCATCTCGAGAACCAAGTTTTCAGCTGTGCCCGCGAATCGGAGGAGAGCAACAGGCAGACCAGAAGGATGACGATCGCCTTGGGCATGGGTTCGATCTCCGATGGCACCTGCTGGTTGTACATCGTGACCGACAGGGTTTGAATCAGCAGGGCGCCCAGGACCGTGCCACCAATGAAGAAGCGACCGCCGGTCAACGCCGTGCCACCGATGACGGCAGCGAAGATCGCGTCCAGCTCCCGCATGCGCCCGATGCGATCGGGATCCGCCGTCGAGATGTAGGCTGCCGCGACCAGGCCGGCAACACCGGCACACAGGCCGCAGAACGTGTACAGCGCGAGTTTGATGCGCCGGTCAGGAACACCTGCCAGACGGCTGGCGTCTTCGTTGCTGCCGATCGCCTCGATGAACAAGCCCAGCGCCGTGCGGCGCGAAACCAACCATGCCAGCAGCACGACCACCAGCACCAGGGAGACGGCAACGGGCAGACCCAGGAAGTGACCGCTCCCCAGCGCGATGAAGGTCGTGTCGCTGACCGTGACCGGTTCGGCCCCAGTCACGAGCAGTCCCACGCCGCGAATGCCGACCATCGTGATCAGCGTCGCGATGATCGGCTGAACACCGACCACAGCGACCATCAGACCATTGACGAGCCCGACCGCCGCAGAGGCAGCGAGCGCGGCCCCGATGGACACACCGAAGCCGTAGTTGGGGTCGTTGAGCATCACGACCGCAATCGCCCCCGAGAGCGCCATCACGGACCCGACGGAAAGGTCGATGCCCTTGACCGCGATGACGAGCGTCATCCCCACGGCCAGCAGCGCGACGACCGCGCCTTGATTGAGCAAGTTGACCGGTGTCCCGAAGAGCGCTCCGTCGCGGACGGTCAGGGTGAGGAAGTTGCGGGAGAAGAAGAAGTTGAACGTGAGAAGTGCCAGCAAGCCCAGCAGAGGCCACGCCTCGCGACGCTTCTGGCGCAGAAGATAGACGACGCCCGCACCGGCAAGCAGGAGCGCGCCGACACCAAAGGGATTGAAGTTGGTACTCAGTGCTTCCGACATGGCTCTACTCGCTGGCTGCGCTTTCCACCGGGGCAGCCCCATCGGCGCTGTGAGCGATGGCATGCATGATCTGGTCGACTTGAACCTCGTCACCCTCGAGTGTCGCGCTTTGGCGTCGGTCGCGCAGCACGAGCACACGGTTGCAGTTGCGAGTCAGCTCCTCCAGTTCGGAAGAGATGAACAGCACCGCCATTCCGCGGCCGCGAAGATCTTCGATGACCTTTTCAATCTCCGCTTTTGCGCCGACGTCGATGCCTCGGGTCGGTTCGTCGAGGATCATCACCTTGGGTTGCATCGCGAGCCAGCGACCCAGCAGGACCTTCTGCTGATTGCCCCCGGACAGCGCCCGAATGGGCGTCTCTGGGGAAGGGGTCTTGATACTGAGGGCGCGAATGTAACGGTCCGCCAGCTCCCGCTGTTCCGCGTCGGACAGACGACGGGTGACACCGCGTGACGCCTGCAGCGCCAAGATGATGTTCTGGCGCACCGAGAGCTCAGCGAGGATACCGTCGCGTTTTCGGTCTTCCGAGCAGTAGGCGATGCCAGCGAAGATGGCGTCCCGTGGCGTCCGCAGGTCGACGGGCTTGCCGTCCACGAGCACCTCGCCCTCATCGGGCGGGTCGATACCGAAGATCAGCCGCGCCGTCTCGCTTCTGCCCGAACCGAGCAGCCCAGCAAGACCCACCACGTCACCGCGCCGAACGGACAGGTCGATCGGACCGACCACGCCGTCGCGCCGCGCGTGCCGCACGCCGAGCACTTCTTCCCCGTCGCCGCCCACGTGCGCGCTCTCGCGAGTCGCGCCATCTGCAGCCGCCACCGAACGACCGAGCATCGCTTCGACCAACCGCAACCGCGGACACTCTTCCGTCTTGAACTGGCCGACCATGGCGCCGTTGCGCAGCACGCTGATGCGATCGGTGACGCTGTAAACCTGGTCCAAAAAGTGCGTCACGAAGACGATGGTCAGCCCCTGGCTGCGCAGATCGCGCATGACGTCGAACAGTGCCTCCGTCTCTTTTTCGTCGAGACTCGAGGTCGGCTCGTCCAAGATCAAGAGCCTGGCGTCCACGACCAACGCGCGTGCGATGGCGACTAGCTGCTGTAACGCCGTCGGCAGTTCGCCCACGCTGGCATCCACGTCCAATTCGATTCGGACTCGGGCCAGCGCCTCGCGCGCGCGCTTCCTCATCTCCTTCCAGTCGATGAAGCCGAACTTGCGCGGCTGGCGCCCCAGCATGATGTTCTCCGCGACGGAGAGCTGAGGTACCAGATTGATCTCTTGGTAGACCGTACTGATGCCCAGCTGCTCCGCGTCGCGGGGCGAATTCGGGGAGATCGTCTTGCCCTCGAACTCGATGCTGCCACCGTCGGCCTGGTGCACGCCGGTCAGCACCTTGATCAGGGTCGACTTGCCCGCACCATTTTCGCCCATCAGGGCGTGAATCTCGCCTGACTGAAGGCTCAAACTCACGCCGTCCAACGCCCGCACGCCCACGAAGCGCTTGGTCAGGCCCTCGACCTTCAACAGCTCCGTCACTCGCGGATGCCTTCTTCAGTAGGGGCGCGATGCGAGCAGTTCGCTCGCCTGTGCTTGTTGGAAGACCTGCCCGGGCACGATCGTCTCTTTGGGGAGCTTCTCGCCGCTAACGACCTTCTCGATGGTGTCGAACAGCAATGGCCCGTGAAGCGGGGTGCACTCTACGGTGGCGTTGAGCTTGCCCTCTTTCATGGCCTCGAAGGCAGCCTTGACGGCATCCACCGAAACGACCACGACGTCCTCGCCCGGTTTCAAGCCAGCAGCTTCGATTGCCTGAATCGCACCCAGCGCCATGTCGTCGTTGTGAGCATAAACGGCGTCGATTTCACCCTTGTGAGCCTCGAGCAGGGCTTCCATCACGGTCTTGCCCTTGCTGCGGGTGAAATCCCCACTTTGGCTGGCGATGATCTTCATGTCGGGGAACTTGGAGATGGCCTCTTGGAAGCCTTGCTTGCGCAAGCGCGCAACGTCCGCCGCGGGTGTACCCACGAGCTCCACGATGCGAGCCTTGCCGCCCGTCTTCTCGGCAAGCCACTTGCCGGCTTCGCGACCCTCCCACACGAAGTCGGCCACCAGCACCGTCTCGTACAAGTCGGGCTCGGCATCCACGCCGCGGCTAGTCAACACCACGGGAATACCAGCGCGCTTCGCTTCCTTCAGCGTCGGCTTCCAGCCGATCGATTCCTGCGGAGCAATGACGATCACGTCGACGCCCCGCGTGATGAAACCGTTGACCGCGTTGATCTGGTTGTTGTGCACGTTTTGGCCATCGGCGAACACCAATTCGATGCCGCGCTTCTCAGCCTCTTTCTTGATCGACTCGGTGTGCGCGATACGCCAGGAGCTCTCCGCACCCGTCTGTGAGAAGCCGACGACGATCTTGTCCTTCTTGTCGGACGACGCCTTCTCTCCGTCCGCACCCGCTTTGTCCTGCCGACTGCACGCCGACAGCAGGGCTAGTGACAAGACGATGAAGGACCAGAGCGCTCTCGCGCGATTAATCTTTTGCATGCAGCAACTCCCGTGCTCGAACCAAACCGAACCTGCGGTGACTTACTAGGAACCCACGGCGCTAGCAACGGCTTGCTGGCCGCGCGTTCACATTGAACCATGGAGAATCAGTCAAAGTGGTCGGCACTTTTTTATTTCCACCCTACATTTGACCACGTTGGGCAATTGTCCACCCCGAACGGACTACAGGGTCTGCCGACATGGTTTCGGTCTGCGGATAGTGCACTTGGCGGCGGACCGGAAAGCAGGAGTTTGACTGCTGCATCAGACCCCCAATCGCGGTAATGGCCTGCACTAGGATGAACACTTCATCAGCGGTTGAGGAACAGACTCTGGCGGCGGCGCTCGCGAAGCGCTTCTTCGACCTGACCGGGCACGCGCCTGCCGGCGTCTTCGGCGCCCCGGGCCGCGTCAACCTGATCGGCGAACACACCGACTACAACGACGGCTTCGTGCTGCCCGTCGCGATCGCGCAGAAGGCGGTGGTGGCGATGCGACTGACGGAGGACGATCGGGTGCGGATCTGGTCCGACGAATTGGGGCAGGTGGAGCACGCCAGCGCCCAACTCGCGCCCGGGAGCGTCGGGGATTGGTCCGCCTACGTTGCCGGCGCATTGTGGGCAGCGGGACTGGACAGCGGCGACTTCCGCGGCGCCGACGTGCTGCTGAGCAGTTCGGTACCCGTCGGCGCTGGATTGTCGTCGAGCGCCGCAGTGGAGTGCGCGACAGTTCTCGGGGCACTCAGCTTGCAGGAGCGTGAGGTAGCGGCCTTCGAGATGGCAATGCTGGCCCACCGAGCGGAGTTCGAATTCGTCGGCATGCCCTGCGGCATCATGGACCAGAGCGTCTCGATGTGCGCGCAGCAAGACCACGCCCTGTTCCTTGATTGCCGCTCCAAGCAGACGGAGCAAATCCCGATCGACCTGGGCGCCGCCGACTTGGAGCTGCTGGTGATCGATACGCGCGCCCCGCACCGCCTCAACGACGGAGCCTACGCCGAGCGACGAGCTGCGTGTGAACAAGCTGCTCAGCAGTTGCGGGTCCCAGCGCTGCGCGACGCGACGCTGGCCGACTTGGAGGCGCAGGGGGACAAACTCAGCCACATGGCTCTCAAGCGAGCCCGGCACGTCATCTCCGAAAATGATCGAGTCCTGCAGGCCGTCACACACTTGCGGGCGTCCCAGCCACTGGCTCTCGCGGAGCTGATCAACGCGTCACACGTTTCTCTCCGTGACGACTTCGAAGTGACCGTACCTGAACTGGACGTAGCGCAAGAAACCGCCCTCGAAGCGGGTGCCGCGGGCGCGCGCATGGTCGGCGGGGGCTTCGGCGGCTCCGTTCTCGCATTGCTGAAGAGCGGGGCAGCGGACCACGTGACGCAGGCCGTCGAGAAGGCATTCAGCGAGCGCGGCTTCGCGCCCCCCAAAGCGTACGCGGTCGAAATCGGCCCGGGCGCGCGACGCCTACTCTAGCCACCGCGCCCGCGACGCTCGTCGGTGCCCTGGCTCACGAACGGCCAGGAGTTCGTGAGCACGCAGTGCCCGCGAGCGACAGTACTCACGAACCCTCAGTGCCCGTGGGCAGAGCCGCCGCTGCCTTCAGGCTCCGCGGCGCCCTTGTGAACCAAGGCCATACCGCAGGTGGGGCACTTGCCGTCGCCCTCGTCCATACTGGCGTAGTGCACGCTGCCGCCCATGTCGCACATCCAGGCCCCATCCGGGACCTGCGACGCGTTGACGGGGGGATCGAACTTGGTGCCCGCCTTGGCCACCTCGACGACTTGCTTCTTGGCGCTGGCCGCCGCGGGTTGATCGGCGGCCGGCTTCGCTTTCTCTGCCGCCTCCGAACCCTGGGCTTTCGTCTCGCCGGCAGTGCCGCTCTCTTTACTATCGCAAGCAAGGGCGAGCGTCGCGAACGCGACGACCGTGAAACAGCGAATGGAGAGCTGGCCGAGGTTGAGATTGTGCATGATTCGTTTCCTCCAGGACGGATTCGAGCTGGTTTTGCCCCAGTCGCGACAGAATCGCAACACGATTGAGGTCGGGTCACGGACGCCAGAAACGCCCTGTGACTCTGCTAGCTCAGTCGCCGGATGGATCGGTTACACTGCTGGCCATGGCTGCAACGAAGGCGAAGCGGAAAGCAAAGAAGAAGACGACCACGAAGGCTTCGAAAACCGGGGCGCAGTTCCGCGGAACCAAGAAGACCTCAACGAAGAAGGCCGCCCAAGCAGGACCAGGGAAGAAGACTTCTCCCAAGAAGGCCGCTCGAAAAGAAACCCCCGCGGTCACAACCCCAACGGGCAAGAGCGCTTCGAAGAAGGTCTCTCAGGCCAAGACGAGCGTCTCCGCCGACTTTCCTGGCTACGGCAAGGACGCCGTGGTCTTCCTCGCCGAATTGCGAATGAACAACGACCGAGATTGGTTCAAGGCCAACCAGGAGCGCTACGAAGCAAGTGTGCGGGAGCCGACACGCGCGTTCATCCGCGCCATGGCGCCACGCCTCGCGCAAATATCCAAGCACCTGGTCGCCAGCGACAAGAAGGTCGGCGGGTCGATGATGAGACCGCAGAGAGACACCCGCTTCGCGAAAGATGCCGACCCGTACAAGACAAACGTCGGCGTTCAGTTCCGAAACGAGGCCGGCAAGGACGTACATGCTCCAGGTTACTATTTCCACTTCGATCCCGACTCCGTATTCATCGGTGCCGGCATGTGGCACCCGGAAGCGGACGCCCTCACCAAGATCCGAAAGCACATCCATGCTCATTCCAAGCGCTGGAACGAGGTACTTTCCGCTGCCACCTTTCGCAGCCGCTTCGAGCTGCGCGGCGACGCGCTCAAGCGCCCGCCCAAGGGCTACGACGCGGACCATCCGATGATCGAACATCTCAAGCGCAAAGACCACATCGCGGTGGCGAATCTCGACCACGACCTGCTCTACTCTGAGCACCTCGTCGCGGAACTCGCTGCCCAATTCAAAGCCGCCAAACCATTCATGGCCCTGCTGCACGAAGCGATCGGGGTCCGCTTCTGACCATGGGCCCTGCACCCAAGCGACAACCCGGGACCGGTACTCCGTCCGCGCGGAACGAGTTGGGGCAACCAGTAGGGCTACCCGTACCCCCCGAGTGCACGTCCGCTGCCCCCGAGCGCGAGCAGCTGACCGGCACTTGGTGCACGCTCACGCCGCTGTCCGCGGAGATACACGCCGCAGAGCTATTTCGAGCCTTCAGCGAGGACGCAGACTGCCGGGACTGGACGTACTTGCCCTACGGACCCTTCGCCGGCGAGGCGGACTTCAGCGCCTGGCTGCGATCGGTGGACGGCAGCGACGATCCACTCTTCTTCACCATCATCGACAAGCGGACGGCTCGGGCTGCTGGAGTGCTCAGCCTGATGCGCATCTCTCCCCAGACTCACTGCATCGAGGTTGGGCATGTCCACTACGCCCCCGCGTTGCAGCGAACGCCAGCAGCCACGGAAGCCTTCTTTCTGCTGGCGCGATACGCGTTCGAACAGCTGCGCTACCGCCGACTCGAGTGGAAGTGCGACGCGTTGAACCAACGTTCTTGCCGCGCGGCACGGCGCTTGGGCTTTCAGTTCGAGGGCGTGTTTCGCAAGCACCTGACGTACAAGGGGCGCAATCGCGACACGGCGTGGTTCTCGATGCTGGACGACGAGTGGCCCGAGCGCGCACGAGAGCTTCGCACCTGGTTGGCGCCAGAAAACTTCGACGTGTCGGGGCAGCAGCGCCGGAGCTTGCGCGAAGTCCGCGACACGCAGTAATCTCGAAGCGATGCTCGAAACGCCGCGCCCGCATGGCGGCCCCTCAGGTCGCGCAGGCGGTGCGTCCCTCGCCGGTAGCTCGCCGTTGACGCAGGCGTGGTTCCGGTTACGCGTTTCGGCGGTCAGCTTGGATTTCTGGCTGGGGGCCTTCTGCGTGGCGGTCGTGGCGTTTTCGGCGCTGCAAATTCTGCTGTTTTCGTTCGGCCGCGATCAGAGCATCTACGCCACCGTCGCTGACGGAATCGTGCGGGGAGAAATGCCCTATCGTGACCGCTGGGACTTCAAGCCGCCTGGCATCTTCGTCGTGTATGCCTTGGCACAAGCGCTGTTCGGCAACACCATGCTGGCGCCCCGCCTGCTGGAAGTGCTGGGCTTGCTCGCCACTTGCGCCGCGATGGTGGTGATGAGTCGACGTCTGTTCCTCGATACTCGCGCCGGCATGATCGCGGCTGCGATCGGCGCCTGGGTTCACGCCCAGATGGAGTTTTGGCACAGCGGGCAGCCCGAAACCTACGGTGGCTACCTGACCATCGCGGGGCTGCTCCTGGCGTTGTATGAGACTGAAGCGCCCGCACGTCGTATCGCACAGTGGCTGGCGTGCGGAGCGGCCTTCGGCTTTGCGTTCCTGCTCAAACCGCCGCTGGGTGGTGGGGCGCTGGTTTGCGCGATATACATGATGAGGCAAGGCCGAAGCGGAGGCACCAGCCCTCTTCGCGCGCTGCAGCCGTTGTTCGTCGTGGCCTTCGGGGCATTGATGCCACTCGCGGCCTGCGCGCTCTGGTTTTGGGTGCGTGGTGCCTGGCCAGATTTGAGTTGGACTCTGTTCGAGTTCACTCCGGGCTACACGAAGCTGGGCTGGGGAGGCAATCCCACCGGCGCGTTCTACTACGGTGCGGAAACGGTGTTCACCAAGCTCAGCGCAGTCATCGCCATCGGCTCGCTCGCCGCGGGTGTACTCGCGCCGCTTTCTGGCAGGGAACGCCAAGGCATCGCCTTGCTGCTCGGTGTCGTGGCCCTGCACTTGGCTGGGATCGCCATGCAGGCGAAGTTCTTTCAATACCACTTCGGAGCGACCATTCCGCTGGCCGCGATGATCGCAGGACTCGGCTGGATGAAGATCTGGCGGATCTCGGTCGCGCGCGCTGGCGGCGGGGGAGCTGTCGCTTTCTTCTCTCTGTTGACGCTGACGGCACAGGCGCGACGCGCGGTGCACGACGTTCCGGACGGCTACTGGGCGCGCAGCTACGAGCGACTCAAGTTCCTCGTCGGAAGCGGCGATGTACGCTCACGGGATGAACTGGACGAGAAGCTCTACTTCGTCGCTGATTTCAATCTGTCTGCGGATCGGGACGTGGCACGGCGGGTCGCAGAGCTGACGAGCGACGAGCAATCGATCTTCGTCTGGGGTTTCGAGCCGGCCATCTACTGGTTCAGCGGGCGCCGTCCGGCTTCAGCCTTCATCTACAACGTGCCCCAACGCGCTTCGTGGGGACGCGACCGCGCGCGCCACCGATTGCTCGCGGAGCTCGAGGAAAGCCCGCCGGAAGTCGTCGTCGTTCAACACGGCGACTTCTTCCGCTTCGTGACCGGCGATGACCTGGATTCCGCCGCAGCGCTGCCAACCTTCCCAGAACTCGATCAGCTCGTGCAAACGGGCTACCAACAGGTCGAAAGCATCGAGGACTTCGACATCTATCGCAGACGATGAGCCTTGCACACGTAAGCTCCATGATTCGGCCAACCCACGACGGCTGGATCGGCACCTGGTCCCCCAGCATCGGCGACCCGAACTTGTCGGCCTGGGTGCTGGTTGCGCTGTACTTCGCCGCAGCCACGCTCAGCTGGCGTTCGGCTCGGCAACTGCGGCCCACCGCACGACTGGAGCGCTGGTGGTGGCTCGGCCTATCGGCATTGCTGCTCGCGCTCGGGGTCAACAAGCAGCTGGATCTGCAAACCGCCCTAACCGAATTGGGTCGCGTCGTGACGCGCGAACTCGGCATCGTTGGCCTGCGAGCATTGATTCGCTGGGGAGCAGTGATCGGGCTGGGTCTGGGCGCACTCGTCGCCGGCTGGGTGCTGGTCCGTTTGGCGCGGCGCGCACCTCGACCGACTCAACTCGCGGTTTGGGCGACAGCGGCCTTGTTGGGTTTCATCGTCTTGCGGGCTGCATCCTTCTATCGCGTCGGGTTGGGCAAGGGTGGCGTCAACATCCCTTGGCCCATCGTGTGGCTGCTGGAGTTCGCACCCCTACTGACCATTTGCATCGGTGCGATGGGTCGTACTCGCACCTCCATGGGAGCGCACGGACGTGAGCGCGCGAAGCTGGACCAACACGCTTAGCTGCCGAACTTGGGAATAGCGGGCGGAGCTCTGTGGTAGCGTCCGTTTTCAGGCGCCTTCGCGCCGGTATCTGGAGGAGCAGCACGTGAGCGACCAGTCAAGAGACCAAGGCGACGCCCGTCCCGTCATCGTGATCGAGAACATTCCTGCCGGCGGTGAACACCAGATCCCCGCTGCAGAGATAAAGAACGAGGGCATCCCGACACCCGCCCACTTGGTGCTCTACCCGGAGCTCGGTCGAGGCGGCATGGGTCGCATCCATCCGGCGACCGACCGCAACCTATTGCGTCACGTCGCGCTAAAACGCCTCGACAAGCAGCTGGCCAAGACTCCGATGTATCGGGACGGGTTCGTAGCCGAGGCGCAGATGACCGGGCAGTTGGAGCATCCTAACATCGTGCCCGTGCACGAGCTGGCGATCGATTCGAGCGGGGTGCCCTACTTCACGATGAAGCTCGTCCAGGGCAAGCCGCTGGACAAGTGGCTGCGCGATCCTCGGCGCACTCTCGGCTCCCCCGAACGCATCGAAGACGCGCTCGAAGTCTTCGTCAAAGTCTGCGACGCAATCGCCTACGCGCACTTCCGCGGCGTCATTCACCGCGACATCAAACCCGAAAACATCATGGTCGCCAGCTTCGGTCAGGTTTACGTGATGGATTGGGGTTTGGCTCGCCTCAGCAAGAGCCGCCCCGCTTCCGGCTCGCGCTCACAGATGGAAGCCAAAGGCCCGGTGGGCACGCCCGCGTACATGTCACCAGAGCAGGCTGAAGGCAACCCGCACAAGATGGACGAGCGCTCCGACGTCTTTGGTTTGGGAGCACTGTTGTACGAGATGATCACCGGCGCCGCGCCCTACGGTGACGAGTACAACCCCGATCGCATCATCGAGCTCGCCAAGCAAGGCAAAGTGGTTCCCATCGAGCGCGCAGCGGAGAGTATCGGGGTCTCACGCCGACTGCAGAAGATCGTCTCCAAGGCGCTCCAATTCCGACCTGAAGACAGATACCAGAACGTCGTCGACATGCAGGCGGAGGTCAGGGCGTTCTTGCGCGGCGGCCTGCATCTCCCCCGCAAAGCGTTCAACGCTGGCGATCTCATCGTCAAAGAGGGAGCCGTGGGCGATGCCGCCTACATGATCATCAGCGGCAACTGCCGCGCTTATCGCGTCAGCGACGGGCAACAAGAGACCTTGGCTCAAATGGGGCCAGGCGACGTGTTCGGTGAGATGGCCCTACTGCTCGACGAACCACGCGCGGCCAGCGTCGAAGCCGTCGATCGCGTCACCGTCTTGGTTCTCGACAAGAACACGATGACCGAAGGCCTAGGCCTCGATGGCTGGACGGGCGCGCTGGTCCACGCCTTGGCCAACCGATTCCGCAACCTGGAGCACCAGGTGCGAGCATCTGGCCTGAAACGCAGCTGAACGACGCGCTCACGGTGAACGGTAGGCGGTCGCCAACGAAACGCGAGCGCCAGCTCCGCCTATCGCTAACCAACCGTCTTCGATGTTAGCCGACCTCGCATGGCATCGAAACGCAGGCGCCAAACGACGCCGATCGCCTCGACGAATATCTTGCGGCTCATCTTGCTCTGACCTGCGCGGCGATCGACGAAGACGATCGGCACCTCAGCAACCCGCAGGCCCGCCATCAGCGCTCGGTACGTCAGCTCGATCTGAAATGAGTAGCCGTTGGAGTGGACACTGCCGATGTCGATGCGCTCCAGCGCCTCGCGGGTAAACCCTTTGTAGCCCGTCGTCAGATCCTTGATCTCCACGCCCAAAATGGTTCGCGAGTAGATGGAGCCCCCTTTGCTGATGAAGTGCCGGGCGGGTCCCCAACCCTCCACACCGCCACCGGGGATGTTGCGCGACCCGCTCACCACGTCTGCGCCTTCAGCGAACGCCCGAAAGAAGTCGGGGAGGTACGCGGGGTCGTGACTCAGATCCGTGTCCATCTCGAAGAAGTAGTCGTAGCCGGCACTCAGGTTTTGCCTGAACGCATCGACGTAGGCCGTGCCGAGGCCCAGCTTACCCGGCCGATGCAGGACACGGATGCGTTCATCCTTTGCGGCTATCTCGTCCGCTAGCTGCCCCGTGCCGTCGGGAGAGTTGTCATCGACGACCAAGATATGCGCCCGCGGCACCACGCGCTGCACGGCTTCGACGAACAGGGGCAAGTTGTCCCGCTCGTTGTAGGTTGGGGTCACGATCAGGGAGCGATCGCCGTCGACAGCAGCGCCCATAGAACCCGGCACACTAGCGTCGAATTCGCTCACGGGGCACCGCATCAACGCGCACCCACGCGGCAGCAGCCCCTCGGGGCGAGACCGGCCAACCAGCCACCGAGCTGCGCTCAGCCCTGCCCTGCCTCACACTCGAACGGCTGTGGCAGAGTGCGCCGCCTGTGAGTTGGTCGCGTTGGTGGTGGTTGTTCGTGCCCGCGCTCGGCCTGATCGAGCTGGTAGCTCACGCCTATTTCGCGTCCGCTCCACCCAGTGAAGAGCAGTGGAGAGAGGTAGCGCCCATCATCGAAAAGTGGCGCCAAGACGATGAGCTCGTGGTGGTCGCGCCCTACTGGGCGGAGCCCCACGCCCGACGGGTGCTGGGCGACCGCTTCATGCCCATCGAGCAGGTTGCGCGCCCTGATGACGAACGCTTCGCCAGCGCTCTCGAGATCAGCATCCTGGGACAAGAGTCCGACCTGACCGGGTGGAGAGCCATCGACGAGACGACGGTCGGCAAGTTCCGCGTGCGACGGCTCGAGAACCCGAATGCCGCGCCTCCAAAGCTGAACTTCGTCGACCTCATTTCACCCAAGACGGCGCAGGTGAGCACCCTGCGCGGCCGCAAGCGAACGCGGTGTGACTGGACGAGCAAAGGGCACGTCGAAAACGGCGCCCTTCACGGTCACCCGACGTTTCCCAAGCGGCGCTTCGAGTGCGGCGCGGGCAGCTGGCACTTCGTGGGCGTCACCGTGATCGAGGATCAGAACTATCGCCCGCGACGCTGCATTTGGGCCCACCCTGCAACCGGCAAGGCGACGGTGGTCCGCTTCGAGGGTGTTACGCTCGATACTCGCCTCGTCGGCTACGGTGGGTTGCCGTGGTTCCTCGAACGCGAATCCGACGGCGCGCCCGTACTCTTGGAAGTGTTCATCGACGACGAGAACGTCGGGGGCATGGAGCACGAAGACGGAGAGGGTTGGAAACGCTTTGAGCTCTCCACCGAGCCGTACGCCGGCGAAGCACGCGCCGTGGAATTCCGAATCAGCGCCAAGAAGGCTCGCCAGCGCGAGTTCTGCTTCCAGGTGGACGTGAGATGAACGGTCGGTTGCGTCGAGTTCTCGATCGCGCCGCCGATCCGACCCTGGCCCTAGTGCTGGGCGTGGGCTACTGCCTGTGGTTGCTCACGACCGTGTACGACCTGGGCTATGCGCGCGACGAGGGCTTCTACTTTCAAGCCGCGGACAGCTACCTCCAGTGGTTCAAGGTATTGCTCGACGAGCCTGCCCGCGCCCTCGACCAAGCCGTCGTCGACCGCTACTGGAAGGTGAACCACGAGCACCCCGCGTTCATCAAGTCGCTCTTCGCTTGGTCGCGCTGGTGGCTTCACGACGAGCTCGGCTGGTTCGAAGAGCGAGGCACCTCGTATCGCTTCGTGGGCATGTTGCTGAGCTCTGCGGCCGTTGCCGTCACGTACCTCTGGGGGCGAAGGGCACTATCCGCCCACGGCGCCATGACCAGCCGCATGGCTGGCGTGGTCGCAGCCGCCAGCTTCGCGTTGATGCCACGAGTCTTCTACCATTCCCACCTCGACTGTTTCGACATGCCGGTGCTGGCGATGTGGTTGATCACCAGCTACGCCTATTGGCGCGGACTCGCGCGCAACACGTGGAGCTGGGCGGTCGGCATGGGTTTGCTCTACGGCCTCCTGCTCAACACCAAGCACAACTCCTGGTTGCTCCCGTTCGCTTTACTCGCTCATCTGCTGTACTGGCGAGGGCCGGAAATCGTCGAGGCCTTGCGTTCGAGGCGCTTCGGACGCGCTCTCGGTTACGTACCACGCGCACTGTGGTCGATGGCAGTGCTAGGACCAGTCGTCTTCTATCTGACGTGGCCCTGGATTTGGGATGATACAATCGAGCGACTTCGCCAGTACGTCATCTTTCACACCAAGCACGTCTACTACAACATGGAGTTCCTCGGGCGGACGTACTTCGCGCCGCCCTTCCCACGCACCTACGCGCCATTGATGACGGCAGCGACAGTGCCCGCCATCACCCTGGCTTTGGCCCTAGCTGGCGTGATGATCGCCTGCGTGCAAGCGTGGCAGAGCGTCAAGCAGCGTTGGAGTGACACGGCGAGTGGCTTCTGGAAGACACTCAGTCGCCAGCATACGGACCCCGCACGCCGACAGCAGTTGTCGACGCATGGACTGTGGCTGCTGTGCATCGGCGTCAGCTATGCGCCTTGGCTCTCGAACTCGTCACCCATTTTCGGCGGCACCAAACATTGGATGACCGCCTACCCTTTCCTGGCCCTGTTCGGCGCAGAAGCGTTCGTACACATCATCAAGCTCGCGCGGTCGTCGATCGGAGCACGCTGGTGGCGCAATGGTCCACTGCCCGAGGTGTTGCTTGCCACCAGCGTGCTGCTGGCTCCGTTGGCGATCACGGCCCACTCCCATCCTTGGGGTCTTTCGACGTACACGCCTCTCGTGGGCGGTTCGCCCGGCGGTGCGACGTTGGGACTCAATCGATCGTTCTGGGGCTACACGACCGGCGCCGTGCAAGACGACATCAACGAGCACGCCGCCAGGAAAGCAAAGGTGTTCATCCACGACACCGCACTGGCGAGCTGGCAGATGATGGCGCGCGATGGGCGGCTTCGCCAGGACCTCAATCCGCGCCTCGGCGTGGCCTACTCCGCGCTCGGCGTCTACCACCACGAGCAGCACATGAGCCGCGTCGAGCACCAGATGTGGACGGAATACGGCACTGTGCGTCCCTTCCGCGTGGCGGGTCCTGATGGTGTGCCGGTGATCTGGCTCTACGAACGTCCAGGCGATCGGGACAAGTAGCCAATTGACTATCAATCAGTACGACGTGCCAGCGGAAGACCCGAGCTGGATACCTGCACCGAGCTGGCGAGCCAGGACGCCCAGAGGCTGCCCCGCTCACAGCTTGTCGCGGCCGGAACGCTTCATCACCGTCGCCGCCGCTTTCGTCACCACACTGAGCGGAAAGAAGCGCTGAGCAAACGTCTGCAGGCTGTTCGTCGTGCCCGGGATGCACACTCGACGGTCCTTGTCGTAAGCCTTGAGCCCCGAATTGACGACGTCTTCTACGCTCATCTTGTTCTTCTTCTGGATGCCCGTCAGCTCGTAGCCGGCTCGTGCCTGAAAGCCCGTCTGCACCGGCCCCGGACACAGCACGGTCATGCGTACCCCCGACCCCTCGATCTCCTGGGCTACCGCCACAGAGAAGCTCAACACGTACGCCTTCGTCGCTCCGTACACCGCCATGTAGGGTACGGGCTGAAAGCTGGCCGTCGATGCGATCTGAATGAAACCGCCACCTTCGCGTTCGATGAACTGGGGCAGGAAGTGCCTCGTGATACGCACCACGGAGGTGCAGTTCAGAGCCGTCAAATTCACCTGGTGCGCCGGGTCTTGGCGGGCAAAGTGCCCCGCGCCCCCCATGCCTGCGTTGTTCACGACGTGATCGATGCGGATGCCCAATGCATCGACCTGCTGCAGGAGCTGCGCCACTCCTTCCGACGTCTCCAGATCGGTAGCAATCACGCGCGTCTCGGTGTTCAACTCATCCGCCAGCTGTTCCAAGCGCTGGCGATTCCTCGAACACAACACGAGGTTGGCACCGCGCCGTGCCAACTCCACCGCAAACTGTCGCCCGATGCCCGACGATGCACCCGTGACCAGCACCCACTGGCCACTCCAATCGACGGGGCTCACTGGCTGGCCCCCAGGCTCACTTGCCCTCGCCAACGCAACCAGTGGTCGGCGAGCACGATGGCGATCATCGCCTCGGCCATGGGGATGAAACGAGGCAGTAGGCACGGGTCGTGCCGCCCCTTGGTGCGGATGGTCGTGGGCTGCCCGTCGCGAGTGACCGTCTTCTGTTCTCGCGGCAGGCTGCTCGTCGGCTTGACTGCAGCCCGCAACACGATGGGCATGCCGCTGGTGATGCCACCGAGCATTCCTCCGTGGCGATTGCCCTCCGTTCGGATGACGCCCCCCTCGTTGACGAAGGGATCATTGTTCTCGCTGCCACGCGCGGTGGCGCAGCCGAAGCCGATACCGTACTCGACACCCAGGACGGCGGGCAGACTGAACAGCGCTTTGGCGAAGTCCGCCTTTATCTTGTCGAACACCGGTTCTCCGAGCCCGGCGGGCACCCCCGTAGCGATGATTTCAGCAATGCCTCCTATGGAGTCCTGGTCTTTACGGACGGCTTCGATGAGGTCGATCATCTGGTGCGCGATCGCGGTGTCCGGACAACGCACCGGGTTGGCTGTACCATCTGGAAACTGTTCCACCTGTTGGAGCGTGAGCCGTTCTGGCTCAGGCACGGTCGCGATCAAATTGCCGACCTGTTTGGTGTAACCGATGACCGAAGCGCCAAATGCTTGGTGGATGAGCGCCTTCGCGATCGCTCCTGCAGCCACCCTCGCGGTCGTCTCCCGGGCGCTCGAGCGGCCCCCGCCGCGATAGTCGCGAAAACCGTATTTGGCGTCGTAGGTCTGGTCAGCGTGCCCCGGACGGTACTTGTCCTTGATATCGCCATAGTCGCGGCTGCGCTGGTCTTCGTTGCGGATCAGAACTGCGATGCTGGTGCCTGTTGAACGGCCCTCGAAGACACCCGAAAGAATCTCAGGTAGATCACGCTCGTTGCGCTGCGTGACAATCTTGCTCTGGCCCGGCCGCCGACGCCCGAGCTCCGCTGCGATCGCGTCGAGTTCGATCGCGATTCCCGGAGGACAGCCATCAACGATCACAACATTCCCGGGGCCGTGTGATTCGCCGGCGGTCGTGACTTTGAAGGCTGTCCCAAATGTGTTGCCTGGCATGTCGCCCGCGGGTCTAACACAGGGCCTGCGGCCCTGAAACTCTCCCCGCATCTGGACACGCAACCCTGTCCGGATCAGACTCTGACGCCCTGGGAATCGCGCTCTATCCGCCGAAATACCACCGCCTACCCAGCCGATGCGCACGCCCCGTACAAACTGGACCACCCTCTCCGCCGGCCTGCTCTTCGTCGCTTGCCACGCTGCGCTCGGCTGTCAGAGCACACTGGACGAGGACTTCAGCCGCCATGCGACCAACCTCCAGGAAGCGGGCGCACCGACGGATGACGCCCACGAAAGTGATGGCGTCGAAGACCCCGACACGATCGAACCAGAAGGGCATGAATCTGACGCGTTGAGTCCAGCCCCCGAGACGCCGGAACAACCAGCCGTCAACCAATGCAACGACGGCGCGAAAAACGGCGCCGAAACCTCCACGGACTGCGGCGGCAGCACCTGTGCGGCTTGTGGACTGGGCCTCGCCTGCGTCGAGCACGACGACTGCCAGAGCGGTGTCTGCGTCGGCGAATGCATCGCCGCCGGTTGCACCAACGAGTTCCAAGACGACGACGAGAGCGACCAAGACTGCGGAGGCGCTTGCGGCCCATGCGACGATGGACTGCGTTGCACCGTTGAAGACGACTGCAAGAGTGGGGTGTGCGGGCAAGACGGTCGCTGCGCGGTGGCAAGCTGCAGCGATGGCGTGCGCAACGGTGTCGAGACTGGGACGGATTGCGGGCACGAATCCGAGTGTGGCGGTTGCGCGGAAGGGCAACGCTGCGAGCAAGCTCGAGACTGCGCAGATGGCGCCTGTGTGGCTAACACGTGCGTCCCAGCTCGCTGCGCCGATGGCCTCCCGAACGGGTCGGAAACTGACGTCGACTGCGGCGGAGAGTGCCCCGCCTGTAAAGACGGCCAGTCCTGTAGCGTCTCGACGGATTGCGAGAATCGTCGCTGCGAAGATGACGGCGCGGGAGAACTCGTCTGTCTGCCGCCAGCCTGCGACGATCGCGTGCTCAACGGGGACGAGACTGACATCGACTGTGGAGGAAGTTGCGAAGCACGCTGCGGTGAAGGTGAACGCTGCGAGGAAGCGGAGGACTGTGCCGAACGAGTCTGCCGCCGCGACGACGAAGACGAATTCCGCGTCTGCAAAGCACCGACGTGCAGCGACGAAGTTCGGAACGGAAGTGAAACGGCCATCGATTGCGGGGGCGAGTGCGACCCGTGCGACGTCGGAGATACCTGCGAACAGCACGTGGATTGTCTCAGCAACAGTTGCGACGACGTCTGTCTCGAAGCCTCGTGTGAGGATGAGCGCCTGAACCCGGGGGAGGCCGACGTCGACTGTGGCGGCGAAGCGTGTGAGCCCTGCGGCGTCGGAGCAAGCTGCGTCCTACCCGGGGACTGCACGAGTGGCTTCTGCGAAGACGACACCTGCACCGGCAACGGCGCAGGCGTGGAGTGCGAGGAGGATTCCGAATGCCTGAGCTCGCTCTGCAACGAAACTTGTGACCTCGGGGGGGCGGAGAGCGAGTGTCGCGACGACGGCGATTGCCTCAGCTCCTCCTGCGTCGACGATGAGTGTGCACTTTCTACGGTCGCAAACGATTGTCGCTCGGACGACGACTGCGTGAGCGCGCGTTGTGTCGCCGGTGAGTGTGAGCCCGGCAGCATCGGCGCGACCTGCGGCCGTGGCCCAGGATGCGCCTCCGGCATTTGCGACGACGGCACCTGCGCCCCACTGGATCTGCGGATCACGTCCGAAGGGATCCCGGAGCAGGACATGATGATCGTGCATTTCGAGATCGCCAGCGGTTCGATCGACATCGACTGGGACGAGATTGCCGTGCTGTACTTCTTCGAACCAGAAGTGCGAAACAACCTGCAAACGGCTTACGAGTCGCTCGCTTCGGCGCGTCGGTTGTGCGTAGACATGGGCAACGACCAGTGGGCGTACGTTTGGCGCAGCGCTGCGACGGGGACCATCCCGGACACGGCCACGGCGTACATCGCTCAAGTTCACGACGAGTCTTGGACACCGATGGTGAACGCCAACGACCATTCCCATGAAAGCATGGCGGGACCCAACCCCAACATCGTCATCTGCCGTCTCGTGCAAGGAACTTGGCGCCACGTGCAGGGCAACATCCCACCTGGCGTGGTCAACCCCTGCAACCGAGTGGAGCCAGATTGCGGTGTGGTAGCTTGCGACGACCCCGCTGAGTGACGGCGCAGGCGCAGTTCCCGTAGGCATGCGGCTCGGCTGAGGTATAACTGCCTCATGAGCGCCATCACCGTGCTGTCCGAGGAAGAACGCCTGTTCCAATCCAGTGTCCTGAGCTTCGCACGAGACCGCATCGGCCCGCACGTCGCCAAGATGGACGAGCAGGCTGCGATGGTGCCCGAGCTGATTGACGAGTTGTTCGAGCTCGGGCTGATGGGCATCGAGATACCGGAACGCTGGGGCGGAGCGGGCAGTTCGTTCTTCACCGCGATTCTGGGCGTGGAGGCGTTGGCTCGGGTGGACGCGAGTTTCTCGGTATTGGTCGACGTGCAGAACACCCTGGTCAACAACGCGCTACTGCGTTGGGCCACAGATGAACAAAAAGATCGCTATCTGCCCAAGATGACCGAGAATTGGGTCGGGTCGTATGCCTTGAGTGAAGCGAGTTCTGGTTCGGACGCTTTCGCCCTAAAAGCCCGCGCCACGGACGCAGGCGACCACTGGCTGCTGAACGGTCAGAAGCTGTGGATCACCAACGCCCACGAGAGCAAGCTGTTCATCGTTCTGGCTAACGTGGCGCCCGACAAGGGGTACAAGGGCATCACGGCGTTCCTCGTCGAGCGAGATTTCGAGGGCTTCTCAGTCGGTGCCAAGGAGAACAAGCTGGGCATACGTGCCTCCAGCACCTGCGCCTTGAACCTCGAGAACTGCAAGGTTCCCAAGGCGAACGTGCTGGGCGAAGTTGGCAAGGGCTACAAGATCGCGATTGAGACACTGAACGAAGGGCGCATCGGCATTGGTGCGCAGATGCTCGGTATCGCCCAGGGAGCGTTCGATGCCGCCATGGGCTACATCCTGGAGCGCAAGCAATTCGGCACCGCCATCGCCGAATTCCAAGGGGTCCAGTTTCAATACGCTCGTCTAGCGACAGAGATCGAGGCTGCACGCCTGATGGTGTACAACGCCGCACGACTCAAAGACGCCGGGCAACCCTTCATCAAAGAGGCGGCAATGGCCAAACTGTACGCGTCTGACGTAGCAGAACGAAGCGCATCGCTAGCCGTCGAGTTCCTGGGTGGTGTCGGGTTCACCAAAGAGTACCCGGTGGAGAAGTTCTTTCGCGACGCGAAGATCGGCAAGATCTACGAAGGCACCAGCAACATGCAGTTGCAGACCATCGCCAAGTTGCTGCTCAAGGAATACTCGTAATTCGGCACTCAGCGGCTGAGCGCTTCGCGTCGGACACGGAAACTCTGCTCGCGTCCGCCGCGCGAGACGCGGACGACGACGTCCGTACCCGAACGACCGCTCGTCGCGCGACGCGCCGCCCCCATGCTCCGCACTCGTTGCCCGTCGACCGAGAGCAGCATGTCGCCCGCCTCCAGACCGGCCCGCTCCGCCTCACTTTCCGGCGCAACGTCGACGATCACGACTGCCACTCCGCCGGCTTCGTCGCGCTCGCCAAATGTGACGGCGAAACCGCCTTGATCGGGAAGTACCTCTTCCGGTGCTTCTTCACTCAGTTCCAGCGTCAAGTCATCTAGCTCGTCGCCCGCCTCGACGAGCACCTGCAGAGCACCACGCCCCTTTGCCGGCGAAACAGCGTGCACCTCGACACTTCCTGGCGCGACACCGCGCAAGGTGAAGCGTCCCTCATCGTCGGAGGTCACGCTGCCCCGAGGCAGGCTGCCCCGCGAGAGGTAGGTGCCCATGAATTGAGTCGCGACTCGTGCGCCGGCGACCGGCTCGCCCTCTGCGTCGACGACCACACCCGAAAGCTGTGCGCCTTCTGCCAAGTCGATGGGGGGCAGCTCGAAGGCACGGTCCGCTCTGCCCGTGTCTTCCACCCTGACCTCGACGGTTGCGCCGGCGTAGTCGTCGTGGGTCACCTCGAACGTCACTTTGCCTTTGGGGACCTGCTCGAACTCGAAGGCGCCGCGAGCGTTCGTGACGGTGCCATCCTTGTGGGTCCCCGAAACTACGGTGACGCGCGCCCCCGCCACCTCCGCGTGGCCCCGCACGGCGGTGACCTTGCCAACGACGCGAACCCCCCGCTGCAAACGGATCACTCGTTCCTTGGGCGCCTTGGCCAGTTGCTCCGAAATGGGGATGAAGCCCGGCGCCCGCACGTTGACCCGCAGGGAAAGCCCTGAAGCGTCTTCTATCTTCACCTGCCCGTCCTCGCGCGTGAACTGCGTCTGACGCAGCGGGACCTCGGGTTGCAGGCTCAACACCGTCACCTGAGCCAGGTCGATCGGATCGTCGTCTTCGTCGACGACCTTCCAGTCGAGATCCTCCCGCTGCGCCGGCAGCACGAACTCGCGCTCACGCTCCTCGCCCGGCGTCACAACCAGCGTCTCCCGCCACACGAAGCGAGTCGGCGCATCCGCTCTCGCCAGGGACACGCTGATCTGCCGGGGGACGGCAGAGAGGCGAAACATGCCGTCCGACTCACTTTGCAAGCTGCGTTCGAAACTGCCGCTCGTCGCCGCGACGACCACCCGCACGTTGGCAACGGGGAAACCTCGTTCATCCACCACACGCCCAATCAAACGCCCACCCTCGGCCAGAACGACCACCACTTCCTGCTCGCCTCCTGGACCGAGCACCACCGTCTCGCTCAAGCCCTCCACGTAGGCGGGATGTCGTACGAGGGCGCGCACCCGACCCGGTGGCACGGGATGGGCACTGAATCGACCCTCGACGTCGCTGATCCACGGCTGGTAATCGTCAGGCAGATCGGTGAAGCTCGTGCTGCCACCCCCCGCCTCGGTGACGTAGGGCACGTGCCCCACGGTCACACCGAGTTCACCTGCTGGAATGAGCGGAAGTGGCTTCATCGCAAAGTCGAAATGCGCGTCGCGATACGCCGCAAGTAGCGGAGTCTCGGCGATGGGCTGGCCGTCCGTATCTAGGCCGATGACCTCCACGCGAGCTCCGGCGATGGCGTGACCATTTTCGTCGACCACCTTTCCGTCGAGCCTTCCGCCCTTCATCAAGACGATGTGCATCGGCTCGTTCGAGCTCTCGTCCACGGGAATGGCCCCGCGGCCCACGTAGCCCTTGGCGCGCACGGACAAGAACGCGGGCCCAGGCGACAGGGGCCCGATCGACGCCAGGCCATCGTCGTTGGTGCGGGTCGTCATCGGAAACGGACTGAGCCCGAATTCCGCCAATACGACCGACGCGTTGGCGATGGGTCGAGACAAGGGCTTGTCGCTCGTCACTCGAACTCGAACGTAGCGGCCGGCTCGCAACGAGAGCTGGACCTCTCGGCGTTGGCCGCGTTCGAGACGAACACCGGATTGAACCGCAGACACCAACGAACCCTTGCGGGCGCGCAGGTCGTAGACCCCGGTCAACAGTCCGCCGAGGTTGGCTTTGCCTTCGGCGTCGGTGAGCAAGCGACGTGCGGGCCACAAGCTGGAGCCCACGATGTAGACTTCCGCTTCCGGCACGGGCTTACCAGCGCCGTCGACGACCGAAACGCCCAGTCCGCCGAGTTTGCGCAGCACGATCTCCAGGTCGGCGCTGACGCCCACACGCTCAACCGCTTCGAAACCCCGAGCGTACACCCGAACCCGGTAGGGACCTTTGCCCAGCCGATCGAAGGTCGCAGCCCCATCGACGGCCGTGAGTGCGCCGAACGGCAGAGCGTCGCTATCGTCGACCAGCACCGTTGCACCGGAAATGGGCGACCGTTCGTCGTCCAACACCTTCACCGCGAGACTTCTCGCGGAAGTGACCAGCAGACGTGTGCGACTCGCTTCCCGCAGCACCACCCGACGAGACACACGAGAAGTGCCCGGCCCTTCGGCGAGGACCCACAAGGGACCAGGCGCGAGCCGCAACGAGACGCTCCCGTCCGCGTCCGAAGTTCCCGAGCCGACGAGCGCAAAGCGGCGATCTGGCGATTCCGCATAGACGCGCACCGTCGCACCCTCCAAGGCGCGAGCTTCTGCCGACGTTGGCTCGGAACGCGCACCGGCGTCCAGCACCTCCCGTAGGCCGGCGTCGTGGGCGACGCTCAGCGTCTCGGCGCGAAAGCTCACCAACACTTCGAGCGCGGCCGTCGTGCCCGGCACTGAAAGCTCCCCACCTTCCAGCGTCAGCGGCCAAAAAGACCAACGCGCCACACCCAGCACCGCCACCAGCACACTGATGGCGAACAGTACGTAGATACCGCGTTCACGCGCGCTGGCAGTCCAGCTCGCGCGTGCCTTGTTGGGTTCGGAGCTCACGCGCACAGCAGAGTACATAGCTCGGCGCCGCGCACCAAGCTCGGCTACAGGCAAACTTCGGGACTCGACTCGAGCTCGTTCGACAATCCTGCCCCGTGAACTAGAACCACCTCATGACAGGCACACCCAATACGATGCGCGCAGTGGCAGCGTGCCTCTTGGCGGCGGGCCTGACGTGCGCGAGTTGCAGTCAACCACAAGACCACCCCCCCCTAGCGGGAGACGCTGCCGAGCCGGCGCCGGACACCGATTCGGCGGAGCTCATCGAAGAGACGGGCGGCTCCAGTCCGTGCGGCGAGACGGCGATCGAACTGCCGATCAAACGCCCCAACTTCTACTTCCTGCTCGACACCTCGGAGAGCATGGTCGACACCATGCCGGACTCCGGCGGGATGACTCGACACCGGGCCGCTCGCACCGCAATCAGCGACATGCTGATGAAAGTCGGGCACCGGGTCAATTTCGGAGCCGCAGTCTTCCCAGCGCCACAAAGCGAAGACGCGTGCGCGGCGGGCACTGAGGTGTTCGAGCTGCGCCCGGGCGATCGCCGTCCGGAGGATCCGGCTGCGGTTGGGCCTCAGCTGGACGCACTGCTATTCACCCTGCGCAAGCTCACGCCGACCGGAGCAACGCCGGTGACCGCGACGCTCCAGGAGCTGTTGCCCGCGCTGAGCGAACTCCAGTCTCGGACGTTCCTCTTCTTGTTGACCGATGGCGCACCCAACTGTGACACTTCGGAGAGTTGCGACCCCGAGCGCTGTATCGCCAACATCGAAGCGTTCACTTTCGAGGACGGGACTGCCTGTGACGACGAGCTGAACTGCTGTCAGGCGGCGCTCTTCCCGCATCTTTGTTTGGACGAAGACGACGCTTCGCGCGAAGTGCAGAAGCTGCGCACGAATGGCGTCAGAACGTACATCATCGGCTTTCCGGGAAGCGAAGTCTACGCGGACGTACTCGACGAGATGGCGCGCGCCGCAGGGACCGCCCAGACCGACGCCGGCACGGCATACTACCGCGTCGACGATGTGGAGCAATTGGCGACCACGCTGACGACCCTCGGGCAGGAGTTATCTTTAGACTGTCACCTCGAACTCGAAGAGGCCCCGGAACGAGCAGCGCTGGTGCGGGTTTTCGCGAACGACGTGGAGCTCGAGGCCGAGGACGCGGACGGCTGGGAATGGACGACAGAAACGAGCATCACCCTGCTGGGTGAGGCCTGCGAGAGCTGGAAGCACGGAGAGTGGGATCGCATCGACATCCTGGAAGGGTGTGAAGCCCGCGTTCGCTAGCCGATCTGGGCCCACCCGCCAACGCACCTGTGGCGACCCTGTTTTCGGAGTGGGCGAGCCATGGTCGTCGTGTACAATGCGCAGCGTGAAGGCGCCCGACCTATCAAAACAGCGGGAGGCGATCGACAGCATCGACCACCAAATCCTCGACCTGCTGCACAAGAGGCTCGAGTACGTGCTGCAAGTCGGCGACATCAAACGCGCCCATGGCATGAAGGTCTACGACCCCAACCGGGAGCGAGACATCATCGAACGCCTGGTAGCAGCGCGCAAAGAGCCGTTGCGGCCCGAAACCGTGCGTCGGGTATTCGAGCGCATCATCGACGAAGCGCGAAGCCACGAGCAGCACCACGTCGCAGAGCTCGACGATGGCACTTCGGGCCAAGCCCCCCGGGGCACCCCGTAGGTCCATCCCGCCTTGGGCGCGCTTGACGGCGTGACGCTGCTCAGTGCAGTGCAGCGTTGGTTAGTGCAAGGTGTGCCAATTGCCGTCGTGCTCGACCTTGGGCACGATCGAATCGCGCGGGGCGACGGCAGGAGATGACGGCGAATCCGACGGCCGCTTGACGACCCACGCGGGCGGGGTCGACGGCTGATCCAGCTTGGCCAGAAGCGCGCGCTGGGTGCGAGCATCTTCCAGTGCTTCTTCATGGGCCCAGCGCGCCATCGTCCTGCGCTGTTTGGCGCGCTTGCGGCGCCAAGCCAAGGTCACGAGCACGACCCCGATGGTCCAGATCACCGTTCCACTGAACAGCGCTGGCCAGAAACTGAAGCGACTTTCGACATCTTCCAACCAGGAGCGCTCCAAGTTGTAGACGTCCATGCCATACGCGTCATAGAGGGCCCTGTCGAAAGCCTGACCGCGCCGCAGCCGCGAGATCAGAAGCCGAAAGCGCTCCTGATCTTGGGTCCTCAGCAGAAAGCGCACGACATCCGCAGACTGAGCGTACGCCAGTGGCACGCCGACGATGTCGTTCGGAAAGCGGCGATTCAGTTCCGTCAACGGGAGCAGCTCATCAGCGATACTCGCGGTCGCGAGTGCACGCGTGCGTGCGAACGTGTTTTCGCGCGACAGGTGAATCGCCAACCCTTCGTTGAACCACAGCGGCACGCGATGACCGCCAAGCGCGTCGTTGAGCGCGACGTGGGCCAACTCGTGACGAAAAGTAGTCCGCAAGTCGTGACCGTCTCCGGCGTGAACGGGTTCGTTGGTGAGCAGGATCATACCGAGACGCGAATACGCGACACCCGCGGCATACGGGGGGTAGGGCGCGTTCGGCGGAGCGAGAGCCTTCATGTCGTCGGCGTTCTCCGCCAGGCGCACGTGAACCTCCTGCAGTACCTGCTGCCCGAGGCGAGCATTGACGGTTTGCTTGAACTCCGTCGCCTCCTCGATGAGCTCGTCCTGCCACTGCGACAGCTCCGGAGGGTAGGCCAAGTGCAGCCAACCCAGGTGCTTCTGCTCATAACCCGCGGGCAGCTGAGGCAACACCACGTCTTTGCCCGAGAGGGAAGGCGTGTCCGCGGGGACGCGTGCTTCGTCAGCTAGCGCGGATGGAGCCCACAGCAGAGCCAACGACACGGCGAGCGCTCGTAGCACTTTCCAGAATGGACTCAGCAGGTGCGGACGCATGACAGCTCGGAGGACACGAGCACTCGACGCGACCGCTCGTGCTTCAAGGCTGAGTCCGGTCCGCGCCGACGTCAACGCCGCAGCCGATGCCCGCTAACAAATCCAACCGGAGCGGCGGCCACTTCTGCGGCTGTGTTGCGTCAAAGATGCGACCACGCGCGGGCCGAGTGCCACCGGAGACTTGACGAACTTCACAGCGCTCGACGCGGCGTTACGCTCGGGCGCCGAGTCGCTCTCCGCAGTGATCGCCTTCTGCTTCCACGTTCAGTGCAACAGCCCAATGGGCCCGGCGACGACTGGAGCAATTTGGTGCAATCGCGCGCTGGCCCCCGCCACGAACGCGCCGGTGCACCCCAGTGCCATCAGCGCCGCGGATACGATCCACAACCTCGCGAACCGGTCACCAGCTCTACGAAGTAGCCAGAACAGGGCAGCCAGCAAGGTCAACCCCAGCACGATCTCCGCGATGACGGCCCCCGCCAGCGCCGGGGCTAGCTGCCACACGCACAATGCCAGAGCCATACCAAATAGCGCCGCCGCAACTTCCGGACGCCACCGCCAGCGGAACGCGATCAGGGCCGTCAAAGCGGACAGCGCGAGTGACAGGAGCACCCAAGTGACCGCCGCGAGGGGACGATGATGGGTCTTGGCCTCGAGCAGCGTGCCCAGACCCAAACTCGCCAGCAGTAGCAACGCGGTGGCGACTCCGATCCGCGACATCGCGGCACGGTCACCCGCGAGGGTGCCGAGCGCGACGACCGCAAGCCACAGTGTCAGCCCACCACAAGCCCCCAGCCACACGATGTCGAGCACCGCGGCACCCCGCATCAGAGAAACCAGCGACCACACGGCGCCCCCCGCCAGCGCCAGGTGGGCCGCTTCGGAAGGCTTCAACAGAGAGCGTGACAGTTCGCGGGACTGGGTCATCTGGGGCAGGGTTCGGGGTGAGACAAGGTGAGCCGGGCGGCGGTACGCGCAATCACCGGCGTATCAGGACTCTCGAACGCCTTCAGGCGTTGCTTCAGGTCTTTGGGGTGGAGTCGGCCTAGCGCGGCGAGGCTTGCCCGGCCAACAATCGTGGCCCGTTCACTGTTGCCGATGTGGGCCAACGCCAAAGCCGACTCGGTCAACTCCTCGAGCATGGAGTAGTCGCAGAGTTGCGCTAACGCTGCGGCCGCAGCCGCTTGCACGTGAGGGTCTGGATCGTCCCGAAACACGTCGCGCACCACGTCGAGATGCGCGTGGCCCCCCTGAAGACCCAACGACAGCACCGCCGGACGACGCACCTCAGGCGAAACGTCGAGTTCGACGGTGTCCGCCAGCACGCTCAACACGTCAGCGGAGGCCGGAAGTTCGCGCAACGCGCGTACCCCCGCGGCTCGCACCAAAGGCCACCGATCCGTCTCCACCCGCTGAACCAACAAGCCCGTCGCCTCACGCACCTGGTATTCGCCGAGCTTGGTCACTGCTGCCTCGCGCACTCGCACCTGATCATCGTTCGTGGCGCGCATCAGCGCATCGAGCAGCGGGGGTGCTGCCGTCGCGAGACGCGCCGCCTCGGCGCGAACGGCGGGATGCGGGTCACCAGTGACGAAGCGTACCAACGTGGCCTCGGAACTCGCGTCGACGGTTGCCAAGCGAGCCAGTGGGCCCAGCAGCAAGTAACGGGTGCGGAAGTCTGGCTCGCCACCCAACAGCCGGTGAACGAGCACCGCCGCCTGCGGCTGCAACTCGACGACCCGATCACCTGAAGCACGCAAAAGATCGATCTTCGCCTTGGGCGACAGTCCAGCTTGCCCCAGCCAGTGCCCAACCCTCGCCAGAGCGGGAGGCGCCGCCAGCGCCTGCCCGGTCAATTCGCGCAGCACCTGGCGCCGCTCCCGACGACTCTTGGCGAGCTCTGCGACGGCGACATCCACGACCTTGTCAGGCGCCAAGCCCACGAGCAGCTCGCCCAAAAACTGCAAGCGCGCCCCGCGAGCGTTGGCGAAGAGCTCGAGCAGCCGCGGCACGATACTGGGCGCACAACGGCGCAAGGAGCGTTCACCGTGCTGCTGCAACGGACCGAGTTCGCCATCGATCGCCAAGGCGTACGCTCGTGCCGAAGTCTGACATGACGCCGCATCTAACAAGCTCAAGGCGCGGAGCTTGCCTCGCTCGGGGAGCTTGGCGAACGCGCGGTCTACCGCCCGATGACCCACGGCCCCGAGGGCCGAGAGAAGACGGCCGGCAGCAGCAGCCGATGCCTCATCACCGGCCAGAGCCGCCACAGCTTCGGCAATTTGCTCGTCCGTCACCTCGGCGCGGGCGCTGAGCTCGGCGATAGTCACATCGACGTCGCCCTCCCGATCGGCAGCATCGAGCACCAGCGCCAGACAGTCCGTCTTGACGGGCTGTGGTAGCGTCACGCTGAATATTGCACCGGGGGCGGCCCCCCAGGCGTCCTCCGGGAACGTCACGTGGAAGAGCTGGTCGCGCAGCGCCAGCCAAATCCGCCGTGGACCGACGGCAGCGGCGGACTGTTCTCCTTCTGGACGCAGCCGGAAGTGAATCTGCGACAGTGATAACTCTGGAGGCGCGGCGGTGACGATGAATTCGCCGCTGCCGTCCCCTCCCCGCTTTTCCGCCCAAGCCGTCGCGATGTTGCCGTCGGTGAGGGCAGCGCCTTGGGCCGTGCCCGTCGACGCGACACGGGCTTGCAGTACTGGATGGTCCACGGGCTCCGGGTCGAGCGTGGCGGCCAAGCGCGGCGCGGCATCACGTTCGGCCTGGGTCAGGCGCTGGAAACGAATTCCTCGGAGCTTCATTTCCGGCGCGTGCAGTACCCTCGGGCCCAACAGGGTGGAGCGACCGCAAAGCTGTACACTCTCGTCGAGGTCACCGACCACCACGTCGACTTCCCCATTCTCTTTGTCGAAGGCTTCGACGGCGTGTCCTTGGCGCTGCCCGGGCGTACCCGAGCCATAGCCGACGAATCCGGCGTGAGCGATCACAGGCGCTGTCCCCTCAGGAGAAGCCGCGACAACCGCCTGCCAGCTCCGCTCAGGAGAGCCGACTTTCACGCGCAGGGCCTTTCGCCGCTGCCCGATGCTGAGAACGCTCACTGCGTCATGCGTCACGGAGGACAGGAGTTCCCGAGGTATCCCGAGATCCACGGCGGCGCCCCAATCACAGCGACCGCGACACGCAACCGCCAGCAGCGACTCATCGGTGACGCCGAGAGCTAGGGTGGGCAAGCCACCCGAGGCCAGCGCGCGAGCCAAGACGCGAGGTCGAACCGCGGGTTTCGGCGCAGCTGGGGGCTGTTCGACCGGAGTGACCGCGGATGGAGTCGATGCGGGCGGCGCCGCGCTTCCGTCTGCCGCACAGGGGAACGCGGTGGCGAAAACAGACGCTGCCAGTGCCCCAGCCAGGCGGAGCTTCGGAAAAGCGAGATCGGTCAACATCGGTAACTCGAATGCGGGTGGTGCGGGGACGTCACGAGATCGATTGCTGATCGGCATTAGAAACACCCAGCGCGGACAGGATCTGGGGCAACTTACGGTGAGGCAACGATACGCGGGTCGGCATGCCCCCCGACAGCCCGAAGAGGCGAAGAAAGTTGTACCCGCTGTCGAAGCGAGCTGCGACCGTGACGTTGTGCACGTCGATCACGACACTGACCGGCGCGCGTTCTTGGCCGAGCAGCAGCAGCAAGGTCTTTTCGAATCGGCCGATGCCAGAGCGCACGTCGACCAACGCGACACCTGGATCGTAGACGCGATAGCGCTGTGCGGCGCGGCGGGTCTCCGTTTCGAGCGCGGCGAGCTCGGCACACGCCGCGTCGATGGGTTCCCACAAGCCTGCATCCTCCAAACCCTCGTACAAATGGCGAACGATGATGCCGAACAGTCCGTTGTCCCTGGGCCTGGCGCGCAATGCGCGGTCGAACCGGTCGGCAATGGGGCTCGGCTTGCCAAGCCGCGTGTCGATGGCGTGAGCGTCGCGATCACAGCCCGGGTAGGGTTCGATCCCTCGTCGCATCCACTTGGCGGCACTCGCCAACCCATCGAAATCCGTATGGCAAACCACGGTGTCCACGTCGCCGATGCGCTCGACCAGCTCGGGGGTGATCATCTCGGGGCAGGCGCCATGCTCGGCCTTGGTGCACAACACGAAACGCGGGTCATCCCGATACTCGACGTGCCGATCGTGATCGTGGTGATCGACCCAGCCGCGAAGCCGCTCGCCCAGGCCGTCGATCAGGGGCAGGGTGACGGCCTCGAAACCGGCGTTTTTACCGCCAGCTGCAAAAGCGATGTCGAGCACCACGACTCTGCCGTCGAGCTGAGAGGCTTTGGGCAGCCGTCGGGGCGTGCCGAACGCCAGGGCCAGTGGAAGCATCGCGGGGACCATAGCTCCCAGTTGCGCAAATCCCCATGATTTAACGCCTGTCGCCGCGGCTCGCGCCACGCTGAGTGCAACCGTCCACCCGAGAGCCGACTCGTTGGAGAATGTTCGCGTCTCCAGGCGTTGAAAGAGCTCATCAAGGCCGCTAAAGCAGCGCTATGTCATCCATCACCGAGGCCGACTTTCAGCAAGCGCTCAGTCACCCTTTGGACCGCACGGACTTTCCCCAGTTGGGCGAGAAGTACGAAGGGAAGGTGCGGGACAACTACAGCAAGGACGGCAAACGCACGATCATCGTCACCGATCGTATCAGCGCGTTCGACCGTGTGCTCGGCACGTTGCCTTTGAAGGGTCAAGTGCTCAACCACGTCGCCAATTGGTGGTTCGAGCAGACGAGGCACATCGCCGACAATCACGTCATTTCGACGCCTGACCCCAACGTGACCGTGGCAGAGGAGTGTGAACCGCTGCCGGTCGAGATGGTGGTGCGCGGTTACCTCACGGGATCGACGTCGACGAGTATCTGGGTGCACTACCAGAACGGCGCGCGTTCCTTTTGCGGGCACGCCTTGCCAGACGGACTGAAGCAGAACCAGAAGCTTCCCGAAGTGCTCCTAACCCCCAGCACGAAGGCAGCTCACGGCGATCACGACGTTTCCGCGTCGCGCGAAGAGATCCTCGAGTTGACGAAGATGCCGCCAAGTGAGTTCGACACGGCCGCGAAGCTGGCGATGGAGTTGTTCGCGTTTGGACAGAAACAATGCGCCGAGCGAGGGCTCATCCTCGTGGACACGAAGTACGAGTTCGGCAAGACCAAAGACGGTCGCATCGTCATCATCGACGAGATCCACACTCCCGACTCGTCGCGCTTTTGGTTTCAGAGCAGCTACCCGGAGCGCTTCGAGTCCGGTCAGCCGCCGGAGAGCTTCGACAAGGAGTACGTCCGGCGCTGGCTGAAAGAGCGCGACTTCACCGGCGACGGCGAGATCCCCCACATCCCGGACGAGGTGAAGATCGAAGCCGTCAAGCGCTACGTCGAAGCCGTCGAGACGATCACCGGCGAAGAGTTCAAGCCAAACCTCGAAGAGCCACAGCAGCGCCTGCGAAAGAACCTCGGAGTCTGACCATGAGCGACGAGTTCAATCGCGGTTTCGTCGGCATGCTGTACCTGATGAACGTCCGCGGGCAGGTGCTTCGGGATTGTGCCCCGAGCGACGAGGGCACGCACGGTGTGGTGGAGGGGCTGTGTGACCCGGACCGCACGGTGCGAACACGATGGCTGGCTCGCTGTCTGAGAGACATCATGAGTGATCTCTCGACACGCGAACTCAATTGAGAATGGCCCAGCGCGCGCGCATACTTCCGCGCGACAGCTTCGACTCGACGTCACTGCGTCGTGAAGCGGTCGCCCCCAACCGCGCGGAAATTCTGCGCCGCGAGCGGCTGCAAGCGGAGCTCGAAGCCCGAGAAATCCGCGCTCGGCTGCAAGCGGAGGTCGAAAGGCGACTTGCCCAAGCCGAACGAGAGACGGCTGAGATCCGCGCGGCTGCCGAGCAAGCCGGGTTCGAGGAAGGTTTGGCCAGGGCCGTCAGCGAGCGCGTCAAGATTGCCTTGAGTGAAGAGCAGCTCGATCAGCGCGCCCGCGCTCGCAGCATCGAGGTGGCGCGTCTATTGGCTGAACGTCTCGTGGGGCGCAGCATCGAGCTGGACGAAAGCACGGTGCATGACATGGCAAACGTCGTGCTCTCCGAAGTCCGCGGCGTGCGCCAGATCCGATTCGAAGTGCATCCTCGAGACGTCGACCTGCTGCGGCAAGCCTTGCAAGCTGCACCCCCGCGTCCCATCCCCATCACCGTGGAAGCCAACGAGAACTTGAAGCGCGGCGATTTCCAGCTACGGACGGACACTGGCATCCTGCGCGCGAGTCTGCCCGGGCGGCTGGAGACGTTGGCGCGCGCGCTGGCGGAGAGCCTCGGGTGAGAGAAGAGGCACCATCGCGTCCCTCGACGGGCAACTGGCGCACCAACTTGCTACTCTTCGGCTTGACCGTGGGCAGCGTGTTTTTCGTCGGCGGGCCGAGTTTCGCGATCCCGTTTCTGCTGATCTTGCTGTTTCACGAGTTCGGACACTGGATCGCGGCGCGAATCCACGGTGTGCCCGCTTCGCTGCCCTATTTCATTCCCATGCCGGTCGTCATGTTCGGCACTTTCGGCGCCGTGATCGTGATGCCGGAACGGATCCGTTCGCGCAACGCGCTGCTCGACATCGGCGCCGCTGGGCCACTCGCGGGCATGGTCGTCGCGATCCCCGTGTTGGCTTTCGGCCTGCACCTGTCCGAAGTGCATGCGATGGCGGACGGCGGCTACGTCCAGGAGGGGCAAAGCCTGCTCTACTGGCTGGTGAAGCGACTCGTACTCGGTCCGATGCCGGAGGGTCACGACGTCTTTTTGCATCCGACCGCCCTGGCAGGCTGGAGCGGCCTGTTCATCACGATGATCAATCTCCTGCCCTGGGGCCAGCTCGACGGAGGTCACATCGCTTTCGCGTGGCTGGGCGAAAGACAGCACCACGTAGCGCGCTGGATCCGGCGCAGCCTACTGTTACTCTTCGTCTACAACCTGTGGAGCTTCCTGGGGCCCATCTGGCAGGGTGTGAGCCAAATGGATTGGCAAGAGGGAGTGAGCAATTCGTTGTTCTGGTTGCTCTGGTTTGGAGTCACGGGTGCGATGGCACGCATGGGAGGAGGCGCCGACCATCCCCCCTTCGACCGCGGGACGCTCTCACCCTTGCGGCGAGCCATTGCCGTCGGATGCCTGGTCCTGTTCGTGCTGCTGTTCATGCCCACGCCACTGGCGTTCTACTCGTAAGGCGGACGACGTCGCGCCCGACTCACTCACTGGGCGCGTCGACCTCTCGGGAAGTCGAGCGCTTCGGCCGCGCGTCTTCCGCGCCGCTCAACCTGGGTCGAGCGCGCGGTACTTCGCCGCCAGAGCTTCACACACTTCTGGAGGCGCGTAGCGCGTCACGTCGCCTCCGTGGCGCGATATCTCACGGACCAGCGAAGCTGAAATGAACCCGTGACGAGTGCGGGTGGGCAAGAACACCGTGTCGAGCTCTGGAGCGAGATCCGCGTTGGCGTGGGCAATCTGCAGTTCGTACTCGAAGTCCGTCTGCGCCCGAAGCCCGCGCACGATGACCCGCGCGTTGATGCTGCGGGCATACTCGACGAGAAGTCCGTCGAACTGGGCCACTTCGACGTTCGGAAACGGCGCACACACCTTGCGCAACAGGCCCACGCGCTCATGTGCAGAGAAGAATGGCTGCCTGTTCGGATGGTAACCTAGTGCAACAATCAACTTCGGAAAGAGCTTCGAGGCCCGCTCCACCAAGTCCAGATGACCGAACGTCGGCGGGTCGAAACTTCCAGGATAGATGGCCAGTTGAACCATTGCGTCAGCCAGGGCTATCGCCCGGCACTGTCACGGGCTGGTCTTCTTCGGTGACGGGTGGAGCAGGGGCAAGCGGAACGGACGACGACGCTGCCGGCATGTCCTCCAGCCACATCGTGCGGCCCTGATCGGCAAGCGTCACTCGAAAGGCGCTCAGTACGCCGGAGCCGAGCAACCCGTCCAGCTCGATGCCCAGCACTTGCTCGAGCTCTTGGAACGGCACTCCCGCGAAGGCGGAGACGTCGGTCATCCCGAACGCACCGAGTCTCAGGTGCGGCAGGCGCGCCTGCGAGACACCGGCGCGGCCACTGACCGGAGTGCGAGAGCTCGCAGGGATCCTCGCCCGCTCCCACGCTGGCTCGTCGAGCACCAACGGGTAGGATGAACCCGTGTCGACGAAGAGGGCGAAGCGTGGAGCCTCCGCCTCGGTACCGATCTGGCTGCTGAGCACCATGCCGCCACCTCGAATGTACTGGATGGGTAGCTTGGTCGCCTCGGGCGGCGGCGGCGGCTCATAGTTGCGCACGACGAACTGCCTCCCCAAGAAGTCGAAAGTGACGTTGAGATGGCGCAGCAGATTCGAGCCCAACATCACCTTGATGGGTGCGTTGAGGTCACGCGAAATGCCGGAAAGGTCCTGCGTCAACGCAGGAACGTCTCGGACCTCGATTCGCTCCTGAAAACGCAAGCTGACCCAGGAAGGCTCGCGACCACCGGCTGAGTCGATGATGACCTCGGTGCTTCCAGTACTGATCAGCCCCAGCACGGGCTGCCCATTCAGCTCTACCGGGACCACCATCGACGTGTTCGTCACTCGCGGCATGTCCATCACGGCGAGCATGGGGCCGCTCTTGGCGAAGGGCTTGCGACCCCGCCCTTCGCGCGCCAGCTTGACCACTCCCGAAGCCCAAGCATCCCTCACGTCGGGATCGGAAAGCAGAGCGTCCAACTCCTCGGAGGCCTCGGCGATGCGCCCCGAGTACCAAAATGCGCGGCCACGCACTGCGCGTGCGTCCGACCCCTCCACGCCCTGCAGTTGCTCGAGTGCACCGTCGTAGTCGAGCTGAGCCAGAGCGATACGAGCCGCTAGCAGGCGCACTTCGGGACGCTTCGGCTGCAACTGCAGCGCCTTGACGATGGCCTCCGTGGCGTCATCGGAGTCCAACGATCGGTAGCTCGCCTGCGCGCGTTCGTACCACTGCAACGCTTGCGGCGGCCAATCTGGCTCTGGCGCTTGTACTGGCGCACAACTGCCTAGAACGCCAAAAAGGCCCAATGTCGCGGCCGCCGCAGCCCGGCGGACATTCACCCACAGCAATCGCATAGAACGTCGAGTCAACCTTTCAGCGCCCAGTTGGGGCTCGTCGGGTGGCGGGATAGCTGATTTGAGTGCCGAGGTCGAGCGATCAGCAGGTATAACGGCCGTGTGATGCGGTACCATTCAACGGCGACGTTGACCCTGCTCATGTGGTTGGCGGCTTGCGGATCTCCCCCGGCGGCGCAGCAGGCCACTGACGCCCCTGCGACTGAGCCCAGCGCCGGAGGGGCGCCTGTGGCCACCGAAGGGACCACTTCGGAGGCAGAGCCAAAGACGTCCGACCAGGGGGGCGCCCCCTCCGAAGACGACTCGGCACAACCATCGCCGGACGACAGCCCCGCAACCGATACTGCGAGTGAAACACCAGCCGAGGATTCCGCCAGCAAAGCAGACTCGGCGAGTGCGCAGCAGGGCCCGGCCGAAACACGCACCACCGAGGTGATTCAGCGCGTGGTGCTGAACAACCGCCAAAGCGCCCGCAACTGCTACGATTTGGAGCGCAGCAAGGTTCCCGAGCTCGCCGGCACGTTGACCATCTTCTTCGTGATCGACCCCCAGGGCAACGTCAAGCACGCTGAGCTGAACCAGGAGCGCAGCACGCTCGGGCAAGACGCTTTGGTTCAGTGCGTCATTCGCGCCATTCAGCGTCTCAAGTTCCCTCCGTCCTCTCGCGGTTTCGAGTCGGAGATCAACTACCCTTTCGACTTCCGGCCCTGACGTGGCAACCCCGTTCAGCAAGCTCAACGCGTTCAGCAACGCCCCGGATGCCGTCAGTCACCTGCTGAGCGAAACCCGGGACCTGCAGCGTGAGCAGCACCATCGCCGGGATGCGTGGTTCGGGGACCTCGCGCTGGGCAACAAGGAGCAAATCCTTTTTGAATTCGAGGTATTACTGAAGGGGACGGCCTGTTTCGCCAACCCCAGAAATCACCCCGGCGCACCGCGGCGCTCGCCGATGGTGGCCCAAGACTTCCGGGCCAGCACCATCCTTTTTCGGGACGCAGCGCTGCGCGCCATCGATCTGTGCCGCCATCTGTTGGGCTCACGGGATCGACAATTCGTCTTCCATCGCTACCTGGAGACGGTGCTGCCCGAGGATAACGTCCGGGCGCAGCTCGCGCGAGAGGGCGCTGAGCAACCGTATCCCGACGACAGTCTGGTCGCTCTGCGCCACGCGCTCTCAAACGTCGTTGAGGTGGTCGAGGGCTTGCTGCGCGCACCTCAAATCCCGTATCGCCTGTTCTACGCAGCACTAGCTCTGATCCAGCGGGAGATCGGGCGCAACGCCTACTTCAATCCGCTCACGGCGCTCGAGTTCCGACCCGAGTTCGATCGCATTCAGTCCGCCGAGATCCTCCGTCTGATCGAGAGCGTGCCGCCCGGCGAAGCGCACCGCTTGGTGGCCCTCACGTTTCTTTCGCTCTTTCGCATGCTGCGTTACCAGCGGCTGCTGGGCGAGATTGCGAGTGAGCCGAGCCCGGCACCCCGCGGTGCCGGGCGGATCTACTTCGTGTTGAGTGTGCTGCGTTCCGACGCGCGCGCGCTGGGAGACTACCTCCAGCGCTCGAGCGGCAAGTTGCTCTCCGACTCGTTCCGCCGCTCGCTGTGGGAGGTAAAGGCGGGCGAGCTCTCCGGCAGATCGGCGGATCTTCGAGCACACGCAGGCCAACTCGTCGCCATCAAGAGCGCACTCGAGGGGGTCGCCGCCAACCTGCGCCTCGAGATGCGTCGCGCGTTCTTTCACGACGTTCCGAGCCCCGGTACGAGTGTCAGCGAGCGCGAGCTGCGGATCGCAGTCCAGATGTCGCTGTCGAACCTCCGACCTGCTCTGCGCAACGCCATTCTCTTTCTCGGTAAGGCGCTCGGAGCCGAGCTTCAAGAACGCGGTGTGTTCGACAACACGGCGGCGAGGCGAGAAACGAGCGAGCGCTTCCGGCGCGATGTGTGGATGTTCGCCCAGATCCTCAGAGCGTTCTACACCAAGGCCGAACATTCACCGGCCCAAGACCGGTGGGGCCCAGTCAACGAGTTCCAGTACGTTCGCGAATTCCTGGCTTACTTTCGGTCCATGGGTTACCCGCTTCTGCGCGCTGCGGACTACCCCCGCTTCGACGCCTTCATGAACGCCATGGGACAGTTGAACGACTCGGATCTAGCCGACCCGCAGCAGCTGGCCGCGGCCATCCATGAATGCGTCGCCTTCCACGACTTTCTGGAGGAGCTTTTCCATCAGATATCGAAGCGCAGGGAGCTCAGCCAAGTGCCCTTCGATCGGCGGCGTTCGGCCGCCGCACTCAAGCTCTACTTGGGCAATGGCAGCCGCCAGTAGTGCCGGGTTTCGTTACCGCAGACCCAGGCTCCTACTCGGCGTTGACGCTGCATGTCGAGCTGCGGATGAACCGGCGACATGAGACCTGCCTGATGTGAGCGCCTCGACGATGCCGCTGACCTCCGCCATTGTGGGAAGTCAGCAGCAGTGCGCCGAGACAGCCGAGCGACCTGGCAATCACCCGGGCGCTGCAGACCTCCCTCACTAAGGTCTGTCACCACCCGGGCGCCGCACGGGTCGCTCGGAGGACGTGAAAGCCGATCAGGCCTTCTTGGTGCGGCGAGCCTTCTTCTTGGAAGCCTTCTTCTTGGAAGCCTTCTTCTTGGAAGCCTTCTTCTTGGAGGCCTTCTTCTTGGAAGCCTTCTTCTTGGAAGCCTTCTTCTTGCTCACCTTCTTCTTGGAAGCCTTCTTTTTCGAAGCCTTCTTCTTGGAAGCCTTCTTCTTAGCGGTTTTCTTAGCTGTCTTCTTAGCGGCCATGTTCTCTTGCCTCCTGCGAACCCAGGGCGCACAACACATGACGTACACCCAAGGTATGTTGCACGACGTATATTGCCACCTATTGCGATGTGTCAACGTAAAAAGTGCGAGTGGCTTTTACGAGATCGCTTGTTTTGGCCTTAGTAGCTCCGCAAACTCTTCATACGGAGCTCATGTATAGTGAAACTCCCAAGACCCCCCGGCCGAAACACTGGAAGTTTGTCCACTTGCGAGGGTTCAGGCGTAACCGCTCGGAAACAGGTAACTTTCATCGTAGCTTGACGGCCGGGGTGGGGAGGGGTTAAGGCGGCCTCCGCGTAGGTGTGACGAGGGTGCAAACAATGCAGAAGACACGATCGGATTTCGGCCGCAAGTTCAGTTTTTTTTCGGTAGTCAGCGCAGTCGTGCTGCTTTGCGCGTGCGGCTACAGCCAAGAGGAATGGGACCAGAAGGTCCGAGAAAACGACAATCTGCGACAGCAGCTCCGCGCTCAGCAGCAGCAGAGTCAGAAGTGCGATGCCGACTACCAAGCAGCACTCGGCGAGATTCAAGACCTGAAGAAGAAGCTCGTCGAGAGTGGCGTGAATCTCGACAACCTGACCCAGAGCCTCGAGCAGCAGAACTTGGCACTGAAGGAGTACGAGCAGCGCGCTAAGCAACTCGAAGCGGTCAGACAGCGCTTCGAGTTACTGCGTCAGAAGCTTCAGAAGCTGACCCAGCTGGGACTCAAGGTCGAAGTTCGGGACAACCGCATGCTCATCGCGTTGCCCGGCGACGTGCTCTTCGCCTCGGGAAAGGATGCGCTGACCGACGAAGGCGTCGAGATCCTCTCGCAGGTAGCGGAGGTGATTCGCACGGACGATGACCTGGCCAATCGTGAGTTTCAGGTGGCCGGACACACCGACAACGTTCCCCTGCGGCGCGGGCCCCTAAAGGACAACTGGGGTCTCAGTGCGATGCGCGCGCGTTCGGTCCTGACCTATCTCGTGACGCCGATCGAGGAACAGGGCGGCGGCCTCAATCCGACCAACTGGAGCGCGGCCGGGTACGCTTCGACCGATCCCATCGCCAACAACGACACGGAAGAAGGCAAAGCCAAGAATCGCCGGGTCGAACTGGTGGTCATGCCCGACGTCAAAGAGATGCTCGACCTCAAGAGCCTGGCGCACTAACCCAGCAACATCACGAGCGAGCAGCGCCCCTGGCCCACGTAGCGGCCGGGGGCGTTTTTGCGTGTCCTGCCAGGTACCCACACCGGCCCAGTGGCCATACCCAGGTTTGGTGCTATGCTCTGAGACCAAGCGACACGTACGATCGGGCGCAGCCATTTTGATGGGTGTCTAGTTTTCTTGACACCGTTCTGACGTTTGACTACGTTTCGCGCCTGGCGGCGCCTATGCCTTTTTTCTGGTCCTTCGCGCGCCGCCACTTTCCCACTAAACTGGGGCCACGCAAACGAGAGATCGCAAACGCATACCGCAAACGTATACCCGAGACCGCCAAAAGTGATCTGTTCAAGTCAGGAGTTGCGAGGTCGTTACCAAGCAAGTCCTCGTAACCATGCTTCACCGGCGGGTCAAAGGTGAAGCTGGGAATATATCTCGGAGACCGTGGGTTGTCAGGGGATCCAGCGTCGGACCAGACGCAGGGTGCCATGACGGAAAGACCCGTACGGCGGTGTTTCGGTCCCTCGTAGAGTAAGGAGAAATCATGCAGGCAAGCGCAGAAGTTGAATTCAAGGTTGGGGACAAGGCCGTATACCCCGCACAAGGGGTCGCGGAGGTCATCAGCATCGACGAAAAGGACATTGCTGGATCCCGACAACGCTTCTACGTGCTCCGCATTCTGGACACGGACCGGAAGATTATGGTTCCGGTCTCCAACGCCAACGCCGTTGGATTGCGTCAGGTGATCAGCGAGCAAGAGATTCGTGAGATCTTCGACATCTTGAAAGAGCGGACCATTGGTTTCGACACCCAGACGTGGAACCGTCGGTATCGGGGCTTCATGGACAAGATCAAGACCGGGTCGATCTACGATGTCGCCGAGGTCCTACGTGACTTGTATCGTCTCAAGGCGAACAAGCAGCTCTCGTTCGGTGAACGCCGGATGCTCGACACGGCACGTTCGCTGATCGTGAAAGAGATCGCGATCGCTCGAGAGAAGACCGAAGAAGAGGTCAAGGACGAGATCGAAGCGATCTTCTTCTCAAACTGAGCTCAACTCGGGCCAGTAGCAGCCCTCCGAAAACCCCCGTCGGTCTCACCGGCGGGGGTTTTTCGTTGTCCGAAGATCCCCTCGCGCGTTTCAACCAGAGCGCGACCCCTCGCGCGTTTCAACCAGGGCTCAGCTACTCGCGCATTTCGATGGGAGGCAATGGGGGCAACGCCAACGCCACGCGCCAGTGCCCGTCTTCACGCACGCACGCCACTTCCGCAACCTCACTGCTATTGGCGCCAAACAGCGTCACGCGGGCCCAATCCCCTTTGGTCTCGACCTCCGAACGTGTCGGCTCGAAACGCACTGAAAAGCGCGAGGGCACCAGCATATCGGCAGCCTCCACGGGCCGTCCCGCCGCGGCCGTTGCCCTCTCCGCTCGCTCTCGGAGGGCCTCGCGACCATCACGCCAGAGCAGTTCGACCGCCAGCCGACCGCGTTCTGGATCGCCGTGCACCCCGCGCATGCGCTCGATGAATGCATCAACCACCGCTCCTGGACTAGCGTCCACCGGCGCCTGTTCACAGGCAGCCACTATCGCAAGCAGAAGCGCTCCTACCGCCAAGCGAACACCCGCACGCGACAGCGCCAAGGACGCTGTGTGGGGTCCGAAGGAACCGACCGGGCTGTTTGGCGTGTCCGTCACGTATCGCACCTCGACGACGAGAGACTTCAATCCCACAGTCGCCCGCAACCCTCAAGCCAAAGTCACGCACGAGCCCTTCCGCACAAACTTGGCCTATCAGACCCCGCGCCGGCTAGCCTTGCTTCTCGATGGATTGTGAAGTTCGTCTGGCCCTCGACAAGGAACCCCGGCGCCCCAGGCCGGCGTGCAAGCTGCGCTGCGTGCGGCGCGGTCAGCCAGAGCTGCGATGGGTGATGGGCGACAACCTATCGGCCCTGGATGCCCTGCAACCAGAGCTCGAAGAGGCCGTGACACTGGCGTACCTCGACCCGCCGTTTCTCACAGGACGCACGCATAGTCGCGTCGAACGTACCAGATCGGCAAGCTCACGCACCATCACCCGCACGTCACGCTACGCCTTCGATGATCGCTGGGATGGCCTGACGCACTACCTGAGCGAGCTTGGAGAGCGCCTCGAGGCGCTACGCAGCACACTGGCGCCCCACGGTAGCGTCGTCGTTCACGTCGACAGCAAGACGAGCCACTACGTCAAAGTTCTGTGTGACGAAATTTTCGGACAAGACGCGTTCGCGAGCGAGATCATCTGGCGCTATCGCCGCTGGCCGGCAAAGACCCGCAATTTCCAGCGCGTTCACGATGTGTTGCTTCGCTACGTGAAGGATCCTTCGGCGCGCCCACGCTTCAACCAGCTCTACGAACCTCTAGCAGCATCGACGCGCGCCACCTGGGGCAGCCGCAAGCAGCAGGCTGTCGTCGGCAAGAACGGTCGACGCCTGCGCTCCAGCACGACTGCGGAAGCCACACCGGGCGCTCCTCTTGGGGACGTCTGGGAAATCGGCATCGTAGCTCCGGTGGCACGTGAAAGAACGGGCTATCCAACCCAGAAACCCGAAGCCCTCCTCGAGCGCCTGATCCTGAGCCTCAGCGACCCCGGTGACTTGATCCTCGACCCTTACGCGGGCAGCGGCACGACTCTCGCCGCCGCGCATCGCCTGGGCCGTCGCGCCGTGGGGATCGACGCCAGCCCAGAAGCCTGGGCAACGGCCGAGCCGCGGCTCTCGCAACAGGCGCAGGTCCACGTGCAGCGCGTGGCCGACGCTCAAGTGGCACGCGCCAGCTGAGCACGGGGTTCGATTGCGTTTGTCGCGCAAGGCGGGTACAGCCTTGCCCAGGCATGCCGCCGCGAGAGCCTCTCAGCAAGACTCCAATCCCGACGACAGCCGTGGTCATCCGAACACTGCTGTTCGTGCTGGTGCCGCTGTGTCTGGCTTCGACAGTCGGTGACCAGCAGGTCGTGATCCAAGTCGGCGCGACGGCCTACGAGCGCGCCCAAATTCAACACTGGCTCGACCAGACCCCGCTCGCCGACCTGCCTGCGAGCCCGCGAGCCCGCCTCGCGCGCATACGCAGCATCGTCGATGAGGTGTTCGTGCCTCAGGCCCTGCTCACGGAATACGCCACCGACCGCATCGCCCAGGACGATGCGTTCGCACCGCTGCTGGACGGTGCGCTCGCTCACGCGACGGAGCGCTTACTCGAAAGCACCGTCGAAGTTGGGGAGGACGAAATCCGCGCCTTCTACGACGACCATCGCGACCGCTACCTGCGCCCAGAAGCCATCTTGATCTGGCGCATCCTGGTCCCCGACGAGAAGAAAGCGCGCGAAATCCTGAGGGCTGTGGTGGACAACCGCTTGGGGGTCTACGAGTGGGGCAACCTGGCTCGCATGCATTCAATCGACGAGGCAACCAAACACCGTGACGGCAGCTTGGGCTTCGTGCGAGCGGACGGAACGACGGACGTCCCTCAAGTTCGGGTAAGTGCTGCGGTCTACGCTGCGGCCAGATCCGTAGCTGACGGCGAGATCGTCAGAGAGCCTGTGCGTGAAGGGAACGCCTACGCCCTCGTCTGGCGCCGGGGGACTCGCAAGCAGTACAACGAGACGCTGGAGGAGCAGCGCGAGACCATATCCGCCGTGTTGACCCGCTACAAGCTACAGCAGGCGCGAAGTGAACTACTCGAGACACTTCGGGAACGCTACCTGACAACCCACGAGCCAGATCTGCTCGAGAGGGTCGTCTACCATTTGCCTCTGGAGCCAGTGCCGACGACGAAATCGGACCAAGCGCCGACGCTCCGCAAAGCGGTCGACCCTCATCCCCAAAAGTCCGACCGCGGCGACCGCTAGACAACAGACTCCGGCGTCAGCTTTCTCGAAACTTCGGGAGCTCCCACCCCAGCTGCTTGAGGATCCCGCGAAACAATCGCTCCTCGTCCCGCGCCAGTTCGAGGAACTTGACGAACTCTTTCGGCTTGCGCTCGACGGCAGCGCGCGTCGCGCGCTCAGCGTTCTCCAGCAACAACAATAGATGCGGATGGGCTTGAACCACCTCCGATGGCACCATCATCTCCCGGGCGGCGCGCACTCGTGCTGCCGTCAGGTGGTGAACGACTCGCGCGAACTCCTCGTCGTGAAGCTTGCGCCGCACGGCGGACAACTCCGCATTGGCCTCGAAGACCAAGAAGCTGGCTCTGTCCAAGTAGCTGCCAGCCCACGCGGGGAATGCCGCGGCAAGTGTGGCAACCAGTGTGCTCGCGACAAAGCCCCTGCGCTTGATAGCCTCGTTCATTCGTCGCCATCCTTTCGCAACGCAGCATCCTCTCCGGCGCTGGTCTCCCGAGCAGCCTCCAACGCGCGCGCGGCCGCGTCGCGTTCCGCTGCTCGTTTGGAACGCCCAACACCCTCAGCCAGGCGTCGCTCCCCCGCGCTGACGGCGACCTTGAACCAGCGTTCGTGTGGAGGCCCCCAAGTCTCGATCACGTCGTATTGCGGCGTGGCGATGCCCTCGGACTGAACGTCCTCCTGAAGTGTCGTCTTAGGATCGTACGCCGCACCGGTATCCCGATTCGATAGCCCGCTGTCCACGATGCGCTCACACACAGCGCGGGCGGCTTCGAGCCCGGCGTCGAGATAGGTCGCTGCGATGAGCGCTTCCACGGCGTCCGCGAGCACGTTCGTGCCATCGCGCAGACCCGTTGCTTCCGCACCTCGCCCCAAACGCAAAGCGTCGGGCACACCATTGTCGCGGGCGAACTCAGCGAGCGCTTCGGCGTTGACCAGACGCGCGCGGCGGCGCGTCAATTCTCCTTCGTCGGCTTTGGGGAAGGCCCGAAACAGCGCCTCGCTGGCACACAACTCCAGAACCGCATCGCCCAGAAACTCCAAACGTTGATAATGTCGGCCTTCACGCTGCTCGTTGGTGAAACTTGGGTGAGTCAGCGCTTCCTCGAGGTGCGGGGCCTCTTTCGGCAACTGGAAACGTTCAGCCACGTCGTCGAGATCGATCGGTCGTCGTTCTTTCACCGAGCAAGACCATAGCTGAAGCACGGGCCTCCGCCGATCGATTCCGCAACCAGTCCTGCCATGCGTACGCGATCGAAACCGCATTTGCATGGCGCTGCATCTGTCTTCCCTGAAACGCTGGCCTTTGCTGTACCTTTATGCGCCCATGGCGACCTCGCTCCTGGCCTGCCCGTTCTGTCGAGAGCTGTACGAATCCGGCGAGGCGGAGACCTGCCCCGTGTGCGGCGTCGTGCTCAAGCCCTTGGCGGACCTTCCCCCTTCGTTCGAGCTCCGCGAACAGATGGCGCAGGAATGGGAGCAAACGCATCCCGCGGATCGCAAGCTGCCGTGGCTCGCGCTGGGCCGAAGTCGGGGACTGCTTGCCCTGGGTTCGGCGCTCGGTCTGGCGGCGTTCTTTGCACCGTGGATCGTGCTCATCAAACCCGAGCTGCGCTCGCTCAGCGGTTTCGATCTCTTTTCCACGAGGGGCTTCTGGTTCGCCGGCGGTGCGCTCGGCTGGTTCATCAACATCCCCCTCGTGCTGTCGCGACGCACCATCAACCAGATGCGAGGCGTCAGAGTGGTCGTCATCCTTTTCTGCAGCCTCACGGCCTGCCAAGCTCTGCTGCTCGTGCTGCTATCGCCGACGGAAGCGATGGTGCCGCTGGAATACCACTGGGGCTGGGGACTCCACGTCAGCGCCGCACTGAGCTTGCTGACCTCGGCGCTGGGGTTCCGTTTCGGCGGCAATGTCCCGGAGGAGTCAGCTACTGAAAAGTCGGAACCCGACGTCTCACCGGCATCCACCGAGGGCCACACGCTTCATTGAGCGTCGCTTCGTTCAGAACGCCGCGCCGAGCTCGAACGAGAATTGCCACTGACGCGGCACTGACTCGCAATTCCCACCGTCTTCGTCGCACTCCGACAGGTAGTCTGCATCGCGATCGGAGTCCTGAGCGTCGGCTGGGTCCACCATATCCGTGATGAACTGCACGCCACCAGTTACCATCTCGTAGCGATAGTTCAGGCCGAAGATCAGCCGCTGCCTCTCCAAGTCCGCGTGCTCGAAGACGACGTTGTTGTTGAAGTCGAGTGCGCTACCGCCGGCGCAAATGGATTGTCCGTCGAACTCTCTCGTCGGCGAAGATCCTTGGCGCGGGATGTCCGGGCCCGTGTAGCCGCAGTAGCCAAGGGGGTCCGTTGCGGGGGTCAAATCGATGAGCCCCGAGCGCCCGAAGATCCAAAGGTACTGAAAGCCCAACGTCGGGGTGAGAACCGAAGAACTGGCAATGGTGAACGGCTTCGAGATGCGTGCATCCACGACCACGGTCGTGAGCTGCAGTTGGTCGGTGCCGCTGATTGTGCGGATACCGCCGCCCACGGCCAAGTCGGGCAAATAACCCAAAACCCCCGTGCGGAAGCCCTCCAGCAGACTCAAGCGGATGTCCGCTCCGCCATTGATGATGTTGCTGTCGGGGACGAACCCGACGTTCGCCAAAGACTCGACCCCCATGCCGAAGTTCTTGCGGATGTTCAACGAGTACAGCTGAATCACCGACGGAGGCTGCCCGAACTCGGGGGCTGCACCTGTCGAGGCGTCGCGATCACCTTGCACGCCCAGCTTCCAATAGTCAGCATCGTTGTCGATGGCGGTGTACGCACCCTGAAACGACAAGTGAAAGCCGCCGAACCCCGTGGTGCGCGCGGAGTATCCGGACGCAGGAGCCAAGGCAAACCCCCACTGGTTCACTAGACGCTTGAAGGCCTGATTGTCGGGTGCACAAAGACCATCTCGCCGCGGCAGACCCATGCGGACGTACTCGTCTGCGATGCGATCGCGGATGGCTTCATCATCGACGATCTCACCCAGGACCGCGTCGGGGTTGGCCGAGCTCGGACCGTTACACGCCGGCAACACCACGAGCCGGGACAGCGCGGGGTCGAGCGAGTCGGCCTTCGCGTTCGATGCCGAGGTCAGGCTCAGCCCGAGAGCGGCTAGGACCGCTATATACGCTTGTTTTCCCAAGCCAAACTCCGGACCGGAGGCTACTTGGGGACGGGGACGCGCGTCAAGGTAGAGGGCTCTCACGGGGCTTGCCGCAAGCCGGACGCGGGGGGCACAATGCCGTACCTTGCCCGCCAACTCCCTCCCAGGCCCCCGGCTGAGAAGCGCTGGAGCCGCTCAGCCCTTCCACGTGCTCCTCATCGAGCCCGAAATACCCCCGAACACTGGAAACATCGCGCGATTGTGCGGGGCGACGCAGACACCATTGCACCTGATAGGCAAACTCGGCTTCAGCATCGACGAGCATGCCGTACGCCGGGCCGGAGTCGATTACTGGCATCTGGTTCAGGTGACGCAACACGAGACTCTGGACGCCGCCGAGCGAGAGATCCGGCGGCCAGGCAGCAAGACCTGGTTCCTGTCAGGCAAGGCGACCCGAAGCGCCTACGAGGTCGAGTTCAGTCAGGGCGACCTCTTGGTCTTCGGCAAAGAGAGCTCGGGGCTTCCCGAGCCGCTCCTCGAAGCCCGCGCTGCGGAGACGATCGGGATCCCAACAGTTGGTGCCGTGCGTTCCCTGAATCTCGCCAATGCAGTCGCCATCGTGCTGTATGAAGCGTTGCGCCAAACAGGCGCTCTACAAGGTGCGACGCGACGCTGAACGACTCAGCTCTTCTTGAAGAAACGGCCAAACAGGCCTGGTTCTTCGCTCTCGCCCGGGCCCGTCCGCATGCGGTGCAGTCGTAGTTCGCGTTGGGCTTCGACGTGGTGGGGTTGGGCCTCGACGACGGATCTGAAGTCTCGCATCGCCTCGTTCTCCATCCCCGCAAGTTTCAGCACTCGTGCCCGGTACAGGCGCACCGCCGTATTGTTCGGCTGTTGCTTGACCGCCTTGACCAGGCGATTAACCAACTGCACGTAATCGTCTTTCTTGCCGTTCTTGATCTCACGGGCCAACAGCCACACGTAGAGTGCTTCGTATTCGGCTTGTTCGGGATCTCCCTCGGACGCCTTTTTTGCCGCTTCTTTGGCTTGGTCCCACTCGCCACGCTTGACCAGGATCTCGGCCTTCTGAAAAGTGGAGGCCGCTTTCAGGACGCGTTGTATTTCTTCGTGTTCTTCATCGGCGGCACCGTCGCCTTCCAGCACCTTGTCGTATTCAGCACGTTGCTCACCATGAGTGAGCACCTGGTGCGCTTCGGTCATCTTCGAAAAGACCTTCGTCACGGTCGGTTTCACCGCGCTGAGGGTGGGGTCGAGCTTGTCAGGGTGCCACTGCTTCGCCTTGCCGAGAAACGCGGATTGAATCACCTGCACGGGCGCGTCGCTCGGGACGCCCAGTAGGTCGTAGTAATTCGACTTCAGCAGCGCCTCTGCCTCGTCGCGGAGGGCCTGGCACCTCGCCTCCGTTTCGTCAGCACTCGGCTCCGCCGGTGTCTTCTGGGCGCCTGAAAGCATGCTCGCCCGTTGAATGCGATGCCGCGGACGCTCGCTAGTCAGCGGCCGCTGCCTGGGGGCGACCCCCAGCGGCAGCATGCTCACCCCGAGGTCGATGTGGCGGGTGAGAATCAAAATGATCAAGATTCGGCGAGCCTCCGCCGCGGGCACCACTCCTGACGCCAGAAGCGTTCCGGCGGGCTGGGGTTTTGCGCGCAACACGTCGACCAACGCCTGTTCCCGCTTGCTGAACCCGAAGCGAGCCACCCGCGACGACGCATGAAGTCTCAATGGGCGGTCACCCAGCGAGGCCAGCGTGTTATCGACGAAGCTGCGGGCGATCTCGCTGGCGCGAACGCACGCCCACATCACTCGCAAGGGATCGACTGTGCGAGCGTCACCACCCCACTGCTGCAAGTAGTCTTTGTTCGGATAGAACCCGAAAACCGTGTCCGGTGGCAGCTTCGCCAGCCATTCCATCTGTTGTAGGACTTGGTCCTCGAGCACACGTTGCAGCTGCTGCGCGTCGATGAGGCCGCTTTGAACCAAAGCTTCACCGAGCAGGCCGGGCCCAGACGCTGCCAGCACCTTTTCGAGCTGCCCCTTCGTAACCAGCCCCGCACCGATACAGACGGTACCGATTTTCGCTACCTCGCTGGCTACCTTCACTTTGCAGACGTTGCCGTCAACCAGCGTGAGTGCGTTCTTCGCTCCGTCCTTGCTCTCCAACACCAACGTGCCCGACAGCTTTCGCTCCAGCGCCACGAGCAGCAGCTGGTACAACGGTCTGGCCTCGAGCGTGCCAGCAGTCGGGGTTTTGGAGTTCATCGCCAACAGACTGCTCACTATAGAACGGCGGCGGCCGAGATGCCCGGGGAGCTACCTGTGATTTCCACGGCTTGGGGGGCGATGCGGCGCAACATTGTTCCCCCTTCCGAATCGGCTACTGTGCGCTCCCATGAGCCGAGGAAATCTTCTCGTCGTCGACGACGAGGCCACCATCCTGAGCACTCTCAAGAAGGCACTGTCGCTGGAGGGATACCGCGTCGACGTCGCTGGCGGCGCGCAGCTGGCAGAGACGCGCGTGCGGCAAGGAACCTACGACCTCGTGTTGCTGGATGTCGCGCTCCCCGACGGGAACGGCGTGGATGTGCTGAGTCGTCTGCGCGAGTCGGGAAACCTGACCCCCGTCGTGATGATGAGTGGGCACGCCACGATCGACACCGCGGTGCGAGCTACCCAGCTCGGCGCCACCGACTTCCTGGAAAAGCCCCTATCGACCGACCGGTTGCTGCTCGTCATCGAGAACGCTCTGCGCCTGACGCGGGCCGAGGCGGAGGCCCAAGCGCTGCGGGCGGAGGCAGGCTACTTCGACGAGATCATCGGCACCAGCTCTGCCATGAACGCGTTGAGTGAGCACCTCAAGCGTGCGGCGCCGAGCAACGCGAGCGTGCTCATCGCGGGCGAACGAGGCACTGGCAAAGAGCTCGTCGCGCGAGCCATCCACCGTCTCTCGCCCCGCGCCAAGCGCCCCCTCGAAAAGCTCAACTGCGCGGCGGTACCGAAGGACCTGATCGAGAGCGAGCTCTTCGGCCACGAAGCAGGGGCGTTCACCGGAGCGACCAAGCTTCGTCGGGGCAAGTTCGAGCGCGCGCACGGCGGAACCCTCTTCTTGGACGAGGTCGGTGACATGCCGGCGAGCATGCAGGCGAAGCTCCTGCGAGTACTTCAGGAAAACGAGATCGAACGGGTGGGGGGCAGTGAAACCATCGACGTGGACGTACGTGTGGTCGCGGCAACCAACAAGAACCTCGCCGAAGCCTGCGAGAACGGGGAATTCCGGCCTGACCTGTACGACCGCCTGAACGTGATCCCGCTCACGTTGCCGCCGCTGCGCGCTCGTCGAGAAGACATCCCGGCCCTCGCCCGTCACTTCGTGGAGCTCGCCCGTCAGAGCCATGGGCGACCTGGCGTTCAACTCACGGAACAAGCGCTCGAAGCGCTGTCGGCGCATTCGTTTCCAGGCAACGTGCGCGAACTGCGCAACCTGATCGAACGCCTGGTCATTCTCTCACCGGACGATAGCATCGACGCTGGCGACGTGAGCTCCGCCCTGGGCATGAGCAGCACCCCCAAGACGGCAGGGCTGTATCGTCCCGGCGTGCCCTTGCGGGTGCTCGTCGAAGAGGCTGAACGAATCATCGTGCAGGAGGCCCTGGCGGCGCACGGCGGCCAAATGGCGAAGACGGCCCGCGCGTTGGGCCTCGAGCGGAGCCACCTGTACAAGAAGGCAAAGGCGCTGGGCCTGCGCGGGGAGTCCTGACCTCGCCGGCTTCTGACCTGAACACCCCTGGAGTCGCGACCCCGAGTTAGGGCAGCTGTTCGCCGCTGAGCTTGGGATCCAGACTCTGTGCGCGCGTCAGCTGTTTGCTGGCCTCTACCGGTTCGCCTTGGGCTTGGAGGTACCTGGCATACGCCAAATGCGCAGCCGCGAGCTCGGGCGCTTCTACCGGACAATCGAGCGCACTTTCGAACTCGAAGCGTGCTTGCCGCTGACGTCCGGCCCTGGCCAGCGCCTGAGCGTAGGCAACGTGCACGCTTGGGTCCTCCATCGCCGCGTAGACCCCTGACTTGGCGACTTCAACAGCCTCGCCGATGCGCTTGGCGTCCAACAAGCGCTCCGTCAACTCCCGATAGATGCGACCGCTATGTTCATCTACCTCACTCAGTCGCTGCAACCACGCCAGGCGTTGGACTGGGTCCTTGGCGCTGCGATCGAGCAAACCGTACAGCGGCTCGGCCTTGCTGGGGTCGAACTCGTGAGCCTTGCGCAAGGCCAAACCGACCTCAGCTTGGTCTCCGCGACCCAGCGCGGACCTAGCGCGGATGATCTGCACCTCGTAGCCATCGTAGCCGCCATCCAACAGCTTCTGCGCCAACGCCCCCGCCAGCTCGTGCTCGTTTCGTTCGAGAGCGACCCTAGCTTTGATCCACAGTGCGTGGGGATGACCAGGCTTCGCGCGCAACGCACGACCCACCGCCCTGTAGGCCAGCTCCAGCTCACCCATGCGCAAAGCCAACAGCGCCAACTTCACCTGCGCCTCCGCGTCCTCCGGGGCCGCCTCCGCACGCTGCTGAACGGCACGAGGGTCGCCGACGCGACGCATCGGCACGAACTGCGTCTTGAAACGTGAGAGGCGCTTGTCGACGAACGCCCTAAATTCCGCGTCCAAGTCGTTCGGGGTCTTGCCGAGCACCTCCTGCAACACCTGCTCGGTACGCTTGCCTTCACCCCACGCCACGAGCATCGCACGCAACTTCTGTCGTCCGTAGTTCGAAGCCAGCATCTCCACAATCTGGCTCGACGCATAGTACGCGACCGCGACGTCTCCTATGTCCTCGGCGTGAGTGAACGCTTCGTTCATGGCGCTGAGTTTCGGCAGTCGGTCTTCACGCAACGCCAAGTACAGCTCTTGATCGCGTTCGCGGGCCCACTCTTTGCGCTCCACGAGCGTTTCGTACTCCGCCAGCCCCTCCGTGAACCAGCGAGGCACGCGGTTGTGGGACAACTGAATGTGGAATACGTGCGCCAGCTCGTGCCACAGCGTCATCCCGAGATTGAACTCCTCGTGGCGGGGACTCATCGAGGCGAGCGTTTGCCCGAAGCAGACTCCCTGGATCGCGGTCCGAGGTAGGCCGCTCGTGCGAATGGCGAAGTTCGGGCGCTCGGCATAGAGCTCCACTCCGACGGGGGTGGATGGGGTGAAGTCGTAGTACTGGCGCATCTTCGTCCACGCTTCGTTCAGCAACCCGGGCACGTAGCGTTCGAGCACTTCGCGCTCGGCCTTCGGGTAGCGCAGCTTGAACGTGCCGGCTTCGACGTCGACGTAGGATTGGGGGATGGTCTCCTCGTACAGATTGAGCGTGTTGTAGACGCGGACGTTGTACGGATCTTTGGAGAAGGCCGTGCGCAAAGCTTCGACGCCACCCCGGTCGTCACCACTGCGAATCAGATTGATGCCGAGCTGAGCGTGCGCGTTCGCGTCATCACCATCAATGGCGATCGCCTCCCGCATCATCTTGACGATTTCGCCGTAGCGATGCTCCCAATCGGCATAGCGCCCGATGACCTCGAAGAACTTCGAGTAGTGCGGGTTGAACGTGAGCACGCGCTTCTTCACCTCGTCGAAACCCGCGTCATCGTCGGCGAGGAATCGGACGGCACCCAGCGTACTCAGCAGCCGCAAATCTCTGGGGTTGATCGCCAACCCACGGTTGACGTGCTCCTCTGCACCTTCCAAGTGCATGTCTCGGAGATCAATGCCCGCCAGCAATTCGTACGCTCTTACGTGCTTTGGATTTACATCCAAGGCAGCGCGCAAGAGCCCGGTCGCCGTCTCGAAGTCCAACGCCTGGTCCAGGTGAACCTGCGCCATGTATACCAGCGCGTCTGGATGGTTCGGGGCGCGCTCCAACACCTCGGAGACCACCTCCTCGGCATGACCGACGTCGTACTTGTCCAGGAAGAGCTCCGCTCTCCACAGTAGGGTGCGGTAGTCTTTGGCTCCAGCCATCTCCGCCTGGTTGAACGCGTCGTTGGCATCCTCCGGGCTGCGGAGGAAGTGCGCGGCACGACCGACCATCGCCAACTCCGGACCGTCATTCGAACCGATGACGTCCTCGTTGTAGTCCTCGACCAACGTCATCAACGCAGCGTTACCAGCCTCGCGTTGTCCCATTTCCAAGAGGACCTCACCGAGGAGCAACCGGGCCGCTGGCGACCGCGGGCCGCCCTGCAGCAACACTACCGCGTCATCCAAACGCCCCAACGCCCTCAACGCCGCAGCCCTCACGAGCACGTGTTCGCCCGCGGACTCACCGTCGATCTGTGGCACCGGGCGACTCGCTTCGTCGTAGCGACCCGTGATCAGTTGCAGCCGGGCCAAACCCAACAGCGCACGCGCCCGCGTCGGCTCGCGCTTGGTAGCCAGCTCGAATTGTTGTTCGGCCGCCACATAGTCGCTGCTTTGCATCGCCCGCATTGCGCGCAACAAGGGCGGCGCAGGTGGGACCGCCGCGACATCGGTTGCCATGGGGGCGGCCGCAGGTGCCTTCGTCGCCGCAGCACGTTGCTGTCCACTACACGCCACCAGCAGCGCCAAACAGAGAAAGCTGACCCTCATGTGCGAAGCATGGGGCAAAGCCGCCCGCGCATCAACGTCACACGCCAGAGGCGAAGCGCACGTCGATGGGCGTGCCCGACCCTGCGTCGAGCGATACGGCTGCGCTCCCGCCCCGGACGGCCACCTCCACATAGCCCCAGGAATTGAGCAACGCCACCGCACATCCTTCCGCCACATCTGCATAGGTCCGACCCCAGGGCAGGGTGCGACCTTGGCAGTGGACCTCCTGTACTTCCACCCCCGGGGGAATGACGACATTCGAAATGAGGTTCCCATAGTGGTCCACGACCACCACTGACCCACGAACACCCGCCTCGTTGGCCTCTACTTCGTGACCGGGCAGGTGAATCCAATCGCCCAAGCGCGGCCCCAAAGCGTCCAGCGGTGTCCCGACGGCGAGTCGAGCCGCGGCGGGAGCGAAGACGTCACGACCGTGGAATGTGTTGCTGGCCGAATCAACGGCCAACTCGGCGACCACGACGTCGTCGGCAGGACTTGCCGGCAGACCCAGCACTCCGTTGTCGGGGCCGACGAAGTACTGATCGCCAGCACGTGCGGCAATCGCTTTGCGCAGGGTACCCACCGTCGGATCGACCACCACTAGGTGAACGGTCCCCCGTGGGAAGTACGGCACGGAGCGCGCGAGCCAGAAGGCCGCGGCGCGCACGTCTTGAGGAGCGATGTGGTGCGTGAGGTCGACGAACCGAGCGTTCGGCGCCTGCGCTGCCATCACGCCCTTCATGACACCAACGAACGGATCCTCCAGCCCAAAGTCCGTCAGCAGCGTAATGACTCCGCTGGGCGCCAGCCCGACGAGTCCGCTCACACGCGGACTCGCGGCTCCGGGCGCCAACGCGTGATTCGGCGAGGCCAGCCGTACTGTTCTCGGTTGCGCCACGCGGCGCGTACCAACGACCTAGCCAAGTCCTTCATCCAAGCTTCGTCGTCGCGGACTTCACCCCGCTCGAAACTCACCAGACCATCCGGCACCGAAACCGCGAGCAATCCTTCGCTCGTGGTCGCATTGGTCAACAGTGAGTACTCGTAGCGCACTCGTTCAGCGTCCACTTGTTTTAGTTTCAGCGTCACGCGGCCGCCGTTCTTTGGAGGGTGTTCACCGAGGCTGGTCATTTCGAGCTTCTCTGAGAGATGGTCCGGGTCTTCTCGCGCATCACCAAGTAGATGCCCGCAACGGGCCGCTCGGATTTAGCGCACTCAGGCGTTCGCGCCCTTCATGATCCGGTCGAGTTTCACTCCGGCATCCTCCAACGCACGAAGCTGCAATTTGCAAAGTGACTGTACACCTTCGAGCCCCAGGTCGATCATCGAGTTCACGTCTTCACGCGGAACGGCTTGTCCCTCGGCCGTTCCTTGAACCTCGACGATCGCCCCCTTTTCGGTCGCAACCAGGTTCAGATCGACACGCGCGGTGCTGTCTTCGGCGTAGCAGAGGTCCAGCGCAAGTTCGCCGTCGACGTGCCCGACGCTGATGGAAGCGACTTGGTCCCGGATGAACGGGCGCTCCAGCGTGCCATTGGCAAACATCTTGTTCGCTGCCAACGCGACGGCTATCCAAGCTGCAGTGACCGACGCCGTGCGGGTGCCACCATCTGCCTCCAGAACGTCACAGTCGATCTGAATCGTGCGTTCACCGAGTCGCTCCAATTCGACCGCGCAGCGCATGGAGCGCCCAATCAAGCGTTCGATTTCTCGGGTTCTGCCCGAAAGCTGGCCGTTTCGCCCGTCCCGGCGCTCGCGGCGCTGAGGGTTCGCTCGAGGGTGCATCTGGTAGTCAGCCGTCAGCCAACCTTTGCCGCTACCCTCGAGGAAGCGCGGGACGCTGTCGTCGACGCTGGCGGTGACCAAGACGACGGTTCCTTCGCAGCGATAGAGCACCGAGCCCTCGGCAAGACGATGAAACCCGGTCTGAATTTCGACTTTTCGATGGGTCCGCAGGTCGCGCCCCTGACGTTTTTTCGACGGCATGCTCGCGCTCATATCACGGCCACGGTGTTGACCCAACAACAGCCGGATAGACTCCCCCTGGCGGCGCCCCGGGCGCGATGCGTCGCGGAACGCCAGGCTTGACGGAATTCGGCTGAGTCGTCGTCGATTCGACGCCCGTTTGACAGCACCTAGCCCATACACTACGCGGTCGCCGTCGCACGGCTTTCGTAGGCAGCTCGATGACTCCATCCCAACCCGCCCACAGCACCGCGGAGCGGTCCGTACCGCGCCTCAAGGTCTCCGAGGTCTTCGACAGCGTTCAGGGCGAAGGACCGAGCGCTGGTGCTGCCTGCACGTTTCTGCGATTGGCGGGCTGCAACCTGACCTGCTCCTGGTGCGACACGACGTACAGCTGGGACTGGCAGCGCCACGATTACGCCACCAACGTCACGATCTCGACTCTCGAGCAGACGTGCCAGCGATGCCACGACGCCGAGCGTCTGGTGATCACTGGCGGCGAACCGCTGCTGCAACGGAGCGCACTGGAGGCGCTGTTGGCCTTGTTGCCGGGCCGTCTGCCGATCGAGGTGGAGACGAACGGCACCATCCTGCCCACAACCGCGTTGCTGGAACGAGTGACCCAGTGGAACGTCTCGCCCAAGCTGACGAACAGCGGCGAACCGCTACAGCGCCGGTTGAACCTCGCGGCCTTGAACGCGCTTCGCGGCACTGGACGCGCGTGGCTCAAACTCGTGGTGGCGACAGAAACCGACGCCGACGAGGCGTTGGCATTGACGGCTGAACTAGCTTGGCCGCGCGGTCGCGTCTGCTTGATGCCGCTTGCCGCCACGCGCGACGAATACCGCTCGTCCCTGCCGGTCGTGCAACGGCTCTGTGTTCAGCACGATGTCGCGCTCTCGCCGCGTTTGCACGTCGAGCGTTGGGATGGACGCCGCGGAGTGTGACGGCGCACGCGTCGCACTCCGCTCACAAACCGTAAACCTGCAGCGCGGCTCGCGTGCGATCGTCGATGGTCGCGCTCTGTCGGCGAGGGGCGTCATCGCGTTGGTCGGCCAGGGTGCGCAGCAATGCTCGCCACATCCACTGTGCAACGAACGGCTCCGCGTCCAACAGGTCGGTACCACAACTCGGATCCACTTCGAGGTCACACAGCGTCGGCGCTTCACTGAACACCCCCTGAAGCCTCCAGGGCCCAAGGTAGTAGGCGTAGCTGTGACCCTGCATCGCCAGGAACCCACTCGTCAACAATCCCACGCTACCCTTCGCCACTCCGCCCAAGGTCGGCGTGGACTCCGACCCGGGCCAAGAAACACCAACCGACTCGTGGAGCGTGCGAGCAACCACCTCGGGGCCGAAGCGAAACTGGGTGCGCCCTGGCACAGTCTCTGCGGGAAATTTGACGTACAGAGGGGCAGCCAGGCGGCCCTCGTCGAGGCGCCCGAAGGGGGCGAAAGGCAAGGTCGGGGCGGCACCCATCCCGACATCGCCCATGAAGACGACCAAGCTGTCGTCCCACTCGCCCGATTCTTGCAAGCTGCGCCGGAGCAGTCCGAAGCTCGTATCGAACTTGCGCAGTGCCACTTCCTGCAGTGCCGTCAGACGCAACCAATCCGATGAACCCAACCGGCGAACGCCGCGGGTGCGGTTGCGCATGTTTCGTAGATAGATGGCGGCGCGCCGAGCGTCGATCGAGCCGCTGTAGTCTTTGGGCGGGAGTACTTTGGCCTCACTTTGAGTCACATCCCACGGCGGATGAGCCCCGCTGGCGTGAATCACGAGCAGCCGTTGCCCCTCTTCTCCCCGCTCGATGGTATCCTCCAACCACTTGCGTCCGACTCGCAGTGGCTCCGTGGCGGGCAAGTCCTTCACGGGCGAGAATTGGGCAAACTCGTTCCATCCGCGCTCGAACCCGAACGAGCCGAAGGTGTAGGGCACGTTGGTGAAGAAAGCCGAGCTGCCGCTCGTACGCCGCATCCCCTCACTGATCAGCGGAATGGCGTCCGGAACCCGAGCTGCTGAATCGAGCATCTGGTGTTCGTGTGGCCGGGCCCCGGTGAGCAAGCTCGCCATCACACCGCTGACGACGGTCGCACTCGAGCGGTAACCGTCGAACACCACGCTCTGGTCGACCATGTGCCACAGCTCGGGCATCTTCTCGCGCTCCACCCAAGGCGGCACCAGCCGACGATCGAGCCCCCCAGCCACGACCAGAATGACGTTCTTGGGTTTTGGAGTCTCGACTCGGGTCCGACGCAGCTTGAGCTTGGGTTCACCGAAAACGACGCGCCCACCCGCCCGACCTTCGAGCGCGACGAACTCGATCGCCGCCAAACGTTCACTGAAAGCATCCAGGCTGAGCTCCAACGGGATCCAGCTTCCACCGGAATCCTCCCCTTCTACCTTGTGCTCCGCCAACACCACGTCGCGACCGTCGTGGGTGCGCACTCTCACTTGGGCCACACCTTCGCCGCTGCCCCAGTAGCCGAGGTCGACGACCAGCCTCGTGCCTTTGCTCGGAAAGGTTGGACAGCGCACACTGCCCGGAGCACGCAGCGCGATGCTGTGGCGTGGGACGTCGTTCAGCGCCACATCCTGCAGCAAATTGTGTTTGGTGGGAGCTATGTAGGCGTCGTCGATGCCGTCGGGGATGTAGACACGCAACCAGTCGACGAAGGCCTTCGTCAAATCCGCTGAACGGCGCCTTCCTCGGAAGCGCACGGTCAACCTATGTCGCCCGGCTTGCAGTTCCTTCGCTACCGGCCCGAAGCGGTGGACCTTGGGCTGCTCCGACTCCATGGTTTGGTGACCCAAACGCAGGTCATCGACGTCGATGATCACGCTGCGGGCGGCCACACCTTGCGCGCGCAGGTCGATGTGCACGTTCTTCGCGGGGCGGTCCAGCCAGAAGTCGTACACCAGCTTCTTGGTCTTGACGGCTCCTGTCGACACCGCAGCACGACTGACGTGATCCACGTCGTCGAAGGGTCCGACCACGAAGCCCCGGTGGGTATTGCCCCAGACGGAGCCGACGTCGATGGCGAGGCCTCGATGTCGCACATCACACAAGGCGATCTCGTCGAGCAGGTTGCGCTCATCCACCACCGGCGCGACGGCCGCGGGTTTCTCTGACAGGCCAGCCGCTTCCGAGGACGTCACCCCAGAGCCATCGGAGGGGAGTGCCTTGCGCTCGCAACCCCACAGCCACAGCGCGACGAGGGCCAAGGTGAGCAATGAGCAGGGGACCAATCTCCGGGTGGATCTCAGCGGGAGTCGGAGCACGCTGGCCAGTTAGCACCCCGACCTAGCGTTACGCTAGCCTCGGCCCGACCGCAGCGTCGGTTTCACGGATTGGGCTGTTGCGGCTTGGTGCTGGGCGTGGGTCGTTTCGCTTCCGGCGCGCTGATGCGCGAGCCGTCGTCGGCGTACATGGCCAGCTCGTCCGAAACTCGACGCATCAGTGCCCGTTTTTCGTGGAAGGGGAGGAAGCTGGACTTGAAGCCCGCCAGAACCACCCCACGAATGTCGGCGAAGCTCATCCCCATCTTGGTGTGAACCAGCCACAGTTCCCTCGACACCGTGGTATCGGTGATCAGGCGGTTGTCGGTGTTGACGGTGACGCGCAACCCGAGGTCTGCGTACAGCTTCAAGGGGTGCGTGGCAAAGTCGCGCACGGCACCCGTCTGCACATTGCTCGATGGACAGCACTCCAACGGGATGCGATGGTCATTGACGTAGTGCAAGAGATCGCCGTCTTCGAGGAGCCGACAGCCATGCCCGATGCGATGGGCCCCGCAATCGTGAATTGCCTGGGCGATCGACTCTGGACCGTACGCTTCGCCGGCGTGGATCGTGCAATTGACGTTGTTGCTGCGAACCAAGGCGAAGGCGCGTTTGTGGCGCTTGGCAGGGTGGTCTTCCTCGGCGCCCGCCAAGTCGTAGCCGACCACGCCACGACCCTTGTAAGCCACGGCCAGCTCAGCCATCTCGTACGAACTCTCGGGTGAGATGTTCCGAATACCGCAGAGAATCACACTCGAGCGGATCCCCAGGTCCTCAGCGGCGCAGGCGAGACCATCGAGCACTTCTTCCACGACCTGGGTCAGCTTCAGGCCGCGCTGCGTGTGCAACATCGGCGAGTAGCGCACTTCCATGTAGCGCACGTTCTCTTGGTGGGCGTCCTCAGCAAGTTCGTAAGCAATGCGGCGCAAAGAACCAGGCGTTTGCATCACGCTCAGGGTGATCGCGAAACCGCGGAGATACTCTTCGAGCGAACCGCAGTCCCTGCCAACCCCGATCGCGTCATGTAGCCCCTCGACGGTCTTGGCGGGAAGGTCCACGCCGTCCTGTTCCGCCAGATCGAGCATCGTCTGCAACCGCAACGAGCCGTCCAGGTGCACGTGAAGGTCTGTCTTCGGAAGCGACTCGAAGACAGATAGGGGAAGGGTCGGAGTGTCGCCAGCTGCCATGACAAAGCCTAGCACGGCCTCGGCGATGGCCCGCAAAGCCGGCGTCGAAGAACTCGTGTCATGGGTCGCGGCGTCGCCCGAACCACACCAACCCCATCAGCAACACGGCGCCTCCGCCCAAGACCGCCGGTCCGGACAGCGAGAAGGGTTCCTCGGCGGACGCCGCCTTCTCGATGGCCTCGACGTACACCGCGCGTGGCCGAGCACCACCGATACGCTGCTTGCCGACGAAAGTAGTCGGCAGCCCCCGCAGTCCTGATTGGCGGAAGACGGCGACTTCGACCCCCAGTTTCTTGTCGGTCTCGGCGTCCTTGGTGCACGCCTCGAAAGCGGCTGCATCCAGCCCCAGTTCGCGGGCGTACTCGGCGTACTGCTTCGGTCCGAGTTCGCCTTCGAACAGGCGATCTGCCATCTCTTCTCCCTTGCCCTCTGCGTCTGCGCACAGGTAGGCACGCGCCGCTGGGATCGCCTGCGAGTGGCTGGGCAAGGGCATGTTTAGCCGTCTAAAGTGAACACGCTCACCGTACTCTTCGACCACACTCTCGAGCGTTGGGTGCAGACGGCGACAGTGCGGGCATTGAAAGTCTGCAAACTCAATGACGTTGATCTTGTCTGGCTCGTAGTACATCTTCACGAGCCGCGGCACGTCGGGGACGGGTTTGACCGCGTACCAAACCAGCGGCAGCGCTACGGCTGCGGCGAGGAGTCCTGCCCAGCTCCACTTGGTCAAGATTTCCTTCGGTTCGGCCTCCGAGGCATGAGCGAATACGGCAGCGAAGGCCGCACCCACGCCCGCGACATCGACCACCAGGCAGAGCCAGCAGAAGGCTTTGACGACGAGCGCCTGAACCACGACCAAGCCCAGCGCGAGGATACCGCCCACGCCGGCCATCCAACGCATGCGGCTGAGCCGGCCGGCAGTCGCGGGCCCCAGCGCATCCAACAGCAGGAAGCCATAGGCCAACATGCCGGCCAAAGGCACGTTCACATAAGGTGACTTGTAGTACGAGAACCCGCTCCCTCTCACCTTCTCGCAGCCCGACGCCCCGCCGCAAATGTTCGAATCCACCGGGTCGAGGTAGTGGATGTAGAGCAGCGCACTGGCGAGAACAGCCAGCAGCGCCAGGGCACGGTAGATGTTGAGCCAATGTCGATGCGGCACGGCGGAGTCTTAGACCCCCCTTTGCGCCATGTCGACCCCGCTGTGTGACCTGTGGCGCGGGGCACGGCGAGCCCAACCCCAAGTGGGTTCCTTGCCTGAGTCCTCCGGGCGAGCTGCACGCGGGAGTCGACGCCGGAGGTATTGTCAAGTACAGCAGCGAGGTGGACGTGCACTGGTCGCAGCGAGTGCTGTTGGCGCTGATCATCCTATTCGCGGTGGTCTGCACCGGCGGTGTGTTGCTGTGGCTCGCGACGGACGGCCACTTCGCGATGGCCGACACCATCTACTTCGCCCTCATCACCGTCTCCACGGTGGGCTTTGGCGAACCCCCGGAGCTCCACGACTATGCAGGCACGCGAGGTATCGTCTCGGGTTTGATCGTCAGCGGCGTCGTGGCTCTGGCGTTTTTCGAGTCGACCATGACCGCCATGTTGGTCGAGGGTGTGATCGGCAAAGAAGTACGGAGGAGACGCATGCTGCGCCGACTATCTCGATTGAAGAACCACTACATCATCGCCGGGTGTGGCCGTACGGGCTGGCACTGCCTTCGTGAACTCGACGCACTCGGTCACTCCGTCGTGGTCATCGACGAGGACACGCGGCTGTTGGAACGCCTCAGCGAGGAGGAGTTCGGAGGGCGCCTGACTTACGTCGTGGGCGACGCTACCGACGACCATGCGTTGATTGCGGCGGGCGTACAGCAGGCCAAGGGCCTGGTCGCGGCTTTGACTGAAGACCGCGACAACGTCTTCGTCGTACTCTCGTCGCGCAATCTCAATCCGACGCTCACCATCGCCAGTAAGGTGCTCGACGCGAACAACGAGCCCAAGTTACGCAAGGCTGGAGCGGACAAGCTCGTGAGCCCCTACCAGATCGGGGGCTACCGGCTTGCGGCGGAGCTGGTGCGGCCACGCACGGTGCAGTTCCTCGACGGCATGCAAGGAGTCAAGCGTGACTACCACATGGAGGATGTGGAGATTTCCGCGACTTCTGAGTTGGTCGGCAAGGACCTTCGGACCGCTGGCATCCGCAGCGAGACCGAAGCCCTCGTCATCGGCGTGTGCGAAGCAAATGGGGACTTCCAGCACAACCCCAGCGCCGACTACGTCCTCCACGCCGGAGCGCACCTGATTGTCGTTGGCGATGAGGCCAGCATCCGCAGTGTGCGTACGCTTGCCGGCACAGACGAAACCTAGCGGGAAAGCGCGCCGAGAACCGGAGTCCGACACCCTCGTGTCGAACCCCGGCCACGGCTGAGCCGACTTCAGTCGGCGCACTCTCCGCCAAAGCAGATCAAGCCTGAGCCACAGCCATCGTTACCCTGCTGCTCGCAGCACGGCTGACCTTCGCCACCGCATTCCGAGAAACAGGCCGCATCGTCCCCAAGCCCAACGCAGGTGCCATCACCACATTCGCGACCGTCGCAACAGAGCGCGCCTTCTGCGCCGCACTCCTCGACGACGACGCACTCTTCGTTGTCGCCAAAACCGTCGCAAGCGAGGCCGTCGTCACACTCGCCGTCACAGCAGGGCTGACCGGGCCCGCCGCACTCGAGGCACGCGTTTCCGCCACAGGTCAGGCCGTCATCGCACACGTCATCGTCGCAACAGGACTGGCCAGCACCGCCGCACTCGCCGCAGATGCCGCGATCACCACCGCCACCTGCTAGACAGCTCGCGCCTTCACTACCACCGCAGCGTTCACCCTCACAGCAACGCTGTCCGAGCGAACCGCAATTCTCGCAGCTGCCGGCGCCACAGGCGCCGTCGCCGTCGCCACAGCTTTGGCCTTCGGAAATGCAAGCATTGCCCACGCAGCAACCGCCTTCGGCACAGGAGTCCCCTGGGCAACACGGCTGCCCTGGTCCGCCACACTGAGCACAAATCGAGCCGACGCAGATGAGGCTGTCCGTCCCGCAGGTTTCTTCGGCGCAGCACACCTGTCCGGCACCGCCACACTCGGAGCACCTGCCGTCGCGGCAACTCAAACCATCGTCGCATGCGGGCATGTCCCCATCACAACACTCCTCACCCGCGGCGCCGCAGATGGGTTCTTCACTCATCGGAGCATCGGCATCCATCTGACTGGCCGCGGCTGCATCAGCCTGCCCACCGTCGACGCTAGCTTCGGGCTCGTCGGTTGCCGAAGGTTCGTCGGCGCCATCGGTTGCTTCGCCTGGCTCACCCTCCGTCTCTGCGGCGGGTTCTTCTTCCGTCGTCGCCGTCATGGCGGCCTCGGTGTCGCCTGTGTCGGTCGCTTCCGAGGACTCCTCGTCGGTTGCTTCGTCTTCGGTTTGCGAGACTTCTTCGCTCGCAGCTGCATCGGCTCCCGAATCGCCCGAGTCCGACGACGATGAGTCGCCTCCATCGCAGGCGGCAAGGCAAGTGCCGAGCAAGGTTACCAGCAGTACGAACCGAAGGTGCTGCAAGTTGTTACCGTTTGGATTAGGTGAAGTAGACATCTGTAACTCCTCTTTTTGGGCTAACGCAGAGCGACCCGAGGCGGACGCTACACAAAAACCGAATGAGTGACGCAAGTGATTCACCTAGGGCCGCCCCCAGCGACCGGAAAAACTCGCTCGAGGTGAAACTGCCAGTGGCGCAGGTTACTGTGAGCGTAACTTCCCTGAGATCGTACGCCTGAACCAACCACCGAGCCGGAGGGACGAGACGGACGGTTCCGTCCACTGTGCCTCGAAACAGAGACATCGGTTACGGCGCGCAAAACCCGAAAAACCGCGAAGTTTGCCGGCGAACGTCTGGGCCTCTTGAGGTGTGTTTGGGCGTCCGCTAGAAGCGGTCGATGCCGGCCCCCCTTCCCACCCGCGAACGAATCCTAGAAAGCCTGCGCGGCGAACGCAAAGCGCTGCACGCCGGGGTCATCGCTGAGCGTTGCGGCGTAAAAAAAGAGTCCTACCAGCCGTTCGCTGAGCTGCTGCGCCAACTGAGCGCCGAAGGCACGCTCAAACGCGATAGCGGCAACCGCTTCAGGGCACCCAAAGCCAAGCGCACCAACGAAGACTGGATTGGAGTCCTGAGCGCCCATCCCCGTGGTTTCGGCTTCGTGGCAGCAAGCGGCAAACCGGACGTGTTCATTCCCCCGGAAGCGATGGGAGGGGCGCTGCACGGCGATACCGTGCGGGTCGAAGTCACGGGACAGAGCTTCAAGGGGAGTGAAGGGCTCGTGCTCGAGGTAACCGTCCGACGCAACCCGCGCATCGCCGGCATTGTCCATCGCAAGCGGAAATCGGCCTGGCTCGAACCCGACGACACGCGCTTGCGGGGACCCATCGTCTTGGTCGACGGCTTCAAGGAGGCAGGCGACGGAGAAGCAGCCGTGATCGAGATCACTCGCTTCCCGGAGTCGCCCGACGAAAACCCCGAGGGACGCCTAGTCGCCGTTTTGGGCAAGCCTGGCGAAGCCCAGGTGGAGGTCGCGAAGATCAAGATCCGAGAGCAGATCGAGGAAGAGCATCCTCCACCGGTCATGGCCGAGGCTGAGGCCATCGCGCTGCGCACGCGACACCTTTCGGCGGAGGGCAGAACGGACCTGCGCGACGTGCCACTGCTCACGATCGACCCCAAAGATGCCCGCGACCACGATGACGCCGTCTTCGCCGAGCGCACGAAGAACGGCTTCCGGGTTTACATCGCGATTGCCGACGTCAGCCACTACGTGACGGAAGATTCGCAGCTCGACAAAGAAGCCCATCGCCGCGGCTGCACGATCTATCTGCCCGACCGTGCCATCCCGATGCTGCCACAGGTGTTGGCAGCGGATTTATGCTCGCTGCTACCCGAACAGGAGCGCTATTGCATGTGTGTGATCGCCGAGCTGGACTTGGACGGCAAGGTCACGCGCTTCGACGTGGTCGAGGGTCTGATGCGAGCCGCGGCCATGATCACCTACTCCAGTGCAGCAAGGACCCTGGGATTCACGGACGCTCCTCCGGTGAGCCCGTTGGCGGAAGCCTTCAAGAAGGACCTGAAGGTCCTCGCCAGCGTCACGAGCAAGCTGCGACGCCGGCGCATGCGGCGAGGCGCGCTGGATCTGGATCTGCCCGAAGCGCACGTCGAGCTCGACGAAGCTGGTGTCCCCACCAGCGTGCGGCAGCGCGCTCAAGATCCGGGCATCAAGCGCGCCTACCAAATCGTCGAAGAGCTGATGCTGCTGGCAAACGAGTTGGTCGCGCGCTGGCTGGGGGAGCGTGGCAGCCCGGCCATCTATCGCGTCCATGGGCGCCCTGACGAAAAGAAGCTGCTGCGGCTCGGTGCAGTGGCTGAGGCCCTGGGCGCACCCTTCGACCTGGAGGCCCTGCAAGATCCGAAGGGGCTGTCCAAATGGCTGAAGCGCATCGCCAAACATGAACGCAAGAACGTTCTGGAGGGGCTCCTCCTGCGCTCGTTGAAGCAAGCGGTCTACGACATCGTCAACATCGGTCATTTCGGCTTGGCTTCCGACGCCTACCTGCACTTCACGTCGCCCATCCGCCGCTACCCCGATCTGCTCGTCCACCGCAGCATCAAGCACCTGCTTCATGGTGAGAAAGCCGATCTTTCTCCGTCGGCCTTGGAGCGTCTGCGTGAATCGGCCACCACCTCCAGTGCCCGGGAGCGCGCGGCGATGAGCGTCGAGCGAGAGGTCGTCGACCTCTACCGCGCGCTCTACGCGAGAGACCTCCTGGGCGAAATGCTCGAAGGCACGGTCAGCGCCCTCGTCGGAGGCGGCGTCTACGTCATGATCAAAGACCCGTTCATCGACGTCATGGTGCCGTACGAGGAACTCGGCCCCGACCGCTATGAACTGTCTGATGACGAACTCAGCGTCGTCGGGGTTCGCTCGGGCGACGAGGTCAGCTTGGGCGACACGCTACTGGTCGAGATAGAAGACGTCTCCATCTTGCGTCGCACCGTCTACGGTCGCCGGCTCTTGCACGGCAATCCCAACGAAGAGCTCATGCGACCACGCGCGCGGCGCGGCGCCGGAGGACAACGTGGACCGCAGCGCGCGAGCAAAGGCGAGCGTAGCAACGAGCGCGGCGCGTCCGGTCGGCAAGCCCGCGGTAGCAAACGCAGCACTGGCGGCGACGCGCGCAAGACCGGTGCCGTCAAGGAGGGTGCCCGCAAGAAAGGCGCCCGCAAGAAGCAGCCTCGGCGGCGATAGCCGACCGTCGAACGCGCTCTCAGCTGGGAACGAGGTAGGTCCAGTGCCGACCCTCAGCTGCTACGGGCTCTGACGACAAAGCATTCTCGAGTGTTTGGCGCCCTCTTGCGCAAACCCCCAATTTCGCGCGACTCTCCGAAGCGGAGACAATGCTCCCAATCGGCATTGACGAGGACTTGGAGGCGCGATGGTGACGAAAAAGACGATCAACGGCGTGGTCTGTGGATGCTTGGCGGCGCTCTGCTGCTTGTCCCTGAGTACCCCGGCGCGAGCGGAGTTCGGCGACAAACACGATTTCGCCATCGGCGCCGAGCGCCTGTTCGGCTTCTACAGCGTCGACATCGAAGCGGATCTGCCGGGGGGTGGGCAAAGCAATCGAGGGGTCAGTTCCAAAGGCTTTGGCTTCCAAGAACCGGTCGCGCTCTTCGACATCGCTCGAATCGGCTTCGACTACTTCGTGATCGATAGCCTGAGTGTCGGTGGCAACCTCGGCTTCTTCTCCTACGATCCGGACACCGACGACGACGACAGCGACGAGCAGGACGGCCTGATTTTCTCGCCGCGCGTCGGCTACGTCGTGCCGTTCAACGACAGCTGGGGCATCTGGCCGCGAGGCGGCTTCACCTACGCATCTCGCGACGGCAACAGGGTGGTCACCCAGACGGCGTTGAGCTTGGAGGTCCCGTTCTACTTCATGCCGACCTCCGGCGTCGGGTTCACAGCTGCTCCGGTCTTCGACATCGGCTTGTCCGGCCACTGGCGTGCTCCGGGAGGCAACCGAGAAGACTACTCCGAAACGGCTTTCGGCCTGGTCTTCGGCATGTTCGGCGCGTTCTGAACACCGGCCACGCCGGCCCGATGACTCGACGGGCGTGGATTGTGCCCGTCGACTACGAAATCCGTTCCAAGCCGCCCATGTACCCACGCAGTGGTTCCGGCACGACGATGCTGCCGTCCTGCTGCTGATACTGTTCGAAGATCGCAACTAGCGTCCGACCCACTGCCAATCCGGAGCCGTTGAGCGTGTGAACGAGTTGCGGCTTCGCCTTCGGCTCAGGGCGGAAGCGGATCTTCGCGCGCCGCGCCTGGAAGTCGCCGAACGTACTGCAGCTGGAAATCTCGCGATAGGCGTTCTGCGCCGGCAACCAGACTTCCAAGTCGTAACACTTCATAGCGGAGAACCCCAAGTCGCCCGCGCACAGCTGAACGACGCGGTAATGCAAGTTCAGGCCCCGCAACACGGCCTCGGCGTGCGCCCGCAAGCGCTCGAGTTCGGACAGCGAGTCTTCGGGTTTGACGAAGCGCACCAACTCCACTTTGTGGAACTGGTGTTGTCGGATCAGCCCGCGCACGTCCCGACCGTACGAGCCCGCCTCGCTGCGGAAGCAGGGCGTGAACGCGCAGTAGGTCTTGGGCAAGCTCGCGCCCTCGAGGATCTCGCCAGCGTGCAGGTTCGTGACCGGCACCTCTGCCGTGGGGATGAGATAGAGCGGCTCGGAGTCTTCATCGCTCTCGTGGCGGCGAGTCTTGAACAGATCGGCTTCGAACTTTGGCAGCTGCCCGGTACCGCTGAGGGCTTCCGCCCGCACCATGTACGGCACGATGACTTCTTCGTAGCCGTGCTGCTCGGTGTGCAGGTCGAGCATGTATTGGATCAGCGCCCGCTCCAGTCGCGCAGCGGCGCCACGCAAGACGGAGAAGCGAGCACCGGAGAGCTTCGCCGCCCGCTCGAAGTCGAGCAGGCCGAGCGCGACACCCAACTCATCGTGCGCCTTCGGGGCAAAGTCGAACTCCGGCTTGTCACCCCACGTGTCGACGACGACGTTCTGCTCTTCGCTGTGGCCATCCGGCGTGCTCTCGTGAGGCATGTTCGGGATGGTCATGAGCTGCGCCGTCAGCCGCGCCTCCAGCTCCGCCAGCTGCGTCTCGAGACGTTTGACGTCGGCCGACAGCGTCTTGAGCGCCTCGCGGTTCTTGGCAAACTCCTCCTTGTCGCCGCCTTTGGCGAGCTTCGCCATCGCCTGACTCGCCGTATTGCGCTCGGCCTGCTTGTGCTCGGTTTCGGCGATCAGGCGCCGACGTTCGAGGGCGAGCTCAGCCACCTCTTGGAGGTTGGCAGCGGCATCTGCCGAGCGTCGGCCAACCGCAGCGCGGACTTCATCGACATGTTCTGCAACGAATCGGGGATCCAGCATGGCCGGCGGGGTGTAGCTCGTTTGTGGCGTTGCGTCAGCAGCGCGTTGAGATCGGGCCGGTTCCGACGCCGGTGCAGCGGTGGCCCGCTCAGTACCAGACCCCGACGCCAACCCCGATCGTGACGGGATTGTACGGTACGTCCGCCATTTGACGCTTGAGCGCGTCGAGCAGCAGCAAGTGGCTGACGAGCGTGCAGGCTCGCACCGCGCCGTCGCCACAGCCCTGCCAGGACCCGCCGTACGCTGGCTGGCCATCCCCGTCGAAGAGCATGAGGACGCCGTCCGTCCCGACGCGCAGCCAGGCGGTGTGAGACCACGGCGGCGACGCGTTGCGCAAGCCAACCCGCCCCAGAGGCTCCTCATTCGTTCCAAAGACGTGCCCGTCCGGACCCAGAATGGCCATCGCTTCGTTGTCGTCGTCGAAGACGCGCCCGGCAGCATCGAGGTTGAAGAGTAGCTCGCCGTCGCGGGTCACTCTGCCGTCCTTGGCGATCAGCACCGGGGCCCCGCGATTTCGCGTCCACTCCGCTTGCGGGATCGGCAAGCTCGCGCCGCCCTCCACCCAATAGGGTGGAGGAGTCGGACTGCAGCTCGAAAGCAGCAGCGAAACCAGGAGTGCGGCCAAACGCAGCGGCCACGGAGCAGAACGAAGCATCATGTCGGCCTGGAAACATAGCCGCTTTTTTGGCCGTTTGCCGCCACGCCAAATATCGAAGGTGTGGAGGTTCGCGTGAGATTCTTGCCCAGCGCCTGTGCCGAGTTCCCCAACGACAACCCTGGGCTGCACCAGGGCTCCACCTGGATCTGCACCTGGACGCGCGCTCGACCCAGCCGAGAGGCGAACGACGCGGAGCCAGAAGTGACCAGCGAATCCTCGCCCGAGGTCAACGAACGCTCGCTCCGGACCGCCGAACCCGGGCGGCAGACCAACGAACCCCCGCTTCAGGCCGCTGAACCCGAGCTGAAGACCTACGAAGAGCTAGCTCCGACAGGACAGGAAGCTCCAGTCTTGCTGCAGTCCGAACAACCGCATCTGCCCGACGAGGAGTCCACAGTCACTCCCGCGCGCGACGACGCCTCGGCCTTCGGCCTTGCCCAGGAAGTCGACCTTCCAGACCTGGCGCTACCACCAGGGGAGCCACGTCCACTGGACGAAATCCGCGAGGCAGTCTCCCACGAAAGCGAGGAGGTCCCCGCACGAGAAGCTCTCGAGGAACGCGCCCAAACGGCGATGCCCGCCGATCGCGGGGCGCCCGCGGCCGTGATGGAAGCAGCACGCCGCCTCGACGAGCTGTTCGGCGACCCATTGGAGGAGCAAGCGCTGCTCGACTTGCCAGTGCCAGAAGAGCTTCCGACCGCCCTCGGCGCAACCGACGACGCGACAGCCGGCGACGAGGTCGTCAGTTGGGAGTCGCAGCTCAGCGCCCAGGAGCGCTTCTGCGCCTCCGTCGAAGCGGAAGCCATCACGGAATCGAGCGTTGGAGCCTCCGGCGTGCACTCGTTGCAACCGGTTAGGCAGAGCGAGCCGTTGCAGCCACTGATTCTGGACGGCTCGCTGCTCGACGAACCTTTCGTCACGGAGCCGAGCAAGGTCGACGCACCCGCAGCGGATCTGACGAACCCCCTCGACCCACTGGAGCTGGACCTCAGCCTGCCCCAGGAGAACACTCCTTGGCAGGAAATCGAGGCTTCACTGACCAGCTACCTCCTCGAGCACAACGCCACTCGCGCCGCAGCCCTGCTACCGGCGTTGCTCAATGGGCACCGGGTTCGCTTCGAACGCTTACCGCAAACCGTGCAGCAATGCCTGCTGAGCGATGGTATCGCGGCAGAGGAAGCAGACGGCGTGGTGGCGGACGCAGACTTCCGCCGCCGTGCCCAGCGCATGCGTCGCGCCTTCGTCGATGGCAGAATGGATGCCCCAACGCTGACACGCTGGCTGCTGGAAGTGACACGCGCGTTGCTGGCGAGCGCGGCAGCGCCCGAATCGCTACTGGAAGAATGGCGAACCTCCGGCGTGACGGACGCGATCGAACGCGCCGCTTGAGCGCCCTTGTACCCCCAGCCCGAGCGTGTACCCTCGCCCCGATGAGGTTTGCCGCTCGACTCGTTGGCCTGTTGTCCGTCGTCCTTGCGCTGGTCCTGCCTCCCAGCGCTGCTTTCGCCGCTGCCTCCGACGACACGGCTGCAGCCGAACAGAAGCCCGCACCCACCCTGGGCGACTCGCTCAACGACGCGCTCGCGGGTTTCAACAGCTGGGTCGAAGGCGCGCTCTTCTTCAGCGTCACCGGGGACATCTTCAACCAACCGATGGTGGACGAGCGAGGCCACGCGGTACTGGACGAGGCCGGCAAGCAGAAAGAACGCAAGGTCGGCTTTCCTTTCATCGTCTTCGTGCTCGCTGCGGGCGGCGTGTTCTTCACCTTCTTCTACCGCTTCATCGGCATGCGCGGCATTCGGCATGCGATTGAAATCGTGCGCGGCAGGTACGATCGCGAAGAGGACGAAGGGGATGTCTCTCACTTCCGCGCGTTGACCAGTGCGCTCAGCGCCACCGTCGGTCTCGGTAACATCGCCGGCGTCGCAATCGCCATCCAAGTGGGTGGCCCGGGCGCGATCTTGTGGATGATGTGCGCCGCCTTCTTCGGCATGAGCCTGAAGTTCAACAGCTGCACGCTGTCGCAGATGTTTCGCAAGAAGAACATCGACGGCAGCGTCTCTGGCGGACCGATGTACTACCTCGACCTCGGGCTTCGAAAGGTTGGCGGAGCGGACAGCCCAGTGGCCATGTTCGGCAAAGCCCTGGCATTCATCTACGCGTTGATGGTGATGGGCGGCTCCTTTGGCGGCGGCAACATGTTCCAAGCCAACCAGAGCTACCGTGCGCTCGAGTCGAGCTTCGGCTTCTCAGAAAACGCTTGGTTCGAAGTCGCGGGGCACGCCTTCGGTGCGGCAGACGTCGTGGGCGTGACCCTGGCCACTTTGGTGGCTCTGGTGATCATCGGCGGCATCCAGCGCATCGGTGCAGCCACTTCGCGCATCGTCCCGACGATGGTCGCGATCTACGTTCTGGCCTCGCTGTTCATCATCTTCGCAAACATCACGCAAGTACCCGCCAGCTTGGGGCTCATCTTCAAAATGGCGTTCACCGACAACGCGGCTTTCGGGGGCATCGTCGGGGTCTTGGTGATGGGCGTGCAGCGTGCCTCATTTTCGAACGAGGCCGGCATCGGCAGCGCAGCCATCGCCCATGCCGCCGCCAAGACGGACCAACCCGTGCGCGAAGGTTTGGTCGCGATGCTCGAACCGGTGATCGATACCATGATGGTGTGCCTGATGACGGCACTGGTCGTTGTCATCACCGGCGCGTGGAACGACCCCCAACTCGCGACGGTGGGCGGTGACCTCAAGGGCGTACAACTGACGGCCGCGGCCTTCGGCAAAGAGATATCCTGGTTTCCGATCGTGCTGACGGTCTCCGTGCTGCTCTTTGCCTACTCGACGATGATCTCCTGGGCCTACTACGGTGAGCGCGGCTGGATTTACATCCTCGACCATTTCGGTGAAGGTGCTGGCCATCGTACGTTGATCATCTACCGCTGTATCTTCGTGGGCTTCGTCTACGTGGGCGCGGTCACGAAGCTCGGCCAAGTGCTGGCCTTCAGCGACTACATGATCCTGTGCATGGCCCTACCCAACATCATCGGTGGTGCCATTCTGGCGCCGACGGTTCGACGCGCTCTCGCCGACTACTGGAGAAGGTTGACCGGAGGCGAGTTCGAGATGACGAACGCCACTACTGCTTCGGACACTCGCGCAGGATCTTGAGCCCGCCCACCATCACTTCGCACATCTTCTTGGCCGGAGCTGGTCGCGGGCGCGGCGGCGGCGCCCCATGCAGCACGATGGTGACGCTCTGGTCCTTCTGTGCGAGGACTTTCGCGCTGCCCTTCCGCCCTCCGAGACTCGCCTGAAATTCTGCGGCATCTCCTTCGTCGAGTTCCACCTCGCAGGGCGTCTCGTCGCAGACCTGGAAGCCGTCTTTTTCTAGGATCGCGCCGGGCGGTGTGGTCTGCACCTTGATGGTCACCTTGGGCGTGCCTTTGGCGGGCGCGACGTTGGGTACGGGCGCTTCCGTTGCAGGCGGTGCCACCGCGACAGTCGCTTCGGGCTCGACCGTCGCCGCCGGTTGAGTCACCACTGCGGCCGCCGTTTCGACAGGAACGGCCGCGGTAGCCGAAGCCGATGAATCAGCCAACCGCGGCAGAACCACGAACCACCCAATCGCAGCAGCTGCGACTGCCGCCAGCCCGAGGCCGACGAAGACCCCCGTCGCGCCGCCCTTTCTCTGCTCAGGGGCGGGACCGGTCGTGGTCGAAGCCTCGAGCGTCGCCGGGCGCGCAGGCGAAACTGCCGAGACCGCCGTCATCGAGGGCGGTCCACCGGGGTCGCTCCCGTGAGGACGCGTCGCCCCTGGGTCGCTGCTCCGCGATGGCGCGGGGTCGCTGCCGTACTGAACGCCATAACTGGGTACGTCTTGGCTGCCCTGCGGTCGCGTAGGATAGGCCTGGGACGACGACTGAGCCGCTGGCGGCGGCGGCGGCAAGGTCGTGGGGTTCAGATCGCCGGAAGCGTGAAACTGCTGCCCCTCGGGGGTCGCCATCACGGCGGCGGCGAGCTCTGCCATCGACCCAAAGCGTTCGTCCGGGCTCTTGGACAGGGCCCGCGCAACCACGGCGTGCAGTGCGGGCGAGATGTCCAAGTCGGGGCGGTACGACAACATGCTGGGCACTGGGTCGTTCAGATGCGCAGCGAGCACCGCCATGAAGCTGTCACCCGTGAAGGGCACGGCTCCGGTGAACATCTCGAACAAGATGATGCCCGTTGCGTATACGTCGACGCGTTGATCGGCCTTCTTGCCGGCGGCCTGCTCCGGCGCCATGTACTCGGGCGTGCCGAAGATCATGCCCGTTTTGGTGAGACGTCGACGCCGAGGTGCTGACTTGGCCTCTTCTTCGTTGGTGTTGCGCAGCTGGGCGATGCCGAAGTCGACGATCTTGACGATCTCCTGGCCGTCGGCGGTACGCTGAAGGAACACGTTGTCCGGCTTCATGTCGCGATGAACGACGCCTGCCTTGTGTGCCGATGCCAGCGCCCGACAGATCTGAAGCAGAATGCGCAAGGCGCGCTTGGTGTTCAAGTAGCCGTGCTGAACGAGCTCGTCCGCCAAGTCGTTGCCGGACAAGAACTCCATCGCCAGGAAGGCGCAGCCATTGTCGAGTTTGCCGAAGTCGAACACCTCGAGCACGTTCGGGTGCTTGATTCGGGACGCGCTGATGGCTTCTTGCTGGAAGCGGGTGACGATGTCCTCTTTTGCACTGTACTCAGGCTTGAGGATCTTCAGCGCCACGTCCTTCTCGATGGCCTCGTGCATGGCCAGGTAAACCTGCCCCATGCCCCCTTCCCCAAGTGGCCTGACAATGCGGTAACGCCCGGCTACCAGCTGGCCCAACATCGGGTCTGCCTGCTTATTATCCATCGTGCGTGATCTATGAACGATACCCGCAGACTTTGCTCAATACAGCTCCAATCCATGGATTGTTGCCGCGCAAGCCGTCCGTCGGAACAAATGACATGATACCCACGAATACAGCCACGCGTGAGGCGCAGGTGAGATGCCACAAATTCTGCCGAGACTGTTTCGTCGAGGTAGGCAAATCCCCGACCACGCAGACAAATTTGACCCTCCAGAGGGCAGGCCATTTGCTACTGTGACGCTCTGATGATCGTCGTGATGCATCCAGATGCAGCTGAACCAGCGATTGAGGCCACCATCGCGTGGCTCATCGCAGCGGGCTACGACGTCCACCGCTCCAGCGGAGATTCACGCACGACCCTCGGCGTCGTCGGTCCCGTGAGCTCGGACGACATGAACGTAATCCGTGAGTTTGATGGTGTCGCCAAGGTGGTTCGTGTCAGTGAGCCGTTTCGTCTCGCGTCGCGCCACTTCCGCAACTCACCCACCGTCATCAGCGGTGAGTGGGGCACCATCGGTGGCCGCGAACCCTGGATTGCCATCGAGCCGGTTGGGCTGAAGGTACCTGAAGGTGGGAAGGGTGTGGACGCCGCGCCCACCTCGACACAGACGCTGTACCGTCTGCCAGCTGGACGCCCGTTCGACGCGGCCATCACGCGCGCCGCAGTAGCCCCACCGTCCCTCGGCGCGCTCGCGTGCTTGTCGATTCACCCGTCACCGCAGGAGCAACGCTTCCCGCTGATCTTCGTCACTCGCGCGCCGAGCAGCGGCGCGGACCGTTGGATCACCGCTGCCGAAAAGGAACTGAAGCGCGGCGAGAACGCCGTCGCATTGATAGAGGCGGGAGGTGAATACCCCAGCGGTGCACGGACGCTCGAAGTGGCGGCGATCGCACGAGCCAAGCTTCGCACTCATCTGCCCATCGTCGTGGATGTGCCCACGGTCGCCCAACAAGCCCGCTATTGTGCGCCTGTCGCTTCGGCTGCGTTGGGCGCCGGAGCCGACGGGGTCGTGCTCCGTGTCTGGGTCGGTCCAGAGGAAGAGTTGTCGAGAGTGCCGGCAACCTTGGCTTGGGATGCCGCCGTGGATCTCGCGCAGCGACTGAGAGAAATGGCCGCTGCGCTACGAAAGTAGCCCCATGGCGCCGAGTGCGGTCGATTCAGTCGCCATCGTCGGCTTCGGACTGATTGGAGCCTCGTTGGCTGCGGCGCTGCGGACGCGAGCGCCCGGTGTTCGTATCACTGCGATCGACCTGCCGCATGTGGCCAGTTCACCTGAGGCCCGGGCGCGGGTGGACGAGCTCGTGTCGGTGGACGATACCGAACGGTGCCAGCGTTTGGTCCAGCAGAGCGGCATCACCGTACTGGCGGGACCGGTCGGTGTGATCTTGTCCCAGCTGCCGCAGTATCTGCCTGCTTCACGTGTGCTCACGGACTGCGGCTCGACCAAACGTCACATCGCCGCCCGAGCGGAGTCGATGTCGCGCCGTGGACGCTTCGTTCCTGGGCATCCCATGGCCGGCAAGACTCAACGGGGTTTTCACGCAGCGGACGCCGAACTGTTCGCCGGTCAGCCCTGGATCCTCTGCCCGGAGCACAGCGATGAAGACGCCGTGCAAGTCGTTAACACGTTGGCCACGATGGTGGGGGCTCAGCCCGTGACGATGACGGCGGCATCCCACGACGCGGCGGTGGCACTGACGAGCCACGTTCCGAAACTCCTGGCGGCAGTGTTGGTCAAGCTGTGCCACGAGGCCGACGCTCGTGCAGCACGGGGCCCAGCCTTCGAGCGTGCGACCCGTGTTGCCGACGGGGACGTCGGCATCTGGCGCGACATCCTGGCCACCAACGCTGACGAGGTCGCGGCAGCGGCAGCACGCTTGTCGAACGAGCTGTCGCAACTGTCGGCCGCACTTGCAGCCGGTGACATCCAAAGGGTGATGGACCTCCTGGAGAGGTCCGGAGAACTCAAGTGAGAGCTGGCCTGACACTTGCCTTGCCGAGAGCCTGACGCACTCGGCTCGAGGGAAAGCAACGTCTCGAGTCGAGCACGCGCGGAGCACGCGCAAGCGCCTCTGAGAGCGGTCGGCAAAAGATTCAGACAATCCGCATCACAGCCCGCTGATCGCGGAAGCTGAGACACTCTTAGGAGCAAACACTGCTGCCGTTACTGTGCCAACAGATCATGACGCACTGGTCGCGTCTTGTGCCAAGCTGTGTCAGGCTTAGTGCGAACCTTCGCTGTTTCGGCCGTTTTCCAGTGTGAGGGGATGGACCGATGCGTGCTAGGTGAGGTGGGTTACGGTGACTCGGCGTTGGTGGCTCATTGTTGCGGTTCTAGCCGCTTCCTGCTCCCTGAATCCCAGGGGTGAGGACCCAGCTGCGTCGGGCTCCTCCGGCACCTTCGGTAGCGCACCGACCGCTGGTGGCTCCGCGGTCAGTCCCCCTGCGGGGGCCGGAGCGCAGGCTCCCGCGAGTGGCGCGGCCACCGGCACTCCGGCTGGGCAGGCACCCTGGCCGATCCCGGACGTCCCCAGCTCGGCGGAGCCGAGCGACCCTGCCCCTGGTGTACCTGGAGAGGTGCCCACCGGCGACACCGGCGGAGCAGACGCTGGCGCAGCCGCGCCAGCAGAGGACGCTGGCGTTTCCCCCACGGTTGGCCTCGAGGCGGATGCAGGTGCCGAAGAGTTGGCCCCCGACGCGGGCGCTCCAATTGCCGTCGATCCCGGCAGCGAGGGCACCTACACGCAAGACGCAGACGCGGGCATCGAAGGGGTTCAACAGTGAACCTACGCCCTCTACGGAGCGCGGCTCGCTGGTTGCTCCTCGGAGCGCTCTGCGTCAGCTGCAGCCTGAACCCGATCGGTGAGGATCCCGGCGCCTCGGACGAGTCCAGTTTCAACAGCGGCGCCGGCCCGGCCGGAAGCGCATTCCAACCAGGTGCGGGTGTTGGGACTGCGAGCCCCACTCCTACCCCAGGCGTGGGCGCAGAGGATGGAAGTGAGCTGATTGGCGAGCCCGGTGCGGCGGGCACCCCAGCCACGCCGGCGTCACCCAGTGCGACCCAGCCATCGACCGGCGTCGAGATGGACGCACCTGAAGCGCCGGCGCCTGGGCAGCCCGATCCTGAAGCGCCAGGGGAAGCAATGTCTCCCAACGAAGACACCGGCGGGGACTCCGCGGCTGAGCCCACCGAGGAGGGTGCAGCGGACGCTGGTATCGGGGATGCCGGAGTGCCGCTCACGCCGACGAGCGACGCCGGGGACGGGGGCAGTCCGTGACACGGGCATACCAACCGAACGACCCGACCTCACCTCGCGGTCACCGACGCGCACTGCGACTGTTTCGCGTACTGGCAAGCTCGGTGCCGTGCGTCGTGCTGTTCGCCTGCGGCGACTACGTCCTGAATCCTCAAGGCGAAGACCCCGGTTTCACTGGAAGCCCATCGCCCACCGGGGGCCCGGCTGCCAATGACGGAGAGCAAGCGAGCATCGACTCCAGCCCCGGCGGCGCGGGTGCGTCGCCAGTGGCGAGCGGTCCGGCCGCATC
>JBNKHV010000122.1:0-1867 GCA_050290545.1 Polyangiaceae bacterium | reverse complement strand
GCGCGCATCGTCCTCGCGCGCCCGATGCACGACCGCCACACGATACCGCAGCAACTGCGGTTCGGCGCGGCATCCGCCGCGGTCATTGCGTGAAAGCTCCGAATGAGTTCGATTCGCCAACGCGCGAGGGACTCGGTGGAGCCGAGCGGATCCATCCGCCCAGCCACTCGATGAAGTCGACCCGAGTGGATCGGCATCCGCTGGACCACCCCAGGCACTCGACGGACTCGATGCGGGCGGGCCCGGATCCGGTGCTGCCTGGTGAGGCGCCTAGCCCGAGCGGCTCCGGAGCTGCCCGCGGGACCCGGTGGAACTGGCACGGGCGGCTCTGCCCCCGCGGCCACCAGGTGTTGCATCAGGCCCGAGCGGATCCGGATCTGCCCGAGGGACCCTGTGGAGCTGGCGCGATCGGCTCTGCATCCGCCGCCGCCAGGTGTTGCATCAGGCTCGAGCGGATCCGGATCTGCCCGAGGGACCCTGTGGAGCTGGCGCGAGCGGCTCTGCATCCGCGGCCGCCGGGTGTCGCATCAGGCTCGAGCGGCTCCGGATCTGCCCGCGGCACTCGATGGGTTCGAGCCGAGCGGACCGCGTCGCAGAGGTTCTGGCAGGCGTGACGTCGTGCGTCATGGAGTGATGGCGCTCGTCGCAGCTCGCCGAGTGATTCACCGCTCGGCAGCGTCCGCGGCGCGTGCACTTGCTGCGGCCAGCGCGACCCAGTCGACGTAGGAGTTATCCCAGCGGCACCTTCGACGCGGAGCGCCATGGCAACAGCGATGGTAACTTTTGGGGTTGAGGGTCGCGACGTGTTGGTGTACGCGGGTCATGTCAGGCGGGGCGCCTGGTGTGGGGCTTCTGGGCCGCTGGAGTTGGGCTCTGGAACGAAGCTGGAACGCGAAGCGTCCTCGAGCAATGGAACATCCAGCAACGGGCTATCGAACAAAGAGAGGTGGAAGCATGGCGATGAAGGCATTGGACATTGCGGACTACGTGACCGTTCCGGGCGTCAACGTGAAGCGAGGCATCGCTCTGGGGATTTCAGTCGTGACGGCGATACCTCGGGGCGGCTCAGCGCCGGTCAAGGACACTGGGCTCAGGGTGCGGACTTCGACCGTGGGCTTGCTGCAGGCTTGGGGGGTGCGTCAGGGCCGGAAAAGCGCAGGCGTGCACGAGGCCGACTCACGACACGATCAGGCGTGGGGAGCGCTGCGGGATGGTCTCAAATCGGCCATGGCCCTGAACAAGAACCCACAGCGGCAACAGGCGGCGATCACCGTCTACGACAAGCTGTTTTCGAACGGCTTCGCATTCCTCAACTATCCCTTCAAGGAACAGTGGGCGGAGAGTGAGCGTCTGCTCCAGCTGATTGAAAGCGCAGAGCTGGAGCCGGCCATCGACCTGGCCTGCGGTGGCCCGGATCACATGGAAGAGCTGAGGGAGGCTCACGAGGAATACGGCGTGGCCCTGAACATCACCGAAGCACGTGACGCAGAGGCGGAGGTGAACCTGCGCGATGAGCTCGCCCAACTGCGTGCTGCCATTGCTGACTACGCCCTGCAGGTGGTCGCATGGTCGAACCAGGCCGCCGCAAACGTTGTCCCGGCAGCCGCCGCGCTACGTCCCATCGACGAACAGCGCGCCGCAGATGCACGCCGGAGCAGCGGCGCGGATGAGCCCGATCCCGATGTCAGTCCGGAAACTCGAGTTCCTCCCGTGCCGGCGACCTGAGGCTAAGGAGCCCGGTCGGAATTACCTGAGCCCCGAGGGCGTCGATGCGCCATGCCGGCAAGGCGCGAGGAGTCGAGCATGCTGAAGCATTCGAGCGACGAGTAACGCAGCCGGCGGGGATGCAGCGGCGCTCGAAGGCCAG
>JBNKHV010000121.1:0-67607 GCA_050290545.1 Polyangiaceae bacterium | reverse complement strand
GACACCAACTCGTTGGCGCACACTGGTGCCGGCACGCTCTACTACATCGGCGCGCGCGGCAGCCGCATGACGATTTGGGGAGCGCTGGGTGTCGCCTTCACGTCATCGTTGTTCTGGGAGTTCATCGGCGAGTTCCGTGAGCGCGTGAGCATGAACGACATGTTGGTGACGCCGCTGGGCGGTATGGCATTTGGCGAATCGTTGTTGCAGCTGGGGGCGTTCTTCGACCGCAGCTGCGACACCATGGTCAACCGAGTGCTGTCGGACATTTTTGCTCCGAGCAAGGCCTACGGTGATCTCGTGGACGGGGCCGAATTGCTGCGCTCATCGCGCTGTGACCGTTATGGGTTTACGCGTGTCGGTTACCACGAATTCGAAATCTCCGCTGGTCCACGTTTGGTGCGTAGTTCTGGCGCGACGGACGCGGAGCCCTACGTCGTCGGCGAGATCCGCGCGCGCGCCGAAACGTTGAACCTTCGCCGCTTCGGGCAGCCGGGCAGCGGTTGGATGAGCTTTGCCGACGGCAACGGGTCGACCGTGGAAGTGGTGGCTGCCACCGGCACGATGGGTACGGAAGACTTTCGTGTCGACACGCGCGCACTCTTGGCCGGCCTTCACTACCGGGACATCCGCCACGGTGCCGGGGGAGTGCACGGGCGTGAGTTCCTCCTGGGTGCGGGGGTTGGGGTGGAATACAGTCGTCACCTCTACGGTGACCAGAGTCAAAGGCTGGATCCAGTGTTCATCCTGGAGGCACCAGCGCTATTCGCGCGCTGGCGTTGGTTGCTGGGTGCGCGTCAGCTGGACGTGAGCCTGGTGGCAGCACCGAGCTACGCGAGCGTGGGGGCTTTTGCGCTGCCCGAGTACGACCTCTTGCAAGACCGGACTGAGCTGACGACCGTGGCACGCCAGCACGGGTACAATCATGCGCTGGGCATCTCCTTGGCGCCCCGGCTCGTCTGGTCTGGTGAGCAGGTTCGGATCGGTGTGGAGGCGCGCAACGATCGTTTGTTCGCCGTGCGCGCTATGGACCGCGAGGCGCAAAGCGAGAGCCGGGCCGAAGTCAGCGAGTTTCGCCGGCGCGCCCGTGTGTGGTTCGAGACGGGGCCGCGACGCGGGTTGCGATTCCGTATCGACGCGGCGGCGCGGGTACGCCGTGGGCAGATTGACCAGCTCCAACGGCGGGTGAGCGAAGCTCGCATCGGTGCCGGGCTGACGGGCGTATTCTGATCAGCGCGCGTTGTCTGCTATTCCGAGAGTGGCTCGGCGTGGTAGAGTGCGGCCGCATGGCGAAGGTGGTTGGGACTGGGGCCACGAGCAAGAAGGACGCGAGTCCGCGTACGGCGGGGCGCCCCTCGGTGAAAGACGTGCTGGCGGAGTTGGAAGCACTGGGTAAACCTAGTACCGCTAAGACGTACGCGCGTCATGGAGTGAAAGAGCGGTCTGTTGGGTTGCCTTTCGCGGCATTGGACCGCTTGACGAAGCGCCTGGGGGTGCAGCACGCGCTGGTTGTGCCGCTGTGGGATAGCGGCATTCACGATGCGCGGGTATTGGCGATGAAGCTCGCCGACCCTGTCCGAGTGACCCCCGAAGAACTGGGTGACTGGCTGGCGCAAACATCCAACTACATCTTGACGGGCGCGATCGCCGGCTTGGCGAGTCGAAGGCCAGGGGCCGCGGACTGGGCGCTGGAGTCGATTGGCTCCGAGCACGAATGGACGTCATCCGCCGGATGGAGCGTATTGACCGAATTGTGTCTGGCGGGAGCGCTCCCCCAAGAGATCGCCGGGCCGCTGCTCGACCGAATCGACACGCAGATCCACGAAGCCCCGAATCGCACTCGCTATTCGATGAACAACGCGCTCATCGCCATCGGCTCCAAGCTCGAGGCCGTGCGCACCCGCGCGTTCGAAGTCGCCGATGCCATCGGGAAAGTGGAGGTGGACCACGGTCAGACCGGTTGTAAGACCCCATCGGCCAGAGACTACATGATGAAGGTGATCGCTCACGACGCGAAGAAGGCGGCGCGGCGGTCCAGCTCCCAACCGAAGCGCGCCGGTTCTGTGCGCGAAGAGCACACCATCAATCCGAGTCGGAGACACACGATGAATACGAGTGACGAAGTGGACGCCTGGTTCAATAGCTATGACAACCCCCACAAGCAGACCCTGCTGGAGGTGCGTCGGATCATACTGTCGGCCGATGACCGCATGCAGGAGTGCGTCAAATGGCAGGCGCCGACCTTCACCTTTCGAGGCAACCTCGCGAGCTTCAATCCCCGAGCGAAGCAGTACGCGAGTTTACTCTTTCATACCGGAGCGCAGCTGGAGGGCAACTTCCCAAGTCTCGAGGGCGGGCAGGGCACGGCGCGTTACCTACGTATTCAGTCCGTCGAGCACGCTCAGCAGCTGAGTCAGGAGTTGGCGGCCATCGTCGCGGCCTGGTGTGCGCTCAAAGAGGGGGCTGGGGCGACGGCGTCGTCCGGCACCCCGAAGAAGAAGGCCAAGACCGCGAAGGCGGCATCCAGTGCCCCGAAGAAGAGGGCATCGAACGCACTCGCTGCCAAGAAGACGGCAGCCCCGACGAAGAAGAAGGCCAAGGCTGCGAAGGCGGCGTCCAGTGCCCCGAAGAAGAAGGCATCAAAAGCCCCCGCTGCCAAGAAGACAGCAGCCCCGAAGAAGAAGGCCAAGGCCGCGAAGGCGGCGTCCGCCGCCCCGGCGGCAAAGAAGCAAGCGGCCAAGAAGGCGGCCAAGAGGGTTACGAGTCGCGGCCTGAAGAAGACGGGCAAGGCCGCCAAAAACGCAGGGCGTCGCAGCAAGAAGGCGACGACGGCTTGACGGCGCCAGTAGCGTCGCGTTGGGGCATCAGTGTGCGCGTGGTGCCACACCGATTGCGGTCGTCGTGTGAGTTGAGCCGACAAAGCCGAGCGATGTCGGGCAGGCGCGACGTGGTACGCGCCTTGCTGAGAAGCTCTCCGAGGTGAAAACAGCGTGCAACGACTCAGCCCGATCCCCAGACTCGTCATTCACACTTGGAGCCGGGTGGCGCTCTGCTGGTGTGTGCTTTCGTCACCGCTTTGGGCCAGCCGTGCCCAGGCCGGCAAACTCGACGATACTCGCGACCGGACGTCCCACAGTTCGTGGGATTCCGACTCGGATGACGACGACGACGATGATGACGACTGCAATTGGTTGACGCTGCTGTTCTTCGGCTGCTCCAGTGATGACGACAGCGAGCCGGAGTCGGAAGCTGCGGTCGCCGCGGCAGCTCGTGAGTCTCGTCGGCAAGAGCTCCAGTCGCAACGGGCAGCGTTGCGCCAGACCAAGTTCTTCTTGTCCTATCCCTACGCTGGGGGCAGGCCGGGCAATCTTCTGCGGCTGAGGTTGCCATACGCTCAGTTGGAGCCCGAGGGTTGCGGTTGGAGTGACGCCGATTGCCGGCCAGAGGCCGAGGTCGTCGCCTGTATCGATGCCGACTGCTACCAGGAACGGCACGGTGCAGAGACGGAGCTCCCCCCTGTCGCCAAGGACTTGCACTCGGGGCGATTGCAGCTGTTTTCAGACATGGGCAAGGATAGCGAGGGGCTGCTGCGAACGACCCTCGGACTTTGGCTCGGCTCCAACGGCTGGTTTGGCTTCGACACTCGCTGGACCTACTGGGCGGAGTTTCTCGATGACGGCACGACGGACGGCCTGTGGATGGGCGACGTCAACTTGCACCTGCAACTCATCAACCTGCCAGCGCTGCAGTGGTCCGCCGGGGCTGGGCCGCGCTTACTGGCAGATGCTGACGGCAAGAGCGCCGGGGCCAACCTGACGACGAAGATCGAGCTCTACCCCGTCATGCCCCTCGCTCTGCGCGTGGAGGGAGATACCGGTAATCTCGGATCTGCGTGGGTGTGGGAAGTGCGTAGCAGTGCCGGCGTGATGTTGAACCGCTTCGAAGTCTACGGTGGCTACGACTTGCTGCGCGTCGCGGACATACGTTTCGACAGCTGGGTCGTTGGTCTGCGTGTGCACTTGTGACGGTGTTGGGTATTGTTCGCACCGCGTTCCGCGCTGCGCGCCATCGAACGTCGCTGGTAGCGTTTGCTGGCCCGGTTAGTGGCGATCGCCAGCCCGAGTGCGCGCCCTTCGCCAAGCTAAGAACATCCAGACGGCGAACACCACGAGTACCCCGGGTACGTAGCGCAAGCTGACGATCTGCATGCCGCCCATCAGCAAGCACAGCGGTAGCAACAGCGAGAATGCGCGCCACCCCGCTCGTCGATTCGAGTAGAAGCCCACGATCAGCCCAATCAGGGCCGCGCTGCCGAGTGTGGCTGCGAGTATCTTCAGTATGCCCAGCCACCCGTGAATCACCTGCCCATTGTCGGAGCAAGTGACGCTGGAGTCGATGCTCAAAACCATCTACGACTCCACCACGACTTCGTCCTGGGTCGCAGAGCGAGCCGGACCACCTGAAAATGGAGTGATTCGAATCGTCCGATGGCCCACGGTCTGCGCCACCTTCGCTTTCATTGCACCGAGTGCGGCAATTGTTGTCGGCGATTTCGCGTTCCGCTCACGGGTGCGGATCTGCACCGACTGATCGCCGACGAACGTCGAACACCCGCTGACGTGGTGGTGTGGATGTCACCCGACGAGGTGGACATGACCGGCGAGCCGGAGACTTTCGTGGACTTGCCCGAAGGCCGACGCCTGATGGTGCTGCGCTGGACGGATGGGGCCTGCGCGTTCTTGCGGGACAATCGTTGTGCCGTTCACGCCCAACGGCCCAGTAGCTGCCGCATGTATCCGTTCGACGTTCGCTTGGGTAGACGGGGCGGTATTCGGCGACTGGAGCTGCTCGACCTGCAGGACTGCGAGTACACCTGGGAAGTCCCCCAGAAGCGCGAACGCGTGGCGGCATGGGCGAGGCGACATCGCCGTGAACTCGCGGCCTACGTTGCCGTCGTCGGTGAGTTCAATCGGCTGCAGGCGCACCGCCGACGGCTGAACAAGCGCCTGCTCGACCAATCTCACTTCTATCGGCGGGCGCTCGCAGATGCACGCGCATCGGCATCGGGAAGGCCGGGCGCAGCGTGATCGACGGCGCGAGTCCAAATGGGTTGCCGGAGATCCAATCGAAGCGGGCCCGGTGCACGAGCACGCTCAGGATGGCCTGAGCCTCGAGCATGGCGAAGTGGCTCCCGACGCAGATACGGGGCCCGCCTCCGAACGGCAAGTACGCGAAGCGCGGAGGCTTGTCGGTGTGGAAGGAGCCGCCCGGAAGAAAGCGCTCTGGCTCGAACGCGTCCGGGTTCGGGAACCATCGCGGGTCGCGGTGAATGGTGTAGACGGGAATGAAGAGGTCTTGTCCCTGCGGAAGTTGCCACCCCCCGACGACGCAGTCTTCGAGGGCGCGTCGGCCGATGACCCAGGCGGGCGGATAGAGCCGGAGCGACTCTTGGAGCACGGCATTGATGACGCCCATCCCGGCAAACGCATCTCGAGCGAGTGAGCCCTGCGCGAGCACCTCATCCACCTCGTGTTCGACGCGCTCCCGCCACTCTCGATTGACGGCGAGCGAGCGCAGCGTGAAGCACAGGCTGAGCGCCGTCGTCTCGTGGCCAGCGAGCAGCATCGTGATGACTTGGTCCCTCAAGTCTTCGTCGGTCAGGCCGCCCTCTTCGTCGTTGGCCTCCAACATGCGCGAGAGTAGGTCTCTCCCCAACGGTTGCCGGCGTTTGCTCTCGATCAGGCGATCGACCACCCCGTGCAGACGCATGCGAGCTTGCTCCAGACGACGGCGACTCGGCAGCGGGACCCACTCTGGGGTGACGGCGCGAAACAGCTCCGGCCAGGGACGAAACGCGGTCATGATGGCCGCCATCTCCTCGTCCACCAAGTCGTATTCTTCGAAACGCTGTCCGAACAGAGCCCGTGTCAGCACGTCCAGCGTCACCCGCATGCACAGCGCATGCACGTCGACCACGCTGTCGTCCTGTAGCCCATCTGCGAAGCGCTGTGCCGCCTCGACGATCGTGTCACCGTAGTGTGCAACTTCTGGGGCGGATAGCGAGGGCGCGATCAAGCGTCGCTGTCGACGGTGGTGTTCACCCTCGGAGGTAAGCAATCCGCGGCCCAAGACGGAAGATAGCTGCCCAGTGAAGCTGTCCTTGACGAAGAGTGCGTGCTTGCGCACCAGAATGTCCTCGATGGCCTTGGGGTCGTGCACCACGACGAGGCAGCGCCCGAGCATTCGAAACCCAGCCACCGGTGGATACCGACGCCGCATGTCGGCGAAGCGCGCCAATGGGTTGCCGCGATAGCGGGGCAAAGCAAACCAGAGACTCGATTGCTCCGCAGGGAACGGGATGGCGCGAGGCGGGCGGTCCTGCAAAGTCGCAGTGCCAGCGGTCACTTCTGAGTCCATAGCCAATTCCCGATGCTTGCTGTGGCACGCGGGACCCGCCGACGCAACTCGAGCGGAGCGCCTGGATTGGAGCTCTACGCCCGCCGTGAAATCAGTGGACTTCCGACGCGAATCGCCAGCTAACTGCTGCTTTCCCGCACGTTCCCACGCCGGTGTGGGTACTGGGAGAGCCGGAGTAACTCACCATCATGCGAAGAACGCTGTCGTACTGCTTGCGATTGACCCTAGACGAGCGAGCGCGAATGCGAGTCGCTCATCTTTGGGGTGGGGCCCCAGTTTACTGGGGCGGGTGCTGGAAAGCCCTCGAGAAACACTGGAAATGTAGAGCGAAAAGTCCACCCGGAGGAGGCTTTGCCACACCCTCACCAAATGGGGTGAGGCAAAGCCGGCCGAGAGTCGCGCTCGCTCATTTAGCTTTGACGCTCTTGTTCCTCGTCGCTTGTGACGCGGGCGATCGATGCAAGGGCAAAGCCGATTGTGCAACGCTCGGCAAGTGCAGCACGGGGGAGGGCAGGCAGTGCATCGCAGCCTCCAACGCGGACTGCGGCGCTTCGGCGGCCTGCCAATCGCATGGCCTGTGCACTGCCCAAGAGGGCGCTTGTGTTGCCGCGCAGGATAGCGACTGCGAGAACTCGGAAGACTGCAAGAAGCAGGGTTCCTGTTCCGCTCATGCCGGCAAGTGTGAGGATCCGACTCAGACCGTTCATGCCGAGTGCCTCGAGAAGTGTCGCAGCGAAGGTCTCTGTGTCACTCAGAAGGATCGATGTGTCGCGCTATCTCGCCGTCACTGTGCCGGCACCTTCGACGACCAACCCGACGCGGAAAGCGCGTGCGCTCGGGAAGGGCGTTGTCAGGCCGAAGGGGGACGCTGCGTTGCGGCTGCCGAGCAGGATTGCGCGCGATCCGAGGGTTGCAAGGAGCGCTCCGAGTGTGCGCTGGAAGACGGGCGCTGCGTCGCGACGGAAGAAGCCTGTACGGCGGCGGACAGCTGCGCCAAAGACGGCTTGTGTGGTCTGCTCGATGGCAAGTGCGCGGCGGTCTCGGATCAGTCGTGCCGCAAGTCGCTGCGCTGTAAGTTGGAGGGGACGTGCTCCGCGAAAGACGGCAAGTGCGTTGCTGCTTCCTCCGGCGATTGCCTTGCCTCCAGCAACTGCAAGACGGTCAACCACTGCACCGCCAGGGAGGGCACCTGCGTCAGCAGCGGTAGTCGCGGTGGCGGGGGCGGTGCCACCGTAGAGACGACGCACAAGTCTCGCAAGACTACGCTGGGCGGGCTTTTCGGCCAGTAGTCGAAGAACAGCAAGCAACCAGGACGCGCAACGCCACGCCCTGGGGTTTCAACCTTCGCTCGTCTCCAGCCGCTCAGCGAGGCCTGGGCCGAAGCGGGTCTCCAACCACGTTCGCCACTGCTCTTGAGTCATGGGTGCCGTGTGCTCTTCTGCTTCTTCCCACTGAATGCGCCAGGAGCCGTCGTCCGAAGCCAACACCTTGACCTGTGGGAGAGCCCCCAAGCCGAACTGGTTGGTGAGTTGCTCGACGAACTCTTGCGCTTGATCAGCTGACATTGCGACATCGGTCATCGTTACGTTTTCCTGCAAACTTGGGGCCACACGACTTCACGCGCGGCTCCGGTGAATATCACTCTCTAGTCTGACATTCGCTACCGCCTGGACCGCAATTTGTGCAGTCTCTTTGGGCAGGCCCGCTGATCAGGCGCGATGGGGGTACTGAGAGCGGAAGGATGCGCCAGCCTCGCGACGGCCAGCTCAGCAGAAGGGATCGACGTAGGCGCAGCTCTGAGAGTGTCGCACCCTCGCGCTTGCACATTCCCTCCGAATCCGAATGCGGATTTCTGGTAGATTCGCGCGTCATGGCGGAGATGGAGTTCATTCAGCAGCTGTCACCAGAGCGCGTCGATGCTCTCGTGGAGATCATGTTTCTTGCGGCGGACTCTGACGGTGAAGTCAGCGATTCCGAGGTCGCACAACTCGCCAAGAACGCGGCGCGAGTGACCAACGGTGTGCTCTCGGAAGAGGCGGCCGCGGCAGCGATCGAACGCGCGAAGGGGCTGTTGGCAGCTTCCGACCGGGCTACGCGGCTGGCGGCGGTCAAGGGCGCCTTGGCGCCCGAGCAGCGGCGGCACGCGCTGATGCTCGCCATCGAGGTCACCGCCGCGGACGGGGTGATTCGCACCAGCGAGCGGGAGCTGATCTTAGAGACAGCAGAAGCGCTGGAAATCGATGGTGAAACCGCTGCGAATCTGGTCAGGGTTGTGGAACGTTGAGGGGCCAGAGCCGATTCTGATTGATCCTTGCGCGTCCCCTCGCTAGCGCTGAGATGTCGGCATTCTGTCGGCAAGCGACAAGGAAAAGTAATCGTGACAAGAAAAGTGTTCGTTGGCAGCCTCAGCTGGGGCACCGACGAGTGGGCGCTGCGCTCCGCCTTCGAGCGTTTTGGTGAAGTGGAGGACGCGGTGGTCATCACTGACGCCCAGACGGGGCGTTCGCGAGGCTTCGGTTTCGTGACGTTCAAGGAAGATAACTCGGCCCAGCAAGCCATCGAAGAGATGAACGGGACCGAGCTCGACGGGCGGCGTATCGCCGTGAACGAGGCGCAAGAGCGCCAGCCTCGTGGCGGAGGCGGAGGAGGCGGCTTCGGCGGTCCGCGCGGTGGCGGCGGCGGCGGTGGTGGTCCGCGTGGTGGCGGCGGTGGTCCGCGTGGTGGCGGCGGTGGCGGTGGCAAAGGAAGTCGCCGTGGACGTCGGGGAGGGTTCGACGACAACTTCTGATTGACCGATACCAGCTGAAGATGTGAAGGCGGTTTTCCTCGCGGAGAACCGCTGAAGTGAAATGACACAGGGCGAGTCGCTGACGCGCGAACTCGCCCTGAAGTCATTTAGGACTGCCGTTGGCCGAGCGAGACGGTGGCCAACCACCGTCGCTCAGGCTTGCAGAGTCCGCTCGGGGGCAGAACTCAGCTGCTGAATCCGGCCACGTAGGGGAGCGACTTCGCGGTCTTTTCGATGTCGTCCTTGGCGGCGAGCAACTCCGTCGTCGAATCCCAAGTGCCTTCCACGAAGCTCTTGCGTGCGCCTTCGGGGATCTCGATGGGGATGCGGATGTCGCCACACGCGATGGTCTTCGCCTCCAGATCGAGGGTCAACTCGGCGTCGGGCTGGTTCTCGACGGTCTGCATCAGCGTCTCCATGGTGGTCTCGTCGACCAGTGGGCATGGGATGCCAAGGGCGACGCAGTTGCCCTGGAATATCTCCGCAAAGCTCTCACCGACGATGAAGCGGATGCCGTTGCCCCAGCGCATGATCGCCTGCGGTGCGTGCTCGCGGGATGAGCCACACCCGAAGTTCTTGTTGACGAGCATCACCGTGGCTTCACTGAAGCGCTCGTCGTCCAGCGGATGGGTCTTGCCTGCTTCTTTCAGTTGGCTTCGATCATCCTCGAACGCGTGCTCTCCCAAGCCTTCGAAAACCGTGGTTCGGAGATAGCGTGCAGGAATGATGCGGTCGGTGTCTATGTCGTTGCCTCGGACCGCTACCGCACGACCAGTGATTACGTTGCGCTTCGTGTCTTCTGTCGCTGCCATCTTCATTCTCCTTCAGCCTTGGATTTCGAATACCTCACGGGCGTCTGCCACTTGGCCGCTGATGGCGGCGGCGGCGACCATCGCCGGGCTCATCAATAGCGTGCGCCCCGTCGAGGAGCCCTGTCGCCCCTTGAAGTTGCGATTGGACGACGAAGCGCACACCTCGCGCCCTACGAGCTTGTCGGGGTTCATCGCGAGACACATCGAACATCCCGCTTCGCGGAACTCGAAACCGGCCTCGGTGAACACCTTGTCGTAGCCCTTTTCGACCATCTCTTCGCGCAGTCGCTGTGAACCAGGGACAACCAGAGCGCGTACGCCCTCTTTGACCTTCAAGCCGCTCGACTGCAGCAGACGGATCACCGACTCGAAGTCGCTTAGGCGCCCGTTGGTGCAAGAGCCGATGAAAGCGACGTCCACCTTCATGCCCTTGATGGGCTGGCCCGGCTCCAGCGACATGTAGCGATAGGCTTCGTTCACCGTGTCGCGTTCGTCGGCACTGAAGTCGTCGACGGCGGGGATGCTGTCCCCTACCGCGATCGATTGGGCTGGTGTGATACCCCAGGTGACGACCGGCTCGATGTCTGCCGCATCGAACTTGACGACGTCGTCGTAGCTGGCGTCGGCGTCACTCTTGATCGACTCCCAGTACGCCACGGCCGCGTCCCACGCTTCCGCCTTGGGTGCGAATTGTCGTCCCTCCAAGTACTCGTACGTCTTCTGGTCCGGGTTGACGTAGCCGCAACGCGCGCCACCTTCGATGGCCATGTTGCAAACCGTCATACGCTCCTCGATGGAGAAGTCGTCGAAGACCTCGCCGGCGTATTCGTAGGCGTAGCCGACGCCTCCCTTCACCCCGAGCTTCTGGATGATGTAGAGGGCGACGTCTTTGGCGTAGACCCCAGGGCGCAGTTTGCCGTTGACCTCGATGCGACGCACCTTGAGCTTGCCCATGGTCAGCGTTTGCGTCGCGAGAACGTCTCGGACCTGCGAGGTGCCGATCCCGAAGGCGATGGCACCGAAGGCTCCGTGGGTGCTCGTGTGCGAGTCACCGCAGCAGATGGTCATGCCCGGTTGAGTCAGGCCCGTCTCGGGACCAACCACGTGCACGATGCCCTGTTCGCCTTTCTCTGGAGAGAAGTAGCGAATGCCGTGTTTCTTCACGTTCTCTTCCAGAGCCACCATCATCTCCTCTGCCAGTGAATCCTGGAACGGACGTAGTTGGCTCTTGGTCGGCACGATGTGGTCGACCGTCGCGAAGGTGCGCTCCGGATACATCACCGACAGCCCGCGCTCCTCGAGCATGTTGAATGCTTGCGGAGAGGTGACTTCGTGAATGAGGTGAAGGCCCATGAACAGTTGGTACTGTCCGGAGGGCAGTTGACGCACCGTGTGGCTGTCGAAGACTTTTTCGTAGAGTGTCTTTCCCATGTTGTTTCCTTTGTGGTGGTCGATAGTCATTTGTCGTCGCGGATCAGTTGCTCCAACTTGTCCGCGAGTTCGCCTGCAAAGTCGTTGAAGGCGGCTACGTCGTTCGAATCCAAGGCCAGCCAGACGCGTTCGATGGCGGCCTGGCGGCTCTTGCGCAAGCGCGCCATCACCTGTCGCCCTTTGGCGGTCAATTCGTAGCGGCGCTGGCGTGCATCGCCCTCGGCGAGGGAGACCAGGACCAAGCCCTTGTCGACCAGCTGTCGGATGATCTTGGACACCGCGGCTGGAGAGCTTTCACGCTGCTTGGCGAACATGCTGGGCATGAAGTGCTCGCTGGAGATCTCCTCCAACAGTCCCCACTGCTGTTCCGTGAGTCCGACGTCCGCCGCCAGCTGGGCGCGGCGCTTCTGGAACAATTCTGCCAGGCGCCGCAGTTGGGCGATGGCCGAATGCACCAGTTGCACGTCGGAAGTTGCCATGTGGCAATACTTAACCATGGTTAAGTATTGCGCAAGAGAAAGTTTCGGGAGGTGCCGTTTTGGCAGCGATGCGCTGCAGGGTGGAGGTCAGGCACGACGCGACGTCGAGTGAGGCGGAGTCGAAGGGGCAGCACCGCCACGGGGCGAAGAACTGCACATGCAGGCAGTTGCCAGTCGTCTCTGCTCATTGCTTTGCTCGAGCGGCCTTCTCTTGTACTTTCCACTCTCCGATCCTCGCGAGGGTGGTTCCAGCTGAATCCCGTGCACAAGGTATTCGAGGCGATTCACGACAGCGACTTGCTGTTCGAGGGGGCTGGCACCGTCGTCGCGGTAGCGCTGGTGCTGGCGCTGTTGCTGTTCCTGCCTCGGGACGAAAAGCGCCTGGTACGGGGGCCTTTCTTGTTGGTGCTGGCGTACGTGGCTCTGGTCGTCGTCAGCGCCTTCCTGCCCGAGAAATTCGCCGCGCAGAATTTCGTTCGCCTGACGGCGGAGCTGCTGCTGTTGCTCAGCTTGGGGCGTTCCGCCTTCTTGCTGCTGATGAACACGGTGTGGGTGCGGCGCTTCGCTGAGCCGTTGCCCAAGATCGTTCGCGACGTCATCCAAGCGGTGATCTACGTCTTCATGGCGCTGATCGTGCTGCGCGCCGCGGGGGTCGAGCCGGGCTCGTTGCTGACGACCTCCGCCCTGTTGACGGCGGTGATCGGCCTTTCATTACAGGATACGCTGGGCAATCTCTTTGCGGGTTTGGCGATCCAAGCCCAACGCCCGTTCGGCGTGGGGGACTGGATCCAGTTCGACACCGAGGAAGGTCACGTCGGCAAGATCACGGAGATCAACTGGCGCGCCACGCACATCCTCACCTTGGCGCAGGTGGAGATCACCGTGCCCAATGCTGCCGTTGCCAAGGCGCCGATCGTCAACTACTCACGTCCGAATCGCGTCGTGCGCCGTGAAGTGCGCGTCACCGCGCCCTACGACGCGTCCCCCGAGTTCGTGCATCAGCTGTTGCTTTCGTCCGTGCGGCACGTGCCGGATGTGCTGACCAAGCCGCCGCCGGTCGTCGTCACGGGCGAGTTCGACGAGCGCGGCGTGAACTACATCTGTCGCTACTTCATCGATCGTTTCGATCGTCGTGAGCGGGTCCAAAGCGACGTGCGTGACCGTCTTTGGTACGCGCTGCGTCGCGGCGGCTTGGAGATCCCGGTTCCTGGGCGTCGGGTGGAGATGATGCAGCGCCCCGAAGGATTCGAGCCGACCAGCCAACGTGCCATCGCGCGCCGGGCTCAATTGCTGGCCAGCCTGGAGCTCTTTTCCGGATTGGGTGAGGAGGAGCTGGCGAAGTTGGCGGCGAAGTGCCGCCTCGACGAGTACGCGCCGGAGGAGTACATCGTGCGGCAGGGCGAGTCGACGACGGAGATGTTCATCGTCGAAAGTGGCGGCGTTCGCATCGAGGCAGAGCCGACGCAGGGCAACCCCATCGTCGTCACGACGCTCTCTCGTGGCGATTTCTTCGGCGAGATGTCGATGTTGACGGGAGAAGCGCGCAGCGCCAACGTCATCGCGGTCGGGGAAACGAACGTCATCGTGCTCGACCACGACACATTCGCGCCAGCCATCGAAAAGAACCCAGAACTCGCCGAGCGCATCAGTCGCGTGTTGGCGGAGCGACAGCGCACGCTGCGAGAGGTGTTCGGCAACGCCAACTCCGAGCAACCCCACGATGCGTCCCAGGTGCAGGCGGAACTGCTCGAACGCATCAAGCGATTCTTCTCCTTGTAGCGTGCCGCGCCACGAGTTTGGCCCAATCGGTCGAGCTCTCCTAACCTGGCGGCATGAAGACTGTGGGTGCGCTCCTTCTGACGTCAATCAGCCTGCTGTGCAGTTGTGTGGCACCGGTGGGCTCCGAACTGCATGTGCCGGAGGATGCCACGCAGACCTGCCAGGACCAATGTCACAGCATCGGACTCGCGCTGTCGGCCGTGGCGATCATGGCGAACAACGTGGGGTGTGTCTGCGTTGCCTCAGCCTCTGCTGGGGTGGGAGTGAACGAGGCGGTCACCGGCGGAATGGCCACCATCATGCTCCAAGAACAACAGCGGCAACAGCAACAACAGCAGCAACGACAACGCAACTACCAGTCCCAGCCTTACTGAGACTGCGCAGCTTTCAGATCTCCAATTCCCTCAGGATGCCACTCGCAGGCTGGGCACCGGCGATGCGCTTGCTCTCTCGTCCGCCCTGAAACAGGATCATCGTCGGGATGGCGTCGATGTCGAAGCGGCCGGCTACCTCCGGCAGCGCCTCCGTGTTCACCTTGGCGACGATCAGGTGTTCCTGCTTCTGTCCGGCGACCTTGACCAACTCGGGAGCCACCATGCGACAGGGCGCGCACCAGTCGGCCCAAAAATCCACGAGCACGGGTAGCGGGGCACCCTTGACCAGCTCGTCGAAGTCGCTCGCGCTTCGGATTTCGATGGGGTGGTGGGGTGGTGACAGCCCCTCCCTGCAGTGTGCGCAGCGCGCTTTCTGGTTCAACCGATCTGCCGGAAGTCGATTCTGAGCTCCGCACTTGGGGCAAACGCTGATCATGAGCGTAGCTTGGGCACGGCCGACCGCTTCGTAAAGGGGGGCCCGCGCGTGAGCGCAAAACTCACGCGTTTTTCGCGCTCACTCCGACGCTGTGCGTCGGACGCGGACGATGCTCACTCCGACGCTGTGCGTCGGATGCGGACGATGTCGTTCACACCCACGTTGTTCCACTGCGTCGTGGTGGCACCATCAGGCCAGTAGATGAACACACGGTACAGCTCCACGACGTCTCCGAGACCGAAGTGAACGTAGCGCGACGTCTGAGAGCCGAGGCTGGCGTTGTCGTGCAGCTCTTGGCTCAGCGTCACGATCCTCGACTCGGGGTTGAGCCACTGCACTGTCACGCGGGTTCCGTTGGGGAGCGGAAGGTCATCGGAGGGGTCGACACGCACGCCGAGGAAGTTGGTGTGGCCCTTTGCGCCAACGAGCTCGTCCGGTTCCTGAAACCGGTGGAGCTGATTTTCGTACAGCTTGCCACCGTCGGCGTTCATCAAGAACACGTCCACGTCGCCGTCGTAGTCGTAGTCGTAGCAGGTGACCCAGCGTCCCTTGCCTTCGTCGGCGATGCGGGCCTTGACGGCGGCCTCCACGAAGCCCCGCGGCGAGTTGACGCTCCCCAGTTGCAGATGGGCGCGTGCGCTACCGCCGACGTCGGTTGCCGTGACTTGGAGAACGTCGAGCAGGCGGTCGTTGTTGAAGTCTGCGGCGCAGGCGTTGACGGCGGGGCTCGGCGTTGGAGTCAAGACGGGGGCACGGGGTGGCTTCATGCCGGCGTCGCCGGGGCTCTCCGGTTGAAAGGTCAACGCGAGCCATTGCTGTTCCAACGCTTCCGTCCCATCGTCGAGCTTGATGAGCCAGCGACGTAGGGTGTGGCTCAGGCCGCCGTCGTGTTCCTCGAAGGTCGTGGGGAAGGTGGCGGCGTCGGGCTCTGTGCTGGCCGAAGCCGCGTCCATCGGCACGCCGCCGTCGAGTATCAGGTCAGCGGACGCCGACTCGGCGTCGAACTGCCCCGAGTCCCGAGTCGTGCCGGCACCGCTCGAGTCGAGAGCCGGCTCGGGACTGCCGGTGACACTTGCATCTGGCGCTTCGTCCTGCTCGCTGGCGTCGGTTGCTTCGTTCTGCTCGTTGTCTCCAGAGGGAGAGTCGTCCCCAGTTTCCGGCGACGAGTCCTCCTCGGATGTGGTGGTGTCGGCGGCTAGCCACGGTAGCGGAGCGGGGGACTCGCAGTCCGCTGGCGTGACGAGTTTGTCGGCGCCAATCAACACCCAATCGGCCAGAGCGTTGTTGTCGAGGTCCGCCACGATCGAAGACAGAGCGCCAGCCTGGGTCGCTGCCCAAGCCCGTTCCACCCACGTGCGATGGGTGGCGCCTGTCTTGTCTTCCTTCTTCACCTGACTCCAATCCGGCGGCGGCGATTGATCGACTCGGAGGCGGTACTCCTCGGCAAAGTCGAAGAGCTCGAAAGAGAGCTCTCCCGTTTCGGCAGTGGTGTTGACGAACAGCTGATTGGGACCCGGGTGCCGCGCTAGCAGCAATTCCGGATGGTGGTCGAAGCCCGGCTGGACGAGGCCGTCCTCCACCTCCGCGCCGAGTACGTCGGCGAAGGTGGGCGACAGCACGCCCCACAAGGAAGTGTCGCAGCTGGACCCTGCTTCGAGCTCGGGCAGCGCATCGCTGCGATCCTCGAATTCGCCGTCTCCGTCGTTGAGCCACAGGACGCCGGCGGTGGGATCGTGGGCCTGTGCCACGCTCCAGCGCGCCACGAACAGATCGAGATCCCCGTCGTTGTCCACGTCCCCCGTGGCCACGCCGACCGCGGGCGCAAACGCGTCGCTGTCCAGCGCCGTGTCCATCTTCTCGAAGCGCTCGCCGTCGTCGTTGCGCCAGACCTCGACCCGACCGCTCACGAGCTCGGCGAACACGAGATCCGGATCCTGGTCTCCATCGACGTCGCTCAGCAGGGGGCCCGTGGCGAAGCGGGGGACGTCCGTGAGTTCGAAGCCCTCCGCCATTTCTTCGAACTCGCCGTCGTCGTTGATGAACAGCTGGGCGCCCTCGTCCCCGCCCAGGACCAGCATGTCGTCGTCCCCGTCCCCATCGACGTCGGCGACTGCGATACCTCCGGTGAGTTCGAGCAGCGGCGCGAGTGCTCCGAGTTTGCTCAGCGCGTCTGCCTCGAAGTGCCGTTTCGGCGAAAACCCTCGGCTTTCGACCTCGGTGAAGGCAGGCACGACTAGCTCGAAGCCTGCGTCCTCGGGTGGTGCGTCCTCCTTGCAGGCGGTCGCGCTGCTGAGGGTCACGGCCAGAGCGATCCAGATCGGTGCTGGATTGGAGCCCGGGCGCCGCTGGGGGCAGGAGCGGGCGGTGGAGTCGGGGGCGGTGGTTTTCGTCATTCTTTGTTGGCAGTTGCGGCGTTGGATTCCGGCGGGCTGGGGCTGCACACACGACCAGGAATTCGAGACCACCGGAATGGGACTCGAGACTGGCTTGTGGCTGCGGCCAAGCCGCTTGCGGAGATTTGGGCGGCGGGCCATACTCCCGCGCAACGAGCCCACGAAGTGGGCCCCCAAACAGTAACGGAATCGAGCGAGGATGAGCAGCCCAGTAGTTCCAGTAGTGAGTGTCGCGCTCGGGCAAGCTCGTCTCGTCTCCTGAGGCTTACCTGTTTTTGGGTGCTGGCGGAGCAGCCGAGTCCGACCGAGAGGTTGGGAGCAGCTCTATGGGGTTGGTACTCCTGCCGCGAGCCGACTAGATCAGGCAGCGCACCGAAGGCTTTCCTGGCGCTGCTCCTCCCGTGCGAGCCATGCGCCCCTCGGCGCAAAAGGAGAAGAAAGTAGGTATGAGCACCATCAAAGTCGTGTCACTTCCCGGAGACGGGATCGGTCCCGAGGTCAACGAGCAAGCCGTGCGAGTTCTCGAACTCGTATGCAAAGCCGCGGGGCGTAGCGTCGAGGTCGTAGAGATGCCGATGGGTGGCGTCGCCCTCGATGCGGGTGACAAGGCCCTTCCCGACAAGACCCGCGATGCCTGCGTCAAGGCCGACGCGGTGCTGTTGGGTGCAGTGGGGCTACCCAAGTACGATGGTGTTCCCGGCGAGCGCCGGCCCGAGAAGGGCCTGCTCGACTTGCGTGCCGCTCTGGGTGTCTACGCCAATCTGCGTCCGGTGCGCTCGGTGCCCGCTCTGATCGACGCTTCTCCGCTCAAGCGCGAGATCGTCGAGGGCACGGACATGCTCGTCGTGCGCGAGTTGCTTTCCGGCGTCTACTTCGGCGAGCCCCGCGGCATCGACGACGACTACGGTTACAACACCATGGGCTACCACCGCCACGAGGTGGAGCGCGTCGCTCGCATCGCCTTCGAAGCGGCCAGGAAGCGCGGCAAGCGCGTCACCAGCGTCGACAAGGCCAACGTGCTGGAGGTCTCTCAGTTGTGGCGTCGCGTGGTGGTGGAGATACAACAGAAGGAGTATCCCGACATTGCCCTCGACCACCAATACGTCGACTCGGCAGCGATGGACTTGATCCGCAACCCGAAGAAATTCGACGTCGTGGTCACCTCCAACATGTTCGGTGACATCTTGACGGATGCGGGCGCGGTCTTGCCGGGCTCCATCGGCTTGCTCGCGAGCGCCAGCTTGGGCGATGGCCCTGGCCTGTTCGAACCCATTCACGGGAGCGCGCCGGACATCGCGGGGCAGGGCATTGCCAATCCGCTCGGTGCCATCGGCTCCGTGGCGTGGATGTTCAACACCTCTCTGAACATGCCCGAGCAGGGCAAGATGGTCGAACAGGCCATCGACAAGGTGCTCGAAGACGGAGCACGAACCAAGGATCTGGGTGGCAACCTGTCCACCTCCGACATGGGGAATTTGATATGTCAAGCCCTCGAGCAGCAGTGAACCCCGAGGCTGGCTCCGACGAGAAAGAGTCCGCTCGTCCCGCTTCGGCCAAAGGCAACGGCAAGGCCAAGCGCGACAAGGCAAGCAAGGCCAACGGCGAGGTTCAAAAGGGTCCCGTCATGCGCGGCGCTCAAATCGTCGTGGAGAGCCTGCTCAAAGAAGGCGTCGATCTGATCTTCGGCTACCCTGGCGGCGCTATCCTTCACGTCTACGACGAACTGTTCAAAGCCAAGGACCGCATTCGCCACGTGCTCGTTCGTCACGAGCAGGGTGCCGTCCATGCTGCCGAGGGCGTCGCGCAATCGACGGGCCGCGTCGGTGTCGCGATGGTGACGTCGGGGCCCGGTGCCACCAACGTGGTGACGGGCCTGCAGAACGCCATGATGGACTCGACGCCACTGGTCGTCATCAGTGGTCAGGTCGTTTCCAGCCTGATCGGTACCGATGGCTTTCAGGAAGCGGACGTCGTGGGCATCACCCGGCCGTGCACCAAGTACAACTACTTGGTCAAGGACGTGACCAAGCTCGCCGCGACCATCAAAGAGGCGTTCCACTTGGCGCGTAGCGGCCGGCCCGGGCCCGTTCTGGTCGACATCCCCAAGGACATCACCGCACAGGAGTGCGAGTTCGTCTACCCGGAGACGGTGGACTTGCCCTCCTACAAGCCGACCATCGTCGGGCACACGCGGCAGATCAAGAAGGCTCTGGAGCTGATCCAACACTACGACAAGGCAATTCTGTACGTCGGTGGTGGCGTGGTCACTTCGGGGGCTGAGCCCGAATTGATGGAGCTCGCCAAGCGTCTCAACGTGCCGGTCACGCCGACGTTGATGGGGCTCGGTTGTTATCCCCCAGCCGATCCGCAGAACCTGGGCATGCTCGGCATGCACGGCACCTACACCGCCAACATGGCGATGGCGGAAGCGGAGCTCATCATCGCCGTCGGCGCACGCTTCGACGACCGCGTCACGGGGCGCATCGACAAGTTCGCCCTGAAGTCGAAGAAGATACACATCGACATCGACCCCACGAGTCTGAACAAGAACATCCAGGTGGACGTCCCCATCGTGGGCGACGCCAAGACGGTCTTGCGTCAATTGCTCGACGCGCTACCCGACGAGCCCCCGAAGCCTCGCGCGGCGTGGTGGGATCAGCTCGACGCGTGGCGCACGAAGTACCCGCTCGCGTACAAGGACGACGCGGAGTGCATCAAGCCTCAGCGCATGTTCGAGGAGTTGGCCCGCATCACCCAGGGCAAATACGTTTGCGCCACCGACGTTGGGCAGCACCAGATGTGGGCGGCGCAGTACTACCCAGCGCAGACGGCACGCAAGTGGCTCACTTCGGGCGGTCTCGGCACGATGGGCTACGGCTTGCCGGCAGCCATGGGAGCGGCGATGTACAGCGACGACCCCGTCGTTTGCATCACGGGCGATGGCTCCTTCCAGATGTGCATTCAGGAGCTCGCGACCTGCGTGCACGAGGGCCTGAACGTCAAGATCGTGGTCATGAACAACAACTTCCTCGGCATGGTGCGCCAGTGGCAGGAGATGTTCTACTCACGCCGCTACAGCGAAGTAGGCATGAAGTACTTCCCGGACTTCGTTCGCATCGCGGAGGCCTACGGCGCCACGGGCCTGCGGGCGGAGACGCCGGAGGAGCTGCCCAAGGTGTTGGAACAGGGCTTCGCGACCGAGGGTACGGTGGTGATGGACGTCATCGTGCACAAGGAGTCGAACGTCTTCCCGATGTTGCCGGCGGGCGCTGCCCACTACGAGATCACGATGGACCCGGAGGTTTACCCCGAGTTCGGAAAGGGTGAGTCATGAGCGAGCATCGACATTTGCTCAGCATTCTGGTCGACAATAGCCCCGGCGAGCTGGCCCGCATTGTAGGTTTGTTCAGTGGCCGCGGGTTCAACATCGACTCGCTGTCAGTCAACACCACGATGGATCCGGACAGGTCCCGCGTCGTACTCACGACCCAGGGTGACGACCGCATCATCGAGCAGATCACGAAGCAGCTGAACAAGCTGGTTCGGGTCTACAAAGTCCTGCACTTGAAGGGCTCGGGGCACCTGGAGCGCGAGCTCCTACTGGCTACGGTGCGTGCCGCGGGTCCCAACGGGCGCGCCGAGTTGGAGCGCCTCGTCAATCTGTGCCAAGGCCGGATCTTGTCGTTTTCTCGGGACTTGTTCACCGTCGAGGTGACGGGGACCGAGGCTGAAATCGATCAGTTTCTGGAAATGGCGCGCCCCATGGGCGTGAGGAATATGGTGCGTTCCGCGCCAATAGCGATTACTAAGCCGGCCGAGGCCGACCAGAGTGGCGCGGAAAACGCCGCCTGAATTCAATGAACTTCGAAGGATTAAGGATACGATGAAAGCTCTCTACGACGCCGACGCAAACCCGAGTCTGCTCTCCGACAAGAAGGTTGCCATCATTGGCTACGGCAGCCAGGGGCACGCCCATGCTCTGAACCTGAAGGACAGCGGCATCAACGTACGCGTCGGGTTGCGCGCCGATAGTTCATCCAAGCCCCGCGCCGAGAAGGAAGGCCTCACGGTCGTCTCCCCGAAAGAGGCCGCTGAGTGGGGTGACATCGTGATGTTGCTCGTGCCCGACGAGCACGCACCTCGCATTTACGCGGAGGAGATCCAGCCCGGTCTGAAAGCTGGCGACTACCTCGCGGTGGCTCACGGCTTTGGCATTCACTTCAAGAAGATCACGCCGCCCGCAGGCGTCAACGTCTTCCTGGTCGCTCCCAAGGCTCCGGGGCACACCGTGCGTCGTGAGTACGTTGGTGGTCGTGGCGTACCGATGCTGATCGCCGTCAACGAAGATCCCACCGGCAACAGCCGCGAGGTCGCACTCGCCTACGCCTCCGCCATCGGCGGCGGCCGCGCTGGCGTCCTGGAGACGAGCATCAAAGAAGAGACGGAAACCGATCTCTTCGGCGAGCAAGCGGTGCTCTGCGGCGGCATGAGCGCGCTCATCATGGCTGGCTACGAGACGCTGACCGAAGCTGGTTACGCCCCGGAGATGGCCTACTTCGAGTGTCTGCACGAGCTGAAGCTCATCATCGACCTGATCTACGAAGGTGGCATCGAGAACATGCGCTACAGCGTCTCGAACACCGCCGAGTATGGCGACTTGACCCGCGGCCCGCGCGTGGTGACCGCCGAGACGAAGAAGGCGATGAAGGAGATCCTCACCGAGATCCAGACGGGTAAGTTCGCCGACGAGTTCCTCACCGAGTGCTCCACCGGCCGCAAGAACTTCAACCGTCTGGAAGAAGAGGGCGCCAAGCACCCGATCGAAGAGGTGGGCAAGCGCCTGCGCTCCCTGATGCCGTGGATGAAAGAGAACCAGGCCGTCAAAGAGCGTTGATGGGGGTGCCCCCACCCGGGCGCTGTGCGCCCGCCTCCCCCTCGTCCCGTCCTCGCCTTCGGCTGCGGGCGGTCGGGGGAGGGTTCTAGATTAGCGTCGAGAGACGTAACGCCCACGCTCCGCAGGGAGGGTGGGCGTCGTTGCGTCGGGGGATCGGCAATCTAGCAGACGACTTGCCAGATGTCGGATGCGCGCAGAACGACGTGGTGGTACCCGTTGTTCTGCCGTCGAGCCGTTGCGAGTCGACTTCAATAGCAACACGACTTACGCGCTCTTGAAGGGGCGCAGGGTGTAGGTGTTGGGACTCCCCCCGCTGGCGTCGCGGCGGGATGGAGTACACTTCGGCCATGCAGAAGCGCCTGAAACCGGTGCAGATCGTCGGCTTGGTTGTGGGCATAGCTGCGCTGAGTGGCGTGCTCGTGTACTTCATCGTCGTTGCGCGTGGCGCAATTCGCTGGGTGTGGTTCATCGAAGGCCCGACGCCCAAGGTGCTGGTGGCCGAGCGCTCGCAAAGCGAGAGTGGCGTCAGTGAGCGGCTGCGCATCGTCGACTTCGAGACGGGGGAGAGCGACGGTACGCTGAGCATGACTCAGCGCTACAGTCGTGATTGGCAACTGTTGGGCCCCATCGGTCAACTCGCATGGCAGGTGCGTCAGAATGACGTTGCGATGCTCGATCTGAGTGCGGGCACGGTGGCGTTCACCTACGACGATTTACGGAGACGCTTCGCCAGTCAGATGGGTGGCGATTTCCGGATCGCGCCGAGTTGGCAGAGCTACGCTCCCGACACGCAAGAGGTCGTCGTCGAAGGGGCTGATGGTAAGCGCTACTTGGTGACCCCGGATTTCTCCGTGCGCCCACTGGAGCGCGACGTGCGCCTGGGCAACCGATACTTGCCGTGTCAGGAGGCGCTGCGCAAGTACACGAACGACCAGCACCTGATCAAACCGGACTTGCGTGGCTGTGCTCCTGGCGGCGGGGTGTTCTTCGCTCTCGCGCAACACGCGGACAAGGCCTTCGGCGACAACGTCACTTTCAGCGGTACCGCCATCGATGAGCAGGGCAACCGGCTCTGGACGCAATCTGCGGTCGCCCTCGCGGGGGGCTCGCCCGCCTGGTTCGCGGAGGCCATCGAACGAGGCAAGGGCAACGAGGTCCTGTTGTTGATGGTCGTGGCAGGCGATCTGCATGCCGTCACGGTCGAAGCAAAGAGCGGTCGCTTGCTGTCGCGTCGGGCGATTCTCGAGTGATCCAGCGACTGGAGCCCTGTGCGCTGCTCGCGAGTGATTCAGCGACTGGAGGCTGTGCGCTGCTCTGGAGCGATTCGTCTCTGTGGGTGGGAAGGTGGCAGCCAGGGTCGTCGACGAACTCGAGCACGGCAGCAGGCGTCGCGTCGTGGAGGTCCGACATGGACGATGCAGATCGCAGAAGCGGTCGGCGCGCCCTAACGAGGAAGTTCTTACCGTTGCGGGCGTATGGGGCATCATCTGCCCGTTTCTCGGAGATAGGACGATGATCGTTCACCCACACCTCACTCGCGTTCCTCGTTACCTGACTGTCTGTTTCACCATTCTGGCGGGGGCTCTCTGCAGCGCTTGCGGGGACGAGGAGGAAGACGGCAGTGACACTGCCGTGGGCGAGCCGAGTGGCGGCTCCGGGGGAAACGGCTTTGATGAAGTCCCGGCCGCCGCGGCCATCGGCGACAGCCCCATGGGCAACGATGGGGCAGGCGGGACCTCGGGCGTGACGAGCTCCGGTGCCGAAGGCGGTGCCGCGCCGATGGGTGCCGGGGGTGGGGCGGCTGGCGCGGGCGAGCCACCCGTCGAGATCGGCACCTTCGAGGGGCTGACGGGCACTCAGTATCAAGTCGCTGTCAACAACTACGGGGAATGCTACTTGGACGCTTCGGGGATCGCGCAGTGTGATCTCTCGTCGTTCTGGAGCGATCCGCCTGCCGGTGCACTGCAGACCATCGCAACGGGTGACGAGACGTTCTGCGGCTTGGACGCCGAAGGCGCGCTCCATTGCTGGTGGGACGACGACTTCCCCGGTTTGCGTGAAGGACCGTTCACTTCCATCGCGGTGGGCGACGAGCTCGTCTGTGGTGTGCGCCCGAGCCGCAAGGTCGAGTGTTGGGGCGCGGAGGACAATCGCGCCGGCTATCCTCCGGACGAGGAATTCGTCGAGGTCGCCATCGATCGCGACATCGCCTGCGGCATCTTGGTGGACGGCGGGATCCGCTGTTGGGGCGACACGCCGCTAGGCGGCAAGATGTACGCCGGCGACTTCAGCCAGCTCAGCATCTACGGCAACTCCGTGTGTGGGCTGACTTCGTCGGGAGACATCGAATGCCCCGAAGGCCCGTCACTCGATGGTTTGGTGCCAGGGCCGTACCGTCACCTAGCGGTGGGTTCTTCCCTGGTGTGCGCGGTATTGATGGACGGAGGAGTGACGTGCAACGGCAACTCGACCTTGTCACGACTCCAGCCGCCTCCAGGACAGTGGGAGCAGGTCTCCGTGCACGACCGCGACGCATGCGTGCGCAATGCCGAAGGCATGATGGAGTGTTGGGGGCTCAGCCTCGGCGATGGGGGCTCGGACATGATGTGCGAGCCGCATCAGAACTTGCTTTCAGGCATGCGCGATGGTTCGCCTTGGTCGGCTGAATTCGATTCTTCGTTGGAGGACACCTTCCTCGCGGACATCATCGGCTATCGATACATCTACGAGACTTGGACGAGCGATCCCTATTCGTCGGGGCTGTTCGTGTTCGACGGCAGTGGGGCCTACGATGGCAACCCCAGGTCGCAACTACCTGCTGATACGCAGGTGCCCATCGACCGCGTGTTGTGGATGGACGGAGGCACGGAGACCGAGCTGGGTGACTTCTTCTGTTCTGCTGGGGGCTCCAGCATCGAGCTTTCGAGTGACGAGCTATTGATCGATCTGCAGAACCTGCATGCCTTGGGCGCTTGTGAGGATGGCGCTGGAGCGACCGGCGAGATCAGTGTCGAGGGCGGCAGCAGTACCTCGGTCACCCTCGATGGCGTCGACGTGATGACCCTGTTCGAAGGGCTGGGTGGCGGTTACAACGAAGATGGCTCCGGGGCCGGCACGACGGTGATGCGCGATGGAAGCGTGTTCCGAGCTCGTTGGGGCGTGGGCGGAACGGACGATGCAGGCGGGTCGATCGCGTGGGCCATCTATGTCGCGTCGAAGGATGGTCCGCTTGCCGGCGCGGCCTTCTGCACGACAACGGGCACGATCGCGAATGCCTTCGACTCGGCGACGGTGTCGGCGACGAACTTCCATCGTATCGGCGATTGCCCAACCGAGGTGACCGGCGACGCCATTTCGGGTTGCATGCGCTGAGCATCGACGCTCGCGTGTTCTTGGGTCGCGCCTTTCGATAGTGTCCCCGGGCTGTTGAGCGTTTCAGCGATCGTCTGTGGTGTCCGAGGAAGTGATGCGCAGATCGCCGCTCACGACTTCCCAGCGTTGCCGCGTGACACGTTGGGCTAACGTCGAGTCGTGGGAGACCAGCACGAGTGCGCCAGGAAACGCAGCGAGCAGTTGTTCCAGCCGTTCGATGCTGGGCAGATCGAGGTGGTTCGTCGGTTCGTCGAGCACGAGTCCCCAGACGCGCCGACAGAGCGCTAGGGCCAACGCCAATTTGCGGGCCTCTCCGGGGGACCAGCTCGACGAGCTCAGCACCTGGGCAGGGCGGGTTCCTTGGGCGCCGACGAGCTGCAGCACTCGTCCCTTCGTCGCGTTGTCCAATGTGTTCACCTCGCGGCGCAGCGCATCGAGCTCGGCGTCGCTGAACTCTTGGGGTAGGTACAAGAAGCGCTCGGCGTGACGTGCGGATGCAACCAACGCGCGAAGCAGCGTCGACTTGCCAGAGCCATTCGGCCCAGCGAGCCAGACCTTGTCGTCACGTTGAACCTGACAACTGACGTCGCGAAGGATGGTGCGGGTTCCGTAGCTCACTCGCTTCCGTTCGAGGTGAAACAAGATGCGCTTGGTGGCGGGTTCGTAGTCGGCAAATAGCTCGGATCCCAACTGCCTGCGAAGTTCGAATCCATCCAGCTCTTGCTGGACGCGCTCGAGTTTGCTGCTCGTGCTCTTGATGTCCTGTCCGAAGCGTCGGGACGCTGCCTGGGCGAGGTTGGTGCGACCCATCGAGCGCCCATCGGAGTCCTTGGGGCCCTTCATGCGTTTGCCGGCACTGACCTGCGCCTGGCTGGCGGCTTGCTTGTGGCGCGTTTGGGTGAGACTTGCCCGCAACGCCTTCTTGCGACCGAGGAGCCGTGCGTGCTCTTCCCGTTGGTGTTCCCGCGTGAGGCCCCACTGCTCGTTGGCTGCGCCGTAGGGCAGCGGGAGACAGTCTGCTTTGCCCGCGTCGACGCGCAGTGTGCGCGTCGTCAACGCGTCGAGCAGGGCCCGGTCGTGAGACACGATGAGGCCAATCGCCGGAAACGCGCGCAGTGCGTCGAACAAGAGCTCGGTCGCGCGCTCGTCCAAGTGATTGGTCGGCTCATCGAGCAGCAACAGGTCCGGACTCTGCGAAAGGGCCGCGCCGACCTGCCAACGCTTCCGTTCACCTGGAGAGAGTACGTCCCAGCGAGAGAGCGCTTCGGGGTCGAGCTCCAGGCGCTCACGCAAGCGCAGCGCCGGTCGATCGTAGTCCCAAGCGAACGCCTCCACGTCCAGTCCGGCCTGCTGCACCCCTTGTTCGCAATACGCGACTCGGAGCTCGCTGGGTTGCCATTCGATGCGCCCGCGCTCGGGTGTCAGCCGTTTGGCAACGAGTCGCAGCAAGGTGCTCTTGCCAGCGCCGTTGCCCCCGACGACGCCCGTCCAGCCGACGTCGAACTCCGCATCCAACCCGTCGAACAACGGGTGTTCATATCCAAAACACAACTGTCTTACCTTCACGCGCATCGGAACCTCCACGAAGTCGGCCAGCTTCGCGTGCTGCGACGCGAGCGGACCAAGCTGCCGATGCGTGAGGGGCGTGAAATGACGCTGAGCACCGAGCCCCAAAGGGTCGCGGCTGATCCGCACGTATCCGCCTCTCGACGCATCAGCGTCGAGTCAAAAAGGGCTGGGAGCTTTGGATCAGCTACGCATGATGGGCACGGGGATGCCGCGCCGAGGTTCGGCCTAGCACGCGGTCGCGGCCTTGTCGAGAGCGGGTCAACGCCAACGGCCGTGGATGCGCGCGGCGAGGCCATCGCGGCCGTCGCCGCGGTGCAGCTTGACGTCGGCGTGTTTCGCGCCACAGATGAGCAGGGCCTCTCGCACCGAGCCAACCATGTCGTAGTACCAGACGTCGTCCGTCGGTTTGATACCGCGGATCTCGAGCGCGGCACCTTTGCCGTCGGGGTCGCGGACGACGATGGCTTCACCGGAGCTGACCACGTGGCCCCACATCTGAGAGGTCTTGTCGAGCAGGAACGTCACTCTCATGCCGCGCAACATGATGCGAAAGACACGGTTGATGCTGCGCCGGATGTCGTAGGCCCCGATGCGTTCTGCTGCGCGTAGATTGCCGCTGTAGAAGTGATCGATCGCCGCTCGTTCGAGTCGTAGGTAGTGCTCGAATGGATACCACGCAGCGGGTAGCGGCAAGCCCATGATGTCCCGCAGCTCCTTGTCGAGCCCATCGATCCACTGGCTCACCTGCTGCTCGCCCTGTTCTTGGACCAGAAACTCCTTCATGTGGAGAATCGATCCCCCTTTGATGCGAGTCTCAGTCATGGCTCGTAGCTTAGTCCGTCGCGTCCGGCGCGCATCGACAAACCGAGGCGAAGTGTGGCCGCGGACTGCCATGCCACGTATGCGCGTCTCGAATGCCGCCCATGATGCGTCGTCGGGACTCACTTGTTGAAGTGCGACGTGGCGGACGATGAAACGAGGAGCGACGCTTCACGCCTTGCCTCTCAGTCTTGCCGCGACTTCGTCCTCGATGATGTTCAGGGCTTCGTCGAGGTCCTCTCGCGTGTGAGCGGCGGTGATGGCTGCCCGAAAGCGCAGTCGATCTTCGGGTACCGCCGGATAGTCGATGGGAACCACGTACAGCCCGCGCTCGAACATGGACAGCGCGGCGTCATAGAGCACGTCGCGCGCGTCGCCGACCATCACCGGCACGACGTGGGTGCTGGATGAACCGAAGCTCAGTCCCATCGCGCCGAGGCCGTCACGAAAGTAGGCGGCGTTTTCTGCAAGCTGACGCCGCCTGTCGCCTTCCCGCTGCATCACTGCCATGGCCGCTCGAATGCCGGCGACCACCGCCGGTGGGAGCGCCGAAGAAAAGACGAACGGGTGAGCGTACATGCGGGCGTAGCGAATGAGTTCCTCGTCGGCCGCCGCGAAGCCGCCGATCTGGCTCAGTGCCTTCGAGAACGTGCCGAACAACATCCGAACTCGATCGGTGACGCCTTGTGCCTCCGTTACGCCACCGCCAGTAGCCCCCAGGGCGAAAATGCTGTGCGCCTCGTCCACGATCAACCCCACGTCGTGCGCGTCGCAGACATCGAGCAGTGCGGGCAGATCCGCGACGTCGCCGTCCATCGAATACAGTGCGTCCACCACGACCAGACGCCGGGATGCGGCGTGTCGTTCCAGCTTGCGCTCCAAGTCAGCGGCGTCGCCGTGAGCGAAGGTGACTAGCCGAGCACCCGACTCGCGGATACCGTCCATCCAGCACATGTGGGTCTTTTCGTCGGTGATGGCCACGTCTCCGCGCCGCAGGAGCGCCGCCATCAAGCCCACCCCACCAGCGAAACCACTGGCGAAGATGGCACCCGCTTGTCGCGTAGTCAGCTCGGCGACGTCCGCTTCCAATGCTCGGTGTAGCCGGGTCGTGCCCGTGAGCAACGGCACGCCACACGCTCCGCTGCCCCATTCGTCCAGGGCATCCTTCTGCGCTTGGACGACCTCGGGATGTCGATTGATACCCAGGTAGTCGAGTGAGGCCAGGTTGAGGACCTCTTTCGAACCGCCCTCGCTGGAGACGACGCTGCGCGGGCCGGCGGCGGAAAGCAGAGGGCGAGAGAACAACGCTTGCTCTCGCGGCGTGGCACTCACCCAGTCCGCGAACTCGGGAGGTGCGCACAAGGGATCGGTGTCGTGGCCTTGATAGAAGTCAGCCAGGCCGAGTTTTCTGGGGTCCATCGCTCACTCGCTCGTCAAACCGAGCGCATGTCGGCGCTGGTACAGGTAGGTGATGCCATCGGTGAATCCGTTGCCCTTGTCGACGGTCAGCACCTGCCCGTTCACTCCGTCGAAGAGCCCGCTGCATAAGGCCACGGCAGCCTTGGCGACGTCTTCGGCCTCGACGAACCAGCCCGGATCGACGAACGATTCCAAGAAGCCGAAGAACTCTGCCCCAAAGGTGGCCTCGAACGCATCGGTGCGGATCGCTCTCGAGCGGATGGCGTTGACCCGCACCCCTTGGTCGCGCAGACGGTAGGAGGCGTAGCGCACCAACGTTTCGAGCGCCGCTTTGCCGGCAGCGACGAAGTCGTAGTTCGGCGTGAAGCGATCCGGTCCGTCCGAGGACATGGCGACGACGTACCGGGGGTAGCGCCCGAACTTGTCGTGAATTGCCAGCAAGTACTCCCACGTTGGCCAGGACGTGGATGCCATGCTCTTGACGAAGCCGCGCCGTGAGTAGTCACTCATGTCGTTGGGAAGCAGCGCTACGGACGCGTTACTGACGAAGACATCGACGCCGGCCGTGTGCTGACTCAGGGTGTGCATCAGTGCCGTCGTGTCTTCGGGCCGTCCGATGTCCGCCTGGATCAGAATTGGCGCCGGTGCGTGTCGTGAGGTAAATGCCTCGAGCAATTCGCCTTCGTCCGCACTCCCCCAACTGTAGGTGAGCACGGTTTGAGCACCCCGCTCCGCAAAAGCGAATGCCGTCGCCAACCCGATACCCCGCGTGCCACCGGTGATTAGCACGGTCTGCTCGTCGAAGGCTCTCGGGCTCACGATGCTTGCTTCTTCTGTGCCGCCTCGTGGAGTACGTCGACCAGGCCCTGAATGTTCGTCAGGCCGTTGAGCTCCGCGCGCGGCACCTTGATGCGCAGTTCGCGCATCGTTGCTGAGACGACCTCCACGATGTCCAGACTGTTGGCGCCATACTCCTTCATGGACATCGACGGGTCGATGCCGTCTGCGGGCACGTCGTCCACGGCGGATGACAGGTGTTTTCGAATGACTGCGAGGATTGCTTCTTTGTCGGGCATGCTCATGTTCTCTCTTTGTTTGGGAGGCGGTTTCTTTCTTCGAAAAGTCGACTGAAGCCGTCGATCACCGAGGCTCCGCCGTCGACGTCGAGGATCTGACCGTTCATTGCGTCCATCAGACCGCAGCAGAGTCCGACGACGGCGTCGGCAACGGTGGCCGGCTCGACGAGGAGACCTGGAGCGTGGCGCTGAACGAAGGGCACGAAGTCTTCTCCGAACGTGGCGGCTAAGGAATCGCTGTCCACGAACCGAGTTCGCACCACGTTGACCGTCGAGCCCTCACCGTGGAGCCGATGCGCCAGGTAGCGGCAGAGGGCTTCCAGAGCCGCCTTGCAGGCGGCCGCCAGATCGTACGCCTCGTGGAGCGATTCGGCGCCCTGTGAAGAAATCGCGACCACGTAACGCGGCGCGTTCCCGAAGCGCTTCTTCACCGCCAGCGTGTGGCCCACGACCGGCCACGTCGAATACTTCATGCTCGTCAACAGAGCGCGCTCCGACAGATCGTCGAGCGATTGCACCAGGCCTGCGAATGCCACGTTGCTGACGAACGCAAAAAGCTGGTCGTGTCGCTTTGCGATCTCGTCGAGTACGCCGTCGATGTCTTGCGTATTCGATACGTCCGCCTCGAGCAGTGTTGGTGGGGCCAAGCGCTGGTCGGAGAACACCTTTTCGAACTCTTCGGCGCTGGTATTGCCCCACCAATGGGTCACGTAGACGTCGGCGCCAGCGCGCGCGAAGGCCAGCGCACAGGCGCGCCCGATCCCGCGGGTGCCGCCGGTGATGAGAACGGCCTTGCCCTGGAAGTCGGCGAAGTCAGCGGCCATGTCGCTCTCGAATCCTCTCTCGGGTCGCCGGATCGGCGAACGTGACCTGGTGCATCAACGACTCGCACGCCAGCGCTTCTTCGAAGGCAGTCCGCCTGCGGGCGGAAAGCGCACGTTTGAGCAGACTCGTGGCATGGCGCGGCTTGTCCGCAATGCGCCGCGCGAGATCCGACGCGTGAGCGAGGACCTCAGCTCGTGGGCGCGTCGGCACGATGCTGGCGAATTCGCTACCACGCCGAAGCTCACCCGTCAGCAGCAGTTCGCGAGCCAAAGCCGGCCCGAGCACGGACTCCGCCAACCGTGTCGTACCCATACCCGGGGTGAAACCCAGGTCGGTGAAGTTGAACCCGTAGCGGCACTCCGATGCGAGCACCACGATGTCAGCCGCCATCGCTAGGGCGAAGCCTCCGCCAACGGCGTGGCCCGTCGCTGCCACGACCATGGGAACGGGGAGCTCCAAGAGTCGCGCCGGCAGCAGGATCTCGGTGGGCGACACCTCGCCATCGCACAGCAGCTCCAGCAGCTCGAGCGGCGCCCCCGAACAGAAACTCTCCCCGCGGCCACTGAGCACGACGGCGCGCACGGACTCGTCGCCGCCAATCGCTCGCAAGCACTGCTCCAACTCGTTCACCAGTGTCGCGGATAGCGCGTTGCCTGACTCTGGGTCCGCCAACTCGACGAACGCCACACCTTCGTCGAGGCTGCATTCGAGCAACGAGTACTGATTCAGTCCAGCCATGGAGCCTCCCCGCGCTCGAACGCCTCCATGGCCCGAGCTACGTCTGGCTCGTCCAGCAGAGTAGCGGTGACGCGTCCGCCCGCTCGCACCCGGTCCGCTACCGAGTTCGCGTTCGAAGGCAGCAAGCGCCGAAGGCGTTGCACGGCCTCCGAACGCACCCGTCCCAGCGCTCGGAGCTGCTGCTTGGCGCAGCGTTCGAGGGTGCCCGGCTCGGCCACGACGTCCACGAGACCCGCTTGGGTGGCCTCCTCCAGGTTCACGGTCGCCGCCGTCAGTGCCCAACGCCGCAGGCGTGCGACGTTCACCCTCTGCTCGAGGATGGGCCAGATCGTCGCTGGCACGAGTCCAAAGAGCAGTTCGGGCAAGGCAAAGGTCGCTCCTCGTTCCGCGATCACGACGTCGCAGGCCGCGGCCAGGCCGACCCCGCCTCCTCGAGCACTGCCCTGCACCAGCGCCAGCGTCGGCAGTGGAGATTCCGTCAGCAGCGCGAACGTGTCCGAGAGCGTTTCGAGCATCGCTTGCGAATCGGAAACGAGCGCCCCACGTACGTCCATGCCGTCGCAGAAGCAGGTGGGGCTTGCCGCGCGCAGAGTGAGCACCCCGCGCTGTGGCGGATTCTGCAGCAGCTCGCGCAGCGGCTCGACGGCAGCCGCGTTCAACTTCGGCGGCAGTTGGAAGCTCAGCTCCATGCGTACTCCCTGCGGTAGTCGGCGATGCGTCGGAGCACCAAGCGCTCGCGGCCCTCGTAGCGGCGCTCGAACAGTCCCGGCACCAGGCCGCCATCGGGCTCGAAGTCCTGGGCCGCGAGGCTCTCGTCCAGAGAACGTTCGCAAGCTTCGTAGGTCGCGACGTTCACTCGTTCGCGTTCGTCGAGCAGCTCGTCGAGTCGGGCTTCGGCGACGACGTCCTGCATCTGCTCGGCCAATCGAACCGAGTAAAACTCCGCACACGAGCCGGAGCCATAGGCGTAGATGCCGACGCGATCGCCGGGGAGCAGCTCAGGACGGCTCTTGACGAGTCCCAACGTCGCGACGAAGGTCGCAGCGCCATACACGCCGCCCATCTGCTGGTTGTAGCGGAGGGAAGCGAGGGCGCGCGCTTTCCAATGTTCGAGAGCCTGAGCGCGGGTGAGCCCGAGCTGGGACCGTGCCAAACGTAAGTGCGCGCGCTCAGCCAGACCCCCGAAGGGCACGTGATAGACGTTGGCTGCAAACGCGGTCTCGAAGTCCACCGCTTGGCCCAAGGCCTTCTCATACGCAGCGAACGTCTCCTCCACGCCGTCCAGATAGGACATCAGGCTCTCGTCGGCATCGCCAGTTTCCACACCCGGTGCTGGGCGAAAGATGTCCGCTACCTCGTGGGTGAACACGCCGGCTGCCGTGCCGTCGAACGCCCACAAACGCGGTTGATGAGAGACGAGCAGCGCTGCGGCACCGGCTCCCAAGACTGGCTCTTGCGGGCCCTCGATACCCAACAGGGCGTGGTCGGAGCTGACGACGAGCGCGGCCGAATCGTCCTCTTGCCGGGCGACCCACGACTCCGCCATGCGTAACGCCGCGGTAGCGCCATAGCAGGCGTGCTTGACTTCGAAGTTGCGGCAGTCCGAGCGCAATTGCAGAAAGCGGTGCACCCAGGTGCTCAGAGGCTTCTCCTGATCGACCGCGGATTCCGTTGCGACGATGAGCAGCCCGATGCGCTCGCGCTCGGCCTCCGTGACGAGCATCTTCGCGGCGTTGACGGCCATCGTGACGACGTCTTCGTAGGGGCCAACGAGGGAACGCTGATGGCAGTACAGTCGCTCCACGAAGTTGTGCGCGTCCAGATCCCGCGCCGCGCACAGCTCAGCGATGTCCAGGGACAGCGTGCAGGGATAAACAGAGAGCTTCTCGATGCCGATCGCCATCTTCAGTGAAACCAATCGAGGCCCCCGGTGACCCCGAGGCTCTGGCCGTTGACGAAAGCAGCTCCGTCGCTGGCGAGGTAGAGCACGGCCGCCGCGACTTCTTGCACCCTACCCACGCGCCCCACCGGGCAGTGCTCCTCGTAGAACTTGCGCTTGTCCGCGCTGAGCTCAGCCTCGGTCATGTCGGTTTCGAAGAGGCTGAGCAGTAGGGAGTTGCTGGTGATGCCTTTGCGGCCGTATTCCTTGGCCAGGGCGGAAGAAAGGCCGAGCAGTCCGGCTTTGGAGGCGCAGTACGCCGCATCGCCGGCCATGCCACTGCTGGCGATCGACGACAGAAAGACCAAGCGCCCCCAGCGTTGCGCCACCATGGGGCCGAGGAACTGGCGACTGACGTAGAACGCTCCGGTGAGGTTCGTGTCGAGCACGTTCTTCCAGTCTTCGTCGCTGGTTGAAAACGCCAGGCCCGCGTTGGTGATCGCGGCGTTGTTGACGACGACCCCGACTGCTTCGAAGTCATCCAGCACTTGATCGCCGACGCGCTCCACCGCTTCCGAATCACGCACGTCCAGACAGTAGGCGCGACAGCGACGCTCGGGGTCGATCGCGTGAGCACGCTCGATCACCGCCTCTGCGGCATCCTTTCGGGCACGGTAGGTGAACGCGACGTCGTATCCCGCGCGGATCGCCTCCTCCACGATACCTGCTCCGATGCCTCGGGAACCTCCCGTGACGAACATGACTTTGGGACGGGTCGTCATCCTTCGAACTTCCGGTAGATGCTGACGCTGTTGATGCCGCCGAAACCGAACGAATTCTTCATCAGACACCTGACGGGCACTTCGGCTGGGCCTTCGTGACACACGTCCAAATCGACCTGAGGATCGAGCTCTTCGACGTTGATCGAGCGGTGCAGGCGACCGGCGTTCATCTGTAGCACCGCGGCTACCGTCTCCACCGTGGGTGCTGCCCAGCAGGTGTGGCCCAGCATCGACTTGGGGGCGTTGATTTTCAAGCGCTTGGCATGCGCTTGAAACACGCTCTTGATCGACGCGAGCTCCGTCAGGTCGCCGAGCGGCGTCGAGGTGGCGTGAGCGTTGACGTAGTCGATGTCCTCGGCGCGAATGCCGGCATCCTGGAGGGCGGCTGCCATGGCGCGGGTCTGTCCGTCCTCGTGCGGTTGTGGCAGATGACAACCGTCGGCCGTCGCGCCCAAGCCCAACACCTCGGCGTGAATGGTCGCACCTCGAGCCAACGCGCGGGACATCGGTTCGAGCACGAGTACTGCGCCGCCATGGGAAGGCACGAAGCCTTCACGGGCCGTGTCGTAGGGACGGCTGGCTTTCTCGGGTTGGTCGTTGAAGCTCTCGTAGCTGATGGCGCCCATCAATGCCATCGCGTGAACGTCGATGGGCGCAAACTCGAGCACGGCACCGACGACGAGTGCCGCCTGCATCCCGTGGTGCCGGATCTCGTCGACCGCGGAGCGCAACGCCAGGTTGCCGCTCGCGCAGGCACCGCCAACCGTGTAGATCGGTCCGCGCAGCTGCAGCACCTCCGACACGGATCCCGCGTGGTCGGTGTCGAGCGAGTAGAGCGACGCCAAACCGTCGAGGAAGTCCGGCTCGTCCTGGAATATATCGCGGTTGTTGGCGTGATACAACGCGTTCAGGTTGTGACCGGAGACGACCGTGGCTACCCGCGTCGGGTCGAAGTCCGCGTCGTTCAGGCCGCTGTTCAGGTAGGCATCGACGGACAGCAAGATCGACAGCTTCGTCGTCCAAGGCACGCGCTGCACGAGTCGCTTCATGCGTTTGGCAACGTCGGCATCCACCTGTTCGCCGAGCTGCTTCAGCTTGGTCTCGATGTCGTAGTCGGAAAGGTCCCCGCCGATCTTGCTGTACACTCGGTCGGTGGGGAACGCCGTCCAGCGGCGGATTGCCGAGCGGCCCGCCATCAGTGCTTCCAAAAAAGCCCCGAGCGTATCGCCCAGAGGCGTATTGATGGACATTCCTGTGATGGCAACGCGCTCAGTCATCTCCAAGTACCTCCAGCACGGCGACCGCGGCGAGTTGCTCACCGCGAAAGGCCTGAGTTGCGGCGATCATCGTGAATTCGTCGTGCAAGACTTCTGCATGCAGCGTGATGGTGTCGTCGGGTAACACCGGGGCAAAGAACGCGGCATGGTGAATGCGCGTGGCCCGGAGCCCCTTCGGGGTGACATCGGGCCCGACACTCCACGTGCGCTCCGTGACGAAGTGGTGCAACGTTGCTGCGGCTTGGCCCATGGCCTCGACGACCAACACCCCTGGGTAGACTGGATCTCCGGGGAAGTGGCCTGTGAACACGGGGTCGCTTGCGGCAACGCGGCGCTCGGCGCGGAGCGTGCGTGCCTCCAAGTCGATTGCCTCGATGCGATCCACCAACAGAAAGGGAGCACGGTGAGGCAGTAGACGTTCGATTCCTTCTCTGTTGCAGTCGACGGCAACACCGCCTCCTGGTGGCAACAAGGGACCACGTCGCAGCCGCTTCAGAACGTCGGGCAAGTCTTCAAGCAGCATCGCGGACCTTGACTGCCGTCGATTCGAAGTGGCTCCGTGGGGGCTCTCCATCCATGTGATGGCATTCGATATCGGGCCACCCGCGGCGCGCGAGGTTCGAGAGCACCCGGCCAGGGCCCACCTCGACGAGTGTCGGCGATTCGACGTTTTGGGCGATCCATGTGATGGAGCGTTGCCATTGAACGGGCCGGTGAACGTGGGCCACGAGCGAGCGAATGAAGTCGTCGGCGGTGGGCGCCAGGATGGGTGCGCCAACGACGTTCGGGAAGTACGGTTTGCACGGCGGTTGCCAAGCCACGTTTCTGACGACCTCCGCGAAGCGATGCGCGACGGGTTCGAACAGAGGGCAGTGCATCGGAATGCGGCTTTCGATCTCCCGGGTCATGGCAAAGTGTTCATCCTCGAGGACCTGCACGACGCGTTCGACGTCCGGGCGCTTGCCTGCGATGACGTGTTGCGTGGGGCCGTTGTAGTTGCTGATGCAGACGCCGCTCGCGTCCGCCGTCAGCACGGCATCGACGGTCACCCCATCGACGCCGTTCACTGCAACCATGACGCCCTCCGGGCCTTCGTCGTAAAGCTTGCCCCGTTCGTCGACCAGGCGCAGCGCGTCGACGAACGATAGCGCTCCGATGTCGACGAGGTGATTGAACTCACCGAGGCTCAACCCGAGGCTCCATTCCGCGCTGCAGCCGAATCGCTGCAATGCAAGCCATTGCAAGTGGTTGGTCAGAAACACTCCGAGCTGCACGTCGCGATTCGACTGCGCCTCGAACGCTTCGGACTCGAAGAAGCGACGAGCCCACGTCTCGCCGACTACCGCCGAAGCTTCCTGCTCGAGCTCATCCCACGTGCCGAGCTCTGCTGCCCTCCGTGACATCGATTCCGAGATGGAGCTTTGTCCGGGAAACATGAACACGCGCATGGGGGTATCGGCGTCAGTCGACTCTTGGCACGCTTCCGCAAGCGGGACGACTGGGTGGTTGGAGTCGAGTTGCTGGGTGGGGGCCGGCGAGCGTCTCCAGTCTCGACGGTTCCTTTCAAAAGCACGTATTTGCGCAGCACGTCAAGAGTGAACTTCGCGCTTCGCAGGTCGACGTGGTGGATGCCCAGCGACCGAAAGTGGTCCACGGTTTGCATTCTTTCATCCGACTTTGCACGGTCTTGTTGTTCCAGTACCGAGCGAATTCGGGAGCGGAGCTGGTCCGGACAAAGATGCTGGGTCGTGGTAAGTAGTTTCCAAACACGAGGGTCGGTTCAGCGGTGTCGATGCAAGAGGCTTCCCTACGACTCGCGCACTTGCCCCACATTCGCCATGACTAGCCCCGACTCTCGCCCTGACTACCTCGACTACAGCTACGACATGTTCCTCTCGAGCATCGACGGTGAACAGTCTGAAGCAATTCGCTTCTCAGAGTGGGTCGACATGGTCGAACGCGATGGGAAGTACCCCTTCGAGGCCGCTCGACTTCACGCGCAGAGGCCCGAAGTGCTGGCGAGGCGAACGAACGGCACCGTCGCACGCGTCCTGAACTTCTCGTCGTACAACTACCTCGGCCTCGGCTATCATCCTGAAGTCATCGACGCGGCCAAGGCAGCCCTCGACCAATATGGTCTCGGCGCTTGCAGCTCTCCCGTTCAAGCGGGAACTCTCGACGTGCACAAGCAGCTGGAAGCTCGCCTGCTGGATTTCGTGGGGTTGCCCGATCGGGGGGTATCGCTCTTTTCGTCTGGCTACGGCGTCAACACGGGGAGTATCTCGGCAATCGTCAAGCGGCGGCATCACGTGATCGTCGACAAGTCCGCGCACATGTCGATCTTGGAAGGCGCGCAACTGTCGCGAGCCAAGATCCACTACTTCGAGCACAACGACGTCGATCACCTGCGAAGCATCCTGCAAGAGGTTGCGAAGGAGGGGCGACGCATCCTGGTTTGCACCGAAGGCGTGTTCTCGGCGGACGGAGACTTTGGTGCGCTGGGACGAGTCGTCCCCGTGGCCAAGGAGTATGGCGCTCAGGTGCTCGTGGACGAAGCGCATTCGTTCGGGGCAGCCGGTCCTGGTGGGCGCGGAGTGGCGGAGCAGCAAGGGGTGCTGGACCAGGTGGACTACCTGGTGGTGACGTTCAGCAAAGCTTTGGGAGGCGTCGGGGGCGCGTTGATCGCGCCGCACGCGGTGGCACGCTACGTCAACTGGTACGCTCGCTGTCGGATGTTCTCCTGCGCCCTCGACCCCGCCGTGGCTGCCGGCGTTGCCAAGGGGGTGGAGCTGTTGGGCTCGAGCGAAGGCGCGCAGCGACGGACGCGTTTGGTAGCCAATGCCCATGCGCTGCGCGAGGCGCTGAATCGGGTCGATACGGGGCGAAGCACGAGTTGGATCGTGCCCGTGATCTACGGTGACGAGGAACGCACGATTCTCCTGGCGGACTACCTGCTCAGGCAAGGGCAAGAGGGCAGCGTGATGGAGTTTCCCGCGGTGCCGATCGGGGAAGCTCGACTTCGTCTTTTCGTCACCTCGGAGCATTCACCCGAGCAGATCCAGCGATGTGCGACCACGATGCACGAAGCGGCCGAGCATTTCGGGTTTCTGAAAGACGCCAAGTGAGCTCAGACGTTTTCGTCGTCATGGGTGTGCAGCTCGTCCGGCTTCCGATAGGTGCCGAGCAGTACGTCCACGTGGGGGCCGGTGAAAGCGAACCAGTAGCGGTCACTCTTGAAGTGATGCAACAAGTGACTGCGTCTTACCCAGGAGTAGTATCGGCCGTGCGGGGTGTAGTTGGAGTGGGTCAGGAGATGAACCCAGCCGTTGGCGAGGCCACCCAAGTGGAAACAAATGGCGGCGGTCAGCCCCAGTGGCCACCCGAGTAGCCACCAGAACCCGACGATGGAAACCACAGCCAAGAAGACCAACGCGTCCATCGGAAGCAGCACGTCGTCGATTCGCGTGGGGTCGACGTGGTGTTGCCGATGACGCCGAGCAGCCTCCAGCTCGAGACGGAAAGCGCCGAAACGAAGCGGCGGCAGGTGAATGGCAACGTGGAACGCGTATTCGAAGAAGGGCCAGGCCAGCACGGCGACCAGCGCGATTAGCCCATCTGCCAGCGCCCAGTTCGACTGGAAGAGACGAAGCACGAGCAGGGGTGTCATCGACGCCAGGATGAACGACGTGCAGCGATGAGCGAAGTACCACCTGGCCACGCCGGCGAGCGTTCTGGGGCTGTCCGGCGCAGCCATGCGCAGACTCGGTGTGGGCAATTGGGCCGTCACGGGACAGGCGCAGACTAACAAAACGCACACACTTGCGAAACCCGGGCCTGGAACGCCCAACGATCGGAGTGTTATGCTCACTCGTCTCATGAGCGAATCGACGGCGGCCAACGAACGTTTTCAGACTTGCGACGGTAGGGAGCTGCTTCTCACGTGGCGCATTCACTCTCACATATTCACGACGTTCGAGGTCGACTACGACGCCGTCGCGCCACTCGTTCCGGATGCGCTCGAGGTGGTCGAAGTGCGCCCTTCGGTGGCGCTCTTCAGCGTGGGCGTGCTGAGCTACGACGGTGGGCACTTCTACGAAGGCTCGCCGCAGTTTGACGAAGTCGTTTCGGCGGTGCACGTCGCTCCGGATCTGTCCACCAAGATGCCGATGCCGACGATGTCCTTCTTTGCGACTCAGGTTTCCTGCAATTCGCCGGACTTCGTGGAGCAGGAGGGGCGGACCATCTTCACCCCTTCGGCGCACGTACCGTCGCTGAGTGTCGTCTATTCGGACAACGGTTGGAGTGTCGACGTCTCAGACGCAGAAGGACCGATCCTTTCGTTCCAGAACTCTCACCCGAACCCCCAGTTTCAGCAGGCGGAGATGTGGGGTCAGCACTTCACGAACACGCGCGGTCTGCAGCAGGGCATCTGGGAGTGGGACGGAGAGAAGTTCGAGCACATGCGCGGCCGCGACAACATCTGGGAGCTCCATCCACACCGAGCGCTGGGAGGCGTCGACCCATCTGCGGTCCAAGGGCTGTATCGGCAGATGCTGCTGAAGCCGAACACGCGCTGTTGGGAGCGCTTCTACGCCATGCGCAAGTTGTGAAGCGGAGTCCTCAGGGCAGTCCGATCGCTTCGATGGCGCTGGCCAGAGCTTCGGCGGCCTTCTGACTGCCTTGTTCGTTGGGGTGCACACCGTCGGTGTAATCGGCGTTCGAAAGCCAGCCTGACGTATCGATGAAGAAGAACCGCTCGTCGCCCGCGTTGCGACGAGTGTTCACTTCACCTTCGATCTCTCCCGCGTGGGCACCGTTGAACGGGCGCATGGCGGCGATCTTGGCGTCGGGGTAGGCGCTGCGAATCGTGTCGAGGAAGGTTCCGTAGGCGGGGGCGAAGTCGTTTGCCGATGCTCCGCCGTCGTTGGTGCCCTGATTGATGACGACGAGGTCCGGCTGCCAGTCGTCGCGCGGCACGCCAGCGTAGAAGAAGTTGAACGCGTCGTTCGCCGTCGGCACGCCCCCGTTGCCGCCGATGAGCAGCCCCTGCCGACCGAAGCCGACCTGGCGCCACTCCGCACCGAGCGTTTGGGCTGTCAGTGATGGGTAAGCTCGACGAGCGTCCGCGCGCCAGCAGGCCGTGTTCTGCCCGTTGCGGCTCGTCCACAGGGCGACCCCTTCGGTGATGCTGTCGCCCAGAAACTCGACTTTCGGGCGCTGGGGACGCGGCGTTGCTTCGAGGCTGCCGCCGTCGGCCAGCTCGAAGCCGACGAAGGTGATGCTGGAAATGAGCGGTGGGTTCCAGCGGTTCTGGTTTTCGTTGAGGCCACGCACCATCAGCAGCACATCGTGGGTGCCCGCAGGCAAGTTCGCCGCCAGGGGCATGCTTTGAGCGAGCTCGGCCTCTTCCCATTCGCCGTCATCGATGCGCCACGTCAGCGTGGGATTGGGAGTCTGGTTCGATGACACGTCGAAGAGTGCGCTCAGCCCTGTGCCGGAGAATTGCGTCACGACGTGACTTCCGGAGTTCACGGTGATGGCGCGGTCTTCCAGCAGGTTCCAACGACCGTAGTAGTGCACGGTCTCGGTTGCCTCGGGGCTGCCGCCTGCACCTTGCCCTGGGATACCGCCCGCACCGCCCTCGCCGGGTTCCAGGTTACCGCCTGCACCGCCGCCGCCTCCCACGCCGCCGCTCCCGCCAGCGCCGTCACTCGTCGCACCGCCGCCGTTCCCTCCACCGCCAACGTCTGCGTCAGTCGTGCCGCCGAAGCCGCCGCTCGAGGCCTCTTCGTTGCCTGCTCCGCCTCGACCCGCAGCGTTGCCTCCGGCGGCTTCGGTGCTGTCGGGGGCGCTGCCAGCCGGCGCTGTGCCGGGGGCGCTGGGCGTGGAGGTGAGCGCGCCGCTGGGTGCACCGGGCATGTTTGGGGTGTTGCCGTCAGCCGAATTCGTCGGGGGGGCAGCCATCGTGCTGCTGGGCGTCGCCGTCACGACGGCAGGTCCCAGGCTAGCGGACGCACTTGGTCCCGAAGAGCCTTGGGGGTCACTGCATCCGGCCGCGAACAACAGCGCGACGAGCGCGTGCAGGGCGACGGTTGGGCATCGGTCGACGAGCATGGGCTGACCATACTGCGAAACCGGTTCTCGAGCAGCCCGAACCACTTTGTAACCCCGATGACAGCGGGGGCGCTCGGGCCGCGGCATTGTCGGACCATCAACGGAGCGCAAAACCTCCCAAACCAGGAACAGACCCATGACCAAGGCTCCCGGCATCCGCGTCGCGGCTCTTGGATTCGAACACCATCGGGCGTCGAGGTACCGACGCGTTGCACGGTGTTTTTCGTCGTGTTCTCGTCGCCGGGCGGTACTCCTGGCACACTGGCATCGTGAGTCGGACGTCTCGAGTGGGGAGCCTGCGCGTGTGCTGGACTGTGCTGTGCGTCGCGGCGTGTTTGCTTCAGTCGGCGATTGCTCGAGCGGGTGCTGGCCAAAAGGTGACGGGTTTCCGGTTGAGGCTCGCTCCGGTGGCGGGCTGGGTCGGAGTGCGCTCTCGTCTGCGTGCTGACTTGCAGGAGCCCAATCGCACGACCCGGCTCGACTTCCATCTGGACGAGAGCGCCCCAGCCGTTGGCGTTGCCGGGCGAGCGGGGGTCCTCTGGCACATGCCCCGTGGGGGCAGCATGATGCTGGGCCTGGCCTACGTGCACGCCCGAGGGAGTACTGAGTTTCGCCCGACCACGCCCTTGGAGACGTACAGCATCGAGCTGCAACCGAGATACGACTCCGTGGGGTTGGCCGTGGATGGCGTGGTCAACCGATACTTCGGGCTCGACGCGACATTTGGGACGGGCAGGATGCGCGGTGCGGCGAGCAGTGACTTCGACGAGACCCGGGGTGGGGACCGCAACGGCTACTTGATGGCTCTTGGGTTTCGGGCACGCCTCCCCCTTTCCGAAGTCGTGGCGCTGAGTCTGGGGCTCGAGTACCAGGTTCTGGGCTTCTTCCCCAGGCTTCCCAATGCCCGCGGGTGGAACTCGGGGGATCTGTTCACTGCGCAGTTGGGGTTGGACTTTGACTGGAGTTGGAACCACGAGGCGCAGCCATGAGCAAGCGCCCGTCGTCTGAGCCGCGAACCACGAGGCAGCACGCGACGAGGCAGCTCGCTGCCTTCGTGTGCACGCTGTGCGTCGGGTATCTCAGTTTGGCGACGTCGTGTCTCGATGGAGGCGGCAGTGCGGCGATGGACGGCCGCACCACGCTGGAGGCCGGTCGCCAACAACGCGTCGTGCGCGTCGCCAGCGCGGTGGACGGGGAGCTGAGTCTGGTCGAGGTCACCACCCCTGGGCCCGAAACACTTCGGGTGCACGAGTCGGAGCTGCCGCCCGAGCTCAGTGCGGAAGAGCTCCGTCAATTCACTTCAGAACGAGGGGTCCTCACCGTGGAGTGTCGGCAGCTTCCGACTCGCTGTCGTGATCTCTTGCTCGTCGTGGAACGGGAAGAGGTCGGCGATGAGACGGAGGTCGAGTTGCACGTCCGTGCCAGCGCTTCCAAGGGCTGTGGTGGCGAGAGGTCGGACTTCTTCGAGTTGAGACTGGAGGAGCTGCCGTGAGGCGACCCGTGTCTGCTGGCGCCTACGTGAGGCGACTTGCTGCTGCTGGCGCTCGCGTGAAGCGACTTGCTGCTGGCGGCGTTGTTGCAAAGCGACACGCGGCTGGAGGAACCTGCGTGATTCGAACGCCGAGGGGCGTCATCGGTGAGGTTCTGCTGCATCCGCTGAGCTTGGCCTGCAGCGCCGTGTGGGCGCTCAACGATCACCTGTGGAAGCAACAGTATGCGAGCTGGTGGACGGGCAAGTTGTCGGACGTGTGCTCGTTGGTCGTCTTTCCGCTATTTCTGCTCACCGTGTGGCAAGCACTGCTGCTCCTTTTGCCGGGGGCGCGACTTCGGCGGGTGCACCTCTACGTCATCGTTGGCTTCGTCGCGCTGGCCTTCTCCGCGATGAACCTCTTCGACGCCGCAGACTCGGCGTACCGCTTCGTGGTGGCGCTGCTCCAGGCACCCGAGCAGACGCTGCGAGATCCGTGGTCGATGCTGCAGCGGGTGCACCACACCAGTGATCCGACGGATCTGTTGACGTTGCCGGCGCTGGGAGTGGCGATTGGCATTGCCCACAACCAGCTCGAGTTCGGTCGGCACGCGTCGCGGCGGTGACTCGACGCAGTCCACGGCCGTCGCCCGGGTGCTCCTCGACTAGACGCGAGTTCCAGTCCTTTGTACGATAGCGTGCGAATCGCGCCGTGGGGCGATGGAGGCGAAGCCGGTGCATCAGGTTTTCTTGAGTTACAGCTTTCAGAACGAGAACGAGCCGCTGCTGCCGGCAGTCCGCTCGATCATCGAGTGCGCGGGCTTTCGTATCATCGACGGAAGGGCGTTGCAGGGGTTCCAGGTGACGGAGGAGGTCAAGAAGCAGATCGCCCGCTGCAGTGGGTTGGTTGGGATCATGACTCCGGAAGCTGCAGCAACGGGCTGGGTCGGCGCCGAATTTCAACAAGCGATCGGTGCGAACAAGTCCCGGTTGTTCATGCTGTGTCAGGAGCACGTACAGTTACCGAACCCATTTCAGGGGGTGGCCATCTGTCGCTATTCGGATGCGACGATGCTGCAAGCAATAACGACGCTAGCAAGCACCTTGGGAATGTGGAAGCAGTCGTTGGGCAACCTGGTGCGGGTAGTCATCCTGCCGCCCGACTTGGCAGAGAAAGCCCACACACAGAACGCGACCTGCCAGTACCGTTGTGAAGAGCAATACGACTTCAACGAGTCGAACTGGCAGACCGCACGTCTGCGTCCGGATGGAGGGTCCGTGCTCGCGATCCTGCCAGAGGTGAAGCCGTACACGACGGTTCAGCTGCGACTTACCTTCGCAGACGGTTCCTCCTGCACCTCGGCGTTTGTGCCCCAAGACTTGCAGCTGCAGCTGCAGTGAGGAACGAGACAGTGCAGATCCAGCAGAGTAGCGAACAGGTCAAGTCCGACAAATGGAGATGGTCCATTTGGTTGAGTGGAGATGAGGAGGAACTCGAGCAGGTGGAGCGCGTCGTCTACCATCTCCACCCAACCTTCGCGAAGCCGGTCGTCGAACGAACGGATCGCGCTACTGGCTTTCGACTCGATGCGACCGGCTGGGGAACGTTCACGGTGAAGGTGGAGGTATTCCGCAAGAATCAGTCGGAGCCCGAGTACCTCAAGCACCGGTTGCGTTTCGACAGAGCGGTTCGCGGAGTTTTCATCTGCTCAGCGACGGGCGACCTCGACAAAGTCAGAACCATTCAGGCTGCATTGGAAAGCAGGGGGATCCAGTCATCATCGTCGCTCGACAACGACGCAGTCGATTTTGCGTCGGAGGTCGGGAGCGCGATTGACCGAGCAGGTGCCGTCGTTCTGGTTCAGAGTGCCGTGCCTAGTCGCTGGGTCATGCAGGAGCTCGAGCTCGCGAAGTCGCTCGGAAAACAGATCATCTGCGTCGGTTCGAACAGCGTCTACGACGTCGAAGCGGTGCGCATCGTTGAGATCGACGAGTTGGCGGAAGCCGTCGATGAGGTCCTTGCAGCACCGACGAAGTAGCCATGCAAGGTGGCAACGCAACTGTTGATGGCTAGCACATGACGTCGGACCGAGAGGTGTCCTCCCAGTTCCAAAACAATCCCAAGTAGAGCAGCATCTGCAGGCCGAAACTCGAGACCACGGTGCTCATCGCGATCGCTGCGTGCAGGGCGATACCGAACACGATGCCCAGCCGCCGTGTCGTCGGAATGGCCAGCAAGACGACCAGCGACGCCTCCCACACGAACACCGCCCAGGCCAAGCCCGAGTACCCCAGCAGTCGTACCAGCTGTGCCCAGGGTTCGCCGCTGAAGAGCCCGACGCGCGTCTGCAGCTCGAGCAAAGTGCCCGAAAGCCAGGTGGGATTGCACTTCGCTGCGGCGGCAGCGAAGTAGACGACCAGCGCCTGCAGGCGCAGCAACTGCAACGGCCAGCGCGGCACCAGCACTCGTGAGTTCGCCGGGCGCTCTGCTCGCCCTTCGACATGTACCTTCGCCAGGCGCCCTGCTTGCGCCGCGACGTGCACCTTTGCTGCGCTGTTCGCTTGCCTCTCGACGTGCTCCGTCGTCGAGCGCTTCTTTCGCCACTGGAGGCGCCTCGTCATTTGACCGAGGGGGGCGAAGGCCAAGAGCAGACACGACCACCACAAGAGATGCAAGTGGTGCGCGTAGCGATAGCGGTCGAGGGCCATCACCAGGTAAGCCACGAGAAAGAGTGCGGCGGGCGTCCAGCGTGAACCCACACCGACCACCAGGGCCACGGCGAGCAGCGTGCGCACCACGACGGCAGTGCCCAACAGGGCGTCGCTCGGGCGGGGCAGGCCGGGCAGCAACGGGGAGTGGAGCTCTGGAGCTAGCGCCGGGTCTCGACTCGGCCAGTCTTCGAGGGCGAGGCGGCCGCTGCTGTCGAACCAGAAGTGGCCCTGCATCGAAACCCACTGACCCGGCGTCCACTCGCTGGTGCGCAGCAAGATCACGAGCCCGAGCCCGATCGCGAAGAAGCGCAACGCACGGGCATCCACATCGCCGGTCCACAGCGACCAGAAGCGCTGCCGCAGGCCCTGCCACGTCGTGGTTCGACTCACGCTGTTCGCTGACGACGTCATCGGCCCCCGTGCGTGCAAGTGAAGCGCGTCAAAGCTCGTCCCGAGGTGTGCAAATGAAGCGCGTCAAAGCCCGTCCCGAGGGTTGCAAGTGAAGCGCGTCAAAGCCTGCCCCCACGCGTGCAGCTGACGTGCTCTTCGACGCGGCGCTGAGCGCGGTCCGCCGATTGGGTGCGCAGGGTCAGGCGAACCTGCTCCGCCTGTGCGTCGAGTTCGCACACCAGCTTGCCGATGTCCGGCAAGCCCGAGGTGAGCAACTCGACATGAACCTCGCCCACTCCGCGGCGGGCGCCGCCAAGGATGTTGCGGCGTGCGTCGCGCCGCAGATGGGGACTCAGCCGGTCCAGATCGAAGTGCTGCCAGCCACCGTCGCTGGTCAAGACTTCGACGTCGAGGCGGTAGAAGGTCAAGCGCGAGAACATGCGGAAGGCGCCGAGGGTGCTCCCGGTGGCGTAGCTGAGCACGGGGAGCGCGATGGTGAGACACGACCCCACGAGGATCGCGAGCTTGTCGCGCCGGGAGAGGGCGCGCGCCGCTGGCGCCGTCCGAGTGCTCACTTCAGCCACCGGATACGTGCATAGCAGAGCCACACGGCGGCCCCCACCGCTAGCTTTGCTCACGATGAGCGGGAGCGGCTACTCACTCATCGCGCCATTGCGCCACTGCCTCTTGCGCCACTTCCTCATTGTGCCATTGCCCACGTGCGAGCCCCCATGATGCGACGACTGATGACGTGCCTCGCCGGATCCCCCCAAAAGAAACCCCTCCCTCGCTGCCATTTCGGGCGGCTTGCGGCTGTCTCGGGGGTCGTCGCTCTGATCGGTTGTGGGCGGACCCCCTTTTCGGATCAGGAAATGGGCTTTTCGGGGCAACTGAACACGTCGGCAACGGCGGGGGGTGGTGCGGTCTCGGGTGGCTCCCTGCCCGGCAGCTCGGGCATGGCAACCCCAGGCACGTCCGCCGTGGGTGGACGACCGTCGGGTGCCGGCGCGGGCACCCAAGCTCCCGGCGTGGTTGGAGCGCCCGTGCCGACGGATGAGTTCATCATCGACGGCCCCGATGAGCCGCCGCGCCCCGATGCCATCTGCGGCAATGGGACTTTGGAATGGCCGGAGGGCTGTGACGACGGCAACCGCGTCGGCGGTGACGGCTGCTCCGCGGATTGCGTGATGCAGGAGCCGGGTTACCGTTGCGGTACGGGCGGCTGCGTGCTCGTCATCGTCTGTGGTGATGCCATCGTCTCCGAGAGCGACGAGCCCGGAGTCGTCTCGGAGAGTTGTGACGACGGCGATTGGCGCGCGGGAGACGGCTGCTCCGCTTCGTGTCAGATCGAGCCCGGCTTCGCGTGTGAGACGGCGGGCAGCGCTTGCGTGCGGACCTGCGGCGATGCATTGCGCGGTGACGACGAGGAATGTGACGACGGTAACCTGGTGGCCGACGATGGCTGCAGTCCGACGTGTCGCTTGGAACCTGGTTTCATTTGCGCCACGCCTCGCTTCGAGTGTCGGCCCGCGTGCGGGGAGGGAACGTTGCAGGCTGGGGAAGAGTGTGACGATGGTAACCTCGTTGGCTCGGACGGCTGCGATGCGCAGTGTCGCGTGGAACGCGGCTACGTGTGCGGGAGCGCTGGCGAGCCGTGTCGACTCGCGTCATGCGGTGACGGAGTCGCTGAAGGGGGTGAACGCTGCGACGATGGCAACGACGTGGACGGCGATGGGTGTACCTCGAGCTGTCAGCTGAGTCCGAGCTGCGCAGCGGACGGCACGTGCGACGCCGTTTGCGGAGATGGCATCGTCAGTGCAAGCGAGGCCTGCGACGACGGCAATGCCACCTCGGGTGACGGCTGCGACGTGAATTGTGAGCTGGAGTCGGGCTTCGAGTGCACGGGAGCCGCGGGGAACGACGTGGTCGACGCCGGTGCCCCCAATGCCGGCACGAAGTGCAGCGCGACCTGCGGAGACGGCGTGCTCGTTCTCCCGGAGGTGTGCGATGACGGGCTGAACGATGGTGCGTACGGCGGTTGTAGCGCCGACTGCGCCTCGTGGGTCGGCTGTGGTGACGGCGTCGTCAACGGCAGCGAAGCGTGTGACGATGGCGTCAATGCCGACGTCTACTCCGTCAATGGCGACGGTTGTGCGCCCGGTTGTGTACCCTCAGCCTACTGTGGCGATGGCATCGTGCAGCCCGAGTTCGAAGAGTGTGATCTCGGGGCAGACAACGGCTTGGTGGACTACAACGGTTGCACTCCAGACTGCTTGTTGGGACCACGCTGTGCTGACGGCACGACCCAAGACGAGTACGAGGAGTGCGACGACGGCAACTTCGCCCCGCGCGACGGGTGCTCGCCCTGGTGTCAGTTGGAGCCAGCGATTTTCGTGCGCTGAGTGCTGCGTGTGCTCGGGCAACGTGAGGGTTATCGCGGCGCGTGAAGGGGTCTGCGATGGGTCGGGAAGAATCGTGATCGTGGTTGGATTCATGAGTGTCCTTTGAGGCGACCGAGTCATGTCCCTCCACAGCGGAGGTGAACGCTCGCTCGCCAGCGGCGACACTCGGCGATGCGGTCAAGTATTCGGCAGGGTGATCCGTCAGCAGCCCTGGGCCATCGTCAAATTTGGCGACCCGTGATCCAAACGGTTGGGAGGCGGGGGAGTGACGGGCGCTTTGGCGTCAGTGAACTGAGCTTTTTCGACGCGCCCCAAGTGTCCGGTCGTCCTGCGGGGTGTCTCGAAGTTGGCGACCAGTAGCGGTTCCGATGTAGGGAACTACAAGACCCTCGCTCAACTCAGTGCGCATTTCGGCCAGCGTAGGCACACAAACCCGGCATAGCGGACGCCGTCCCCGGTCACCAGGATGGAGCGTAGCGACGCTTGGCTCAGCGCTCTGCCACGTCGCGAGCCAACCGGAACCCGGTGAACTTGTTGCCGCGCCGGTGTTTTCGATAGTTCCTGGCTGCGGCTCGGACGTACAAACTACTCGCTCCCCAAGAGCCGCCTCTGGATACACTCGGGTTGGCGGTGAACTCCAGGACGTTGCCTAGCATGTCGAACAACCCGAAGGCGTTTTGCTGCTTGGTCCCCACGGGTCGCGTGCCGTCCTTGAGACCGTAAATCGCTACTTCGTCGAGTGCCGCGTAGGACGAACCCGTCGTGTTCGCTCGGCAAGCATACTCCCACTCGGCTTCCGTCGGTAAGCGAGCGCCTGCCCAAGTTGCGAAGTTAACGGCTTCTTGCCAACTGATGCCGATAACCGGTTTGTCGGGTTGGTTGTAAACCACATTCTGCCAATGCATCGGCTCCGTCTCGTTCTGGTGCTCCGCCAGGTAGATGGCGTATTGGGCATTCGTGACCTCGGTCTCGCCCAAATAGAACGCATCGACGACCACTTCGTGCTGCTCCTCACGGTCCGCTATCCTTCCCTCTTCACCTTCCGGTGAGCCCATGACGAACGTTCCGGCGGGCACTAGTAGTAGTTTCACCCTCCCCCGCTCGGTCGTCACCACAGCTGGCGGGGAAGTACCGAGATGCGCACCACGATGGCTCTCCCGTGGCGGCGAGGGCGCGAGCGATGGCGCGTTCGACGTTGCGGTAGTCGGTGAATCCTCCGCGCGCGGTGCGTTGGCAGTCACGCGTTCGCTTCGGTCCTGCCCCCACAGTAGCAGCCCAGCCACGACGCCGACCCCAAGCACGAAGAAGGTGACCAACGAAATCCAAAGCGACCGTTTGGGGGGGGCAGGCGCCCGCGAGGAACCGACCGCTGACGCCAGTTCCCGATGGTCAGAGGCGGATTCGCGCGGTGGCTCGCTGGCCAGGGTTTGCGGCGCTTCGTCATAGCTCCAGCGCGCCGGTTCGGCCAGCGACGTTGGCGGCTTTGACCGCGCAGCTGCTGCGATCCGTGCCAAGCTCTCCGCAAGGTCGCGAGCGGTTTGAAAACGGCGTTCGGGCTCTTTGTCGGTGGCGCGCTGGATAATCTCGTCGAGCTCCAGAGGAACGTCGCCACGAACCCCCTGGCTCAAACGGGGCGTCGGCTTGGTGGCAACGTCCGTCAACAGGCTCATCATGTTGTCGGCATCGTAGAGAAAACGCCCCGCTAGACTCTCCCAGAGCACGACACCGAGCGCGTACACGTCAGCGCGCTGGTCGACCCGTTGCTTGCCTTGGAGCTGCTCTGGAGCCATGTAGGCCGGCGTGCCTATCAACGTGCCGCTATGGGTTTCCGGGCGCTCGTCCCCCAGCTCGAGAACCGCGCTGTCGTCCAGCTTCGAGATGCCGAAGTCCAAGAGCTTTATGAAGTCCCTGCCATCCACCTGCGATACGAAGATATTCGACGGCTTGATGTCACGATGCACGACGCCTTGACCATGGGCACGCGCCAGGGCTCCGGCACACTGCCTCGCAATCTCCAGCGCTCGCTCGACGGGCAGGGCACCGTTGTCATTGAGCAGCTCACTCAGGTCCAGCCCTTGCAGTAGCTCCATCACGATGAAAGGCCGACCTTCGTGTTCGTCTACGTCCGTAATGCGTACGATGTGCTCATCGTTGATCCTCTCGGCCACCCGCGCTTCGAGTTTGAAGCGCTGCACTTCGTCTCTGTTCTCGAGGAACTGAGCACGTATGATCTTCATTGCCCTGAGGCCGCCTGTACGCTGGTCGCGCACCTCGAAGACCCGCGCCATTCCCCCAGCGCGCAACAACTGCAGCACCTCGTACCGCCCGCAAACCATCACGCCGACCAAGTCGCTACCTGTTTCGCCCGCGTGAGCCATTCGCGCCAGGCTAGTGGTGTCCGCGCAAGCTCGCAATCGGTTCCCACCGGCAAAGACCGCCTTCGAGAGCCAAAAAAGGGCTCGGGCCGCCTCACTCCTCTGGTGAATCGGCTCGCGTCTCTTTTTGCATGCGTCCCCGCGCCAAACCAACCTTCCACCGTGTCAGACGTCGGACAGAGAGCTTGGCGAAGGCTGACCGTTGGGGCTTGCGCAGCTGGCCAGCGGAGCTCACGGACTCACAGCAAGACGCACAGCCCGGCCTGTTCGCCTGCTACCAGGCAGCGGCCGCTGGTATTGCCGTCAGCGATGAGCGCGCCGGCAAACCGCTCATGCGCAGTGCGGGCGCTATGACAGACAAGCCTTCCGGCCCGGAAGCGCCTGAGCAGCCCCTCGCAAACCGGCGCTCGGCGTCAACCCTTACGCAGCAGGCCGCTCCCCAAGCCGCCGCATCGGTCAACAAATCGGCACTGTGAGCTCAACTCGATCGGCCTGGTGCAGAAGTGGCCTTGGGGCACGGTCATCGTGTCGAACTCGTTCGTCGTCGACGCCAACACGTACTACACGTCGCCCTACACGACCGATTCTCAGGCCGTGACACTTTGCAACGGCAACGCCGCTACTTTCGAAGGCATTTTCATGTCGTTCGTCGAGGGGGTTACGCCCGGGCGCGCCCAGCGCCATTGTGAGGCGACCCCGTGAGGAGAAAACGTGAGCGCTCGGTACCAGGCGGCTAACTCGACGAGGTGTCCGATCCCATACCGGCCTGTGCGCTCACGGGCCCCAGCGGGTGGGGCTCCATCCCCATCACGCAGTCCGAGGGCGACGGTACGTTCATGATCTCGCGCTTTCGGCGCATCGACGGCAACAGAACGCCCTCGACAACTTCGACGAAGTATTACACGCTCTGAGGGGTGCGTGCCTCCTTGGTTTTGGTCATCGCATCGGTGGGACTGACGACGTGTTCCAGCGGACTTCATAAGGTCCGACGGGCGCCGGATGCCGACGTTTGCGTGGAACGCCTACTGGTTGTGGTCGAGCGCATCGACGACCTGAACACAGCACTGTTGCACGACCCCATCAAGGCTCATCTCCGGCAAGGCGGAGCCCACGTAGACGTCGTCGGCGCCGACGTTCATGATCTGCGGGATGACAGCATCGCCGGTCCGCTTCTGCGGACCGAAGCGGAAGCGCTGCTCGTGGTGGACGTGACCACCAGCATGGCGACGAGCTACGACTTCATCCCAACCGGCACTCATCTCAATTACAAGCTGAGTCTGTACGAGTTCACTCCTCAGCACGACCTCGTAGAAGTGTGGAAAGCTCGCGCCACCACGCTGCGTCGAATGACTACCGACCGATCCCTCGACGTCGAAGGGGCAGAGGCTGTGGCGGAGGACCTTTGGAACGAGCTCGAACGAAGCGGCCTACTCTGGCCCTGCAAGGTCCCACCGGACAGTCCGCCATGACTCGGGCCCAATGTTCTCATCGTCGAGAGACCGTGACGCAACCGAGCTCCCTCGGTTGCCATATCGACTTCAGGGGTGCGTAGCCGTACTCTCAAGCCGGCGTTTCGCAGTCGTTCGTGCAGTCATCGTCAGCGACGTCATTGCCTTCGTCGCAATCTTCCGCTGGCCCGACAGGCGCATCACCGCACACGTCATAAATGCATTCGGCGGTGCTGGGTGAGCCCTGGGCCCTGGAGTTCTGCTGCCAGCCTTCACCCGGCTTTCGTCATCCAGCAAGGCACTCACAGTGCTGCGTGTTGCTCGGGCACCGCGAGGGTTATCGCGGCGCGTGCAGGGGGCCGCGCGTCGCGTCGGGTCTGAGCTGCGCTACTTGGACGCGCCGTCCATGCGGTAGACTTCGGAGAACTGTGATGCGTTCGAGATGCACAGGTCGAGGTCTTTGAGGCGGCCGTCCTCCAGGGAGTAGATCCAGCCGTGCACGGAGAGCTCTTGGCCGCGGCGCCACGCGTCTTGCACGATCGTCGTGTAGCAGACGTTCTTCACCTGTGCGGCGACGTTCAGTTCGCACAAGCGGTTGGCTTTGGTCTGCTCGTCTGCCGTCGATGCCGGGAGCTCACTGCAGTCGTAGACGTCTTTGATGTGGCGCAGCCAGTTGTCGATCAGACCGAGGGGCACGTTCTTCATCGCGGCGTGCACCCCGCCGCAGCCATAGTGACCGCAGACGATCACGTGGCGCACCTTCAACACCTCGACCCCGTACTGCAACACCGACAGACTGTTCAGATCGGTGTGGGAAACCACGTTGGCCACGTTGCGGTGCACGAACACCTGGCCCGGCAACACGCCGATGATCTGATTGGCGGGCACGCGGCTGTCGGAACAACCAATCCACAGGTAGGGGGGAGACTGCTGCTTGGCGAGGTTCTCGAAGAAGTCGGGATCGTCCTGACGAAGCTTCTCGGCCCAGCGCCGGTTGTTCTCGAATAGGTTTTTCAATTCGCGCACCGGGGAATTACACCAGCAAGCCTGGTAGCACGCAAGCGTCCCGGCGGTGGGCTTTCAGTCTGCGGAGAAATGGATCAGGTACACGCCGTGTTCGATGTCGATCGGGCCGGTTCCGTAGTCCACCACGCCGCTGGCCTCGCCGGTCAGCCACACGCCAGCGCCGGGAGCCGCGACGACTTCGCGTCCGCCGTTGCCGCCCGAGACGAATAGCAGTTCGCCTACGAGCTTACCGGAACTGTCGACCGTGCTGAAGAAGGTCGTCGGCAATTGCCCTGCCGGATCGTCGAACTTGCCGGTGACGTGGGTGCGCAGGAGTTCGTCCGTGTCCGCGCTGAAGGCGATGCCATCACCGGGCAAGACGACCACCCAATTGCCCTCGCCGTTGGCATCGAGCTCGGCGACGAAGGGGCTGCCTTCCGCATCGGCGTTGCTCTCCACGCCGCCGAAGTCGGCCACGCCACTCGTTTGTCCCGCGATGCGGATCGCGCCGTCGGGCAAGACTTGTACGGAATTGATCAGGTCGAAGACGGTGCCCCCCACGCGGTAGGCGGCACCCGGCGTGCCATCCGCGGCATCCAACACCGCGACGTAGCCGTTGTACGAGTCCCCGGCGCGGCTCACCAGCTGTTCATCACCCACGCTCAAGGTCGAGGAGAAGCCGCCGGCGATGACGAGCTGGCCCGAATCCGAGACGTCGACGTCGGTCACGGCCGCCGTGGAGCCCGTGCCGGGCAGCAGCTGCTCCCACAGCGAGTCGCCTTCGGGAGAGAACTTGTGCACGAAACCGGTCTCCCTGCTGCTGTTGAAGTCGTAGCTTCCGCCGACCAGGTAGGCCGCGCCCTCGGCGTCCATCGTCATCTGCCGTCGCCAGATGGTCTGCTCGGTCGGCACACTGGTGCTGAAGCGGTGCTCGAGCTCCGCATCGAGGCCGACGACGTAGTAGCCCTCGGCGAGCTCGGCCAGCGTCTCTCCGCCGAAGTTCGAATCGCGGTACAGATCGCCCGCGACGACGATGTTGCCCGTCGTGTCGACGGCCAGCGCATCCGGCCCGATGACTCCGGGAAAGTGCGTGAAGTGGGTCACCTCGCCGAGCGAATTCATGCGTAGGACGTAGGCCTCGTCCTCCGACGACTCGAGCTCGAGCCCGAGAGCATCGGCATCGTAACCCGCGCCGGCCACCACCAAGTCGCCGTCGGGCCCGGCGGCGATCAGCAAGGGGCCGGTGCTCGTCACCCCGCCACCAAAGGACATGCCCGTCTCGACACTGAGCGGCGTGCCGCTGACTTCCGGGGGATCGGGCAGAACGTCTTCGTTTGCGGTGGGGCTGATCTGCGTGACTGGGGGCGCGCCACCGCGCACGGGCTGTCCGGGTGATGTGGTCGTGGCTGGTGTGGTCGTGGCTGCGATGCCCGTCGTGACCGGAGCGCCGGGAGCTGTCGCTGGTGGCGCCGTGCTCACGCCGGGCAAGTTCGCAACGGTCGTCGCGTTGGGCGTTTCGCCGCTCGTCGCATTGCCCATGCTGCTGTCCCCGGTGTCAACACTCTCGACCGCGGCTTGCTCCGGATCGGCGCTGTCGGTTCGTTCCGTCGTTCCTTTTGCTCCGCATCCGGCTGCCCAGAGCAGCGCGATGGCGACCGATGTTGCCCGCTTCATGGCCGGAAAGATAGCCGCCGAACTGTGGCGGGGCGAGTCGAAAGGCGGTGGTTGGGTTGGTGAAACGGCACGTTCGTGCGTTCTGTCGTCGGTGGGATCCACAGGCTCGCAGTGGGCGGTTTTCAAAGTGTTCATCTGTGGCACGGTATTCTGTCGAGCGAGTGAGCTTCGATGTGCGGTGTGCTCGCGCTCTGGGCTTCGTTCCGCCGTGCTTCGCGGCGAGCCGTTCCGTGTGGCTCACGCTACCGTGCCGCGAAACACCCACAACAAACAGCCAGAATGGCGACTTCGCTCAATTCCCGGTCACTCCAGCCCTGCCCACTCGGTGACTCGCTCAGTTCCCGGTCACTCGAACCGTGCGCGTTTGGGTGACGCGCCCACTTTGCGGCCACTCGAACCCTTCGCCAGTGGGTGACGCGCCCATTTTCCGCCCACTCGAACCCTCTCGAGCTGGGTCGACGACCCACCCGCCCAGGGTTTGAGAAGGGTGACGGCGCGCGACGTCATCGATGGTGAGTGTTCCACGGCCCGAACGGACGCGATCTGGGGCCGTCGATGGGTGACGTATTGACGCAATGCGACGACAGCTCCCGTTGGCTTGACGCAATGCGACGACGGCTCCCGTTGGCGCGTGCCACAGAGTGCACCACTTGCGGCTCAAAGACCCTTTCTTCGTGGCAACGTTCTCGATAGGCTCGGGCCAAAGTGGAGGTGGGCCGCAGGGGTGGTCGTCGCGTGTCATGCATGCGAGCGGCGCCCCTTGGTTGCCGCTTCTGAGACAACACCAAGACGAAAAGGAGCCACCAATGGCATTCAAGAACCTATCCAACGACGAAATGACTGCCGTCTCCGAGGCGTGGGTTACCATCGGTAACCCTGCGCAGGTAGCGATTCAAGGGGTCGAACGACTCGATGGACTCTCGCCCATCGTACGAGAGCGCCACACGGCGCTCTCGTACGTCTTGGCGTTGCAGGACCAAGACGACGATGAAGCAGCCAACATCCAGCGCGCCACCGAGCTGGATGCCGAGCACGATACGCTGGCGAGGGCGATCTACGACTATCTCGGCGCGGTAGCGAAAATGACGAGCAATGGTGCCAGCCTGATCGCACTGCGGGACACGCTCATGCCCGATGGCGTGGGGAAGGTCGTGCAGGCGACCTATCGCGGGCAAGCGGGCTACGCTTCCAATCTGCGGGCACGTTTGAACGAGTCGACGCGCGCCGAGTTGGCGGCGCTGCCGTTGCCCGACGGCAGCTTGTTGGACAAGGTCGAAGCGTGGCTCGCAGCAGGTGAAGAACTCGGCGCCCTGGAAGAAGAGCGCGCGCGTTCACAAGCTGAGCGTGGTCGCACCGAGAGCAGCCAGATCATCGAAGCGCGCAACGGCTGGATCGGGATGGCCAACGTCATGGTAGCGGTTGCCGCGCTGGGTCCCCTCGAGCGCGAGTTGGAAGATCTGATCTTCAGCCCGCTCTACGACGCCGAAAAGACCGCCGATCTCCGCGCCGCGCGGCGCGCCGTTCCCAACCGCCCGAGCCGCACCGTGTCCGACGTCGCCCCGAGTGCAACCAACGCCAACGCCCAAGACGACGAGGGCGGGGGAGCCCGCACCGGCTGAGCACTCCGAGACCGTCGGGAGCGGTAGGCGCTGGACGGCGAGCCGGCAACGGCCCACTGGCTCCCGGCTCGTGCGGGAGTCGTCTCGACGCGGAGCGTCGCAAACGCCGCGGCAGATGTACTCGGTGCACCGCTACTTCGGCGTCGCGCGCGCTTGATCTACGGTGTGCGTGCGGACGGGGACGCTGCTTGAGACGCCCTCAGCTCGCGCGTTGTCGCACGCGGGCACCCGTAGCCAGCTCGATCACCTCTTGCGTGCTCGTTTCTCGACGTGCGGCAGAGAGGCGGCGTTTGAGCTTCTGCATGCGTTCGCCCAGCCACTGTTCGGCGGACTGCGTGGCGACGAGACGCGCCGCGTGTTCCGTCGCCAGCGCGTCGAGCAACAGTTCGACCATGTTCACGTACAGGGTTTCTCTGGCCGCCACCGCGGCGGCATGGCTCGCCGTCGCGTAGCGGACTTGGGGAGCGTCGGCGTGCGGGGCGCGGCTGACCGGTAGCAGGCGCACGACTCGAGGCTCGACCACGCCGACACCGCGGAAACGCGTGGCGATGACGTCGAAGGCGCTGAGCCGCCCCTCGACGTAGTGACTCATCACCTCTTCGGCGAGCATGAGCAAGGTGTGGGTGGTGCCGACGCCACTGGGCGTGGCGTACACCTGATCGAGGGTCACACCCTGTCGTCGCAGCGCGGCGGCGACTCGGTGCCCCAGGCACAAGGTCGGGCCCGCGCTGTTCTTCGCACGGTAGGCGACGCCCTCGGCGGCGATGCGAGCGTTGTAGGAACCGCAGAACCCCAGCTCCGCGCCGATCACGACCAGACCTCGGGCGCCGTCGCCCGCCGCCAAGTGTGCCCCCGTGCTGTCCAGGATGCGCTCGATGCCCTGGCGGTAGGTGCGGGCGGGTTCCAGCGCGGCGCGCGCCGCATGAAAGTGATGTGCCGACAGGCTCTTCATCGCCAGCACGGCCTGGTGCAGCGTCGTCAGCGACTTGAGCCGCAGTTCGAGGTCATGCTCGCGCTTCACTCGACTGTTCTTTCTGGGCGCGCTCGGTCAGGAGCTTTCGCACGATGGCGGGATCGACGGGCTTTGGCTCCTCGCCGTTGGCGCCGGCCTGCTCGCGTTCGTAGTGCTCCGCCACTTGCCAAATTGCGTCGGCTGCCTCTCGGGGGGGCAGGGTATCCATCAGGCCTTCCGAGACCGCCTGCAAGGCGATCAGTTGGCTCGTCAACGAGCGCGCCGTGAAGCGCCGTTGCTTCAACAGCTCGCGAGTGATGCGTCCGCGCTCCAAGGTCGCTCGTGTCTTCGGGTCGATGTCGAGCCCGACGCGAGTGATGGCTTCCAAGCTTTCGAAGCGAGAGATGCCGATGCGGAGATTCTTGGCCATCTTGCGCAGCGATGCTGGCTGGGCTGCTCCGCCGATGCGGGAGACGCTGCGGGCGATGTCGATCGCTGGGCGCTGGTTGCGCTCGAAGCGTGCCGTATCGAGGAAGATTTGGCCGTCCGTGATCGAGATCAGGTTGGTTGGGATGTACGCGGAGATGTCGTTGTCCGTCGTCTCCACGATCGGCAACGCCGTGATCGAGCCTCCGCCCGCCGTGTCCGCAAACGCCGACGAGCGCTCCAGCAGTTCGCCGTGGATGTAGAAGATGTCGCCCGGAAAGGCCTCGCGCCCCGGGGGGCGGCCGAGCAGCAAGGCCAGCTCTCGATAGGCGTCCGCGTGTTTCGTCAGATCGTCGTAGATGACCAGCGTGTCGGCGCCCTGGCTGCGAAAGAACTCCGCGACGGTGGTGCCCGCGTAGGGAGCCAAGTACTGCATGGCGGGAGCATCTGCGGCCTCGGCGGAGACGATCACGGTGTGTGCGAGCGCGTCCTGTTCGCTCAGTGCTTGCCGAATCGCGAGCACCCGCGACAGCGGCTGGCCGATCACGACGTATACACAGAGCACTCCCGTCGCCTTCTGCGCAGTGACGATGTCCAGTGCGAGCGCGGTCTTGCCGACGTTGCGATCGCCGAGCAGCAGTTGGCGTTGTCCTCGTCCGATGGGGATGGCCGAGTCGATGGCCAAGATGCCCGTGTGCAGCGGCTCCTCCACCGAAGCCCGCTCGGTCAGCTCGGGGGCTTCGCGAAGCGCGGAGTAGCGTCTCCCAGTCAAGGGGGGCAAATCGTCCAGTGGCGAGCCGAGGGGATCCACCATGCGCCCCAAGATCTCGCGGCTGATGCTGAGCCCGGGCAAGTCGCCGGTGAGTCGCGCGCCATCGCCGACGCCGATGTGGGCGACGCCAGAGAGTAGGATCACGCCAGTTTCGCGCGGGCTGATGTCGTAGGCCATGCCGCATGCGCCCGAGTCGAAGGTGACCAATTCGTCGGAGCCAGCGGTGTCCAAGCCCGCAACCAGGGCTACCCCATCACCCACCTCGGTGACGACCCCTTTGGGATGCAGTGCGCTGTGCAGATCGAGCGCGCGATCCGCGAGTCCGACGCCGAGCCCGCTGAAGGGCGCGTCACTCGCCACCGTCGCCTCCTGCCGTGGAGTCGGGGTGGGGGCTCATCCTCTCCGTGACCACGTTGGCTGCGTGGCGCGCCAACGACAGCGCCGAAGCATCGACTTGCCCGGCGTCCGTCGTGATGCGCACGCCCGCCCCGAGTTCCGGCAGCTGACGCTCGCGGTAGTGCCCCAACGCTTCGCTCAGCAAGCGGCGTGATTCGTCGTCCAGAGGTCGGGCATGTTCCACCAGAGCCACGCCGTCTGCGAACTGGCCTCGGGAGAAGTGTTCACACGCCGAGCGCACGAGAGCCGCGTCGAGGGCCGGGCCGTCCAAACGCTGCAAGAGATCGCGTACGGCTTGGGCAGCGATCTGCCCCACGCTGGTCGCGAGTTCTTTGGCGCGGAGTCGCTCTGCGGCCTGCAGGCGCTTGTCGGCTTGGGCGGCAAGTGTCGCTTGGCGCCGCTCGGCGTCTGCCTGCAGCTGCGACAGCTGCGCTCGTTCTTCGGCGAGGTGTTCGGCACGCTGCTTGTCGAGCTCCGCGCTCAGGCGACGTTTTGCTTCCGCCGCCTCCTGCTGCAACTGGCGTGCTTTTTCCGCCGCCTCTTCGGCTTTTTGCTCCACCTCGGTGTGGCGCTCACGTTCTTTCTGCAGGGCCTGTCGGACGGGCTTGAAAAAGAACCAGCCGAGCAGGACCGCGAGCGCGATGAAGTTGGCGCTCTCGAAGAGAAAGGTGGTGAGGGCTGGGGACACGCAGCTCAGCTCCCGGAGACGAAGGGGTTGGCGAACAACAGCACCAACGCGATGACGAGGCAGAAGATGGCGGTCGACTCCACCATCGCCAGGGCCACGAATTGGTTTCGGGTGATCGAGGCTGCTTCGTCGGGTTGTCGCGCCAACGCGTCCAATCCTGCCGCGCCGATGCGGCTCTCTCCCAACGCCGCGCCGACCGCCCCGATCGCCATCGTCAGCCCGCCGGTGACGATGGAGCCAAGTGCCAGTATCGCTTGTTCAGTCATTACTCTTCTCCTACGCGAACCGCTGCGCCCAGGTAGACGCAGGTCAAGATCGAGAAAATGTAGGCCTGCAAGAAGCCAATCAGAAGGTCGAGGGCCATCAACGGCACGGGCACGAAGAAGCCCACCAGGGCGACAATCAAGGCGACCACGAGGTGACCGCTCATCATGTTGCCGAACAGGCGCAACGCGAGCGCCAGTGTTCGCGACAGCTCACTGACCACGTGCAGCGGAAACAACAAGGGGTTCGGCTGCAGGTAGTGTTTGACGTAACCGAAGAAACCCTTGGCCTGAATGCCGGCGATGGGCACCGCCAAGAACACGAGTACCGCCAGTGCGCTCGTCGTCGGTAGATTGGAGGTGGGGGTGGGCACGGCGGGCAGTTGGCCCAACACCGCGCCGGCAGCGATGAACAGGAAGAGCGTGCCCGCGAAGGTCGTCAAGGCTGGCCAGGGACGGCCCGCAGCATCCTGGGCCATGTCTTCGAGGAAGCGGTAGGTGAGGCGGGCTACGGCCGCCAGCTGACCTCCGGGTTGTTCCACGACGGCGCGCGCTGCCAACTTGCCGAGCACGACGAGCAGCACGCTCGTGACCAACGTGGCGACCATGATCACCGTGACCGGCACGGGTCCCAGCCACAGCAGCACGTCGTCGTGGAAGATCTCCGGCTTCACGACCACCTCCAGACCATCGCCGAGCTGAGAGCTAGGAAGGTGATCGCCCAAGCCACGGCTGTGGCCAGCAGATGCCCCCCCACAGCACCCAGGGTCAACGCCGAGCCGACGAGCAAGAGACGCAGCAAGCCTCCGAAGGGCGTTCCTCCCAGGCGCGCACTTCGTCGCAACAGGACGGCCTGCGACGCTGCCGCGGCGGCTCCGATGGCGACGTAGATCCAGATCATCGCTTGTCTCCCTGGATCGTACGAAAGGCGATCCAAGTGCCGACAGAAGCACCCATCGCGACCAGCATCAAGGTGAAGCGCACCCCCGAGTTCCAGCGATGATCGCAGGCACGCCCCAAGAACGCGCCTCCCGTCGATAGCAGCACGATGGGCCAGCCGACGCTGCCGATGAGCGCCAACGCTTGCCACACGCGGCCGCCGTGCTCGCGACGCTTGCGTCGCTCGAGATCGCGATGCAAGGAATCGCGCACGTCACGACGACGCAGCGGGGGCTCGTTGCGCTCACCCACGGCCCGCTCCTTCTGCGCCGCGGCGGGCTTGAGTCAGTTCTTGCACGACCCGCTCCTCGAGCTCTTCGAGGCGCCGTCGGGCTAACACCTCTTCCGGAGGAGAAACCAACAAGGTTTGCAGGATGGCCTCCATTTCGGCCTCGGTCGCGCCGACAGCGGCATAGGGCGTAAACAGTTGGCACTGGTCACGATCGGCTCGCAGCAGTCCACCCGCGGTGGCTGCGAAGCGCTCGCCGTCAGCGGCGTGGATGAGCACGAGCCCCGCTTCGACCGCAACGGCCATAGGTTCGGTGCGCGGTCGGATCCCGACCAGACCCGTTTCGGTCGGCACGCGCACGCTCGACGTCGGACCGTGAAAAACGGTGCCGTGAGGGGTGACGATGGAGAACTGCAACGCCGTGGCGGACGCTCCGGGCGTCTTCGTTCGCTCGCCCTCAGCCATGGCCGGCCTCCTCGATCGCGCCGATCATGAACAGGTCGTCTTCCGGCTGCTCGTCGTAGCTTCCCTCGACGATGGCGGCCACGCCGTCGATCGTCTGCGCCAGGTCGACGCGTTTGCCTGCTAGGCCCGTGTAGGTCTGGGTCACGAAGAACGGCTGGGTCAGGAAGTTGCGAAGGCGGTGCGCTCGCCCGACGAGCTTTCGATCTTCGGCCGCCAATTCGTCCAAGCCGAGCATGGAGATGATGTCGCGCAGTTCTTCGAAACGAGCGAGAATGCGCCGCGCTTCTTGGGCCACGTCGTAGTGACGTGTGCCGACGATGTAGGGATCGAGGGCCTTGGACGTGGAGCGCAGCGGATCGACGGCCGGGTAGAAGCCCTGAGCTGCGATCTCTCGGGACAGGACCAGGGCGCTGTCCATGTGCCAGAAGGCGCTGGTGACTGCCGGATCGCCGTAGTCGTCGGCGGGCACGTAGACAGCCTGCACCGAAACCATGTTTCCGGACAATGTGGCGGTGATGCGTTCTTCGATCGCGGCTAGATCTGCGGCCAGGGTCGGCTGGTAGCCGACGCGCGAGGGCAAACGCCCCAACAGGCCGCTGACCTCCATGCCGGCTTGCACGTGACGGTAGAGGTTGTCGACGACGAACATCACGTCGCGCTGTTGTTCGTCACGGAAGTGCTCGGCGATGGATAACGCCGCGAGCCCCACCATGAAGCGAGCGCCGGGGGCCTCTTTCATCTGACCGAGCACGACGGAGGTGCGGTCCAAGACGCCGCGTCGTTCGAGCTCGTGCCACAGCTCCAGGCCCTCGCGGGAGCGTTCCCCGATGCCGGCGAAGACTGCCACGCCTTTGAGATTCTCGACGGCGTTGTGGATGAACTCCGTCAGCACGATCGTTTTTCCCACGCCCGCCCCTCCGAACACCGCGGAGCGGCCTCCGTGCATGAACGGGCAGAACAGATCGATGGCCTTGATACCGGTTTGGTAGACGTCGCCCTTGGCGCGGCGCTGTCCGGGTGGTGGCGGCTGGCAGACGACCGGGCGAGTCAGCATGGTCTCCGGCGCTGGCTTTCCGTCCAACGGACGGCCCTGCAAGTCGATGACCCGACCGAGCAGGGCGCTACCGACTGGAACGCGCAGGGCCTGGGCATCGCTTCGAACCCGGGCTCCTCGGCGCAACCCCCGTGTGGATTCCAGGGCGATGGAGCGCACCACCGGACCGCCAACGTGCGCATGAACGACGGCACTCAGCCAACGCTCGGGGGATAGTTGGAGTTGGATGGCCGCTGACAGTGGCGGAACGCTGCTCGTCCATTCGACGTCGACGACGGTTCCCCGAATGGCCACCACGTGGCCGTTCAGTTCGGAACTGGTACTCGGAGGAAGAGGCGTAACGAGTTGCACGGCAGCACGGCGAAGTGGACCACAATGCTTCATCCGTGGCCAGCAGGATGCGGCGCAGGTCCTGCGCACTCGTCTGCGCGGGAGCCAGACGCGCAGTGGTTCGACTTCGCAGTGGTTCGACGTTGCAGAGTCAGGAGCGGGGCGGCCTGTGCGTCAACCCTTGCGCCGACGACGCTCGCTTGTGCCCTTGGGTGGTCGGCGTGGGGTTGCCAGTCCAGCCCTTGCGTCGAATGTAGCGCAAGGAAACCAAGACGGTGAGCAGCATCACCAGCAGCGTTGCGGGGTATCCCCAGTACCAATCGAGCTCCGGCATGTTGTAGGGAGCGTTTGTCCGGTTGAAGTTCATGCCGTACAAGCCGGTGATGAACGTCAGCGGGATGAAGATGGTGGAGATCACGGTGAGCACCTTCATCACTTCGTTCGTGCGCAAACTCACCTTGGTCAGGTAGGCCTCGAGCAGGCTGGTCGCGATTTCCCGCGAGGCTTCCACCATGTCTTGCAGCTTGATGATGTGGTCGTAGCAATCGCGCAGGTGCACTCGCGTCTCCTCCGTGACCCAGGAGGCGTCTTCGCGCAGCAGTGAAGTGACGATTTCGCGCGTGGGCCACACTGCGTGGCGGATCGTGCGCAGGTACTTGCGGGCCGTCTGGGCAGACTCGATCGGACTCGTGTCATCCTCCAGCATCGCGTCTTCGACAGTCTCCAAGAAGTCGTCGAAAGCTTCGACGACCGGAAAGTAGTGATCGATGACCGAGTCGAGGAGGGCGTATGCCAAGTAGTCGGCGCCTCGGTCTCTCAGTCGCCCGCGGGCGGAGCGCAGTCGCTCCAGGACGGGTTCGACGGCTGCGTCCCGTTCTTCTTGCATCGTTATCAAGAAGCCGTCACCGAAGGCCAGGCAGAGACGACTGTGTTCGACCGCACCCGCCATGCGCAGCGTGGGCAGCACGACGAAGGTGTAGTCGTCGTAGTAGTCCACCTTGCCTCTGTGGGTGGGGTCGAGGGCGTCTTCGAGGGAAAGGTCGTGCAGGCGGTATGCTTTTCCCAGCGCCGCGATGGTTTTTGTGTCGCCCAGCCCGGTGACGTCGACCCAAACGCAGGTCGATGGGTCTTTGGGCGGCAGCTCCGCGAGGTCTGCGATACTCACCTCTTCGAACAGCTGCGCGCCGAACCTGCGGAATACGATGCGCGAGGGGGTGGTGCCGGGACGCGAAGACAGCGTCCCCGGAGGTGCCCCGGGTATGTCCGTCGCTGGTCGGGCCGTCATGCGCGACACGGTACACGAGGCAGGCTGCCGGTGGCGACCGCGAATCGCGGACGGTCACCGCGGCCGCTACGATGACTCCATCAAGCTCGCCGCCAAGTCGTCATCGGTCTGCGCGTCGGCGCGGGCTGGGCGGGAGCGCTCACGCTACGGGCAAACCCGGCTTCACGTCGGATGCCGAGTTTGCGACCGTCGGGCGCCGTTCGGAGATCACGTCGTCTGGGGCTTCCAGGTCGACGTTCTCCGAGACGGGGACGGGGCGCAGCGACCAGATGTCCCTGGCGTAACCCGCGACTGTCTCGTCACTGGTGAAGCGAGACACTCCGGCGATGTTGCGAATGCAGCGCTCGGCCCAGGCGCCGCGGTTGCGGTAGGCGTCAGCGGCCGCATGTTGCGTCGAGTGATAGTCGTCGAAGTCGGCGCAGACCATGTAGGGGTCGTGGTACCTCAGTGAATCGACCACCGAAACGAAGCGATCCGGCTCCTCTGGACTGAATAGGCCGGACTCGATCGCCGAGAGCACTGCCCCAAGGCTGGGACTGGTTTCGATGAACTTGCCGGCCTGATAGCCCTCGCGCTGGAGCTGGGTCACCTGCTCCACCGTGAGGCCGAACAGGAAGAAGTTGTCGGCGCCCACCGCGTCGCGGATCTCGATGTTGGCCCCATCGAGGGTGCCGATCGTGAGCGCGCCGTTCATGGCGAACTTCATGTTGCCCGTTCCCGAGGCTTCGCGACCCGCCAGCGAAATCTGCACGGACAAGTCGGCGGCAGGTATCAAACGCTCCGCCCAAGTCACGCCGTAGTTGGGCACGAAGACGACGCGCAAGCGGCCAGCCACCACTGGGTCGCTGTTGATGATGCTGGCGACGTCGTTGATCAAGCGAATGTGGGCCTTTGCGGCGTGGTACCCCGAGGCAGCTTTGCCGGAGAAGATGTACGTCTTGGGCACGACGTCGCGCTCCGGAGTCTCGCGCATCGCCAAATAGTCCGCCACCACTTGCAGGATCGCCAGCAGTTGGCGCTTGTACTCGTGAAAGCGTTTCGCCTGCACGATGAACATCGACTCCGGGTCGACGTTCACCCCGCAATGGCGTTCGAGCAGGATGGCCAGAGCCTGCTTGTTGCGATGCTTGGCCACCATGACCTCTTCGCGCAGATCGGGATCGTCCGCGAGATGAGCAAGCTCTCGCAGCTGGGAGAAGTTCCGTTCCGCCCAAGCCGTCCCGATGCGGCGACTGACGACCGCAGACAGCGCTGGGTTGGCGTGCAGCAGCCACCTCCTCGGGCTGACGCCGTTGGTCTGGTTGACGAACTTTTCGGGCCACATGTCGTGGAAGTCCCGCAGCACTTCTTTCTGAAGCAATTGCGTGTGCAGCTCGGCCACACCGTTGATTCGGAAGCAGGCGACCGACGCCAAGTTCGCCATGCGCACCCGAGCGTCGGGGCCGGAGCTGATGATGGACATGCGTTCCATCCGCTCGGTATCGCCCTGCCAGCGCACGTGTACGTCGCGCATGAACCGTCGGTTGATTTCGCAGATCAATTCGAAATGGCGAGGCAATAGCTGTTGGAAGGTGCCCGTCGACCAGGTCTCCAGGGCTTCGGGGAGTAGGGTGTGGTTGGTGTATGCCAGACAGCTTTGGGTCACCTCCCACGCGCGGTCCCAATCGTAGGCCTCGACGTCGACGAGGAGGCGCATGAGTTCTGCAACGGCGATTGCGGGGTGCGTGTCGTTCAGCTGAATGACGACTTTGTCCGGCAACGAATCGAGGGAGTCGTGTTCCAGGCGATGGCGACGCAGGATGTCTGCCAGGCTGCACGCGACGAAGAAGTACTGTTGCTTCAGGCGCAGCCGCTTGCCGCTTTCGTTGGTGTCGTTGGGGTAGAGGACTTTGGAAATGCTCTCGCTGGCCGCTTGCTCGGCAACGGCGTTGAGGTAGTCCCCGGCGTTGAAGGCCTCCAGGTTCAACTCCATGGTGGGCCGCGCGGACCACAGACGGAGTGTGTTGGTGTTGTTCGTGTGGTGGCCGACGATGAACGAGTCGTGCGGCAAGCCGATGACTTCTTGTTCGGGGATCCACACGACTCGCAATTGTCCATGCTCGTCGTGCTGATGTTCCGTGTGGCCGCCGAAGCCCACGCGCTGCGCGAGCTCGTGGCGTACGACCTCCCACGGATAGCCGGAGCTCAACCAATTGTCGCGGCGTTCGACTTGGCGTCCCTCCCGGATGAGTTGTTCGAAGATGCCGAATTCGTAGCGAATGCCGTAACCCACGGCGGGCAGCTCCAAGGTGGCGAGGGAGTCCATCAGGCAAGCGGCGAGTCGTCCGAGGCCGCCGTTGCCCAAACCAGGGTCGCCCTCACTTTCGAGCACGCCGCCCAGGTCGACGCCATGGTCTTCGAGGATCTCTCGCGCCACGTCGTACAAGCCCAAATTGACCAGGCACAGCCCGAGGCTTCTTCCCGTCAGAAATTCGGACGAGAGGTAGCAGACGCGCCGCACGCCGTTTTGGTGGTAGGTGGCTTGAGTTGCGAGCCAACGGTGGATCAAACGGTCGCGAACGGCTTGCGCCAGGGCGTGGTAGACGTCCAGCACCGTCGCGTGGGAGAACGTCTTGGCGCGGGTGTAGAAGATGTGGTCGAGGACCGCGCGCCGAAACTCTTGGTGCGACATCCCCGTTCGCGCGCTGAACGTTTCGGGTCTGAAGCCGAGAAGAGAGGAACCGGCAGACATGGCTCGCTTTCGCTGGTTGTGGCGGCGACCGAGTTCACCGCGCTCTGAACGTGCCGCTTGCCAGCAATCGGGAAGGTTTCGCTCACTTGCTCGTTGGGTTTCCCCTTCTCCGCGCCGAGCCCCGCCACTGCTCATGCGGGCAGAGCAGCCCGCCCAGCACTCGATGAGTAGCTAAGGAGCCCGGTCGGAATTACCTGAGCCCCGAGGGCGTCGATGCGCCATGCCGGCAAGGCGCGAGGAGTCGAGCATGCTGAAGCATTCGAGCGACGAGTAACGCAGCCGGCGGGGATGCAGCGGCGCTCGAAGGCCAG
>JBNKHV010000120.1:0-45367 GCA_050290545.1 Polyangiaceae bacterium | reverse complement strand
TTAGGAGCCCGGTCGGAATTACCTGAGCCCCGAGGGCGTCGATGCGCCATGCCGGCAAGGCGCGAGGAGTCGAGCATGCTGAAGCATTCGAGCGACGAGTAACGCAGCCGGCGGGGATGCAGCGGCGCTCGAAGGCCAGGTAACTTCGACTGGGCTCCAAACCGCCTCGAACTTGCTAACGACCCGACAACCCGAGATCAGGCCCCAACTCGTCGCTGAGCGCGACCAGCTCTTCAGTCAACGCCACGTCGTGGATGCGGAACTCGTAGATGGCGCCTTCATACAAGGGGTAGCCGGAGTAGAGCGCCCGTCCGAGCCAGTTGGTGCCGTCCTCCAAATTGGAGAGCTGATGCTCGGTGGAGTCGGTCTCGACGAGTTCGCCTTGTACGTAGACAGCAAGCTGCTGTTCGATCCCGTCGACCACCAACGTCAAGTGTTGGGTCACGTCTTGGGGGAGCGGCATGTCGATGTCCAGGTATTGAGCTGAGCCTTCTGAGGAGCGGAAGCCAGCGGATATTTGATCGTCGTCACTGCGCGGGGTCAACGACAGAAACGTCGGCGGAACGTTTCCGTTTGAGCCGCGCGTTCCGAAGTTCAGGATACGTTGCTCGGCGATGCCGCCGTCCCAACGTACCCACATGTCGAACGTGGCCTGCGAAAAGACGGACATCATGCCAGGCGGCAAATCGACGTATACGGCCGAGCCATCGAGTTCCAATGCGCCGCTGCCGTCCAGCCGCTGGTTGTGGATCTCTCCGTCAGCGCCCGCCACACTGTCGACGGCCGTGGTGCCCGTTCCTTCGAAGGAGTAGCGGTGTGCCAGCGATTGTTCGAGAACAGGGCAGGCTTCGTTCGCCACGAAGCCGCATCCGCATGGGCCGGCTGTACTTTGATCTGGATACTCGGGGCACTCGTCGACGATCTCCGTGCCTGCCTCCTGCATTGCGGGAGGCTCGTCCATCACCTCGTCTGCGGGGGCGTCCGTTGCTGGCGCGGGAGCGGTTGGCGTCTCCGGGGTGGCTTCGGAAGGTGCGGGGTCGGTGACGGCCGGCGTCGGAGCGCTCGCGTCGACATCGTCGGAAGATGGGGCGTTTGGTGTCCCCAAGTCCTGCTCGGGTTCGAGCGGCTGCTCCGAGTCCGAGTCAGCGGGGATGATGGCATCGGGCGCTTCTGGCTCGTCGACACCGGTTGCATCGGTGCTGGAGCTGTCGTCCTCCCCATCCGCGGGCGAATTCGGGCCCACTGGGTCGGTATCCAGCCCCGAGGGGCCGTCAGTCGCCTGCAGCGCCGCTTCGTCGTCACTCGCAGAATCGAAGCGCTGGACGGCGCAGCCGCTGGAAACGGCGACGGCCAGGCCGAAGCATTGGGCGAGGCGCAAACGAGGGACAATCATGGGGGCTCGATGCGTCCGTGTGCCGACGGACGCTGCATCGATTGACCGTAGCTGGCGCCGCCGGAGCTGGCAAGCGCACCCCGGCGTCAACCTCGCCGCAGCAGGGCAGTATTCGCCAATGGCCTTCAACGGCGGCAAACATGCAACCGAGGGGCTGAAATAGTCCCGCGGCGCTGTGCGGACCGCACCACCGACGCCCCGCGGTGGTGCGTATCACGCTGCTGCCGGTCGTACCCGATCCGCGGCTGCCAACACACGTGACGGGGTGTTGCGGGCTAACGACAACGCCCGCTGACGTGCACTAGTCACACATCAAGAGTGTCTCCAAGCCCTCGCCTTGGAGTTCTGGACAGGCCGCCTCGTCGGAACCGTCGCTGCAGTCCTCGAAACCGTCGCATTCCCACTCGGCAGGGAGTTCGTCAGAACCGTCCGCACAGCTGAAGTTGACGCAGCCCGCTTCGTCGGAACCATCGTCGCAATCCTCCTCACCGTCGCACTGCCAGTCTGCCGGCACACTCGAGCCGTCACCGCATGTGAACTGCTCTTCATTCTCGTTTCCTGCCGGACAGGCGTCGTAGCAGTCCAAGAGGTCGAGGTCTTGTGCAACCACGAGCCCGCAGAACAATGCTCGCAAGTCGTCGCAGCTCGCATTGAGCAGGCAGTTGGCCTGACAGCGCTCTCCCTCGCCGTCAGGCTCCTCGCAAGCGAGCTTGGAGCCCGACTCGATGAGGTTGCAGCCTTCGAGCTTGCTCTCTGCCCGGGCACACACGTTTCCGCCGCCGCCAGCGCTTTCGTTGCCACCCCCGCCGAGGCACGCTGCAGTCACCAACGCCGCACTCATGGCGGCTCCCAAACTAATTCGAATACTCACGTGTTCTCCTCCCGTTGCGAACATACTGTCGCGGTCGGATCGAGTCGTCCAGAGGCATTGGCGGGCGATCCTGCAAACGGCTTGCGGCCGTGTGTCGGTACTGGTGGGCAACGAAGCGCGACAGTCACGAAGGAAGTCCGCCTGGGCTTGCTGCTCCTGGGCACCGTTGCTAGGCTCCCGCGCCGTGGGAAGACCAGAGGAGAACTCGACGCAAGCTCGCGCGGAGTTTTGGAGGTTTGGTCTGCGTTCAAGGCCGGTCCCCGGCGTCGAAGAAGAGAAGAGGCACCGAGATGGATACTGCTGAGAAGAGCTCTGACGCACCTGAGCGGCCCTGGTTGGATCACTACCCCGAAGGTGTCAGCTGGGATATCGAGACGGACGAGTACACCAACGTTCTCGAGATCATCGAGGGCGCGCTGCAACGTTTTGCGGGCGCGCCCGCCGTGGAGAACCTCGGGGTCACGTTGACGTATCGAGAGATCGACGAGCAATCGCGGGCGTTGGCAGCCTACTTCCAATCCCGAGGGTTGAAACAGGGCGACACCCTGGCGATCCAGATGCCCAACGTGATTCAGTACGTGGTCACATTGCTCGCGGGCATTCGAGCAGGCCTGCGGATCGTCAACCTGAATCCCCTCTATACGGCTTCCGAAATGCGTGGCCCATTGCGCAGTACCAAAGCCAAAGCGATCGTCATTCTGTCGAACTTCGCTTCGAAGCTCGAGGAGTTGCTGCCCGAGCAGAGCTTCGACTTGATCATCGTCACGGCGCTCGGCGATGCGGTGCCGATGCCGAAGGGACTATTGGTCAACTTCGTCGTCAAATACGTCAAGAAGATGGTACCGCCGTACAACATTCCTGCCGCTGTGGGCTGGCGTAGCGCCTTGAACGCCGGTCGGGCTGCCAGTTACCGCCGCCCCGACATCCCTCCAGAGCAGACGCTTTTCCTGCAACTCACCGGTGGCACGACGGGAGTACCGAAGGCAGCCGAGCTCAGTCACGCCAACATCGCTGCCAACGTTCTTCAGTGTACGGAGGCGTTCAACGTCCTGGAGCCTGGAAGGGAAGTGCTGCTTGCTGCGCTACCCTTCTATCACATCTTCGGGTTGACGGTTAACTGCATCTTCCTGATGTCGTTGGGAACCAAGTTGGTTCTGGTGACCAATCCGCGGGACATCCCTGCATTCATCAAGATCATGCAGAATACGCGGTTCACGGTGTTTCCGGGGCTCAATACGCTGTTCAACGCGCTGATGAATCACCCGGATTTTTCGAGCATCGACTTCTCGAGCGGCAAGCTGTTCGTCGCTGGGGGGATGGCGCTTCAGGCAGCGGTCGGTGAACGCTGGCTCAAACTGACGAAGAAGCCAATCATCGAAGGCTACGGCTTGAGCGAGACGTCACCCGTGCTTTCCTGCAATCCTCCCAAGGCGAACGTGCCGGGCACCATCGGGCAACCCTTTCCGAAGACGGACATCGCGATCTTGGACGACGACGGAAATCGCGTCCCGCTCGGGGAGCGCGGCGAAGTTTGCGCTCGAGGGCCGCAAGTCATGCGAGGCTACTTCGAGCAGCCCGAAGAGACGGCCAAGGTGTTCACTGCTGACGGTTGGTTTCGCACCGGTGACATCGGCGTGATGGACGAAAAGGGCTACGTCAAGATCGTCGACCGTAAGAAGGACATGATCCTCGTCTCCGGCTTCAACGTGTTCCCGAACGAGGTGGAAGACGTGATGGTCGGACACCCTGCGGTGCGAGAGTGCGCTGTGATCGGCGTGCCTGACGAAAAGTCGACGGAGCGCGTGAAGGCTTGCGTCGTGCTCAACGAAGGCAAATCGGCGACAGAGGCCGAGCTGATCGAATACTGCCGCTCGAAACTCACTGGCTACAAAGTGCCGAAAGAAGTGCAGTTCTACGACGACTTGCCGAAGACGAACGTCGGCAAGATATTGCGTCGCGAACTGCGTTGACCGAGCTCGCCGTCGCCCGCCGAGAAGCGAAACAGCCCGCCTGGGTTGGCGGGCTATTCTAACTAGAAACGACCTTGCTCGTCGGTTCGCTGGTTCGCGCGCAACGACGACGCGGGCGTGTTCACGTCACTGTTTCGTCCACGTCTTGGCGTTCGACCAAGAGATGATCTGTCCGTCGTCGGACAAGAAGCCGTCACAGCAATCAGGTTCAGCATCATCCGGGAAGGAGACGCTCAAGAAGCCGCTGCCGTCGCCCTCGCATTCGATGGAGCCTCTGAACTCTCCACGGTCTGGGATTGTGACGACCACGTTGGTGCCAGCGTCTGCCTCAGGATCGATCGCGATGGTGCTCACGATGCCGGATCCATCTTCCATCCAGTCCCCCACCACGGCCTGATCACAAGGCACCGGCTCGCTGGGTCCCGCGTCGGTGGTCATGTCGGTGCCTGCGTCGGTGGTCGGCTCGACCATCCCAGCATCAGGCATGACCACGTCGGTACCACCGGTCACGTCGGTCTCGCCCGTGGCGTCAGTTGGAGTCGGAGTCTCCGTCTCGGTCGCGTCCGTCTCTTGGGTGTCGGTCTGGCTGGTATCCGTCCCCGAACCGTCCGTCGTGTCCGTCTCTTGGGTGTCGGTGTCCGTGGTGTCCGTATCGTCGAAGAAGTCGTTGTTCGCGTCGGTTTCGTCGAAGAAGTCGCTGTCGCTCCCGCCGCCTGAGCTGACGGTGCAGGCCGGCAAGCAGAGCCAGCAGCACGACAGTGCCATGAACAGTCCTGCAGACCCGTTCCGGTGGCGGTTCAGTCGGTCGATCCAAGTAGTGGAATTGCTCATTCTTCTCCTCCCATCCAGCGTCGAATGACGCGGCTCGTAGACCCTAGCTGCATTGGCGTCACTTGTCCAAGCCCCTTGTCCGAACGGCGTGGCCCCGGGCTTTTCGGTCCCGATCCGCTCAGCGGGGTCCCGCCCCAGCCAGCACCAGGTCCTTCACCTGGCTACCAGGGTCCATGGTGTAGTCGTACGGCGGGTCGAATGACGCTCCGCGAGTGACGATGTCACCGCTCGTGCCGACGAACTCGTTGCCCCTTTCGACGACCTGTGCGGTGTTCTCGTCGTCCATCCAACGAATGGGGCTGTTGCTACCGTCGAAGTAGTTGTTCTCGACCAGCAACTTCGACATGTAGCCTGCTGCGACTTGATAGGAGTCGCCGGAGTCGCCGGGCACGGGTTCGTAGCGGTAGTAGTTGTTGAAGACGTGGACTTGGCCGTAGCGCACGCGGGGCTTTCGTTCTTTGACGCCCGCTCCCCACCAGTTGTGGTGAAAGGTGATGTTGATCTTGCCCTCGTCTTCGGGCACTGGTTGCCCATTGCCGCACAGGTTGGACAGCATGTGGTCGTGGCCTCGCGTGTAGTAGAAGCGCGACCACGAGACCGTCACGAAATTGGACGCTCGCACGATGTCGAGATTGCCGTCCAGGCCATCTCGGAACACGCAATGGTCGAGCCACACGCACTCGCCACCGGAGAGCTCGAAGGTGTCGTCGTCGCCGTCGCGGAAGACGATGTCCTTGATGATCACGTTGCGCGCGCCACTGAGACCGAAACGGCCCCGTATCTCGGCACCGTTGACGCCGAGCAGCGTCTTGTCGCTGACGCCGCCGATGCCGCCGGGCGAATCGATTGCGCCGGAAACGGCGAACACCAATGGCCCTTCGGTAGTTAGAGCCTCGCGCAACTCTTGGAGCGTCGTCACCGTCAGCGTCGGCTCACCAAACCCGCCGCCGGTGGTGCCATTGGGGCCACACTCGGGCACCGATGCCCAGCCGATCAGATCGGGGTCGCGTGTCGGCTCGGGCTCCACGTTGCCGTTGCCTCCGGCAGCGGGTGCGTCCGAAGCGCCACCCATTGCTGAGCCGTCGGTGGAAGGGGAAGCCCCGCCATTGCCTCCCGCGGCGGATTCGGCGCCGCCAGCTCCCTGCGTGGCTCCAGCACTACCGCCGCCGCCCATCGACGTCGGACTGGGAGGGCCGGGCTCTTCTGGCGTCGTTGCTGGCGGGGGGCTGCTCGTTTCTTCAGGTGCTGCAGTGTCGCTGGTCGAAGCGCTTGCCGGTGCGTCGACTTCAGTCACTTCGCCGGGCCCCGGGCTTTGCGTAGCCATGCTCGAGCCCGTCGGCGTGGCCGCGGGGGACGAGGTCGTGGCGCCCGCTGCCAAACTCGTCGGTGAGTTGCTCGTCGTGCCTGAACTCGCTGCCGAGTCGTCGACGTCAGAAGCGGCGTCGTCGGCGCAAGCGGTCAGCAGTGCAGTCAGACAAAGCCCAAGGAAGGGGATGTTGCCAAAGAAGGACGAGAGTGGGCGCATGGGGATGGCTACCAGGAGCAAGACTCGAAAGGTTAATGCACCACGCTGGCGATCGCAAAAACACGCTCGCCACATCGTCGGTCGTTGGCTCAGAAGCTGGCGAAGAAGGTGCGGATCGTCTCCGACGCAAAGTCCGGCCAGTCGTGGTTCTGCTCGTGGACGCACCAAACGACGGGATAGTCTGCGTCACATTCGTAGGCGGTGCAGAACTCGGTCGGTTCCACCGGGGTGCCCGAATCTGGGTCACAGCCGTTGGCTTCCATGACCCGCTCGATTGCCGACAAGCCGCTCTCGTAGTCGACGGTCTCGTCATTGGAGCCGTGGGCGCCCAAAGCCGCGACTGGCCCCGCGCAATCACCGCGGGCGAACATCGCGCCGGCGACGGGGGCGATGGCGCGCAACACGTCTGCGCGCTGGCACCCCAACGTGTGGGTCATCATACCGCCGTAGCTGTGGCCCGTGGAAAACACGCGCGCACTGTCGACGCAGTAGGTGGCTTGCATGTCGGCGAGTAGCGCGTCGAAGAACGCCACATCCTGGCCGTCGGTGTTGGGCCAGCCGGCACCGTTGTCCGTCTCGAGCCCGTCGGGGTAGACGAAGATGCTGGGTGCGCCGCCGCTCGCTTGTTCGAGCCCGAAGTAGAAGCGGTTGCTGCTGACCAACTCAGCGCTGCCGCCCAGGCCATGAAAAGCGAACACCAGCGGATATGGAGTCGTGGGATCGTAGCCCTCCGGCAGGTGAACGATGTAACCCCGCTCCATGCCATCGACGTCCATCGTTTGCGGGCCCTCGGGTGGAGACGCGGAGCCGGAACAGCCGGAGCTGGCCTCACTGGCGATCTCGCCGCCGGCGGCGCTGGGGGGCGTGTCGGTTGCGGGTTGTTCGGGCGCTGTCGTGTCCTCGGCTGGGGGGGCCTCAGCGGCCGGGTCGCCGTCGTCACTTGGGGGAGGCTCGCCGTCGGCGGGGGGAGGGTCGCTTGCTTCGGGCATCGTCGCAGCGCCGGTGCTCTCGTTGCCGCTTGTCGACGTGGCTTCGTCGTCTGCTGCGCTCGGGGAGGCATTCGTGTTGGTGTTTTCAGGCGCACTCCCTGCCCCCGTGCTGGGGTCGCCAGCTGGTGAATCCGACGGTGCGCTCGGCTGGGCTCCGGAGCTGCCCTGTGCGGTCATGCCGGAGGTCTGTCCGCCAGCGGCGGAGGCCGCCTCGGTATCCGAGCCCTCCTCGGCGTCTCCGCAAGCGCTGCTGAATACGAGCAGTACTGCGGTCAAGGTGTGAACACGTGGGTTTCGGCGGTCGAGGAGCAGCATCGTCGTTCTCTTTCGTGGAGGGACGAGTCTAGCTCACGCAACGCCTTGGGCCCAGCGTGCCCCGGGGGCCTCTCTGCCCCGAACAGAAGGCTTGCGGCTGCCTGCAAGACCCAGGATCGAGTGCTCAGGGGCAGGTTCCGGCCATGTTCCCACTGCATGTGCATACGGTGGTTGCAGCAGTGGCAAAGGCTTGAGCCTCGCAGTTCAGCAACTTGGGGTTGGTTTGGATCACTGGATTGGCCCCCAAGGTCGTCAGGCCGGAGATGCCAGAAAGGCTTTGCAGGCTGACATTGTTGCGGATGTACAGCGTACCGGTGACCTGGGCCAGAGCTCCGAGCCCGGCCATGTTGGTGTTGCTGAAGTTGTCGTCGAAAGTGGCGTTGCCGGTGACCAACGCGAGTTTGGGCGCCCCAAAACTCGTCATCGCCGAGTTCCCGGACAAGTTGATGGTCACGCTGTCGAGCAGTTCGTCCAGCATCAACGAGCTCAGATTCGGATTGTTGCTGATTGTCACGCCATCGACGAACGAAGTCACCAGGCTCAAATCCACGGTGTTGAGCAAGGCGTTGTTGGATATCGTCAGTGCCCCAGAGCCCAGGTCGTCCAGCTTGGGCGCCGTCAGTGTCAGTAGCTGGGTGTTGTTCTGGAAGCTTGCTCCGCTCCCCACGCTGGCCAGTTCGGGCAGGTCGATGCTGCCCATCGCGCTAGCGGTGAACTCCAGCAGCCCACCGACGGTCGTCAAGATGGCGGCACTGAAACTGGTCAAGCCGGTGGCGTTACGCACGCGCAGTGAGCCTCCGATGCTCGCCAGCAAGGGCAGACTCACCGTCGCCGGAACCGCCCCAGCGCTGGTCGTCCCGATCAAGAGGTCCCCGCTCAGGTCCTCGAGGGCGCCGAAGTCCACGAGCGCATCGGTGCTGGTGATGCTGAGGCTGGTCGCCGTGACCAGCCCGGACAAGTCGAGTATGCCGCTGCTCGAAGTGACGCTCACGGTGGTCGCAGAGCCCAGCTGGGAGAGGTCCAAATCCACGTCGCTGGTTTGAACCGACACGCTCGTCGCGGTCAGCAAGCCCGAAAGATCCACGCTGCCGTTGACGCCTTGGATTTGGAGCGCCGAGCTGTCACCCACGTTGGCTAGATTGAACGCCACGTCCGTCGCACCGCTCAGGAGTTGGATGTTGCCCACGTCGAGGAGGGCAGGGAAGTCAGCCGTCATCAGCGCGGGGGTGCCGCTGATCTGCAGGTTGCCTCCCAAGGCACTCAGATCGGTGAACTCGATCACTTGCAGCTGGTTGCCGGAAATGCTCAGGTTGGTGCCGACCCCGACCCGCATGCCTATCGCCTGGGTCATCTGGTTGTTGGACTGAACGGTCATACTTCCGCCCACGCTGTCGAGGTTCTGCAGGCCATTTAGGGAGGTCAGCACGCCGTTCGACGATATGGTCAAGTTGCCGCTCACTTGCGTCAGGCCGTCGAGTCCAGCTAGCGACGTCAGCTGTGAGTTGCTGGAGATGACGAGGTTGCCTCCGATGACGGAGATCGACTCGAGCCCCGCGAGGTCAGTCGCGCTCGTGCTGCTGATGGTCAAGTCCCCGGTGATCGTCGTGCAGCCTTGGCCAACGGCCGTTGCGTACGTGTAGTTGCCGTTGCAGAAGTTCGTTGCGTACGCACAGTCTTCGCCGGCGAAGCCCCCTGCGCAGGCACACGAGTAGCCGTTGTTTTCTGGCGTGCACGTCCCGCCGTTTGCGCAGGGATTGACGGCGCAGCCGTCGGCACAGGTGTTCGAGTCGTCGCAGTACTCCCCGTCGACACAAACCCCGCAGGCAAAGCCACGATCGTATCCGCACTCCAAGCCGTCGCAGGGCGTCTTGCAGACGTTGTCGACATCGCAGTAGTCGATGCCGGAGCAGCTTCCGCAAGAAACACCTTGGTCGGTACCGCAGTTCATGTCCACGCACAGGTCGGTGCAGACGCCGCCCGCGTCACCATCATCGGGTAGGCAGACTTCTTCGCACGCCCCCGCATCCGCGGCCCCAGCACATGTCGTGCACAGCTCCGCGCTCTTGTCGCAGTACTGCATGCCGCCGCACGAGCCGCAGCTGACGCCATTGTTGCGACCGCAATCGAGGTTGACGCAGGCGGGCGTACATTGGTTGACGCTCGTATCGCAGTAGTCCGTACCTGCGCAGGTTCCACAGGAGACCCCCCGATCGGTCCCGCAGTCCATGCCGTCGCAAATCGTTTTGCAGACGTTGTCGGTATCGCAATATTCGGTCACGTCGCAGGTGCCGCAGGAGATGCCCTGATCCGTGCCGCAGGTCATACCCTCGCAAGCGGTCAGACACTGGTTGACGCTGGTGTCGCAGTAGTCTGGCTCGGTGCAGGTACCGCAGGCGAACCCGTGGTCCATGCCGCAGTCCATGTTGATACAGGGCGTCTTGCAGACGTTGTCACCGTCGCAGTACTGACTCGTCGTGCAGGAGCCACAGCTGATCCCGTTGTCTGTGCCGCAGGTCATGCCCTCGCACGCGGTCAGGCACAGACCTTCGAAGCAGTAGTCGAGCCCGCCACAGGTGCCGCAGGTCAGACCCAGATCGGAACCACACTCCATGTTCAGACAGGCGACCTCACAGATCCCGTAGCTGTCACAGACGAGCTGACCCACGGCGATGTCCGAGGCCTGGCAGGAGGCGAGTTCACCGGTCAGCGCCGTCGTGTCGTAGTTGAGCGTGCTGCTGTCCGAAGCGCCGTCGACATCGACGTTGATGGTGAGCGTGGGGGTGCCCAATTCCACGGGCGTGCAAACCCCGACGACGTAGTTACTGCGCGCAACACCGGCGGCGCGTTCGGACAGTTCTTGAAACGCACCCGTGAGCAAGCCGGCGTTTTCGACCGTCACGTATTGGGTGCAAGTGGGCGGCGTGGGCACGTCGGGGGAACACGCATTTCCTTGGCGACAGCCGCCGCCGCGATTGGAACCCAGGGCGCTCCCCGCTAGTTCCTCCAGACGGCAGGAGTCGTAGTCGCCTTGTACGCCGATGCTGTAGATGGTGGCTCCAGAGAGCTGCTTCGCGTACAGCGCTTGTGAACGTAGCTCGTCCACGTTGCCGGCTTCGTGCGTTCCATCGGTCATGACGACGAGGAACTTCTCGATGACCGCGTCGGGTGAGCCCTGTTCTGCTAGATGCTCCAGCGCCGTGATGTAGGCGCCGTAGAGGTTCGTCGTGCCTCTGCCAGGTGCCGTTCGCAGAGCTTCGAGCCGAGCGTTCAACACCGTGGCGTCGTTCGTGAAGTCCTGGATCAATTCCGTGTTTGCAGTGCTGCCAAAGGCATAGATCGCGACGCGATGCTTGAGCCGCGACTCGGCCTCGGTCACCACAGCACTGACGAACGCCTCTGCGGCGTCGATGACGTCGTTTGCCGAAGGCACGACCGAGTCCGAGAGATCGAGCGCCAGCACGGAGTACAACTCGAGGGCGCTCGGTAGACCGATGCCCGAGGCACTCGCGCCCTCGGAACTGTCGACGAAGGCCTCGTTCTTTTCGTCGTTGATGATGACGACATCGTCGTCGACGAGGGGGCGCACTGGGTTGCCGTCGCAATCCAAGACGCGGAATCCGACTTGCAGACCTGCCGGCGCCACGATGCCGTTGACCTTGGCGTTGTCGATCAGGATGCATTCTGGAGGTGCCCAGTAGCCGCCATCCATCTCTGAGCCTGCGTCCATCGCCGTGGTTGGCGTCGGCGGAGTGGTCGGCGTGGGCGTCGGTGTCGACGGTTCCGTGGAGACGGGCGGGGTGGGTGTCGTGGGCGTACCCGACCCAGTTGGCTCCGGGGTTGACTGTGAACTTGGTACACTCGCGTCGAGACCACCATCACCCGAGCTCGGTCGTCCTCCCGAGTCGTCACCACACCCACCCAGCGTGCTCGTTGAGAGCACGAGCCCAAGCAATGCCGCCAGCTTCCGATTCCGAACGAAACGCATCCCAAGTCCCTTCCCGTGGTCCTGGCACACTAGCACGCGAAAATAGGCGCAAGAGCAGAAGCCGGGAACCGAGTTGTCGATTGCTCGGACGTTGTGCTCGCCGGTGCTACTCGGTGAGTGCTGGGTGCTCATGCTCACACGACGCGTGTGGGTCATATTGCGTGGCGTAGGTGAAGCCGACGGCTCGCGTTGCAGCGCTCCGAGTTGCACTGAGCGCGGGTCTCGGCGCGTAGGCGCCGGTGCCAACACCACCCACCGAGACCGACAATGCGAACGCAGGCCGCGTGGGACGCCGACTGTCAACTGCGATGGCGCCGCCAACGTCGTTGACGGGGTGAGAGTCGAACCCGCCGATACCGAGTGCGTCGCGATGGTGGCCTGCATCGTGCTTGTGCGGATGCCATGTTCGTTTACTCGCCGTCTGCGCTGCTTCGAACGTTGATATCGGGCGTGTCCGTAGCTGTCGTGCTTGCCACTACGACGGCGTGTCTCGAACGCCCGATTGGGCGTGCGCAGCCACGCACCACGAACCTCGTCATCGACCAGCTAGTGCAATCCGGCATCGACGAGGTCGATCTGTTGTTCGTCGTCGATAACTCGCCGTCCATGGCCGACAAGCAGGACATCCTGGCGCTTGCCCTGCCTGATTTGGTGGGGCGCTTCGTCAACCCCAGGTGCGTGGACGCCCGCGGTCGAGACACGGGGACTACGCCGGATACGTCCAACGCGCCGTGTCCCGAAGGCGTGCGCGAATTCCGAGCCATCGACGATGTTCACGTCGCCGTCATCACGAGCAGCTTGGGAGGCTACGGCGCAGTCGCAGACTGCGTGAAGGATCCGGCTCGAGACGAGTCGGCGCAGGCCGTCGACATGGCCCACCTGCTCGGCACCTTGCCCCGAGGCGCGGCCGCGGCCCCGTCGGCCGCGGCTGACGGCTTCCTGAGCTGGAGCGCTGGGGTCGACGGGCCATCGTTCCTCGCTGAGTTCGCCGATCTGGTGCGGGCTGCAGGTGAGTTTGGCTGCGGTTGGGAGGCGCCGCTCGAAGCGTGGTATCGATTCTTGGTCGACCCCTACCCGTACACGAAGATCGTTCGCCGACCTTGCAGTGCCGAAGACACCGCCAACTCGTGCGCGGGACCTGAAACGGATGCGGACGGGGATCTACTCATCGACCAGACTGTCCTCGACCAGCGTGCTGCGTTCTTGCGCCCCGACTCGCTGTTGGCCATCATCATGTTGTCCGACGAGAACGACTGCTCGTTTCAGGCGAGCGGTCAGATGTGGCGCTTGTCTCAGACCGTCGACGAGTCGGATGGTTTCGTTCCGGCTTTCAAGGGCACGGCAGCATGCAGCGACCCCGCGATGGGGCCGAATCACGAGTGCTGTCACTCCTGTGGACAGAGGAACGTGGCCGATGGGTGTCCCAGCGTCACTCTGGACGATGGATCGATAGTGGGTGTCGGTTGTGAGGATGGCCGCCGTCATGGGCTCGATGCACGGAGCGATCAGCCCAACCTACGTTGCTTCCAGCAGAAGCGCCGCTTCGGCGTGGACTATCTCTACCCGGTCGCGCGCTACACCAATGCTTTGACGCAGGACTACCTTTGTCCGTTCGAAGGAGACCTGACGACTGATCCAGAAAGCTTCGCACGTTGCAGGGACGGCTCGCTACCGGTTCCAAACCCGTTGTTTCGAGACCTGGCCTACGAGCGCAGGGCGTCCGCCGACCCCGACTTCGTCGGTGTGCCTTCGCCGCCTCGCCCGAAGAACCTGATCTATCTCGCCGGCATCGTCGGTGTGCCGTGGCAGGACGTTGCCGTCTCGTCGGACCCGGAGGAAGCGCTCGTCTATCGCAGCAACGGGGAAACGTTCACTGCCCTGCCGATCGATTGGAGCTGGTTGATTGGCGAAGGCGGGGGCGCGGTGAATGGTGGTATTCCGGTGCCCGATGACCCATTGATGGTCGAGTCGATCGAGCCTCGCACTGGCGCGAATCCGGCAACTGGGGAGCCGTTGGCCGAGCCGGGGGCGGGTTTCGTCGCGAATTCGATCAACGGCCACGAGTGGAACATCGCCGACAACAGCGACTTGCAGTACGCGTGCATTTTCCCACTGATGAAGAACGTGGAGTGTCCGTCACCGGAGGCGTATCGGGACCAGGTGGACGGGGGCGCCGCGGCCCCCAGTTGCGATTGCACCGACTATGGCGGAGAGTCCTTTCGGAACCCACTGTGCCAGGCTCCGGATGGTACCTTCGACCGGACCCAGCGTTACGCCAAGGCCTACCCCAGCTTGCGCCAACTCGAAGTGCTTCACGCCTACGGTTGGAACTCCATCGTTGCCTCCATCTGCCCCAAAGAGCTGACAGACACGACGGCCCCAGATTTCGGATATCGACCTGCCATGGCGGCGATCGCGGACCGCCTGGTGGACAGGATCGACCGAAAGTGTGCCTCACGCGAGCTGTCGTTGCGGCGCAACGCAGACGGGCAGCTCGAAGCGGCGTGTGCGATCATCGAAACCAAACAGCTGGACTGGGATGAGACCGCGAGCTGCGACTCCACTGCACGGAAGCCGGTGGAGCCCGAGGTCGCTGACATGGTGCGAGTTCAGTTGGAGAAGACCTTCCAATGTGGCGAAGCGGCGGGCATCGACTGTGACCAGTTCCAGGTGTGTGAGATCACCCAGCTGTCGAGCGACAGTTGTCTCAACGACGAACTGCCCCGCGGCGACGGCTGGTGCTACGTCGACCCGGCGAAAGGCCTGGGGTCGCCCCGTCTGGTCGAGAAGTGCCCGGCGACTGCCAGGCGCGACTTGCGGTTCATCGGGCAAGGCGCACCGAGAAATGGCACGCTGACGGTGGTCGCGTGTTCAGGTGCCGAGTTCCCCAATTGAGGCGTTCGTTCCGCTCGCGCGGCGAAGCACCGTCCGGGGTCGTCCGCGCCGTGGGGTTGCTAGAGGCCGAGTTCTTCGGCCCTGACCCAGAATTGGTTCCCTTCAGTCGGCACGATCGCCATCGAACGAGGCAGCACGCTGGCCCAACCCGCCACGATGTCCACGACGTAGCTTTCAGAGCCTGGAAGAAGCCGGCCGAGCACCGGTGCGCGTACGTTCGCCCTGCCTCGGACTTCGACGGTACGCAGCGCGCGAACGAGTGTTGCGTCTTTGGGAGCGGCGAAGCGTGAGCTCGGATTTTCAACCGGGGAACTCGGCGCTTCATCGGCCATTTCGCCGGGAGGCAGGGCTTGGAGTTCATCGCTCGCGACCCAACCGTCGAAGATCAGATCACGCGTTCGTGTCACGTGGTGGCGGGTGCCCTGCTCGCCCTGGCTCCAAAAGAAGAGAGCGCCAGGACCGCCCCGTCCGAGGTCGATGAGCGGGGCCTTCGCCGTGGGATCCGCGAACAGCCTCAGCCGATCCGACTGCAGCACGTAGCCCGTGCCGGCGGGCGATACGTAGGGTTCGACGCCCGTGGGGGTGCTGTTCATCTTCAACCCATCGCAAGGAGCGGATAGCGTGATAGGGTCACGGAACTCCTTGGTGCTGTAGGTCACTCGCAGCTTGTCGCTGGCGACGCCCGCGAAGCGCACGGGGCGCTCCGCCTCCAGCCAAACGTGCCCTTCGCGCACGGCGAGGCGCCTGCTCGTGTACAGGGGCAGGGACGTGCCGCGCAGGAAGCCGTCGAGCTGGAAGTCTTTGGAGCCGCCGATGCGTACCGTGACGAGTCCACGCGCTTGTTTGGGGAGGTTGCTGGCGGTCATCCTCACCTGCTGACCGCCGAAGCGGGCAAGGGGATGACCGTCGGAGTCGAGCAGCGCATTGCCGGCTGGCAACACCGCTGAATCGGACAGGGTACACGCTGCCTGCGAGGTCGAGGCCCACGAGAGCGCAACCAGGACACCCGCAAACAAAGGCGCCGCCGGGCGCCACCACTTCTCGGTAGGCATAGGTGCTCTGTTACCGCACCCCACCCGAGCAGGCGACCCAAGCGGGCTCCGTTCGTCAGTCTGAGCGTGCGTCCTCAGCGCTGCCTACAGTTTTCGTCGTGAACTACAATTCCTTGCCGACATCGCGCAGCGTCAGCCGCACCCGGTACCCGTTGCCAGAGGGCAGGAAGTCATACAGCGTGTACATTCCCACGCCATATGAGAGGCGCGGAGAAAGCACAACCCCGCGCTACCGAGCGCAGCCGTTCAGTCGCAGTAGCTCACGAAGACGTTGCGAATGAACTGGCCTGTCTCCGTCAACTGTGACTCGTCCCAATTGCCGTTGGCCGGCGCGCCCGGTTGCAGCACGGAGATGGTCTCTCCCTCCTTGTCTGAGACGGAGTAGTTGATCCAACTGATCTGGTTCTGATCCATGAAGTCGAACCAGGCCTGCCACTCGTCATAGTCGTTGGCTCCGGTGCCCGCCGCTTCACTGCCGCTCGATTCGCTGACGAAGACCGCAATGCCCGAGTCCAGTGCGGCCTGGGTACGTTCGCGCAACCAGGCGCCATGGGTTGCGGCATAGAAGTGCACCGAGTAGACGATGTTCGAGAAGCTCGTGATCGGATCGGCAGCGACCAGATCGATGCGCTGATCCCATTCCGGCGAGCCGACGATCACCAGGTTGTCAGGATCGTGTTCGCGAATGGCCGCGATGACCGCCTCGGCGTAAGTCTTGACTTGCGGCCACGTTTCGTCGTCTTCGGGTTCGTTGAAGACTTCGTAGATGACGTTCGGTTGGTCGCCATAGCGTTGGGCCATCTGTCGGAAGAACGCGACGGCCTCGTCTTGATGCATGTCGTGAGCGTGCCAATCGATGATGACGTAGATGTCGTTGGCGATGGCGGCATCGACGACGGCCGTGACGCGCTCCGTCGATGCACCAGGATCCGCCAAGTAGGCGCCATCCGGTTCGATTCCCATCGCCGGTCGCACCATGTCGACGCACCAGTCGTTGCGCAACCAGGCAACGACGTCGGCATTGTAGTACTGGGGCCACCAGTTGTCCCAGCCGAAGCCCTGGCCTCGCAGCGTGACGGGTTGGCCGTGCTCGCCGACCACACGATTGCCGTCTACTCGCAGTTGGCCGTGGCGAGTGACCGGAGGTCCCGTGAGTTCGATAGACGGCGTCATCTCGGAGCCGTCGGGGGCGCCGTCGTTGCTCGGGGTCGCTTCGGGCTCCGGCGCGGCGTTGGCGGGCTCGTCGGTCGTCGGCACGTCTTGTGAGGTATCGGTGGGCGTTTCGGCGTCAGGTTCGGAACTGGTTACGGGGTCCCCGAGCTCGTTGCCTGGCTCGGAGCTGTCACCCGGGCTGCCCGTTTCGGTGTCGGGGTTCGCGACCGGAGGGACTTCGTCGCTCGAGGCGTCGGAGCCAGCAGTGCTACCCGCGGGCGAGTCCACGGCGGCAGGGGAGGCACCCGGCAGGGTTCCACTCGACGCTTGCGGGCTCTGCTCGGCCGCCGTGGCGCCACCGGTGGTAGCGACGTTTGCGCCGTCGGAAGTGGCCTCCCGGTCAGCGCTGCCGGAGCTGCAGCCGAGGGCCGCGCAAAACGAAGCAGCGACCATGAGCGGGGTGGGGGACTTGGAGCGTTCGAGAGACATGATTGGAGGTAGAGACGCAGAACCCTGGTGCGAGGGCTCAGGTATCCCGGGCACTCTGAGTACGGGCTCCAGCCTGCGACAAAAAGCGGACTCTGGCTGCAGCATCATCGCACATTCGGCGCGCCAAGATCGCGCGCGCGAGACGACAGTACGTTTGGCAATGTGCGTAGTTGGTTCGCTCTGGTTCAATACCGTCGCGGAGGCCAGCTGGTGCGATCCAAGGGTGCCAGTGTGCACCATCAGAGCGCGGTGGACGGCAACCGGCTAGCTCAACCGAATAGTTGATCCCAGGCGCAGGCCTGGTCAGCGTGAATCGATTTGGCAGGAGGGATTGCGTTCTGATCGTCGAGAGTGTTGATGCGTATCACTACCACGGCGTGGGCTTTGGGAAATGCGTACACCGGCGTTCCGCAGTGTGCGCAGAAGTTCAGCTCGATGTCACCGCTTCCACCGCGATAGGTATACGTCTTCGGTTCTCCGATTGCGTCGAGTTGCCGCGGGGCAAAGGCCGCGCCTGCCATTCGCGCTCCGCCGTTGAGTCGTCTGCAGTTGTCGCAGTGGCATACGAAGGCGAATTGTGGGTGGCCGGTTACTGCGTAGCGGATGGCTCCACAATGGCAGCCTCCTTGGTATATCTCCACGTGGGTGTCAGAATGCCCCATGCGGATAGCCTGACACAGCTGGATCCTGGCGACAACGCTCGGGATTGGTAACTCGCTCCAGGAAGTCTTTGATGCTGCCGATATTGCGGCGTCCGCTCAGAAGAGCGCACCGAGCCGATTATGGGCGGCATGGTGCGGTGGAGCGTGTGCGTCAAGGGTCGAGAATGTGGGCGCGAGGTCGCCTGTGGAGCCGTTTCTCTCGACCCTGCGCACTCGACGTGAGCATTCAGCGTGCGGCTCCGCGGCCCCACGGGTGGTCAGTTCTCATCCCGGTCACGCCACTTGCGGCGACTGCGCTCGCCCCCACTGAGCAAGCCCAAGTCGCCCAGCACCGCCAAACCCGTCAGTAACCAACCGAGGGGCGTGACCTCACCGCCTGGACCTAACGAGTTCATCGAAAACGCGAAGACCAACGTCGTCATGGGCAAGAAGAAGAAGCCCAGGACGGGCCAAAGCCAATGCTCGTAGGCGCGCCCGACGTAGCCACCGCCGAAAAGCCACATCAAGAACAGCGCGAAGCGCGGAAAGATGAGGGCCAAGCAACCGACGGCGACAGGCATGACGCTGGCAGTATACTTGCTGCTTTCCGCTCTGCTACCGTCGTCTATCGCCCGTCGATGGCAACGACGCCGACACGCTCGACCTCTTCGCGCCAGAGCCCAGCAGAATGCTGAAACTCGGCGAGCGCGATGACGGTCGCCGCGCTGCTGGTCTCGGCGTGAACCTTGAACGCGACTTGAAAGTGACGAGCTTCGGCGTTGCGCGGGCTGCCGCCCCGGGGCGAGTAGTGCACGGTCACGCGGTAGTGTCGCTTCGTCCCGTCGCTGCCCTGAGTCATTGGGCGAAACTAGCGCCCCGCCACGGCCGTGTCATCGGCACAAATGGCGGTGACGAAGGATCGTCGTGGTCGGCCCGAAGGTTCTGTTGTCGCTCGACGGCTTGCGCAGGTCGTGGGCGGTGGAACACATAGTGGTTTCGGTGCGTTGCGCTTCGGAAGCAAAGCTCGCGTGTCGCCTGCTCACGGCAACTCGATGAGCGTGGGTGTTTCCACTTCGTACGGTCCGGAACCCGGTGTTCCGGCGCCCCAGCACCAGAGTTGGCCATCCTGACGTGTCGCGCAGGTGTGGGTCCCCCCCACCGCTAGGGCCGTGGCGTCATTCAGCACCTCCACTGGCGTGGCTTCGTCCCGCGGCTGGCCTTGGCCAACCTGGCCCGATTGGCCGTCGCCCCAACAGTACACCTTGCCGGCTTCGGCCAGTGCGCAGCCATGGGCGAAACCGAGTCCAAAATCAGCGACGCCGTCGAGGCCGACATCCACCGGCGCAATGGGTGACCCCGTGACTCTCTTGGGCTGTTGGGGGCCTCGTCCCCAACAGAGGAGTCGCTTGCTGTGGGTTCGCACGCAGCCGGTGGTCGAGGCGATTTCGAGCTGTGCGACGTCTCGGAGTCCGTTTCCGGCGAGCAAGACAGCCCCTTCTGCACCCCAGCAATGGACGAGCCCGCCTTGGTCGAGGACGCAGGTCGCGTCCATGCCGACGCCGACTTCTCTGACGATGGGGAGTCCCTTGATCGGAGTCGGTGGCAACCAGCGAGCCGCCATCGTCGGGCTGATTTGGTGTGACGAGTTATCGCCCCAGCACGTCAGTCCACCGTTGCCGTCGACGGCGCAGCTGTGGCTTCGGTATTGGGCGAGGTCAACGACGTTCAGGATGCCGTCGTGGTGTACCCGGGTCGTTCCCACCGGCGATTGAGAGTCTGGGTCGACTCCCAACGAGCCATCCCAGTTCGTTCCCACGCAAGTGACCCCCGAGCGCTCAGCGACGCAGCCCGAGCTGGAGGAGGAAGCGGAAAACGGGAGCACGTGCGGCAATTCGGCGATCGCGCCGTCGATGAAGTCGACGCACGCCACGCTGCCGTCGCGGACCTGTTCGCAGGTGCGTGACCCGCCAGCAGCGATGCGTGTGAGGTCGATGGCGGCATTTACGGGTTGTGGGCTTGCCATGAACGGCGGCGGATTGACGCCGATGGCGGCAGAGTACGCCCGCCCGCTGCAGAACACGCCATCTGCACCTCGGGCACACGCGAAACCGCTGCCGGTCGACGACTCCTGCTGTTCCCGTGTCAGCAACACGGGGTAGCGCAGACCGGCGCTCTCCGAGTCTGGATGGGACGGGTGCACGCCGTCACCATCCCAGCACTGGGCTTTTCCGTCCGTGCCTCGTGCGCAGGGGAGCCCCCCGGCGGATGTCCCGAGCGCGCTGGCGTGGACACCGTGGATCCTGACGGGGCTTGGCGCCGATTCATGACCATCAGACGCGCCACCCCAACACCAAACGCTACCGTCAACGGTGCGGACGCAGCTTCCGAAGAGGGTTGCGCCGAGCTCCACGGCGTCCGCGATGTCCGGGACGCGAGTCCACCTCCGACTCGGCCGGGCCAATGAGTTGCGGCCCAGACCGTGTGCTCCCAAGCAGTGCGCATGTGCCTCGGCATCCAGTCCGCAAACGAAACCGTATCCCGCCGCGATGGTCTCCAGTGCGGGCGCATCGACCAGCTTCGTCGGTGGACTCGGCGGATTCGAGCGTGCCTGCCCCGGGTGCCTGCCCCAACACGTCAATTCTCGCTCAGCGTGCAGGGCGCACGAAAAATGCAGGCCCGAGGCCACCGCGAAGGCCCCCTCGATACCCGGCACGACAACGGGTTTGGAGCTGGCGGTACGAGTGTCATTGCCGAGTTGGCCGTCTCCATTGCTGCCCCAACAGTACACGCGGGTGTCGGACCCGATCGCGCAGACATGTTGACTCCCCGCGGCAATCGTTGCCACCGGTGTGGCTTGCCCAGCTTGTTCTCTGGGTGCGTTCGTGGTGGCTCTCGCTGCTTGAATCGTTACCGCACGCCCCTGCGTCGTACCCCCTGGCGACGCCGCGCACGCCATGCACAACGCCGTGCTCAGGATGATCGCTCGTGGCTGCATGCCTCGGAGTATACGCCCCTGGCGGTTCTGCCGTGATTATCGATCTTTGTCGTGTGGTGGCAGTTGGGGAGCTCGCGTGGCCGCTCCTGCCAGGTGCCTGCTGCGGTAGGCCCGGGGTGACTGATAGGAGCGGAATGATGACTTGGCGGACCCGTGGCGGTAGCCTTTCCGTAGCCCTGTTGGTGCTTTGCGCCTGCGCATCGGGCGCTGCGCTCGACACCGGCGCGGAAACGGAAGGGGCGAATGTGGCGCCGCCCGCCGCTGAGATCGATGCCACATCGGTTGCGGGTACTGGAGTTGGGGCGGGAGTGCTGGAGGATTCTGCCTCGCCGAGGGTTCCGCCGGTTTCGCAAGTCAGTGGCGAGTCGGCTGGCGCGAGTCCGCTTGCCGACGTTTCTGGGGGTGAAGAGGCAAGCGAATCCGACGGCCCGGATAGCGAGACACTCCGACCGAATACGCCTTGCCGGCTCGATGTGAATGCCTCTCTCAGCGAGGCGATCCGTACCGTCGGCATCATCGTCTTCTCGACGGACTTGGGCCGCGTCGATGCAGGGTACGTCGAGTTTGGATTGGATGAGAGCTACGGGATGCGAGCACCCTTGGACACCTCGGCGGTCGGGTATCGCACCGTGCTGTTGGGCATGCATCAAGGGTCGGAGTATCACTACCGAGTCGTCGCAAGGTCGGGCGGCGCGGTCTGCGTCAGCGAAGACGACGTGCTGACGACGGGCTTCGCGCCCGAGACGATTCCCCCGGTCAGCGTCGCTGCCATTTCCCCCGAGCGAGTCGCTTCCGGCTTCATCGTCACGGCGTCCAGTCGCAACGAGGCGGGAACGATCGTGATCTACGATCACTTGGGCGAGCTCGTGTGGTGGTACGAGACATCCATCGGAGCGATTTCCCGAGCCCGCATGGACTGGGATGGCAAGTTCATCTACGCTCGGGACGGCAACCCCAGTGCGGAGTCTGGCGGCAGCGTCGTGCGCGTTTCGATCGACGGAACGTCCGAAGAAAGGGTCGCAGTCGATACCGGTCATCACGACCTTGCGACGCTTCCCGATGGCATGCTCTTCCTCACGGGGCAAGGGGGAGACGGCTGCAGTCGAATCGAGAAGCTCTCGTCAGACGACGAGCTGAGCCTCGTCTACGACCTGCGCGATGCATTTGGGGAGAACTTCGAAGGTGGGTTCAGTGACCCCTGTCACTGCAACTCCATTCACTACAACCCGAAGGACGAGAGTATCAGCGTTTCTTGCCTCAGCCAGAACGCCTTCGTCAAGATCACCACCGACGGCGAGCTGCTGTGGGTACTCGGCGGCAACGGCAGCCAATCCCACTTCGGAGGGGACGTTCAGTGGAGCCGGCAGCACGGTCACCACATGATCAGCCCCAACCAGATCCTGTTCTTCAACAACAACGGGCTCGAGCCTGCGACCCCTGACGGGAGCACGTTCGCGATCGCGACGAATGGTGGAGGCTCCCTCGCCGTACAACTCGAGTTAGACTTGGAACGCAAGCTGGCTACCCGCGTTCGCAGCTACGATGGTGGCTCTTCGTCGCAGACTCTCGGGGACGTGCAACAGCTTCACAATGGCAACATCCTGGTGACCTACAGCAATGCTGGCGAGGTGCACGAAGTCGACCGCGACGACAATCTGGTGCAGGCCTACGTTCTTGCCTACGGCATCGGCTACGCTTCCCATCGCAGGACGCTCTACGGTCCGCCGCCAATTCCTTGAGCGATGCCGGGACCAAGGGCTCGCTCTCTCAGGCCCCATCGGCCAGCGCGCGCACGGTGCCGACGAGACCTTCCACGACCCGCGCGAAACGGGGATAGTCGAGAGTGTCGGGGGTATCGCTTGCCTGGTGGTAGTGTGGGTTGCGCATGAACGCCGTGTCCGTGACCATCAGTGCGGGGTAGTCTTGGGTCCAAAACGAGCGATGGTCACTCAGTCCGACGATCATCGTCCATTCTGGCGCAGCCAGGCTCTCACATGGAAAGTCGGTGCTCCGCTTGAAGGCGCGTTTGACGTCGTGCATGCGCTCGCGAGAACTGAGATTGCTCACGAAGCCGATGAAGTCGCCTCGATCGGGATAGAGCAGACCGAGCCCCGGCGGGTACTTCTGACTCTTTGGCTCGGTGCTGTAGTAGCCGAGCATCTCCAACGAGATCATGACTGAGACTTCGATGCCTTGCGCTCGGAGGTCACGCGCGTAGGCATCACTGCCCATGCCGTCGTTCGGGAAGAAGGGAGGCTCTTCGTTGGGGAAGAACGCAAAGCGAACGGCACGCTTGAAGCGTTGCTGAGCGGTTTGTGCCACCAACTCGAGTAGCGCAGCCACGGCGCTGGCATTGTCGTCCGCGCCCGGTGTGCCAGGGACGGTGTCGTAGTGGGCCCCAATCACGATCTGTTCACGTGCGCTCGACTCGTCTCGGGCCGGAACGAACACCTCCAAATTCGCGAACTCCATGCCGCGCGCCCGAAAGGTCTGCTCGCTGATGGGCACGTCGAGCCGTTCGAGTTCGGCCCTGATGTACGCTTGCGCTTGCGCCAACGCCTCGGGGCGACGGAAGTGCCGTTCACCGACGTGTTCGGCGAGGTGGCGTACCCGGGCCTCGAGGCGTCGTTCTAGTTCTCGATTCACACGAAGATCTAGTGGACGAAGGACCGCGATGCTGCAAGCGTCCAATCGTCTCGGTCGTGCGTGAACCGCCGCCGACGGTCGCGTGGCGGCGGTTCGTCGGGTCGTCACATATTCAAGCGCGCAGAGGCGCGTGAGCTGGCCGTGTTGACGCTGGCGAGCTGGCCGGAGTTCAGCAACTCGTCGAACACGGCCTCACGCGGGGCGATGCCCTGTCGTGTGGCGTCGGCGGCCCGCTTGCACTGCTCGCGGTCCAAGCGGGCGATGACCTTGCCGTCATCCTGTTCCAGCTTCAGAGCGGAGCCCTCGAGACTAACGCGGGTGATCATCTTTCCGTTTTCGTCCAGGAGGCTCAGTCCGTCTTCACCTTCGCGGCGCAGATACAACACCGCCAGACGACGATCGCCTTCATATAGTTCGTGACGTATCACGTTCGGATCCTTCGTCGGCTTCGACGCGACGTGGCGTCCCCCGGGCAGGTCCGTCTTGCCACTGACAGGGTGCGAGCCGAACCAGAACTCGATCGAGTTCAACACCAGGGCGTCGACGAACAAGGTGATCGCGTAGATGGGCAAGATGGTCAGGCCCAGAAAAACCAACCACTTTACCCACTTGCTCCCAAAGCTGTCGTTCCAGTCGTAAACCATCTTGGACAAGCCGAAGCTGCCGAAGCAGCCGGTCGTTGCCAACGTCGAGCTACCGGCCAGTGCCAGCACGATGCTTCGCCGAGAGATGTTGTCGTTTCTAGCCTGCATCACGTTCTCCTCATGGAATGGGCGCCCACCAAAGAGCGCCAAAGCGATGCTAGATACGGACGCGGTCCTGGCCAAGATAGCTTCAGGTCGACATTTTTCTTCCTGCTCGCCCAAGTTCATTGGCCGGCGCTGGCGCGGTTATTTACCGAGATTTGCATCTGGCTCGGTTCTGCGGTTGCATGGGTCCATGCACGCTCTGAAGCTGATCGCTGCTCTGCTGTCGGTAGGAGCGGCGGGGCTCGCTGGCGTCGTCGTGACGCGCGCTGACGAGTCGAAATCTGACCCGGACGTGCTCGTGGTCGCGCTAGATGCGGAACCGCGTTCGCTCGACCCGCACACGACGACCGCAGCCAGTGATTTGCGTGTGGCTGTGAACGTCTACGAAGGCTTGACGCGCTTCAAGGCAGGTACCTTGGAGCCCGGGCCGGCACTCGCACAGCGTTGGGACGTCTCCGATGAAGGCACGGAGTACACGTTCTTCTTGAGGCCCGACGTGCGCTTTCACGATGGCACGCCGCTCGATGCCGAAGCGGTGAAGTTCAACTTCGACCGCATGCTCGACGAAGAGCACCCCTACCACGACACGGGGCCGTTCCCTCTGGCGTTCTTCTTCGAGCGCGTGCAGAGCGTGATGGTCGTCGACCCACTGACGGTGCGCTTGGAGCTGGATGAGGCGTTCGCGCCGTTGTTGGCCAACCTCGCCTATCCCACCGGCTTGATGGTCTCCCCGCAGGCCGTGCGCTCTTGGGGCAAGGAAGTGGCTCGTCATCCCGTGGGCACGGGGCCCTTCGTCTTTTCGCGCTGGGATGCGGGGCACCGAATCGTGCTGTCGCGCAACGACGACTACTGGGCAGAGCGTGCATCGACCGCCGAACTCGTTTTTCGCCCCATCGCCGACCCGATGACCCGCGTCGCGGAATTGGCGGCGGGCAGCGTCGATCTGGCGGTCGAGCTCAGCCCAGACAACGTCGCCTACTTCCGCGGGGCGCCCGGTTTTGATGTCGAAGAAGTCGCAGGGCCTCACCTGTGGTTCTTGCTGTTGAACACGAACGAGCCTCCCTTCGATGATGTTCGAGTCCGCCGCGCCGTCAATCTTGCCGTCGACAAGCAGGCGTTGGTCACCCAGGTGCTGCAGGGCACTGCCGCGGTTGCAGCCGGTCCGATCGCGAACGCCTTCGGTGCGGCTTCCGGCGCGCTCGAGCCCTATCCTCACGATCCCGACCGGGCCAGCCGGCTCTTGTCGGACGCAGGGGTTCAAGCGGGTACGAAGTTGCGTTTTCTCGTGCCCCAGGGAGGCTCCGGCATGTTGGCTCCGGTAGCCATGGCGACGGCGATTCAGGCGGACCTCGCTGCCGTGGGACTCGATGTGACGATCGAGAGCCTCGAGTGGAGCAGCTACCTGACTAAAGTAAACGCCGGACTGAAGGACGCACACATGGCAGAGATGGCGTGGATGACCAACGACCCCGACACGCTTCCTTTCTTGGCGTTGCGCTCGGAGGCTCGTCCACCCAAAGGCTTCAATTCGGGCTGGTACGAAAACGACGAGGTGGACCGACTGCTGTTGGCAGCTCGGCGTGGGACGGACGTCAGCGAGCGAGCCGCGCTCTACGCCCGCGTGCAGCGCCTCGTCCACGACGACGCCCCGTGGCTGTTCGTCGCAAGCTGGAAGCAGAACGTCGTTCTGAATGACCGCGTTCTGGGCTTGCAGCTCGAACCGTCGTTTCTGCTCACTCTCGATCGAGTGCGTAAACGATGATGGCCTATGTGTTGCGGCGCCTCTCAGGGCTCGGGTTCGTTCTGTTCGGGATCTCTCTGCTCGTCTTCTCGATGGTGGCGCTGCTCCCAGGTGATCCCGCAACGGCAATCCTGGGGCCATTTTCGACACCAGAGCGGGTCGCGGAGTTGCAGCGCGAACTGGGGCTCGATGCTTCGATGCCGCTGCGCTACGTGCGTTGGCTCTCGGCGTTGCTGCATGGCGATCTCGGAAGATCGTACTCCCTGCAGCGCCCGGTACTCGACGTGTTGTTGGAACGTTTGCCCCAGACTCTGCTGTTGGCGAGCGTTGCACTCGGGTTGGGTACCCTGCTCGGGCTTCTGCTCGGAAGTTTGGCGGCGACACATCGTGGGACGGTGGTCGACCGCGGGCTGACTTTCGTAGCGTTACTGGGCATTTCGACGCCGTCGTTTTGGATGGCGATGCTGTTGATGCTCGTCTTCTCCGTCGAGTTGGGTTGGTTTCCCGTCAGCGGCACAGCCAGCGCCTATGGGCCGTCCGTGGGTGACTGGAGCGACCGCTTGCGCCACCTCGTTCTGCCGGGCGTGGCTTTGGCATTGGTGGTCGCGGGGGTCATCGCGCGTCTGATGCGGACTGCCATGTTGGAAACCCTGTCCCAAGACTTCGTCATCATGGCCCGAGCCAAGGGCGTCTCAGAGGGCGAGGTCCTCTACGGTCACGCCTTTCAGCTTGCGTTCACCCGCATGGTGCCCGTGATTGGACTGCAAGCCGGTTTCGTGCTGGGCGGGGCAGTGTACATCGAGTCCGTATTTCAGTGGCCGGGGTTGGGCAAGGTATTGGTCGATGCCATCCTGCAACGCGATTTTCTGCTTGCCCAAGGAGCGGTGCTCGTCGTGGCCTGTCTCTACGTCGTGGTCAACCTGGTGAGCGATCTCGTACAACGCGCTCTCGACCCGAGGTTCGCTTCGTGACACCTCTCTTGCAGCGCGCCACGAGCGTCGGCGCCCGCCTGTTCGCAGATCGCTCCACGGCGGTGGCGGTGTCGATGTTGACCGTACTCGTACTCTTGGCATTGGCGGCACCGCTGTTGCCGCTCGCGGAGCCGAACCAAACCGAACTCACGCGGCGTCTTCTGCCACCGTTGAGCGCGGGCAACGTGTTGGGTACGGATCAACTCGGCAGAGACGTGCTCTCCCGGCTGTTGCATGGCGCGCGGCTGTCCTTGTGGGTGGCTCTGCTGGGGGTGAGTATCGCTGCCTTCACCGGTTCGGCGTTGGGGTTGCTTGCGGGCTACTTCGAAGGGCGAGTCGATGGCGTCTTGATGCGGTTGATCGACGTTCTGATGGCGTTCCCCTATCTGCTTCTTGCGTTGGCGATCGTGGTCGTGCTCGGACCTGGGTTGGACAACGCGATGTTGGCCATCGCCATCGTCAATGTGCCGTTCTTTGCACGCACGGTGCGCGGGCAGACGCTCTCGCTGAAGCGCGAAACCTTCGTCGATGCTGCCCGCGTCAGTGGACTCAGTGACCTGAGAATACTGTGGTCGGAGCTGCTGCCGGGCGTCACCTCGACGATCGCGATCGCTGCCTCGACGAGTGTGGGCTGGATGGTTTTGGAAACGGCGGGGCTCTCCTTTCTGGGGCTCGGTGCGCAGCCTCCCACCGCTGATCTCGGAGGCATGCTCGGGCAAGGGCGGCACCTCTTGGCCACTGCCCCGCATGTTTCCCTCGTGCCCGGGGTGTTCATCTTTTGTGTCGTCGGTCTGTTCAACATCGTGGGTGATGGGTTGCGCGACGCTCTCGATCCTCGTCACACAGCAGCGGGCCAGGCAAGCTCCGTCGCGCGGGAGGACTCGCAATCGACGGGGACCGTACCCGCACGTGCGAGCGGGAAAAGCGAGCGGTCAACCCCGTCCGCATCCTCGACCTCTCTTCCGTTGCTCAGCGTCGAGAACTTGACGCTTGGATTCGGAAGTGCCTCGGTCGTTCACGACGTCTCCTTCGTGCTGGCGCGAGGTGAGCGGGTGGCGCTGGTGGGAGAGAGCGGCTCGGGCAAGTCCGTCACCAGTAGGGCGATCTTGAATCTGCTGGAGGCCCCCGGAGAGATCCGCGCTGGGCGCATCTTCTTCGACGGTCAATCGCTTCTCGATGCGAGCACTCGCTGGCAGGACCTGCGCGGTGGCCGCATCGCCTGGATCCCGCAAGATCCGATGACCAGCTTGCACCCGTTGCGTCGCATCGAGACGCAGATCGGCGAATCTCTGCGCCTCCATCGCGGTCTCGGTAAACTCGAGGCGCGGCCAGTGGCACTGTCTCTCTTGCGTGAGGTCGGCATCGTCGACCCGGAAGCTCGCCTGCGAGCATTCCCGCACCAGTTGTCCGGCGGCATGCGGCAGCGTGTGGTGATCGCGATGGCCTTGGCGGGGGAGCCCGATCTGCTCATCGCCGACGAGCCGACGACCGCTCTCGACGTCACGACTCAGGCAAACGTGCTGTTCCGTCTCGAAGAGCTTTGCCACCGGCGGAATGCGGCGTTGCTGTTCATTAGTCACGACTTGGCTGTCGTCAGTCAGCTGTGCGAACGCGTGCTCGTGATGTACCGAGGGCGGCTCGTGGAGGAAGGCGCTACCGAGAGCATCATCGAAGCGCCGCGACACGACTACACGCGGCGTTTGCTCGATTCGGTGCCCAAGCTCGGAGATCCTCAGCACATCCTGGCGGCGGGAGGCGGTGCTTGATGGAACCGGCTCCCAGCAGCAGATCTGCCGATTCTGGAACTCCGCTACTCCGACTCGACGAGGTCTCCCAAGACTTCGTGGTCGAGCGAAATTGGTTCGGGCGGGCGCGAGGGACCGTGCGCGCGGTCCGCCAGGTGTCCCTCGACGTGTGCGCGGGTGCCAGCCTGGGGATCGTCGGAGAATCCGGCTGTGGCAAGAGCACCCTGGCTCGCATCATGGTCGGCCTCGATCTGCCGTCGCGCGGCGGCGTTCACCTTTCCGGAGTCGCATACCCAAAGGACGCGGCCCGCCGCAGACGTCTGGTCGCACCTCAGGTGCAGATGGTCTTTCAGGACCCGGCCAGTTCGTTCAACCCGCGCAGGACAGCCTTGGAGTCGTTGATGGCGCCGCTGTTGGCCTTGACGGATCTTGGGCCCGAAGAGCGGCGTGCGCGGGCTGAACAGGTACTCGAGTTGGTCGAGCTCCCGACGCAACTGTTGCAGCGTCATCCCCACGAAATGTCGGGCGGACAAGCGCAGCGTCTGTCTCTGGCGCGGGCGCTCGCTCTCCGACCCAAACTGATCATCCTCGACGAGGCAGTATCGTCTTTGGACGTCTCCATTCAAGCGCGCGTGCTGAGGCTCTTGGTACGTTTGCGACGTGAGTTGGGGCTTGCTTACGTTTTCATCGGCCACGACTTAGCGGTGATGGAAGTCCTCTGCGACGAACTGGCCGTGATGTACCTCGGTTCAATCGTCGAGCGGGGGACGACTCGCCAGGTGCTGCACGATCCCAAGCACCCCTACACGCGCTCTCTGCGTTCGGCGGTCCCCGTCATCGGACAACCCATGCACCGCCTGGCCCTGTCGGGGCAACCGCCGAGTCCCGCCAATCCTCCGCCTGGGTGCGCCTTCCACACCCGCTGCTATCGGGCTGAAGCACACTGCCGAAAGACGCGGCCTGGGCTCGATGCGGGGCGCGTCGACCGCCCCTGCGCCTGCTTCTTCGCCCACGACAGTGCCCCTCCCACGTCCGCAGACGAAAGCGCTTCCGGCGTCGTGGACCCAGCTGACGTGTCAGGGCTCGGCGTGCTGTCCTAGCGAAGGTCGACGCGGTGGTGTTGTGGTGAGGCACAGTGACTGAGATACTGCCCCAGAGCGGCGCCACACGACTCGGTCGACGTGCGCGATGGATCATGGCTTGGTTGGTTTCGGTTGGAGGCGTTGCGGCGGCGTACTGGACGCTCACCTGGTTTGCGCAACGTTCAGTGATGTTTCCTGGACCGCTGGTTCGCGCCACTGACGAGGCGCGGGAGACCTCGTGGTTGAAGAGGGTTAGCTTGGGCCCGGACGGACGTTGGGAGGCGTTGCATCTGCTGCCCTCGGGCACGGCTGCTGCGCCCACGATTCTCTTCGCCCACGGCAATGGAGAGCTGACGGACTCGTGGGTGGAGCCGTTCTCGGAGTTGCAGCGACTGGGTTACGGTGTCGTGCTCGTCGAATACCCAGGCTACGGCCGTAGCCCGGGCACGGCCACGCGTGCCAGCGTCGGTGCTGCCATGATGGCGGCCTACGACTACGCCGCTGGTCATCCGCGGGTCGATCGCGCGCGGCTCATCGGCTACGGGCGCTCTCTCGGCGGTGCTGCCATCGCCGAGCTCAGCCTGCAGCGGCCCTTGGCGGCGTTGGTGCTCGAGTCGACGTTCACCAGTGTGCGGGACATCGCCGCTCGTTACGGTATCTTTGGACCGTTGGTGAGAGATCCATTCGACAGTCGGGCAGCGCTGACTCGCTTCAAAGGCCCAGTATTGCTGCTACACGGTGAGCGGGACCGTATCATTCCTGCCAGTCACAGCCGGGCCCTGGCGCGAGTCGTTCCGGGTGCGGAGTTGGCTCTACTGCCCTGTGGGCACAACGACTGTGCTCGTCCCTGGCCGCGTGTGCTCACGTTCTTGTCGCGGCACCAGCTCGGTCCTGTTGCCGACGAGCCCGCGACAACGCCATGAGGGGGCTGGTGCGCGGTTCTCGGGAGGGTGTGCTGGGGTGTGTTTCGTCAGCGGGCTGCACTCCGAAAACCCTGCTCTCGCGTCCTGCTTGGTACGCTTTGCTCGTCCCAGTGCTCCTTTCTTGTGCATCTGAGGGCTTCGAGCAACGAGCTCTCGACGATTGTCGGGGATCTTGCGACCATCAGATGCACTTCTGCTTGGGGATCGAAGCCGCGGACTGTTACGCTCTGTGTGAACTCGCAGTGGAAGTTTACGCACAGCGCCGCTCGTGTCTGCAACTCGCCAGGTCGGTTTGGCGTTGCGACCAAACCGCCGAGTGGAGGTGCTCGCCGGAAAACCTTACCGTGGGCGAGCCGACGGATGTTGCGGTATGTGGTGTGGAGCGCGAGGCGCTCGACGCTGCGGGCTGCAATCGAGCAGAGTGAGTGATGACGCAGCTCCGAGTTTCACTGTTGTTGTTGCTGCTTTGCTTGACTGGTCGAGCGCGAGCTGACGTCGAGCCCATACGCATCGAGTATCGCGCCGACGCGGGTTGTCCCAGCGAGTCGGAGTTTCGTCGCCAAGTCTTTTCGCGCACAGCTAGCGCGCGGCTCGCCAACGCGGGGGAACCGGGGCGCACCTTCGCCATCGAGCTGCGCCAACGTCCGAGGGGGGCCACTGGCAGTCTCGTCATTCGGGAGCAAGATGGCGCCACGGTCGCGCGCCGTGTGAACGGAAAGAACTGCCGAGACATCGCGATGGTACTCGCGCTGGCGAGCGCTCTGGCCATCGACCCGCGTGCCGAGCTCGCGCCGCGCGAGGAACTCGGCGACGACGATGAGTCTGACAACGGGCAACGGCAGGAGGAGAGCTCGGTCTCGAGTGCCGAGTCGACGCCGCCAGCGACGCCGACGACGGAGCTCGCCCCGTCTCCGGATTCAGCATCTGGAGCTCGCACCAGAACGGTCTCCTTGTACGACGAGACCAACAGCTACACGCCGCGGCAGTGGCGCAACCGCGTGACGGTGGGTCCTAACGTAGCGTTCGCCTTCGCCCCTGAGCCAGCTCTGGGGGCCAACTTGTCCTACGCCTTTGCGACGTCACGTTCTCGGCGTTCTGCTTGGCTCGGCGTCGGGCTGAGCTGGCACGAGGCGTTGCCCTCGCGCGTCAGCGGTGCGACTGCAGACTTTCGCTTCTTGACGCTGCGTCCGGAGTTTTGCCCGGTGAGCTGGCCTCTGAGTGATGCGGTCGAGCTCAGTCCGTGCGCCGCCGCGCGGGTTGGTCTCGTCACTGCCGCCGGGTCGGACATCGCCGTTGCCGAGACGGAGACTCGGTTCTGGGCGGATGCCGAGTTGTCGTTTCGGCTCGATGGCAGCATCAGCGGTCCTTGGTTTGCCCGCATCGAGCTCGGTGCGGCTTTGCCCCTCAGTCGCTATCGATTCGTGTTCAACGACCCCGAGCTAAGCGTTTATCCTGTGCCAGCTGTAGCTGGGGCGGGTGGCTTTGGGGTCGGGGTCCAATTCTGACGGGCTTTGCCCTGGTACATCACGGGAGGACCCGGGTTGGCGGACCTTCGCGCCCGCAGGGCGGTTCGTAGTGGGCGTCAGCGGCGAACGCCGAGCTCGTGGCGGACGGCGTTTTCGAATTCAGTCGTTCGGGACGTGCCGCAGCGGGTCGGTTCCGTGAAGATCGAACCGGAGTTGGCGGCTGTGTATCCATCGCCCACCGGCGCGCCGAGCATGGCGGAGGAGTACTGATGGTTGTAGTAGTAGGCGTCACACGTCGTGGGCATGCCATGGTCGATGGGCGACGTGCGTGAGAGGCTGAAGGGTGATAGCGGGCCGGTGTCGGGAGGCAGCAGAATGCGCCCAAGAAGGATTCGTTCATCGGCAGTGGTGTCGTCGATCCAGGCGCCGTACCAGGTGCTGCCGTCGTCCTCGGTCGTTTCGGGTGTGATGCTCAAGCGGTAGACGTGACACTCTTCCCACTCGAAGAGCGCGTGAATCGTCGTCCAGTTGGAACCTGCGCCGTTCGCCGTCGCGATGCGCGCGGAAGGATACGGAATGTCCCCGAGTTCTGCCTCACGTTGTGGGCCGGAGATCCACAGGACGGCGATTTTGGCCCACTCGAAGTCACCGGGGTTCGTGACGGGATCGGGCTGATAGAAGCCTTCGGATTGCAACCCGAAGATGCCCGCGATGCCTTCCTCGAAGGTGAAGCGATGAGCCCAGTAGTAGCCGCTCACGGGCGGGTCCGCCTCGTCTCGTTCGGGCACGTTCTGCTCGATCATCAAATCCCACGAAAGCGACGTCGATGGCGCAGCACGCAGCCAGTTCGTCGATATCTCCGTGGAGCCGAAGCCTCCGAGTCCGGGCGCGTTGAAGGGGCCTGGGGTCTTCTCTTCGAGGCAGGCCGGAAATTCGCTTGGAGTGCCGCCATCTCGCATGCCTGCGTCGGGGTTTGCAGGGTTGGGCGCCGCGTCGGGTGGCGGAGCCGACGCGTCGAGCGGCCGCGTGGCGTCCGTACCCATGTCCGTCATCATCCCGGGTGGCGCGGGTGTCTCCACGTCGCTCGCGGCGGTGTCGGTGTCGACCGAGACGACGTCGCTAGCCGTTGCCCCCACAGAGCCATCGTCGCCTTGCGCCATCGAATCGTCGCCGCCGGTCGTGACGCCGCTGCCCCAAGAGCCCAGCGGCACCTTTTCTTTGCAGGCGCCGAACGCCGTCGCGACTACTGCAAGTGTCCAGAGGGTGCCGACGCGACGCATGGGGTTAGTGGTGGGTTACTGCTTCGTGCGGTCCGGCGCATCCCCGAGAAGCGAGCGGACACGACGCGCGTAGGGCCCGTTCGGCGAACGCTTCAAGAAAGCACGCCCCAGTCGGGTCGCCGTTGCGTGATTGCCGCTGGCTGCGAGTGCCTCGATTCTGAGCACGGTTTGTTCCGTTTTCAAGCTGCCCTTGGGAAACTCGGCGTTGTACGCGTCCAGTCGGCGCAGCGCGAGGGACGGGTTGTCGTCGCGCAGGGCCCGTCGGGCTCGCTCGATCAACGCGAGCTCGCGCACCAGGGCGTCGCTCGTCTCGTTGGCAGAGGGCTTGCTCTGACTGGTTCTCTTGACTCTGGGTTTGGCGGGCTGCTCCACCTTTGGCGGAGCTGGAGCGGGGGCTTCTTCGACGGGTGGCGCCGTCGGCTCCGGTGCCGGAGCCATTTCCGCGACTTCAGTGGGCGGCGTCGGAGGTGGCGCTGGTGATTGGCTCAGCGTCACGCCAGCCCAGACGGCGGCTCCGGTCACGGCCGCGCCAGCGGCCGCGAGCAGGCCTTTGCCCCCTACGATGGGAGCCACCGGCGGAGCGATCGGAGGGCTGGGGGGTTGGACCACGTTCGGGCTGCCCATCGGCGCAGGGTTTGGGGATGCCTCGGTGAGAGTCTCCAGCGCCACGACCGCCGGTGGTGCGGCGGCGCCGACGCCTAACGCACCAATGATCGCGCTCCGGCTCTTGGCGGGAACCACGTCTCGTTGGGCCGAGCGTAGGAGTTCTCGCTCGAAAGCGTCGCCTTCTTTTAGGAGTCGTTTGGGATCCATCAGGCCTCACCTCCTCGCTGCTGCTCTTTGATGAGCTGCGCTCCCTCGCGAAACAACGTACGCGCTCTTCGCAGGCGCGTGGCGACCGTGCCGCGCGGTAGCGACAGCAGGTCGGCAACTTCGTCGACCGACAGGTCCTCCAATTCGAAGAGCACGAACACCGTCCGCACCTTCGGAGGCATCATGTCCAACACCTGGTCAAGCAGATCACGCGCCTCCAACCGTTGCGTCAGGTGCTCTGGGTCGGGGGTGCCCTCGGGCGGGGGACCCTCCGACAGGCGCTGTGTTGCTGCCTGCCGTCGCTGGTCGGCTCGCCGCGCATGGGATGCCACTCTGCCCGCAACAGCCAACAGGAATGAACGCTCGCGGCCAGGTTTGATGTTCGCCAGCTTCTCGTTGGCGACCAGGAAGACTTGCTGAGTCGCGTCATCCACCTCACCGGCGGGCACACCCAGACGCTTGAGGGAGCGCCACACGAAATCGAGGTGCGCACTGACCAACTTCCCGAACGCCAGTGCGGCGACTCCGTTGGTCTCCCGCGTGCCGCTGACTTCTTCAACGGGTTCGACGGGAATGTGGTTCCTTGCGTTGTTCATGGTTCTCGATCGGGTGCTGTCGGTGTTGAGTGAACTCGTGGCGCCCTCGAGCCCCGCACGACCAAGCTGCATCTGCCTACCACACAGGATGGCTCGCGCGGGCAGTACAACGCAAACTGTTTGAGCCGGCTCCCGGTGCGGTCTTGACCCAACCAGGTGCACCCCCGGCCCTGCTCGATGTGCCAGATTCATTCTGACAGACCACAAAAGTCAACGACCGGTGAAATGTCGCTCGATCGCGCATCTTTCGCGGTTTTGGCAAATACCGATCGGGCACCGATGGGCATTTCAGCGCGCGTAACGTGGAGTGCGTTTGCGTTGCGCGTCCGAACAGCAACACCAGTGAGGACGCTTGCTCGCAGTCCCTGGCTTCCGCTGGGGGCTGCGAGTTCTCAAGCATCGCCTGGGCCGGCGCGGGGTCGAGTCGGAGGGTGTGGTTTGGGTGAACGACAGCGAGTGAGCAATTGCTCTCGGGCCTCGATGGCCCTCGTCCTCGCGTGGCGAGGCCAGAGGCCGCAGCGGAAGGCGGGACGGAAGCGACCTGACGAGCGTTTCGGAGGGGTCCGGGTGAGGGGAATGCGCCGGCATTCGCTGTGATCCGTGGCGTCGCAGGCTCAGGCGGGAGTTTCCATCCTCGGTCCATTTGAGGCCCGGGCGGCCCGAAAGGAAGGTTCGCGCCGCGATCGCTGTATTCTTCGCGTCGTGAGTGCGCGCGTCTTCAGTCACTATGTCCTGCTGTTGGGAGTCGCCGCCTGCGCGGGGGGCGAGAGCTCCGGGCAGGCGGTCACCGAGCCCGCTCCGGAGTCCGGAATCGCCACGGATGTGGGTGTCCAGAGCACAGTCGGAGCCACTCCCTCGGCCGAGACGGGTGTGACTTCGCCCGCCGGTAGCGGTGCAGGGCAACCGATGACCTCCTCGACGTCCCCGGATCCCGGTCCCACTGCCGGTCCGGACCCGGGGCCACAGAACGAGCCGCCAGCGCTGGTTTCGGCGGCGTCGCCTGGCTCACCCTTCGAAGCAGGTGCTCCCGAGGTGTTGCTTTCTGAGTTGGACTTTCCCGCCCGTATGGCGGTCGATGAAGCGCGCATCTACGTTGCGAATCGGCGCCATTTGGGCGCTGGCGGGGAGCCTGATCAGTTGCTGGCGATGGCCATCGATGGACCGGCGGGTGAATCGAGCGTGCTGTTCGAACAACTCGACATCACCGGAGTGGCCGTGACCGACACTTGGGTTTGGACTGCCGACTCCGACGAGGACAGCTACGTCGCGTACGACAAGTTCACCGGTGAAGAAACGCTGCGCGCGTTGGCGGGTGACTATCCGTACCAGGTTGCGGCCAACGATGAGTACGTGTTCTGGGCCTCGATCTTCGCTGTCAGCCGTGTCCCCCTGCAGGGTGGGACGGTCGAGCCGCTGTGGTTGCCTGAAGGACGGGCACCACAGTGGGTGTATCCAACGGAGGAGAAGCTGTTCGTCGTGACTGACGAGCGTCAGCCAGAGGGCAACACGCTCAGTGAGCTGGTGGTCATCGAGCTCGAGACGATCGAAACGACGGTATTGGTCCCCGAGGCCAGCGATCGGATCGGCGCCTTGGCGAGCTACCAAGGCGATCTGTTGTACAACAACGTGACAGCTGGAACGCTCAACCGCATCGCCCCGAGCGGCGGCACCCCCAGCGTCGTAGCCACGATAGCGGAGCCTTGGGGACTCGCGGTGGAGGGGGACTACGCGTACGTCTCGACGCAACCCGAAGGCAGGTTCTGTGAGGCTGCTGAAGGTAGCGTGCAACGCGTGTCGTTACTCGACGGTTCGGTGGTCGTGTTGACGACAGAGGTGTGGTGTCCGAGCATGCTCGCCGTCGCGGGCAATGGCCTGTATTGGGTCAACAACGGCTCCGTGGATGATGAAAGCGGCCAAGTGATGTCGCTCACCACCGGTAGTCTGGCGCGTTTGACACGCTGACTGCTACGGCTCGAACGACGATCGGGGGATCGGTTCGTCGTTGCTCAGTCGGCCTCCTCTGGTCCGCGGGGTTCGACGATGATAGCGCGGTAGCGCTCGATCTCCACGGTACCCGCAGGGACACCACGCGGCTTCTTGACGTCCGAGGCGCGGCAATAGTGCACGTTCACCCGTCTTTGGCGGCGCGCCTTCGAGTACCACCCTGCCAATTCAGCGCTGCGCTTCAGCACGTCTCTCGGGACTTCTACTTCGTCAGGATTGCGAATCACGACGTGGCTTCCGGGCACGCCTTCCGCGACGTGCATCCACGTGTCCGTGGGTTCAGCGATCTTCAGGCTGAGCACGTCGTTGTCGGCTGCGCTCCTGCCGATCAACACCTCGAAGCCACCGATGACGAGGGTTCGGTAGGGTTTTCCTTTGCTGCCCATGTGGTTTGAGAACCGATTCGGGTGGTGCTGGCTCGCCGATCCTTTTCTGGGAACTGCTCTAGGGAGCTGCGACCGTTCGGACCCAATCGACCAGTGCGGCGCTGCCGACGCTGACGTCTATCTCCGCGGGCACGGCACGTACGTACCAGGTGACGCGCCACGGATCCGAGGCCGCTCCAGCGGCGACGTCGGACAGGGCTCCTTGGGGTTCGAGCTCGATGTAGGTTTCGTCGGGGGCGACGTAGACCTCGACCTCGCCTTCGCCTGGAGCCTGACTGGCGGCGGGATTGTCGGGGAAGCTCTTCAAGAACAAGACTCCGTTCGCCACGTACGCCAGCCACCCCTCCGCGCCATCGCTGACGGACTTGCCTTCGGCGTCCGTGCCGGTGAAATCGTACCAAACCATGCCATCGGCGACCGTGACGGTACTGATGGGGGGAGGTGAATACGGGCCCGTCTGACCTGCGGGCATGTTGTCCCCTTGCGGATAGAAGACCAGCCCGTCGTTGGCGACGCGGGTGATCTGCCAAGGGGCGAAACTCAACGCGCCCGCGCCAGTGTTGTTGACGGTGTACTCCGTGACGACGGCATTGCGCTCGGAGTCGCCCCAAAAACGCTTCTCCACGGAGATGGTGTTGTCACCGATGGGCACGTCGGCGCTGACGAATACGACGCTGTTGGTGGCGGCGTCGACCATGTGCGTGTAGGTCGCGTCATCGATCGCCGGTGGCCAGTCCCACGTCTGCGGACTGGTCCAGAAGCTGGAACCGTATGCGATGTCGTTGAGCGCGGAGCTCGTGAGCAGGTTCGTGCCGCCGAAGGTCAGCCCCGTGACGTAGCCGCTGGGGCCGTCTCCCGCGAAGGTGATGTCCCCCACCGTGAAACTGTAGGTCGACCCGGCCACCATCGGCACAACGGCTTCGCCGGCCACAGGCGTGCTGCTCGCGCCGCCTGCCGCTGGTGTCCCGCCTGCACCAACGGGAGGCTCGCCTGGGCTTCCGCCTGCGCCCGGTGCTTCGGCGGGATTCGGGATCCCCGTAACACCCGGTGCAGGATCGACGGGGGCGGCCGTTCCCGGTGCGGGCACCCCGGTTTGCGCGCCCGGGGTAGGCGACGAAGGTCCGGGTTGTGTCGCTGCCGGCATCGCCGCACCGGGGCTCGTTGGTTGGGTGCTGGCGCCGGGAGTCACCGGTGTTTGGGGCGTGCCCGGTTGCACCGACGTTCCTCCGGCGGGCGTACCCGCCGACGTTCCGCCTGCCGGTGCTCCGACGACTGGGCCCATGTTCGTCCCGTTGGTTTCTTCCCCACCGCACGCCATCAAGGTCGTGGCCAAAGCAATGCAGGAACACGCGCTCGCTCGGAGCCTGAGCTGAGAACTCATATTCTGGCGAGTATGGCGTGCGCGCCTATGACCTTCAACTGCACCGGGCGCAGCCGCAGCTGCCGTTCACGGGTATGATCTGGTCCCGTCAGCCAGCGCCAACGGTGCGATGACTTCATCCAGTCGTAGTACTCGATTCCGGCCAGGTTACCTTCCGCCGTTCTAACCGCATCGTCGTGGGGCCCGCTCACCAGGGGGCGACCCTGGTGCCCCGCCGGCTGCGGCGGCGTCAGTTCCCGCCGTCTTCGAAAAGCATCTCGGGCGGAACCCGCTGGCGAAGCGCTCGTCGAAGGTTGGCCGACAGTGCGGCGTAGCCCACGACGAAGGACCCGTTCATCCAGCCAAATCCCTCGTCCGTGATGTACGCGAAGTCCGTGTTCACGTTGCCATACTCCGCGAAAACCTGGTGGCTGCGCGCGACGACGTCGAATTTCTCGGGCACCGTGCCGTGGTAGTTGGCCGCGTTCTCCACGATCGTGAACAACCAGCGGTACCTCAGGCGCTGCGCGTCGTTCTCGAGGCCCCAGCGCTCGAGGCCCTCCCAGGCGAGCATCTGGTGCGGAGCCCAGCCGTTGGGAGCCTCCCACTGACGCCCGCCATCGCCGTCGACCGGTCGATGCGCGAACCGGCCGCTGCCGTCGGTCTCCCAGATTTGCGGTGGCTCGATGCGTTCGAGCGACTTGGGCGAAGTGGCCATCAAGCCACCGGCCGCTTCGAGCTCCGGCAGGGTCGAGTCCCGTAGGCGTGCGGCGCGGGTGGCGTCCACCAGACTAACGTCGCAGGGGCTCGGCGCCGACGCCCACAGCGGGTACAGCGTCGTGCTGCTGAGATACGTGGAGCGCTGCTGTCTGCTCAGGTCGTAGTCGAAGTAGGCGCCTCTTTGTTCGTCCCAAAGATAGTGTTCGATGAGATCGGCCCGCAGTTGGGCGCGTTCGCAAAACTGGGCGCTGGTGTGCTTGCCGAGTCTCCCGCCGAAGGCGGAGTCGAGCAAGCGCGCCAGATCGAGTTCGTACTTGAAGAGCAGGGCATTGAGGTCGACGGTGGCGTGCGCCGCGCAGCGTTCTTTGCCGTCGACGAACCAGCGATAGGTCGTGTCGTGGCCGGATTCGCGCACGCAGCGGTCGTTTTCGAAGAAGGTGTCGATGACTGCGTCAACGAGCTTTCCGGAGCGATAGTCGCGCGCCAGCTTCTCGCTACAAGCGACGAAGCGGCGGACGCTGTCAGCTTGCGTGTTGGGCAGCGGGCAGTGACCGTGTTCGAGGGCGTGGCTTTGATAGAACCAGGCGAAGTGCCCGGCTTCGACTTCCGGCGGTTGACCTCGGCCTTCACCGAAGTAGCGCGCCAAGCACACCGCCCCGCGGCACACGCTCGTGCGGCGGGGCGGCGCGTTCCAGACTTGCTCGTACTCCGCAATGGCCGCTTCGAGCGAGCGTTCCAGCCAGTCGCGCTCCGCCTTTTCGTGCGGCAAGCGCTGCCAAACCTGGTCGATCATCGAGCTCAACAATGGCGGTTGTGAGCGTGTCAGGTAGTAGCTTCGGTTGGCATTGAGGATCTTGCCGTAGTGCTCGATCTCGTAGACGTGATTGCTGACCATCGATCGCGCCAGAGCGAACTTGCCCCTCGATTGCACCAGACCCCACGTGATGAAGAAGCTGTCCCAGCCGTACATCTCGTTGAAGCGACCCCCGGGCACGACGAAAGGGCGTCCCTGCAGGTTGTCGTCGAGGTCCAACATCAACAGCCCATGCTTTCCCGCTCGAGTCGTGCGATTGACCCAATCGGCGTCGACCCGTCGTGGCAGCGTTTCGACGAGCAGCTGCTGGGGCAGCGAAGCGTTGGCGAAGGCTTGCCGGGCGCGCTCATCGTCGTGTGGCAGGTAGAGGTAGTGGGTTGGGTCGCGAGTGTGCTCGCCGTTTGTTGCGTGCGACGACGTTTCCGCCTCACAGCGGGGCACGCGTCCGCGGCACCAAGGCATGGTTCGCGTCTGCCCGTCGCCCATCTTCTCGTCAGCGACGGCTTGCAGCAGCGTCTCACCCGTCGCGTCGATACGTCGAGTGAGCCCAGCCCAGAAGTGCTCGTCGATGCGGCGCAGAAGGTAGCTCGCGGGATCCGCCTGCACGTACGACGCGTCGATCGCGATCGGCTCGTCGTCTGTGTTCAGTCCCAAGACTATCTCTTGCACGAACTGCGCGGCCTCGTAGGTACGGCTCAAGCCGATCGCCACGTCGCCGAAGCTGGTCTCGAACGTCGACAGGCCGCCGTCGGGCGGTTCACAGTTCGCCTCACTAGGGCAATTCGGAAGTGCTCGGTCTTCGATCGTGATGCGCTTGTCGCAATCCCGATCGAGCTCCGACAGAGTGCGGCAGAGGGAATCGATGGCGGCTTCGCGTGATGCGACCCACGTCGTGGCCACGGTGGTGGGCTGCACGCTGCCGTCCGGTGTCGGCAGCTCGGACGAGCTGCGCGGGGCGCTCGTCGGCTTCGCCGTCGGCGCGCATGCCAGGCACCAGCCAGCGAACACCCAGCCCACGGTCGTCGTTGTGCTCCGGCTTCCCATGCGCGCGAGTGTACCTGGCTTCGGTTGCTGGCTGAGCGGCGCAGGCTCTGAACCAGGTGCTCAGCCGACGGACAGAACGCAGCGAGTTGGAATCGTTCCCAATTCCCCGTCCGGCTCGGCGTGAGGGGAGCGCTGCCCCGAGCTCCGGTCCCGCAAAATCCTCGCGCTTCCACGGCGCTTCACTAGACTTGGGCTCCACTGTGGCCGCACGCCACGTCAGGAGTCGAACATGTCCGAGGATGCCGTCGTCGAGTGGCCCAGCTTTGCACAGATCCCCCAAGAGGAGTCGCTCACCGTCCCACGACCCAAGGGGCAAGCCCTGTCGCCGTACATCTGGTGGAACGGCGACATCAAGACGGCCCAAGACCAGCACATCCACTACTACGCCAACGCATTGCACTACGGCACGGCCGTCTTCGAAGGCATCCGTTGCTATCCCACGAAGAACGGTCCCGCACTCTTCCGCCTCGAAGAGCACATGCGGCGCTTGCACGGTTCGGCGATGCTCTATGGCATGAAGCTGCCGTACACCGTGGAGCAGCTGTGCCGCGGCGCGCTCGACGTCACGCGGGAAAACGGGCTGACCAATGCCTACATTCGGCCGTTGGCGTTCTTCGGCTACGGTCCCATCGACATCACGCCGAAGAAAGCGTGCAGCGTCAACGTGTTCATCGCCACGCGCGAACTCGGTTACTTCCTTGGTGAGAAGGCTCTGCGTAACGGTATTCGGGTCATGGTTTCCTCCTGGCGCAAGTTTCCCCACGCCTGCATGCCGACGATGGCCAAAGCCAGTGGGCACTACGCCAACAGCGTGCTCGCGGCGCACGAGGCGATCGACCATGGTTTCGATGACGCCATCCTGCTCAACCAGGATGGGACGGTGTCGAGCACCAGCGGTAGCAACTTGTTCGTCGTGCGTGGGCACACGCTGCTGACGAACGACGAGCGTTCCGCCATCGTTCCGGGCATCACTCGCGACAGCGTTCTGGCTCTGGCGCGAGAGGCGGGCGTGGACGTCGAAGTCCGACCCTTCACTCGCGAGGAGTTGCTACGTGCGGACGAAGTCTTCATGACCGGCACTGCCGCGGAAGTAACCCCGATTCACGAAATCGATGGCATCGAGTTTCGGACAGGCAAGCACACGCTGGCAGCGCAGTTGCAGCGCGCGTACATGGCCGCTGCAACCGGTCGAATCGAGCAGCATGCCGACTGGGTGACACCGATCGCCCGCTAGCGAAACGCGTCGAACCAACATGGTTCTGTCAAAAATCGGCAAGCGAGTCACGGGCTCGGGTCTGGCTCGTCAGACTCTTGCGTACGGTTTCACGAGTGCCGTAGCCGCTGGCGTCAACGTTGCGGTCGGGCCCATCCTCACCCACTACCTCGATCCGGCGGACTATGGCATCGCAGCCTTGTTCTTGACGGCGTACAACGCGCTGTTCACCGTCGCGGCGTTGGGTACGCCGACGGCGATTCGGCGCAGGTACTACCAGAAAGAGACGGTGGACTACCCGTCGTACGTGCACAGCACGATCTTGGCCACGTTGGCCAACGCGGTGATCGTCACCTTGCTGGCGGCAAGCACCTACTTCTGGTGGGGCAACGAGAACATCAGCTGGCTCTGGGCACTGGCATTCTTGCCCTGGATGCTGGGGCGCTACCTCATCACCGTGGCCACCACTCTGCTGCAGTCCGAAAAGCGACCGCTGGCCTTCGGCGTCGTCACTTGGGTCAACAGTCTGCTGATCGCAGGCGCCACTCTGGGGCTCGTCATCACCGCGAAGCTGCAGTGGGAGGGCAGGGTGCTCGGCAATGTGCTGGGTTCGCTGGCCTTGGGCTTGGCTTGTGTGGTCACGATTCGCCGCATCATCGGGCCGGGCGCTCGCTGGGACGCTGCCGCGGCGAAGGATGCGATCAAGTTCTCCGTGCCGAGCGTGCCGAATGCCGCATTGGACCGCACCGTGCAACTGGGCGATCGTGCGTTCATCGTGTTGTTCGCCGGGATTGATGCTGCGGGTTTCTACACCTTGGGTGCCCAGATCAGTGGCTTGACAACCCGCGCAGCAACGGCGTTCAACCAAGCTTGGCAACCCTGGTTATTCGAGCGTTTGAAGGAAGACACGCCTTCGGCTAAGCGCCGCGTGTCGCTCGCCTTCTACCTGGCGTCGGCTGGTCTCGTCGTCTTCGCCTTGGTCCTGTATTTCGGGGTCAAGTGGGTCTTTCCCTTTCTCATTGGCGACAAGTACTCACCCGCCGTCGCGCTCATCCCATGGATCTGTGTCGGTCTTGCGATTCGTGGCATCGCGTCCCTACAACGGAGCTTGATCGTCTACTCGGAGCGCACGGGGCACTTGGTGAAGATCGGGTTGGTAGTCGGTGTGCTGACGATCGGGATCAGCGCGCTGATGGTGTGGCTCAACGGTGCCGAGGGTGCCGCCCAGGGGGTGTTTCTGAGCTCTCTGCTACATCTCTTCGTCACTTGGCGCGTCGCGCGGCGATTGATCCCCCTGCCCTGGATGTAGCCGCGCGTTTCTCTTGCGCCGGCTGGTTGCGGCTGTGAAACTGCCACCGCCGCGGACCGGTTGGTGCGTCGCGCGGCAGTCTTGGAGTGAATCGTTGACGTTCGTGATGAAGCGGCCCGAGGGCGCGAGCAAGGGCATTTTCGTGCTGACTCGGCAAGAGATGCCCCACGTGCTGGACGACCTACGCCCCGTGCGGCGGGTGCTCGAGGCCTTGCGGGAGACGTATCTGGTGGCGGTGGCCGAGACCTGGTCGCAACCCCAAGTTAGCTCGCCGCCTTGGGTCGACTTCCACCTGGCGCGCAGCGGCGCCGTTTCGTTCGTCGACAGCGACCGAGTGACCTGCTTGCCATTCGACGCCGGTAGTTTCATTCCTGCGTACTTTCGGCAGCGTGGGGGCGAGAGCCAATGGGACGTCGTGAGCGTGACCCGCGCTGCCGATGCTGCCAACGTCGGTGCGTTGCTGCACGCTTTGCGGGCGTTGAAGGACCACCGGCCTCAGACGCGGGCGCTCGTCTTGTGTCGGGCGCTAGGGGGGCTGGAGAGTCCGGGCACGTTGGCGCGTCTGCTCGAGCAGTATCACCGCGACTTCACGCACGAGGATCGCAACGACATCGCGCTGGTGGTGTTACACCCCCATGGCGCACCCCTGCCGATGCCCGGAAGGGACATGGCTTGGGTTTATGGCTCCTGTCGCCTGTTCGTTTCGTTCGACTCCGAGGGGTTGAGTCCCGCGGCTGCGAAAGAAGCATTGCTCTGCGGTCTGCCTCTGGTCGTACACCGTGACACGGACGGAGGGGTCCTCGAACTCACGAACCCGGAGAACAGTCGGCTCTTCTCCGAGCGAGAAGAAGCCGTTGCAGGCATGCTCGAGCTGTTGGCGACCCCTGGCAAGGCGAACCTCGACACTTTGGCTCTGGCCCGAAGTTGCTGCGAAACGCACACGGTTCCAAAGCTGCTCGATGCTCTCGCCAAGCTCTACGAAGAGCTCGACTTGCCGTTTCGCGGCCAGGTGGACACGGAGGAGCTGTGCAGCAAGTTGAGTTCAGCGGCGGGCGCTGCGGCGGTGGACACGACCAGCTCGGGTTGGGGCCGGACCGTACGTTCGCCTGCCGAGATGTTGGAACGTCTCAAGCAGCTCGTGTTGGAGGCTTCGGGCACCCAACCATTGAGTCCTTTGGGCTTGCTTCAAGCCGAGCTCGACTGCAGGCGTCGTGCGGGGCAAGAACGAGCGCGCACCATCTTCGGTCAAGCGCGTCGCGTGCTCAGGCGCCCAACACCGTGAAGCGCCCAACACCGTGAAGCGCCCAACACCGTGAAGCGCCCAACACCGTGAAGCGCCCAACACCGTGAAGCGCCCAACACCGTGAAGCGCCCAACACCGTGAAGCGCCCAACACCGTGAA
>JBNKHV010000119.1:0-2634 GCA_050290545.1 Polyangiaceae bacterium | reverse complement strand
CGCGACTTTCCTCGAGTTCTCGAACACGAATTTTCAACTCCTGCTCCGTGTCGGTTTCACCGATAAGCCCACTGGCAACCTCGTCGAGCATGGCGATTGCCCGGTTCATCTGGTCGACCTGGAAGAAGCCAGACACGCGGGCGTTGAGGATTCGCAGCGCGTCCCGGACCTTGCGGCGGACTCTCGCGGCCTCATCGTTGCCCAGCGCCAACCGCTCCCGGAGTTGAGCTTCGAGAATATGCTCCAGAGCCCCCATCTCTTCGCCGCTGAGGTACCACTCGCCGCACTCTTTGCAGGTGTGAATGGGCCAATCCGCGGGGACCTTGACTTTCACTCCAGCTCGCCACTCGAAATACCGACCGGGTCGCCTGTCCTCGGCCACGGTCCCGCCGCAGGTTTGGCAAATGTCCTCTTGCTCGATCACAGCGCGCGCTCCTTCCCCTGCAACCCCACCAAGCAATCAGGGCAAAAATCACGGTTGTGGCCAACTCGTTCCGCATGTCCGGCACACAGTGTCGTGTCACACGTGCCAGACTGACCCGAACCATCACAGAGCCTCGTGGCTTCCTGGTCACAGAACGCGCAGGAAACCGTGGCTTTGATGGTGTTGTTGTCGAAGTAGCATCGGTGTTCAATGCTCCCGTTGCGCTGTCGGATCACGAGTCCAGGTTTCACCGCAACCTCCAGTCCCTAAGCAGCAGCTCAGCCAGCTGGATCGTCAGCGGGTGCGCGCCGTCGTCATTCAGCCAGACAGCTGAACTCGTGCGCCCACGGTTCTTGTGCCAGCCCAAAACCAAGAACCCGCGATCGGCATGGGTCTCGAACGAGGCGGCAAAGCAATAGTCGTCGTCGCCACAGAGCTTCACGCCGAATTCCGGCCCGTCGAAAGTGCCCCCCGCGATGTCACGGAACAGCCCCATCGTGGCGCAGTTCCAGTTGTCCGAGACGAACTCATCGTTAGGGAACGCACATCTGCGCGGGTCAGAGTTCGGTGGATGCGGGTCAAGTCTGCAGCGGTAACAAGTCATTCTGCAGCAGCCTCCGCAGTAGCAACCCCAGTCCGCACCTGTATATACACCGCGCCCATCCCCGGACTTGCCGGTTCCCACCATTGGCGAATCTCAATGTGCCGAGCCGAGTCGTCGACAATCATTCCCAGTCTCCGCTTCTTGGCGCGTCCCCTGGGGCAACACAGCATGTCGACTGGCAGCTTGGCCCAGTCGCCGTATGGGTCGGGTTCGGTCGACGAAAACCGGACGCAAAGCACCTGAGGGCGTCCAGGCAGTGGCTCTCTTCGAATCCGAGCACCGGCTTGGATCCACATGAGCGACCACAGCGCCTTTTTCGTTTTCTCAGCGCGCCACCAGTGCTGCTGGCGTGTCCGGTTCGTCGTCGGGCAGAGTTCGATCGGCAGTGCGAATTCCGCGACAAGATCACCCTTGGGCTCCGGGCGTTCGATGTGCGGGAGCTCCGGCGGTTCTGCGAGCTTGGCTCGTGCGCGACGTATTGCGGCACCGACAGTGAATGGGGTTGCGCGCCTAACTCCGCTCATTGCGTCCTCCCAAGAAACTCAAGCCCAGCTTTAGAAATGCGCACCCCGCCCCAGCCCTGCGCGCTTTTCGTGGACACGTATCCGCGCTTCGTCAGGTCGCGGATGTGACGGCGCACCGTCGTCGGGCTCCCAAATCCCAACTCGAGCGCGACACCGCGGCACTTGGCGACGAGCCCGCGTGATTCACAGTCGCGCAAGAATCGCAGGATCTTGTTCTGGGTTGGCGTCACCGTGCCACCTCCGCCTTGTCCGCAGACGCGACCAATCGCGTCGCCAGTTCCCGCACCTCATCCGGTTTGAGATAGAGCTCAAGGTCCACGATAGTGACCCGTACTTGCTCACTGTCGACAGCGATTCGGATCAACTCATGTGGCCCCTTGCACTCGTCAGCGACAGCGCGACACAAGCGGTCAACTCGGGACATTGCCGAGATGGGGAAGGGAAGAACGGTGGCGGTCATCTTAGCCCCCACGTCGCGCAAACGGTGATGCCAGCGGCGCAGCACCAATAACCAACCCTCCACCAGTCTGAGGCCACGGCGTAACGTCCGGCCGCCAGACAATCGACTACGACAAGGCACGCGGGGAGGAAATGTCTGTGTGTCACCAGGTCCGTCATTTGCTCATCCGCCCCTGCGATTGATCAGATCCATCAAAAGTTGAGCCCCTTCGTGCGACACCGTGAGCGCAAGCTCCGCGTGGCAGCCATCTGCGCACCGATCCAACTTCACCACACTTACATCGAGCGCGTTGGCCGCCGACGCTAGTGCCGTAATGTGGTCCACCTCAATACCGTCTAGTACCCTACGTATGGTGCGCCGGTTCAGATAACCGGCTCCATGCAGTGCGTCCTCTACTCCGTATCTCATTACTCGCCTCGCTCTTCCGTCTCGACACAAGCCGCTGGCGCGCCGGTGTTTTGCTCCACGGCCCATGCGTTCTCTCCACGGAACGGACCGGCGATGTAGATGACTTTCATTTGCTCGCCTCGTCCCATGCGGCAATTGCCTTTTTCAGGTCCTCGTAGAGCACCCGCCCGCGTCGTTGGCACTTTTTACAGGTGACTTGCCGCCAATCCTCAGT